>CAYNMV010000003.1:0-161193 GCA_964398315.1 uncultured Tepidisphaeraceae bacterium | reverse complement strand
CGTAGGTGTTGAAGATGCGGATGATGCGGGTATCCACGCCGCGCTCGCGGTGGTAGGCCATGGTGCAGGCCTCGCTGAAGCGCTTGGCTTCATCGTACATGCTGCGCATGCCGATCGGGTTGACATTGCCCCAGTAGCTTTCGGGCTGCGGATGGACCGCCGGATCGCCGTAACACTCGCTGGTGCTGGCCATCAGGAAGCGCGCCCCCTTCCGCTCGGCCAGTTCCAGCAGGTTCCACGTGCCCTGGCTGTTGACCTTCAGCGTGGCGATCTGGTGCTTCACGTAGCCGATGGGGCTGGCCGGGCTGGCCATGTGGTAGATGCGGTCGATCGGCCCGTCGATCTCCAGCGGCTGGATCACATCATGCTCGATGAAGCTGTAGCCGGCAGCGCCTTTCAGGTGGGCGATGTTCTCGCGCTTGCCGGTGATGTAGTTGTCGATGCCAATGACCTGGTGGCCCTGCTCCAGGAGCAGGTCAGTCAGGTGGGAGGCGAGAAAACCGGCGCCGCCGGAAATGAGGATACGCATAGGTTTTTGGCGTTTGGAGTCTGGTGTTCAGGGTTCAGTCATGGCATCGCGTCCTGGGCCGGGCTGGTCGGGCGGGCCTGGGCACTGACATTCGCATGCCAAAACTTCCTATCGGTTGCCTATTCCAAATCGGATGATCGTCAGGATGGCCTTGATTCCATCCTTCCAGGTAATTTTCTTGCCTTCTTCGTAGCTGCGGCCGTAGTAGCTGATGCCCACCTCGAAGATGCGGATGCGCGGGCGGAGCTTGGCGATCTTGGCCGTCACCTCCGGCTCAAAGCCGAAGCGATCGCAGACCAGGTCGATCCGATCCAGCACCGACTTGCGGAAGACCTTGTAGCAGACTTCCATGTCCGTCAGGTTCAGGTTGGTGAACATGTTGCTGAGCATTGTCAGAAACTTGTTCCCCACCGTATGCCAGAAGTAGAGCACCCGATGCGGCTCGCCGATGAAGCGTGAGCCGTAGACCACATCGGCCCGGTCCTCCACGATCGGCTGGAGCAGCTTGCGGTAATCGTTCGGATCGTATTCCAGATCGGCATCCTGGATCAGGATCACATCGCCGGTTGCCAGCCTGAACCCATCCCGCAGGGCTGCGCCCTTTCCCTGGTTCTGTGGCTTGTGAACGATCTGGAACGGGCAGTCCGGGAACATCGCCGGCAGCGCATCGAGCCGCTCTTTCGTGTTGTCTTTGGAACAGTCGTTGACGCAGATGATCTCGCGCTCGAGTCCACCGGGCAGGGGCGCACGTACCACCAGCTCCACCAGTTCCTGCACCGTGTCCTGCTCGTTGTAGACGGGGATCACGATCGAAACCTTGTGCACCTTGCGGCGTTCACGGCGCAGCGGCCCATCGGTGTGGTGCCGTGGCTTGTCAACCTGGGGCATGCCCTCGCCGGCCATGGCGGGCGCGGAAACGTCTGTCATCGTATCAGTCATGCGTAACTTGGCCTCTCCTGCGCAAGTGAGAAGGGGCGATAGTAGTCACACCGGCCGGTTTGGCCAAGCCGGCCGCGCCCGCTCCACCTACTTCTTCGCCTCGATTTTCGGGAACAACGGGGAGCCTTCCCCAAGCTGGTGGCCGGGCTGGAGTGGCTCGGCAAACAGCGCTTCCAGTGTCTTGCCCTCGATCGATACCCCGAGCTGCCGCAGCCCGTCGGCCGCTTTCTCCGGCAGCACCGGCAGCAACGCGACCAGTGCCCGGTAGATCGCCTGGCAGGCAAGATTCAACACCGTGTCCAGCCGTTCGCGCTTCGATTCGTCTTTGGCCAGCTTGAACGGCTCGGTGGCATCGATGTATCCGTTGGTCGCCCGCGCCAGCTCGATCGGCAGCCACGCGGCCTGTTGCAGTTCGATCGACTCATACGCCGCTTCCACCTGCCCCACCAGCGCGGTGGAACGCGCTTCCAGGTCAAAGTCGATCTGCTCCAGCGGCGTGGCGGGCGGCAGCACACCGCCGCGATACTTGCCGGTCATCTTCAGCACGCGGTTCAGGCAATTGCCCACCACGTTGGCCAGCTCGTTGAAGGATTTATGAAAATCCGCATCCGTCCAGTTCAGGTCATTGCCGAACGGCGCCGCCGTGAGCAGGTAGTAGCGCAGGGCATCCAGGCTGTAATCGCGAATCACCGCTCGTAGCTTCTCGAGGTCGATGAAGTTGCCCATCGACTTGCTCATCTTCTTGCCCTCGGCCGTCCACCAGCCATGGGCGAAGACCTGCTTCGGCAGCGGCTCGCCGATGCTCAGCAGCATCGCCGGCCAGTAAACCGTGTGGAACCAGAGGATCTCCTTGCCGATCAGGTGCACGCCCGGCCAGTACCTGCGGTAGCGGGCATCATCGTTCTGCCCATACCCAAGGGCGGTGATGTAGTTGCTCAGCGCATCGATCCAGACGTAGATCACGTGCTCCGGGTCATGCGGCAGCGGAATGCCCCACTTCAGCGTCGCCCGGCTGATCGACAGGTCCTCAACCCCCGCCTTCAGCTTGCTCAGCACCTCGTTGCGCCGGGCCTCGGGCTGGATGAACTCGGGATGGCGCTCGATGTGCTGCTGCACCTGGGCGGCGTATTTTTTCAGGCGGAAGAAGTAAGTCGGCTCCTTGTAGCGCACCAGCGGCCGATCCGAGACAGCCGACTTGTAGCCCTGCTCCTTGGCCGCCGTCTCGGTGACGAACTCCTCCTGCCCCTCGTCATACCATCCTTCATATGAGCCGAGATAAATGTCATCATTGGCGAGCATCTTCTCGACAATCGCCTTGACCCCCGCCTTGTGGCGATCGGAGGTGGTGCGGATGAAGTCATCGTTGCAGATCTTCAGCTCGCGCCACAGGCTGGTGAAGATCGGCACGTTCCGCTCAACCAGTTCGGCCGGTGTCGTGCCCTGCGACTCAGCCGTCTTCACCATCTTGATCCCGTGCTCATCGGTGCCGGTGAGAAACCAGGTGTCATCCCCCTTGAGCTTGTGATACCGCGCCACCGCATCGGCGCAGATGGTGGTGTACACGTGCCCCAGGTGAGGCTCGGCGTTGGGGTAGTAGATGGGTGTCGTGATATAAAAAGTCTTCGCCATTGCTCGTCTCATCTTCAGCGGCAGCGGTGCCGCCGCGCTCCCCCCGCAATCAAAGGAAAAACCATCGTGCCATCCCATGATGCGCAACGTAGGCCAGAGGACGCTCAGCATTCGGGTTCCGAACCCTGATGCCCCTAGCGCATCGCCATCATAAGGACCGGACGATGGTTCATCGCACCCGATTATCCGCCCCACCGCCGGCCGAATCAAGCGCACCCGCCGCCTGCGGCGATGCTGCCGGCTCCATCGCACCCAGCCGCCGGCCGCGTGCCCGGATGGCGGCAAACACGCCCAGGTGCATCGGCACCGTCAGGCAGAGCACCTCGCCGTTCACCTGGTCCATCCCCGGCAGCACCTGCCCGATCAGCCCCAGCACGCTCAAGCCCACCACCGCGGCACTGAGCCAGTACGCCACGCCAAACACCCGCCAGCCGCCCTGGGCCGTGCCCTCCTGTCGGCGATGCGGCCGTGTGATCGCCACCCACGGCCCGACCACCACCAGCCCCAGCGACAACGGGTTGCATTGCAGCCAGTTTTCATTCCAGTACGCCACGGTGTGATCGGTAAACCACGCCCAGGTCCCGATTGCCCCGCCAACCCCCGCCAGCAGCGACCAGCCCCCGATCAGCACAGCCATCAGGATTTGCGCGGTTCTGTGCCGTGGGCTGAGCCGCCCTATCGCCGCGATCAGCGTCCCCAGGAACACCCCCAGCATGAGCGCTCCAAACCAGAACGTCCTGGGCGGCGACTCGGGCTCGATCCGCACCAGCGCTTCGGTCGACGGATTGGCCGGATAGAGCTCATACTCCCGCCTGACCAGCGGCCGCGCATTGCCTGCCGTGTCGACGATCTCCACTTCCCGCAGCCGTTCCATCAGCTTCAGCGGCAGGAACGTTTCCTCCCAGGCGTCGATCGGCTCATCCACGGGCTGGCCCAGCACCGCGTACAGGCCGGCGTACAGCGGCAGATCCACGCGTGTCAGCCGCCGGGTGTGCCAGCGATAGGTCGTCCCTGTCGGCTGGCCCCGCAGGTGCTGGGCGATGCGCCCGCCCAGCACATCATCACGGTCCAGGGCGTCGCGCACGCGGGTGGAGCAGTTATCGCGGTAATAGTCGTAGCGGTACTGGTTATTCTCCGGCCGGGCGTTCCACGCGAGGAAATCGGCCAGCGCCCGCGCCTGATCCGGCAGCAGGTCCAGTTCCTGCACCCACACCGCCCGTCCCTGCGCGATGTAATCCAGCGCCAGCCACTGGTCAGCCGATAGATGCAGGGCCCGATCCGGGTATGCTTCCCGGTATGCCTTGCTGATCCACCCGGCATCGACCGCCTCGCAGCGGTAGAGCATCCGCCCCTGGATAAACCGCCAGATGAAGTTTTCCTGCTCGAAGTCGAAGACGCCGTAGTTGTAGGCGATGTCGGTTCCGGCGATGGGATCGTGGACCCAGATCTGGTTATGCCCGAACTTCTCGTAGGCCGCCGGCCCCGGCCCGATGGTCATCAGCGCAATGCGCAGCTCACCGGCCGCCGGCCGGGTTGTCTGTCCCAGCAGCACCGCCGGCGCAAGCGCGATCAACACCACAAGTCGCCACATCGCATCCCATCAGACAGCACGACTGGGCCACGGTCAAATACAAGCATCCATCACCGGCTATTTGTGCTTCACCAGCCCGGAGGCGGCCAGCGCTACGCTACGAGGTCAAGCGGGTCACCGCCGTCGACCATGCGCTGCCACATGCGGTTCAGGAGATGCCGGCGCTGCTGTTCCTGCTGCATGGTTTCCTGCTGCTGCTGGCGGGAGGGGTTGTCGCGCTGTTGCGGCTGGCCATCATCATGGCGCGCTGCGTGCGGCTCGCGCGGGGCCTGCGCCACCTGGATGCGCTCGACATTGACGCCCTGGGTTTCCAGGGCGCTCTTGAGCTGCGTGAGGCTGTGGCTGAGCAGGCGGGTGGCATCATCGCTGCTGGTAAGGAACGTGGCCGAGAGAGCGCCATCCACCACCTGCACGGTGATCTGCATCTGCCCCAGGTCGCCGGGCGAGAGCCGGATCTGCATCGATCCGCCATTCGGCAGAATCTGCGTGCGCACGGCGTTGACGATCCGCTCGTGATTTTCCTGGACGAACTGGCGCAGCGGTGCAGGGGCTTCGTGCCGGACAACCGGGCGCTCGAGGGTCTGCTGTGTGCGGGCCGTTGCACCCTCACCGCCGGCGGAGGATGGCTCGGTTGAGGGTGGATCTGTGCTGTCCAGTTTCGTGTCGAATGCCTCCGTCGGCGCTTCATCGGCCACCAGGGCTTCCGGGGCCGCGCTGGTGGGTGGCCGTTGCATCGTCCCGTTGGATGTGTCCTGCCCATCCCGTTGCGCTGGCTGCTCCTGCGCGGTGGCCGGCAGGGCCTCTCCCGCCGCCATCTCCTGGGGCGTGCGGGCGGGCGTGGTGGCCGCGGCCTGCTGTGTGCGGGCAGATGATCCCGCCGCTGCGCCCTGTGGCAGAATGACCGGCTTCTCGGGCGCGGCCAGATCCTCCATCTCCGCCTCCCCCAGCTCGCTCAGATCAATGGCCGCAGATTCCTGCTGCGGAGTCTCCGCTCCATCTTCAACCGCACCTTCCGGGGCAGCCTGCTCTTCGGCCGCCTTGGGCACGATGCGCAGGCGCGCCGGTACCGGCTGTGGCGCGGCCTGCGCTGTCGGCGCATCGGCCTGCGACTCATCGGCGACTGTTTCACCCTCCACCGCAGCCATGTCCAGTGCCTGCGGCAGTGGCAGCAGTGCTGGATCAATGGCCGCCTCCGCCAGTGCGAGGTCGTCTGGCTCATCGTCGGCCAGTTCCGGCTCGGTCACCACATCCACCGACGGCGTTTCATCGACTGCCGGCAGCAACACTTCATCTTCCGCGGTCGATTCACTGGTGTGTGCCGCTGGCGTGGGCTGATCGGCTGTATCGGTGGGCTGTGCCTGCCGATCGCGGGACCGCCTGGCCTCGGCCGCCTTGTCGCCGGCAGCACTCTGAGCACGCCTGGGCTGCTGCGGTGCGGCTGGCTCGGGGGTGCGGGCGATCGGGCGATCGGCCTGACGGGCCTCGCTCAGTACGGCGACAAAATCATCGCCGGGGGCACCGGGGGCGGCTGAACTCGAGCGCTGGGCGGTTCGGGGAGACCGAGCGGACGGGAGTAGGTTGGCAACAAGCGTCGCGGGCATCAGGGTCCTTCCGTGGACACGGTCGCGCCCGGCGGAGAAGTCGGCGCAGACTCCGCCTGGCGCATCTGCTCCATCAACCGCTGTATTCGGCTGATTTCCTCCGGCGACTTGAATTCCTTTACGATTCGCGCTGCCACACGCGGCGGCATCGCCTGCAGATAGCGGATCACGGTCGGGTCATCCAGCCCCATGAACACCTGCTTGACCTGCCGGCTCGGCATCGACTGATACAGCGCCAGGCTGTCCTGGAAGCCCTCATCATTGGCCAGCCGCTCGGCCTCCTCCTGGCGGGCGCGCAGCGCGGCCTCTTCCTGCGCGAGCTTCTGGCGATCCAGCGCCAGTTGCTGGCGGGCCTGGTTGATGGTGACCAGTTGCGCGGCCAGTTCCTCCCGCCGCCGCTCGAGCTGCGCCATCTGCGCATCAAACGCGTGCTGGGCCTGCTCCAGCTTCTCGGCGGTGGAAAAGCCGGTGTACCGCGCAAGCAGCTCATCCAGCGGATTCACCGGGCGGGTTGCGGGTGGCGGCTCGGGTGCGGCTTCCTCCACCGGCGGCGGCGGGAACAGGATATCGCGCATTAGTGCGATGCGCTCGCGATCGAGGTGCCCGGCATACACCAGCCACCCCACCCCACCTGCCACCGCAAGGAAGTTCAGCGCCAGGACACAGATAATGGTGTTCAGTAGCTTCTTCATGGGTCCTGCACGTTCGGGGCAACGGCTGACTGATGAACCGGCAACGGGTGCATCATGCAGAACACGACCCGCTGGGCGGCGTGATCATGCATCTGCATCAATCGCTCGATCGGCTCAACTGCATGCCCACCTCATCCAGCGCGGCCGCTTCCTTCTTCGCCTGCTCGGCACGCCAGCGTTCAAACTGCTTTTCTCTGAGTTTCTCCATGATCTTGCGGTTCCTGGCCGCATCGGCCAGCGCGCGCTGGGCCTCTTCCACCTGCACCTGGAGCCGGGCCATCTTCTGCACCACGTCCATCGCCTTGGACTGCATGCCGGCGACAAAGCGGCGATGGGCCGCCAGGAAACCCATGTTCAGTCGGCCGGTCAGGTGGCTGTTGCGCAGGTCTTCGGTGCTCTGGCGAACGGTGTTGTCGATCTCCGCCAGCTCAGCCCGCAAGGCCGCCATCTGCCCCTGCAATTCAGCCAGCGCGCGCTGCTTTTCGCGCTCGACATACAGCCGATGCTTCAGGACACCTTCGAGGTTGAAGCGAAACCGTGCCATAATTCAGGGTAAACGATGCAGTCTGCAGAATGCGGCCTGCTGTCATGCATCGGTCATCCGTTGCCACCTTTCGTCAGCGGCCACCGCCTTTGGACATCTCTTTACTGCTCATCCAACCCGCGCTACGGTCGCGGCGGGCGTTTTCACGCCCTTGGCTGCCTGCGCCTTCAGGACTTTCTCCATCTGCTCGATCCATGCCGCAAGATCGAGTACCTGCTTGCGCGATCGTTCCAGGTTCGATGGATCGCTCGGCTCCTGTTGCAGGAACTGCACGATCTTGGGCCGGGCCTGCACCGCCAGGTCAAACTCGACATTCACACCCGGGACATACGCGCCGATGTTCACCAGGTCCTCGATGTCCTGGTAGACAGCCCAGAGCGACAGGATGCGCCGGGCTGCCCGGGCGTGATCCGGATCAATCACATCGCCGCGCACACGGCTGATGCTTTGCAGCACATCGATGGCCGGGAAGTGGCCGCGATTGGCCAGGTCACGACTGAGCCACAGGTGGCCATCGGTGATACCCTTGACGGCGTCGGGAATCGGCTCATTGAAGTCATCGCCCTCAACCAGCACGGTGTAGAAACCCGTGATCGAGCCGGTGGCGGTCTTGCCGGCACGTTCGAGGATCTCGGGAATCAGCGCAAAGACACTCGGGGGGAAGCCCTTGGTGGCCGGCGGCTCCTTGGCCGCCAGGCCGATCTGGCGCTGGGCCTGGCACATGCGGGTCAGCGAGTCCATCAGCAGCAGCACATTGGCACCGCGGTCGCGGAAGTATTCGCTGATGGTGCAGGCAACCTTGGCCGCGCGCACGCGCAGCAACGGCGGATCATCACTGGTGCTGACGATCACCACACAGCGCGCCAGCCCTTCCGGGCCGAGACTGTGCTCGAGAAACTCCTGTACTTCGCGCCCGCGCTCGCCGATGAGGGCGATAACCGACACATCAGCGCTGGTATGCCGGGAGATCGAGGCCATCAGCGTGCTCTTGCCCACGCCCGGACCCGAGAAAATCCCCATGCGCTGGCCCAGGCCGCAGGTGTGCAGGCCATCGATGGCGCGCACGCTGGTGGAGATGGGCTCACGGATGTTGGTGCGATCGAGGGGTGCCGGGCTCTTGGCATCAATTCGGCGCGACTCGGCCAGCGGCAGCGGACCCTTGCCGTCCATCGGCTGCCCAAAGCCGTTGAGCACGCGCCCCAGCAACTGCTCCGAGCACCAGATGCGCGGCGCGGCGGTGAGGTTCTCAATCCGATCCCCCCGCGCCACACCGGCCGGCGATGTCAGGGGCATCAACAGCGTGCGGTCTGCCTGGAAGCCGATTACCTCGGCGGTGCTGGTGCGCCCGCCCATCGAGTGAATCCGGCACAGCGCTCCCAGCGGCACCGGCAACTGAACCGCCTCGATGGTCAGCCCGGAGATGGCCGACACCTGCCCCACCGCGCGCAGCGGCATGGCCATCTCGACCGCATCAAACTGCGCGGCGAGCAGCCGGGAGGGAGAGAGGTTGGCATCACTCACAGCCATGCAAAGCAACCCGCCCCGCCCAGGGGCAGGCAAGATCCATCTTCCTATGCGCTGTCCTGCTCTGGCAGCAGTTCGGCGATAACGCGATCCAGTTGTCCTTCGATATCGGCATCAATCTCACCACGAGCCGTCATCAGCCGGCAGCCGCCGGGGTGAATGGCTGGATCTTCCACGATTTGTGCGTGCTGCAAGGCCGGCCATTCCAGGGCAAGCCTGGGCAGCATCTGCTCCATTGTCTGTTTCTGGGCCGGGTGGATCACCAGGCGCAAATCCGCACCATGGATCACCAGCCGCATCGCCTCGGCGACGTTTTCCTCCAGCACCTGCGGATCGATCAATGCCTGGCGCTTGGTCACCCGGCGGGCAATCGCCGCCGCCAGCGCAACCACCTCGGACAGGGCAGCACACGCCAGTTCCTGCCGCGACTGCTCAACCTGCCCCAGTGCCTCGGTCAGGGCGGCATGCAGGTCGCTCAGTTGCTGACGATGCTCAGCCAGCGCCTGTTCCAGTCCCTGCGCCCGCCCCTCGGCCAGCCCCTGCTCGTATCCGGCTTTGCGCCCCTCGGCCAGGCCTTCAGCGTGCATCTGCTGCTTGAGCGCTTCACCCTGTGCCTGGGCGGCCGCCAGCAGTTGATCCGCCTGCTGCCGGGCGCGCAGCAGCATCTGCTTGGCCGTTGTCTCAACATCTTTCATTGAGAACGGCACGGCGTTGGTCGGGGCATTGCTGGATTTGATCAGGCCCATCGTTTTCTACCAATCTGCGTGGATGACCATCGGTTCCCGATCACCCAGGCGCGCTGAAGGCTCTACGATCACGCGATCACCCCGCACGCGAATGGCGCCGGCATGACGATCGCCCAGTGGGACACTGCGCTGTACGCTCATGACCAGGCGGTAATCTGGTGATCCAGCCTCGGCCGGGGCGGGCTCGATGTGCAACCGCACCAGCAGGAGATTGACGAATCGCCCTGATCCGCCGCCGGACCACACCGTGCGCAGGACGTGCGTGCCATTGGCAAGCCGGCCCATGTGCTCATACGCATACCACTCGGCTGGCGAGGTGCCCGGCACCTCGTAGCTCACGCGGCCATCGCGTGCTGTTATCACGCTGTCGGGATACTCATCGCTCCAGCAGGCAGCGCGGACATCGACCGCCAGTGTGATTGGCCCCCCATCGGAGAGCCATCCTTCAAACTCATGCACCAGCCCGGGGTGAATCGGCCGGCCCGCGCAGGTGAAATCGCGATTCGCCTCTTCCAGTGCCACATGTGCCGCCGCCGGCAGTCGATGCTCAACCCGGCCCGCCCGAGTCGCACAACCCCCGGTCCCTGCCAGCAGCGCCAGCATGCATGCCGCACCGGTGCAAGCGCGAATGATGGGATGCAAACCCATGGGATCTCACTGATCACAGGTCATTTGTTACGTGCCGCAATGCACTGCCATGTACGCGGCTTGCCTGGGCAAGGGCCTCTTGCGCCCCAGCCACCGGCGAGCCGCCAATGGCCGGTGGCAACGGCTCCTAGACGACCATCTCCTTCTCTCCGCCGCGGCCGGCGATGATGATTTCGCCGGCGTCTTCGAGGCGGCGCACGATATCCACAATCTTCTGCTGGGCCTGTTCCACATCGCTGACGCGCACGGGCCCCATGTATTCCATGTCCTCCTGGATGAGCTGGGCGGCCCGCTCGGACATATTCTTGAAAATCTTGTTCTTCAGTTCGTCGCTGGCGGTCTTCAGCGCCAGGGCCAGCTCCTCGTTGTCCACTTCCTTCAGCACCGACTGGATTCCCTTGTCGTTGACCAGCAGGATGTCTTCGAAGACGAACATGAGCCGGCGGATCTGCTCGACCAGGTCCGGGTCCTCGGCCTCCAGCCCCTCCATGATGCCTTTTTCTGTCGAACGGTCGGCAAGGTTGAGGATTTCGGCAACGGTATCGACACCGCCGGCCTTCTCGAAGGTCTGGCTGACGATATCGGACAGGCGGTGCTCCAGCCCGCGTTCCACTTCCTTGATGACCTCGGGGTTGGTCTGCTCCATGTTGGCCACGCGCTTGACCACCTCGATCTGCTTCTGGCTGGGCAGCCCGACCAGGATTTCGCTGGCCTTCTGGCTGGGCAGGTGGGCCAGGATCAGCGCGATGGTCTGCGGGTGCTCATCCTGGATAAATGTCAGGAGGTTTTCGCTTTCCGCCTTCTGGAGGAAACTGAAAGGCGTTGTCTGCACCTGCTGGGTCACCTGCTTGATGATGCGGTCGGCATCCTGATCGCTGAGGCTCTTTTTCAGCAGGCTTTTGGCGTACTCCAGGCCCCCTTCGCTCAGGTAGCTGTTGGCCAGCGCCTGGTTATAGAACTCACTAAAGACATCTTTGCGCGCGCTCATCGAGATCTCCCCCAGCGAGGCGATCTCGCGCGAAACTTCTTCCACCGCCTCCGGCGGCAGGCGCTTAAGGATCTCAGCCGCCTGCTCCTGCTCCAGCGACAGCAGCAGCACCGCCGCCTTACGCACCCCCGCGAGTTCTCCAGCAGACTTGCTCATGGAACTGAGTTGCCCATCGTCGGGTTCCAGTGAGCAGTGATGGTTTCACTGCTACGGTCCGCCGCTTAAGGCCTACTTCCTTATGCTCGATTCAACCACCGCTTGACCAACTGGGCCGCGGCATCGGGATTTTCCTTCACCATGTTCTGCACCTGGCCGATCATCTGCTGGGCACGGACGGCATCCTCATCCAGTTCCATCCCATCCAGCAGCGGATCGCCCTCGCCCACCTCGCCGGCCAGATCCTCGCCGGTGGGAAGCTGCGGCGTGGGTGAATCATCCATCGGCACGGCCGCCACCGGCGCCGGGCTGCTCTTCTTCACCATCATCATGACCATAAACAGGCTGATGATCGCCAGGCCGCCGATGGCAATCTCGCGGGCATGCGAGCCGAGACCCATGGGCAGGCCGGCGGTGGCCGTCTGCGGCGCGGTGACCTCTTCAGGCAGAATGTCGTGATAGAGAGCCACGGAGATGTTTTCCGGCGGCACCTGCGTGATGGTGCGCACGGCGTTGCGCGCGGTCTCCATCTCTTCCTGCAGGATGGCGTCGAGGGCCGACTCGTCCGGGGTTTTGTCGCGGCCATAGCGCGACTGGTAGACCTGCACGCAGTAGCTGCGCGGCAGGCGGATCGATGCGCCGAGCACGGTCACATCACCGCCGGGATCCTTGATGATCCGGTCCTCGCGATCCCAGTCGTTGTCGTAGGATTCGCGCGTCTGCTCGACCATGGCCGTGCTGCTCGGGCCCGCAGGTGGCGTCTCCTCCAGCGCCAGGCCGGTATTGCTCACTGCGCCGGCCTCCATCTGCGACGGCTCGCTGGTGCTGGTTTCCTCCAGCGTGGTCTCGCTGGTCCGGAGCATTTGCAGGAACTTGTCCTTGTCGATCGTGTGCGTCTGCGTTTGGGTGATCTTGTTGTTCACCTGGCAATGCACCGCCACGATCACGCCGGGCATGAACGAGAGGCTTTGCTGGATCTTGTTGGCGTAGTACTGCTCGGCGGCGATCTGCTGCTCGAACTGGGCAGCCCCACTGGCGGCGAACTCCCCATCGGCGACGGTGGGACGATAGGGCTTGGCATCGATGATGACCCGCACATCGCTGTGCTTCAGCCCCTGCTGGGCGCCGACAACCAGATCGGCGGCGGCATTCACGAGGTGGCTGGTCGGCTTGACGCCGGGCATCATCGAGATGTTGATGGTGGCGCGGGGATCAAGCTGGTTCACCCCGATACCGCGCCGCATGCCCGCCTCGATCAGAACGGTGGCATCGGCAACACCCTCGAAGTTGCTGACGATCTGGCTGAGGCGGGCCTGCTTGGCCTCGTTCCACATCGCCCGCTGCTTGTCGGGCGAGTCGAACATGTTCATCTTGGCCAGGATGCCATCGAAGGCACTGGCCGTGTTCTTGGGCAGCAGGCGCGAGTAACCCAGATCGGCCAGGGCCAGCGCATGCTTGTCGGCCGGCACGTAAATCTGCTTGCCGACGACCTTGGAGGGGATGCCCTTGGCGCGCAGATGATCGGGGATGCGGGCCAGGTCCACATCGGCCATCTGCATGTCCAGCAGCACGACCATTTCCGGCTCGCCGGCATAGCGCGCCCACCAGAACAGGGTCATCACCATGATGGCCACCAGGGTGGCAGTGAGCATCTTCTGGCTGACGCTCAGGCCGGCCAACTGCTGCTGAATGCGTTCGATCTGTGTTTTCAGAACATTCATGGCTCGCCCTCCTGGCGACGGATGCGCCCGGCTCCGCCGGGCGCTGGGAAGGTTCAGCGTTTAGCGTTCAGATGTCAGCACAGCCTGAACGCCAGGTCCTTCCCTACACGCTGATCTGTTTGATCTCCTCGTATGCGTCCATCAGCTTGGCGCGGATTGCCAGCAGCGTCTTGAACGCGATATCCGATTTTTCCATGGCTGTCATCACGCCGGTCACATCCTCGGTCTTGCCGGTGACCAGATCCTCCACCGCCTGGCTGGCATCCTGCTGGAGCCGGGCGACCTCATTGATGCTGTCCTTGAGCATGTCGGCGAAGCTGGTTCCACCCGCTTGGCCGTTACCGGTGATCTTGCCGGGCGATCCTGCGCCCGGAGCCTTCCCGATATTGAGGTTGGTGTCGATGTTCATGGTGATGAGTGACAGGTGATGGATGGAGCCTTCCGCTCATCACCCATCACCTGCCACCTCCCTACGCCAGCAGTCGCAGCGAAGCATTCAGCATCGCCTTGGTCGTCTCCATCATCGTGATATTCGCCTCATATGCACGCGAGGCCTCGATCGCATTGACCATCTCAGTGGCCAGATCGATGTTGGGCATCATGACATATCCCTTGTTCGGTCCCTCCTGAATCGCATCGGGATGCTCGGGACGGTACTCGCGCCGGAAGGGACCTTTGTCGATACCGATCTTGCTGACGCGCACACCCGGCGCGCCCGTCTTGTTGCGCGCAGCTTCCAGCAGCACGAATCGGCGCCGATACGGCACCGCCTCGCCTTTGGCATTGCGGGTGGTGCCGATGTTGGCGATGTTCTGCGCGATCGTGTCCATTCGCACACGCTGCGCCACCAGGCCACTTGCTCCGATGTCCAGGACGTCAAACATATCCGTTGCCGGTTGTCAGCTGCCAGCCCGCACCCGGTGCGAAACCGGCAGCTTGCGTTACCCAATCCGTTCCTTCAAGGCATTTTCCAGCGATGCGTACTGCTTTCGCAGCAGCTCGATGGCCATCTGATGCATCAGGGCGTTCTTGGTCTGCTCGGTCATCAGGTGTTCCATCGATCGGTTGTTGCGGTCGTGAAACAGGATGCCCCAGCGCGGACTCGTCAGCTCGCCCTCGATGTCGCCAAAGCCCACCGATCCCGGCGGCGCACTGCGGCGGGCCGCAGCCCGTTCCCGCAGCAGCTTCTGGAAGCCCGCCACCGACAGGTCCTTTTGAACATAGCCGGGCGTGCTGGCATTGACGATGTTCTCTGCCAGTAGCTTGTGCCGGGCCGCGCTGAACTTGAGCATCTGCTCGATCAGCGGCGCGTTGCCCTGATTCAACAGCCGACTTACGAACGCCATCGCCTCACCTCGTCAAACCGCGTGCCAGCGGAAAATCTGCTGGAAATGACCTGCCCTCACGCACGCCGACGCGCAGTTTTTGCGCCTCACGCGCAAAAGCTGCCAGCGGCCGTTGATGCAGGTTGCAGGATGAAACGCGGGCAAACTGCCAGGCATCCTGTGCCCTGCATCCCTCGCCGGAATCACGCTTCCACCAGTTCGCCCTCCTCTTTCCACTTCTTGAGCTTCATTCCCAGCGTACGCACGCCGATGCCCAGTGCCTGGGCGGTGCGGATGCGGTGGCCGCGGAACTGCTCGAGCGTGCTGAGGATCACCTGCTTTTCCACATCCGCCAGCGGCTTGCCTGCCAGTGCATCAAAGGATGCGATCGGCCGCATCTTGAGCCATGGCTCGAGGGTCTGGGCGCGGATCACGCCGGGCTCGCTCTCCAGCACGGTGGCCCGCTCGATGATGTTCTGCAGTTCGCGCACGTTGCCCGGCCAGTTGTAGCGCTGCAACAGGCGCACCGCTTCCGGCTCGATATGACGGAAGACCGTGTTGGTGCGCCGGGCGATCTGGTGCAGGAAGTGCCGGCACAGTTCCGGGATGTCTTCCAGCCGCTGGCGCAGGGGGGGCAACTCGATCGGCACTACGTTCAGGCGGTAGAACAGATCGCCGCGGAACTTGCCCTCATCCACGCACGCCTCCAGGTCGCGGTTGGTGGTGGCAATCACCCGCACATCCACGTTCTGGGTCGTGCTGGAGCCAACCCGCTCGAACTGGCTTTCCTGCAACACGCGCAGCAGCTTGGCCTGGAGCGTGGGTGCGATCTCGCTGATCTCATCCAGCAGCAGCGTGCCCCCATCGGCCAGCTCGAAGCGGCCGCGCCGCATGCGATCAGCGCCGGTGAACGCGCCTTTCTCATGCCCGAACAGCTCCGATTCCAGCAGGTTTTCGCTGAGTGCAGCACAGTTTACCGCCAGGAACGGCCGCTCCCGGCGATCGGACTGCTGATGGATCGCGCGGGCCACCAGTTCCTTGCCGGTACCCGATTCACCGCGGATCAGCACCGTGGCGCTGGTGCGGGCGACCTTCTCGATCTGCTCCTTCACGCTCTGCATCGCCTCACCCGAGCCGATGAGCGGCCGCGGCGCCGCCTGGTCCACCATGCTGCGCAGGGCCAGGTTTTCACGAATCAACCGGCTGTGCTCCAGCGTGCGATCGACCAGCAGCTTGATCTCATCCCCATCAAACGGCTTCTGGATGTAGTCATAAGCGCCGAGCTTCATTGCCTCCACCGCCGTCTGCACGGTGGCAAAGGCGGTCATCAGGACCACCGGCATCTCCGGCCGCACCTTCTTGGCCTCCGCCAGCAGTTCGATACCGGTCATCTTCGGCATCTTCAGATCGGTGATGAGCAGATCGAAACGGCCAGCGCCCAGGCGTTGCAGGGCGATCTGTCCATCGCCGCAGGCGACGATCTCGTGCCCCTCGCGCGCCAGCGTGGCCGCCAGCGAGTCGCGCATCATTTCCTGGTCATCGCAAATCAGTATTCGCGCCATGGCGTTCCTCTCGCGGTCATTCGATCGTGGTCACCGCCTGCTGCCAGCGATAATTGACCCGTGACCCAATGACACCCTTCCAAAACCTCACCGCTTCAAATCCTCACCTCGAACCGCGCCCCGCCTTCCGGGCGGTTGCTGACGCGGATACTGCCATCATGAGCCTCGACGATGCGATGAACGATCGACAGCCCAAGGCCCGTTCCCGTGTCCTTGGTCGTGAAGAACGGGTTGAAGATGCGATCGATCACATCGGCCTCCAGACCCGGCCCATCATCCTCCACCACCATCACGAACTGCCCGCCCGCCTCCACGGGCGCAGCGGTGATGATCACCGTGCCGCCGCTGTCCATCGCCTCGGCGGCATTGAGCAGGAGATTGAGCACCGCCTGCCCCATCAGCCGGGCATCGATCCGCACCGGCAGCGGCCGCAGCACTTCAACCCGACAGCTCACGCCGCGCTCGATCAGCACCTGGCGGGCCAGTTCCACCGCCTCATCGATCACCGCGGCCAGGTCGGTGGGCTCGATCGTCGGGCGGACATCGCGGGTGAAGTTCAGCACCTGCCCGACCAGGCCTTCCAGCCGCCGCACGCCGGCCCGGATTTTCTCGACCAGTTGCTGCGAATCGGGTCGATCCGCCACATCCCGGGCCAGCAGCGATGCGTAGAGCTGGATCCCGCCCAGCGGATTGCGAATCTCGTGGGCCATGCCCGCCGCCATCTCGCCGAGTGCGGCCAGCCGGTTCCGGCGCTCCAGCAGGCGATTTTTCTCGCTCAGCTCCTCGCGCAGGCGCAGAACCGTCTGCTCCAGGCGCTCGTGCGACTGCTGGAGCTTTTCGGTCACTTCGCTGTAGGCGAGGATGATCCGCCCCAGCTCTTCGATGCGCTGGGCGGGGGTGACCGGAGATTGTGCGAGCGTCGTGCTCATGGTTCCCTTGGTGCTGGTTGCCAGTGGCGCGCTACCTCTTTCCATCACCCCTGTCTGACATCCAGTGCCGCCGCACGCTGCCCGTAGGCGGCGGTGGCATATGTCCGATTCACCTGCCGGGCAGCGCGAGCCTGGTTGATCTGGCGACCCAGGTTCAATTTGCGCTGCTGCAGCACCATCGCATCATTGCGATCGGCGGTGGTGATCTGTTCCAGCAGCCGGCGGGTCTCGTTCATGGCCGCCTCCGCCCGTGGACGCTCCGCCGGGCCAAGCCGACTGACGTACCCGGCCCACTGCTTGCGCGCTGGGGCCACGACTCGCTCCAGCTCAGACAGGCCATCCAGCAACTGCTGCCGCTGCGCCAGCACCTCCAGCAGCGACTCGGTCTGCTCCTGCTGCACATACACGTGCTGCAACTCGGCCAGCTTGGCCAGCCTGCGATACAGCTCAACCTGCTCCTCAAGCGCTGTGATCACGGCCGCATCCTGGTCTGCCGGGGCGGATTCGCCGCCGCCGGCACCAGGGCGAGCGCTGAAGGCGGACTGCCGACTGCCGAATGATGCATTGGTCATTTTCATTCCCTTGTTTGCGCGGATGCGACTCCGGCCATTCGGCAAGCGCCGCTCACCATATCCCGGCGTCACTGGTCCACTTCAGCCATTGCTCCCAATACTGGCGGGGCATGGAGAAGGTGCCATCCTCGAACGCTTCCTTGGGCATCCGCCTCAGCAGCCACTTGGCCCGCTCGTTGGCGGTGCGGGCCTCGTCCATCCGGCCCAGGGCGCAGTTGGCGTTAACGATCTGCACGTAGGCCGAGAGGGCAGATGGATCATCCTGGTAACGGAAGGCTGCCACGTCATAGAGCTTGATTGCGCCTTCGTAATCCCCCAGGTCATACAGGCAGTCGGCCCGGTAGAAATGGCTGAGCCGCATGTACAGCTTGTCCAGATCACGCACCGGAGGCTGGGCCCTGAACAGGTCCACCACCTGGTCATACAGCGCCCGGGCCTTGCCGAGGCGCTGGCGGCGGGCGGCGGTGGCCTCGCTGGCATCCATTAGCGCATCATTGGGGCTGGCCGAGGCCAGCTGCAGATTCAACAGCTCCGCGCTCTTGCGATAGCTGTCGGCCATGAGAAACAGCATCTGCCCCAGGCGCTCATCGCGGGGGTAGCGCTGGGTCCACTCTTCCAGCCGGGCAACCGCCTCTTCGTAGCGGTTGGTGCGATAGTAAAGGTGGGCCAGCTCAAAAAGCGCCTGCTTGAACTCCTCGGCCTCAGGCGTCATCAGAGGGTTGTTCTCGATTACACCCCTCAGCACGGCTTCGGCCTTGCCATAGGCCTCGGGGCCGCGGGCGATATACGCCTGGGCCAGCGGCACCGCACTCTTGGCGGCCGCCAGGCTCTTGGGATAGCGGAACTGGTTGCGCTGATAGGCATCGATCGCCTTGTCGAGCATGCCGGCAGCCTGGAACGCCCGACCCAGCCGCAGCAGGGCATCGGGGGCGAGCCGGTCATCAGGGCGCTCGGCGACGAACAGTTCCAGGGCCGCGATCACACGATGCAGATCGCCGGCCCGGTCGTACAGGTCGATCCCCTTCCACATGGCATCGCCGTACGCCTTGTCATCATCGACCGTCAGCAGCCGCGAGTAGGCCACCAGGGCATCGCCCGCCTTGATGCGCAGGTCGCGTACCTGCTGCTGGCGCTTGACGCGCTCGGCCTGGTTCACATCCGCCAGCGAGCTTTCCACCTGATCGGCCTTGCGCTCGTAGACCAGCGCCAGGCGCGCGAAAAACTCGCCGGCGGGCTGGCCGCCCAGCAGTTCCTGTTCGTAGGTCAGCACATCCAGTGCAGCCGAATAGTTCTCGCGCCGGGCCAGGAGAGCCGCGGCCTTCTTCATCTCGGCGATGGCATCCGGCTTGAACTTCGCACGGGAAGACTTGGCCAGCAGCTCCCGGGTGACATCGTGCAGGTCGGTCAGGCCGGCATCATCCTGGCCAATCATGATCCGCGACGCGCCGCGACCCAGCCGCGCCAGGGGCGCAATCGCCGCGTCGATATGGCTGACCAGCACGATCTGGTAGAAGGAGATCGCCGCGGCGGCGTCATTGCGATCCTGGTGGATCTTGCCCAGCAGCCAGCAGACCTCGGCATCAACCGGGTGGCGAATCTTGAGCTGTTCGCGCGCCACGCGCAGGTAGCGCTCGGCCTCATCAGGATCGCCCATCTTCCAGGCGACATAGCCGATGCGGTAATTGATCTCACCCTGCGCAACCGGATCAAGTTCCAGCGCCAGCGCCTGATCAAGCAGTGACCGCGCTTCGGCCACCGCGCCACGGTCGATCAACAAAACCGCCTGCTGGCCCAGGGCCCAGGCCTTTTCCGATTCGCTGATCTGCGGCTGCTGCACATACTGCTGGAGCGATGCCTCGGCCGCCCCGGTCTCACCCTGGGCGAGTTGGAGCTGGATAATCTTCTTCTGGATGGGCAGGCCCAGATTGGGATCAAGCGCCATCGCCTGGCGGTAGTTGGCCAGGGCATCCTCAGGCTGCTCCAGTGCCTCGAAACTCTCGGCCACACGCTGGTGGATGGCGGCGGTGGGCGCTACGCCCATCTGAAGCGCCAGGCGCGTCTGCTCGATGATGCGCTGGTGATTGGCGGGGATGGAAATGCGGCGCTGCTTCTGCCCGAGGGCCAGCGATTCAGCCAGCAGCAGGTGGATCTGGCCTTCGTGGGCCGGCTCCAGCTTTTCCCGGGCCAGCAGCTTGTTGAGGTATTCCAGTGCGGCCTCGGGGCGCTCCTGCTCGATGAGCATGTGCGCAGCGTCGATCTTCTGTTCGATGGTCAGGCCAGGCCGCGGATCGATGAACAGATATGCGGCGTATCCGAACAGGCCAAGCGACAGCAACAGCAGCGGAAGCTGCCAGAGCTGGGCAAGTCGACTTTTGCTGTTGTATGTACGACCCCGAGCGGCCATGGCATCCATGCCCTTCTGTTGCGTGCGGGATCATCCTGATCCCGTCCCGCCGCGCTGACAGTCCCTTGTCGGCAAACCGGCGGATGCAACTCTGTAAGAAGCTGCTGCGATCATAACCTGCGCGCGGACAGATGCAAGGAGGAAGTTGGCTGAAGACACTGGCGCGCGGCTCGAAAATCAGGCGGCGAGGGTCAAACGGCAGCCCATGCGGCTGGCCCGTTCTGCGGCATGGGTGGGTTTGTTCTGTTTCGTGTCTGTTCCCATGTGCTTCATCATCGCCTCCTGGCTGGCCAGGCAAAGGCAGCCACCGCCAGCAGGATCAGGGCCAGCATCAGCAGGATCGGGGCCAGCGGCCGGCCGATGCGCGCATCGGCGGCATGGCGGGAGAGCTTTTCGCGCCAGGCGGTTTGCGGCGGATCGGGAATGAGTTGCGCTGGGGCATGAATCGCCATCAACCGCCCCGCATCATTCTGGTAAAGACCGGGCAGCCAGCCGGGCTGGACATCGGCCGGCAGATCAGCGGGTGCGATCCGCTGCCAGCCGGCGGCCAGGGTATGGGGCGGCTCAGCGCGCCAGATGGCACTGGCCTGTTCATCCCCGCCGGCCCAGTCAAGCAGGTTGGTCCAGAGAATGACAAAACCGGGACGGGCGGCCAGGGGCGTCAGATCGAATCCAATCCATGCCTGCCGTGTGCCATCCCGGCGGATGGCCAGGATTGGCTGATCGCCCATGCTGGCCAGCGTTTCCCAGTCCCCCGGTGGATCGGGGAGCTTGGCGATGGGCAGCTCGCCCGGCAGCAGTGTGGACCAGTCAAGATTGACCGTGATCGGGTGCGGCACAACCGCCAGCGGTGCCCCGGCGTTGGTGGTCAGGGGGAAGGTGGTGGCGACGATCACCCCCGCCAGCGGCGATGACTCATGGCCAGGGCGGATCAGCACATACGGCGACTGCCCTGCCGCCGGCCGCAACTTTGCGTAAATATCGGCGATTCGGCGCACCGCCGAGGGCACGCCGGCAGACACCTGCACCCGTGGCGCCCCCTGCCGGCGGACCAGCCAGGCATCGTTGTCCAGTGAGATCTCATCCTCCACTTCCAGCCGCACATGCAACCGGCCCGCGGGCATGGTGGGAAGATCAATGAAGTAAGTCCGCGACTGGCCCGCCGGCGGCAGGTCAATCGGCTGGGACTGGCCTGCACCGACATGCAATTGCGCGGCCGTCAGCGGCGATTGGTTCAGCACCTTTACCATCACCTGGGGCGATGGATGCTCGCGATAGGCCGCGTGCTCAATCCCCACGTTTACGGGTGCGCGCGGCGGTGTGACCTGGATCAGCCGGGGATCATCGATTGCCAGCGCATGCGGGCTGAGCACGATTACCAGTTGATCCGGGTCGCGCAGCGCTTCCTGTGCGGCCGCTTCGATCAGGGCACGGGTGTCGAGCGCGGTCGTGGTGAGGGAGGCGGTGAGTGCAGCGTAGTCACTGGTGTCGGTGAGCCGTGCCGAATCGCCGGGAATGACGATGGCCGAGAGAGGCTGAACCACCCCCAGCCGCTGCACCAGATCGGCCTGGAGGTCGTGCGCCATGCGAGCCACCAGCGACCGACCATCCGACCGGGCGGACATAATCAGGCCGCGATCGATCAGCAGCACTGCCTGCGGCATTGTGTGCAGCGGATTGTGCCAGACCGGCCCGATCGCGGCCCCGATCAGCAGCAGCAACACAAGCAAGAAGAGGAGCAGATGCGCTGGCGGCAGGCGGCGACGCCGCTGCACCGGAGCTGGCAGCGCCTCCCCCCGCCACAATTGAACGAACGGCACCGCCACAGGCTGCCCCCGGGCCCGCAACAACCACACCACCAGGCCTCCCCACGGGATCAACAGCCAAAGCCAGGCGGGCGCAAGAAGGCTCATGGGTAATGGGCAATCGCCTCAGGCGGGGCCAGACAACGGCGCGGCGACAGGCAGCGGCAGCAGGCCGGGCGCGGCATCGCGGCATGCATCAGTGCCATGCCCCGCTTAACTGCCGTTTTCCACAACGACGACGACCTTGTCGAGCAGGACGTAATTGCGGCCCTTGTACTCGGTCACCATGCCGGTGATGCGGAAGAGGGTTTCGGGGCCCTTGGTTTCGCGCGCCCACTCCATGTCCATCAGCTTGAGACTGGGCAGCACAACCACCGGCGGATCTTTCAGGGCCTTGCCATCGGATTCGAAGACAAACTCCATCTGCTGGCCATCGGCACTGGGGCTGAGCCGGCCCACACGATCGACGATGTAGCTGCCTTCGCGCATCACCGTCACCTTGGGCGCATCAGGCGCCACCGCGCCGGCACCGCTGGTCTTGTCGATGGCCGGGCGATCGGTGCTGGGCTGGAGAGTCTGGCCCGGGCCGGCGGGCTTGAGCATTCGGTCGAGCATCTGGTCGGCCGAAGGTGCAGGCGCGGTGTCCGCACTTTGGCCCCAGACCAGGGCGCCGACGCCAAGAATTGTCATGCCGATCAGGGCCACTTTCCGATTCATGCCTGCTCCTTGCTGTTGCCGCACGAGTGCATCATCGGCTCAGAAGCGCGCGCCGGTCAAGCAATCACGCCGCATTGGTCGATCATTTCCCACAGGCCCCAAAATGGGGCACCCCAATATTTTGCTATCGGGCTGGTTCGGGCCGCGGTGCCTGGGCCCGGCAAGAAGATTCGACCACAACTTGATCCACCGGCTCAAACATTGGCCGGTTACGCAGGTATCAGGAGGCGGTCACACATCTCCTGTGACACGCTGATCCGCGGTGATGAACCTCACCCGGCGGGCTTGCGTATGAGTGACATCCCGAAGGAGCCAATTCATGGATGCCCAGGAGAGGATGAGCGAACAGACAGCCGCGATACGGGCGGTATTCGAGGATCCGCAGGTCGGGGCCGAGCGCATGGTGTTACCCCAGGGCGGTTCAGTCTACGAACCGGCGGAACCGGCTGAACATATCTATTACGTTCTCCGCGGACAAGTACGACTGTACCAGACCGGCCCGCGCGGAGCCGGGCGGCTGCTGACCATCCTCGGTCCTGGGGAGTGGTTTGGCGTCGTGGCGCTGGCGCAGGCCAGTCGCGCTCAGCACCGTGCCATGGCGGTCGGGCCCACTGTACTGCTCAAGGCACACGGAAACCGCTTCCTCGATGTCCTGACGCATCATCCGCTGGCTGCGGTCCAGCTCAGTCGAAACCTGGCGCAGAAGGTGGTGACGGCCGTGGAGGATGCCGCCGGGCTGGTGTTCGATGATGTGACCCAGCGGCTTGTGAAGGCATTGCTGCGATTCAGCACATCGGCCGCCGCCCAGCGCGTGCCGGGTGGCGTGATCCTCCGCGTCACCCACGAGCAGCTTGCCCAGGCCATCGGTGTTGCCCGCGAAACGGTAAGCCTGAACCTCACCCAGTTGAAAAATCAGAACCTGCTGACCACCGGCCGCAATCAACTGCGTTTTGATCCGGCCACACTTGCCGAGTTCGTCCGCGGTTCGGATCGCAAGGATGCCTGCCTGGAAGTGAATTGAGCAGCAAGGCAATCTCCGCCTGCAAGTCATCGAGTATGCCAGCCGGCGAAAAGCCGCACGGCGCAAAAACGCCAGGCCACGCCAGCGCTCGGCTGATTTGAGAGCGCTCGCGTGGCCTGGTGCGGACTGTTGCCGAGGTATTCTCTTACTGGGCGCAGTGGGCGCTTATCGAGCTGGCACCACGCCATGCAGTGGAAAATCTCACTGGCCTCCCCCACTGCCTGAGCCGCTACCACCTGTGCCGGTTGAGCTGCCGCCGGCTGCGCCTCCTGTGCCACCGGAGCCTGCCCCTCCGCGGCCGGTGCCTCCATCGCCAGTATTGGCGCCACTGCCAGTGTTTGAACCGCCAGTGCTGGTTCGGCCGGTGTTGGGGCCGGCATCGGTATCGGTTCTATCCCCGTTGCCGCTGCGCGGGGTGGACGTCACCGATCCCGGTGCGCCTGGGTCAGCCTGGCGCGGGGTGGTCTGACGACCAGGGTCCGCGCTTTCGGTAATCGATCCAGCTGCGCCGGGATCGGCCGTCTGCTGGCGCTGGGGGTTATCGGGATCGGGCTGGCGGCCATCCCCGCTGCGCTGATCGATAGCGCCACCCACACCGTCAGCCGTGCCACGCTGGCTGGGCTGGCGATCGCCTGCCTGAACGGCATCGCCGGTGCGGTTGATGATGATGTCATCGTCATCATCCACAACCGGGGCCACCACTCCGCCGCGCGTGTTGTCAACGCGGTCAGTTCCAACGCCGACACTGCCCTCAACGCGTTCGCCAGACGTGCGCATCTCAGCACTGCCAGACGATCGGGTTTCGCCAGCGCTGCCGCTGCCGGTCTGGCCAACCAGTGGATCGACCGATCCCGTCCCCAGCCCGGCGCCGCCGACACCTGACTCGCCCGCCGGCTCATCCAGATCCGCCCCGGTACGACCGCCGGTCATGGCATCTTCGCTTGAGATGCCCATGCGCTCGGCGGCATTTGCGCCGCGCGGGGCAGGCGTGCGGACGGCGGTCACGTCCTCCTCATCGGTCACGACCACGGTTCCACGGCGGGTTTCACGCACCTGCACATCGCGCGGCGAGCCGGTGGTGTTGGTTTCGTAGATGCGCGTGGTGCGCACGTCATCCCGATCCTGCTCACAGCCCAGGATCGACATTCCGCCGACTACCATCGACGCGGCAGCAAGCAGGGCGAAGTTACGGTTCATGATCACACCTTTGGGTTGGGGGTACGGTTGTCTCAGCAGACACGTCATTTCGTCGTCAGGCGGCCCCGACCGGCACGCAGTGCGGCCGATCGGCCTGCCGGCTGCGGTAGAGTGCAAACCCTGCGCCGTAGTGGTGAATTCGGATGATTCGACTGGTTATTTGCCGACTTGCCCGCATGCTGCCACCTGTCCCTTGCACTCGTTACGGCCTGCCTGTCCTGCCAGGCGGGTGCGACCAATTGCTGACTCCGGCCTGCCGCCGATTGCGGACGTGCAGGCGCGGTGTATGATTGGATTGGGGTTGCGTCAGCCAGCGACAGCCGTTCTTTTGGAGTGGGATGTCCGGTGCGTTCGTGCCAGTTTCCAGGCCCGTCGGACGGGCGATGATCGTAGGCAATGCCGCCTGCCGGGCACTGCCGCGGGCATCGCTGTCGCGCGCGGGGTATCAGTGCGCGGAGATGGATGACCCCTATGCGGCGATGGCCGAGCTGTGCCGCCGCCCCCTGGTCTACCGCGCGCTGATCCTGAGCCTCAACAGCCTCTTTGCCGAGGAACTGATCTTCATCGCGACGGTGAAGCGGCGGTTTCCACACATCGAGGTGTGGCTGACCGACATTGAGGGCCGGCAGGCTGCCCTGGCCGAAGCATTGCGGCTGGGCGCTGATGGCCTGGTCGGCGAGGACGGCCTGCACCGCATCGCCGGCCCGCGCCTGGGCGGCACCCTCCCGGCCGATGACTCAGCGCCGGTGATCGAGCTGGAAGAAGAAGCCTCGCCGGATGAAGCCCCCGCGGTGCAGCGCGAGCCGGCCGAGCCCGAGCGGGAACAGTCCACCCAGGAGATGGAAGCGATGAGCGGCGCGGCCGGCGAAGCGGTCCTGACGGCCGAGGAACTGCGGGCACTTCTGCAGGATCAGCCCATGCCGCGGGATGAGCATGTGGAGAACTGAGCGACCACTGGCAACGACACCTGGCAACAAAGAGTAAGGATGGTCCGTCTGAATCCCGAACGTGTGCTGCTGATCGGCGATGATGATCGCGCGGTGCATTCTGCCTTAAACCAGGCGGTGCCTGGGGCGCAGATCACGGCGGTCCACACGATCTTTGACGGGATCGCCGAGCTGTCGGGCGGACATTTCACGACCGTGATGGCCGCCGCCGAACCGCTCGAACGCCGGGCCGAGGCGGCGGTTCGGACGCTGCGCGACCTGGCGGGCGAGGCACGGCTGCTGCTGTTTGGCCATCCCGTACTCGAGCCGCTCTCGCGGCGGATGCTGGAGATGGGGTGCGATGACTACCTGGTGACACCGCCCTCGCCGCAGGAGCTTCAGCAGGTCTTCCACACCCTGCCGATGCGCCTGGTCGCAACCGAGGCGGGGGCCAGCGAAGGCGAAGCCGTGCCGTCGCCTGTGGTGACGGAGCCATCGCCGCTGTTGTCGTTGCCGCTGGCAGAGCTGCTGCTCGATGCCCTGCTGCAGCATCCCTCGGATGCCCCCGCGGCGGCGATCAGGCAGATTAATGAGCGCATCGGGCCGATCATGCGCCTCTACCGACAGGCCGGTGATGAACCCGCCCCGCCGGTGGAGGAAGGGCTGGTGCTGCTGTCACATCCCATGCGGCTGCATGATGAGGATCTCGGCACGCTGCACCTGGTGCTGCCCGAGCAGGACGATGAAACTGCTGCGCGCCATTTCCTGGCGCAGGCGGCCCAACTCCTGGCCAAGCTGACGAGCTTGCAGGAGCGCCACAACGGATTACAGAAACTTGCCATCACTGATGACCTGACCGGCCTGTACAACGGCCGTTACTTCCGCCACTTCCTGACCCGCATTGTCGAGAAGGCCCGCGCGCTGCGCTTCCCGGTGACGCTGCTGATGTTCGATATCGACAACTTCAAGGGCTACAACGACCGGTTCGGCCACGCGGTGGGGGATGAGATCCTGCGGCAGACCGGGTCGGTGATTAAACGGTCCTGTCGGGACCACGATCTGGTGGCGCGTATCAGCGGCGATGAGTTTGCGGTGGTCTTCTGGGAGAAGGAAGGCCCCCGTCAGCCGCGCCAGCCCAGCAACCAGCCGGTCTCGCGCGTCCCCCACAACATCATGCAAATTCTGGAGCGCTTCAAGCAGAACCTCTCCAGCCAGGAATACCCCTTCCTCGGTCCCCACGGACAGGGGAGCCTGACGATCTCCGGCGGCCTGGCCGTCTACCCCTACGACGCCCACACCGTCCCAGACCTGATCCGCGCGGCCGATGAGGCTCTCATGTTCGGCGCCAAGCAATCCGGCAAGAACAGCATCTTCCTCATCGGCGGCGAAGCAGGTGATACATCGAGCGAGATCTGATCCTCCGGGCAGGTGAAATTGGCTTCGTTCCGCAAAATGCCATCCGGCCAAATTGGCTTCGTTGCGCCAATCGATCCGGGCACGGCATCCCGCGGCGGTGTTGCGGCAATTGCAGTCGATGCCGTTTTCTGTTTTGCTTGGCACTGCCATGTTCTGGACCCGAACCCTTGTCATCGCCGCTTGTCTCACCTTCCTGGCCGTGCTGGGCAGCGTCCTGTTCGCAGAGGATGCCCCCGGCCAGGCCCCTTCGCCTGATCGTCCCGGCCCCATCGCGGGTGCCGGGGTGCACGGGGTTGAGGGGCTTCCGTTCATCGGTGCGGGCATGCAGATCCAGCGGGTGGACTGGATCGACCGCTACCGCCAGAGCATCGACGAGATCGCGGCCGTCGGCGGTGACACCGTCCTGCTCGTTGTTGATGCCCGCCAGGAGAACGGCAGCTCCAGCCGCATCTACCTGGATATGCGCATGACCCCCACCCCCGACCAGCTCTCAGCGCTCATCCGACACGCCAAGAGCCGGAATCTGCGCGTCATCCTCATGCCCATCGTGCTGCTCGATGCCCCCCGTAGCCTGAATGAATGGCGCGGCACCCTCAAGCCGGTGAACTGGGAGGACTGGTTCAACTCCTACCGCGACATGTTGACCCACTTCGCCTGGATCGCCGAGGGCAATGGCGTCGATGTGCTGGTCATCGGGTCAGAGCTTGTCAGCAGCGAATCCCACGCCGACCAGTGGCGGCAAACCATCAACCATGTCCGTGGCATCTATTCCGGGCGGCTCACCTACTCAGCCAACTGGGACCATTACACATCCATCCCTTTCTGGGATCAGCTCGACCTGATTGGCATGAACAGCTACTACAAGCTGGGCCGGGACCGAAATGTCACCCTCCCCGAGATCCAGACGCGCTGGCAGGAAATCCAGAAGGACCTGCTCGCATTCCAGGAAAAAACCGGCAAGCCGCTGCTGTTTCTGGAAGTCGGCTGGTGCTCACTGGCCAATGCAGCCCATGAACCATGGGACTACACCAAGGTGGATGTGAAGATCGACCTGGACCTGCAAAAGCGTCTTTACGAGGGCTTTTTCACCAGTTGGTGGGGCACGCCGCAGCTAGGCGGCTTCATGATCTGGGAATGGACCCCCGATGATGGTGGCCCCACTCACCGCGGCTACACGCCCAAGGGCAAGCCCGCCGAGCAGGTCCTGCGCGACTGGTTCGCCAAAGACCGCTGGCCGGTGCGCTGATGCGGTTGCGCATCAGATTCCCTCTTGTGCAGGTCCTCATGCCCCGCAGCATTTCTTGAACTTCCTGCCTGAGCCGCAGGGGCAGGGATCATTGCGCCCGGGGGCGGCGGCCGACCGGGCCGCGGTGGCGCCGGCCATGGCCGGGCGACGCGCAGCGGCCTCCTGCTGGGCAAGAATCTGCATAATCTGTGCCGGCGCCTGCCGACGCCTGAGCAAATCAGTCATGATTTTCATGTACGGATCGATGTGATTGAAAAAGCGCTTGTACGCGGGGCAGAGGTAATTCAGCCCCTCTTCCCCATCCGGCGTCTTCATGAAGCGGTGCTTGGGGCATTCGCCGTTACAGGCGAACCGCACCTCGCACTTGCGGCAATACTCGGGCAGGGTGTCGAGCTTGTCGTTGCCGAAGCGGGTTTGCTGCTCGCCGAAGACCATTTCGCCCAACGAGCGGTTCATCAGGTTGCCGAGCTTGTACTTGCCGTAGACGTAGTGGTCGCAGGAATAGAGATCGCCGTTGTGCTCCATCGCCAGCGCCAGCCCGCACTTCTCGGCGAAAACACACAGCGAAGCCCCCATCCCCGCCCACTGGCCAAGGGCCACATCAAAAAGCTGCACGAACGTCCGGCCCACGTCCCGCCGCACCCAATGGTCGAAAATCGTGCAGAGGAACTTGCCATACTGCTCCGGCTCCACGCTGTGCTCACTGACCGGCAGGTCCGGCCGATTGGGCACCGTTGGATCGGGCGGCTCGGCGAAATCAAACCCCAGTACTTTCAGCCGCGTCTCGGGCATCCGCTCCACCAGCGGGATAAACTGGATAAAGCCCGACCCGATCTGCTTGAGGAAGTTGTACACCTCCATCGGGTGATAGCTGTTAGCGCGGTTGACGACGGTGAGGGTGTTGAATTCGACGGCGTGCTTTTTCAGCAGGTTCAGCCCGCGCACAACCAGGTCGAACGTCGGTTTCTGCTTCTTGTCCACGCGGTACTTGTCGTGCAGCTCGCGCGGGCCGTCGATGGAGAGGCCGATGAGGAATTTCTCCCTGGCGAAGAACTCGGCCCACTCATCATCCAGCAGCGTGCCGTTGGTTTGCAGCGCGTTGTGGATCGTGCGGCCGTTGGCGTACTTCCGCTGCAGCTCCACCACCTTGCGAAAGTAGTTGACTCCCAGCAGCGTTGGCTCGCCCCCCTGCCACGCGAAGCTGATCTCCGGTGTCTGCTGGGTCTGGATGTACTGACGGATGTACTCCTCCAGCACCGGCTCGGGCATGCGCCACTTCTCGCCGGTGGGATAGATGACCTCTTTCTCGAGATAGAAGCAGTATTTGCAGTCGAGGTTGCAGATCGGCCCGATCGGCTTGGTCATGATGTGAAAAGCCTTAGGCGCGGTCGGCAGGGAGAGGGAACGGCTCATCTACAATACTCTACTGCCCCGGCAGACGATTGTTCAAACAAACCACTGGCGGAGCAGCCTCTCACACTGGGGTGGGAGCGAATCGGCGATTGCGTGCGCCACCCCCATCACGGCTGGCTGACCGACTCGATCAGGCTCACGATCGGCAGGAAGATGGCGATAATCGTGAGAGCGGCCAAGCCCATCAGCAGCAGGCCGACGATCAGCACCATGCCCCGCCAGCCGACCCATCGGCTCGAGGCCGAGGGTGGCGCCTGCCTGCCCCGCCTGAACACGAACCCGATCACCCCGGTCACCAGCGACAGCCCCATCGGCAGAATCAGCAGGGAGAGCCATCCCAGGTCGCCCCGCACCCATTGGCTGAAATCGACCATCGCCTGTGTCAGTGCCGGCAACGGCGCGTTGAAGTCGCGCCACAGGTATTGCATCGGGGGCAGGATGATCACCATCACCACCAGCACCGCTCCCACCACCACGTAGCCGCCGACCAGGGTCTTCCAGCCGATCCATCCGTGCCGCCGGGCGGGCGCAGGTTCAGATCCGGGCTCCAACGATCGTCGGCCGGGAGTTTCGTAGTCCAGTGGCGTGGTGGGGTGAGTCATGCTGTCTCCGGTGCAGTGTGTGACACGCGCCCCACAGGTCTGCGGATTCGCCGAGCGGCTCATCAGCCGCTGACGCTCTGGAACATCACCACCATCGGCGCAAACAGCGCCAGCATCAGCAGCGCCAGGATCACCAGCAGAATGAATCCCACCCCCAGGAAGGTGAAGCCCCACGCCAGCAGGCGGCGATGCTCGGCCAGCGCGTGTTCATCCGCTCCCTGCCTGCCCCAGCGTCCACGGAGCCGCCGGACGATCAGTCCCAGCACCACCGGTCCGCCCAGCAGGTAAACCCAGCCCCAGTCCAGCCGCACCCACCGGCTGAAGCCGAGGACGAGCTGTGTCAGCAGCGGCAGGCGGGCGTTGAAGTCCAGGTAGATCTGCTCCACCGGCGGCACGATCGCCACGGCCGCGAGAAGCAGGGCCAGCACCACGATAAGCGTGCCCACCAGCACCTTCCAGTTGATCAGATCATACCAGCGCGGGGCCGCCGGCGCTCGGGGGGTTTCATAGGTCAGCGGCGTGGTTGATTGCATCACCCGATCTGCCTCCACCTGTCCGCGGCCATCCATGGCGGTTCTGCAAGGGCGTGGCACGAACGCTTCGCTCGTGCGGACGCCGAGCATGAGCACGGGCGAGCCTGCGGCCGGCAATCACCCGTGCGCTCGCCGCGATAGCGGCGGGATGCATGGGCGAGGCGCCCATGCCACAGGAGAGATGGCTCTCAGGGCCACTATTTAGCTGTCTACGCTCCGCTTCAGGTTCGCCGCCACGATCTGCGCATTGCGCTGGAGCACTGGCAGTTTAACGCGTTTCATGGCGCTGCCCTTGAGGGCGGCGCGATAGTCGTCCGGGGCCCATTTCAGCACCTCATCCACCGGTAGTGTACCCGTTGGGAAGCGCGGCTGCACGGCAGGGTCGGTGGCCACAGGAGCACGGCGGTTCCACGGGCAGACATCCTGGCAGATGTCGCACCCGAAGAGCCAGTTGTCGATCGGCCGGTGGAACGGCTCGGCAATTTCCTCGCGATGTTCGATCGTGAGATAGGAGATGCAGCGCCGGGCATCGAGCTGATAGGGCGCGGTGATGGCGCCGGTTGGGCAGGCCTCAATACAGCGCGTGCAGGTGCCGCAGCGGTCGACGGCCGGGTCATCGGCCGGCAGGTCCAGCGTGGTGATGATCTCCCCCAGCAGCAGCCAGGAGCCGATGCGCTCGTTGATGGTGCAGGTGTTTTTTCCCTGCCAGCCGATGCCTGCCCGGGCGGCGTGCTCCTTCTCCATCACCGGGGCGGTATCAACGCATGCCCGCGTGACCGCATCGGGCGCCTGGGCACGCATCCAGTCGGCCAACTGGTGCAGTCGCTGCTTGAGGATCGCGTGATAATCATCGCCCAGCGCATACCGCGCCACCCGGCCGTGCAGGCAGCGCTCTTCTTCCGGCACCCGCTGGAGCGGCACGTGATAGTTCATCGCCACGCAGATCACGCTGCGGGCGCCGGGGACGTATACGCGGGGATCGGTGCGCTCCTCGAACCGCCCGGCCAGCCAGCTCATGGTGCCGTGCTGGCCATCATCCAGCCATTGCCGCAGATAGTCGCGGTACGCCGATGGCTCGGCACGGGCGATGCCGACCAGGTCGAACCCCAGCGCGCGAGCCTGCGCCCGGATCGCCCCGGCCAGGGCATGAGAGGCGTTCGGCTGGATGGAAGGTGTTTCAGTCATCATCAAGTTCTGGCCAGCTCACCACGGTAACCCAGTGCGCCCCTGCGGGCGAGCGCTGGACCGCTCACTGCATATTGTCATCGGGCAGTGGTTGCATCGGCCCGCCGGCCCGGTGCAGGGTGGGACCAGCCGCTCAACAATCAGGCCGGGTCGGTCAGCGCCCGCGCCCGCAATCGGGCCAGTTCGGCCGACTCATCCAACTTGACCAAACCGTCGCCCAGCGCATTGGTGCCGAGGGTGTTCAGCTTGTGAACCAGCACGTTGATCTGCCGCACCAGGGCCAAACCGCGTGCTTCATCGGTGGTGGTGGCCAGCTTGGCCTTGAGGGTTTCCACCTGCTTGCGCCAGGCGATTTCATGCGGCACGACATCGTTCTGCCGCAGCAGGCGGATGGTCCACCAGGCCAGGCGCGCGTTCTCATCGGCGGGCAGCGGTTCCAGGTCGAGCGGCTTGCCGGCGCCGGGAAGGTTGTTGAACTTCCCCTCGCTGATCGCCTCTTCGATCTGCCGATCCGCCATCCGCCGGAAAATCCCGTCAAAATCAACATCCTTGAGGGCCATTGCCGCGATTATACGGCCGTGCTCAAACGCAGGGTCGCACAAAAGCGGAAACCCGCAGTGTCGCGCCGCTCCAGTGTATGAAAAGCTGCCAGAATGAGGGCAGCCAGGCGGAATGGCTCACTGGGTGCCTCTCATCGTTTTCCTGCGCCATGCATCGGCGTGAGCGGCAGGCCATTACCCTTCCGCCGGGGCAACCACCTATAATCCCCTCCATGCATCGACTGACGCGCGAGGTCCGCTTCGCGGTGAATGCCGTGGCGGACGATCAACTTGAGCATGCGCCCACCAACAGCTTCGGGGGCTGGCCCTCGCTGACGGGACTGGGATACTTTTTCACCCTGGCCGCCACGGTTGAAGGACCGGTTGATCCGCGCACCAGCTATCTGCTCAACATCAAGCGCATTGATGCCCGCCTGCGCGCGGTTGCCCTGCCGATCCTCTTCCGCCATGTGCGGAACAATACCTTTGGCGGCGGCGGTAACGTCATGCGCGAGCTGTTTGACGCGCTGGCGGAAGGATCCGGGTTCGGCGCCCAGGATTCAGAAGGAAGTTGCGAGTTGGGCACGGCCCGCAGCGAGAGCGCCGCCCGCCCCGCAGCGCCATCGCCGCCGACTGCTGCAACTGCAGCCCGATCCCTGATTCCTGAACCTGCTTCCGCCCCCCGTCTGCATCAGCTTGCCCTGCGCCTCTCGCCGTTTCAGTCCTGGTCGATTCTTGCTACGGAGCTTCCGATGGTCCGCCTGAGCCAGATGTTCGAGTTTGCCGCCACCCACCGCCTGCACAGCCCGGCGTTGTCGGAGGCTGAAAATCGGGCCGTATACGGCAAGTGCAACAACCCGCATGGCCACGGCCACAACTATCAAGTGCAGGTCACGCTGGCCGGCATGCCGGATCACACGGGGGTGCTGATCAATGTCCCCCAGTTCGAGCGTATCGTGGCCGAGACGATCATCGACCGCTTCGATCACAAGAACCTGAACGTTGAGCTGCCTGAGTTTGCGGACCAGATCCCCAGCGTCGAGAACATCGCGCAGGTCATCTTCCGCCTGCTCAAGCCCAAGCTCACCTTCCCCCACGCGAAGCTGGCCGCCATCACCGTCTGGGAAACGCCCAAGACCTGGTGCGAGTACAGCGAGGACTGAGCGCTGCGCGAAAGCCGGCGGGCGAGTCCCGGCGCTGGCCACGCCGGTTGATCACACCTTCGCCGGCTCGGGCCTGGCTGAGCCCTGGGCGGCAAAGTTGAGCGCGGCCTGGATGAAGCCGAGGAACATCGGCTGGGGGCGCAGAGGGCGGCTCGTCAGCTCGGGGTGGGCCTGGGTGCCGAGGAAGTAGGGATGCACTTCCTGCGGCAGCTCGAGAATCTGCATGATCGGCTGGGTCGGGTGCTTGCCGCTGAAGATCAGGCCGGCCTTTTCCAGCTCATCGACATATTTCGGATCGACTTCGTAGCGATGACGGAAGCGCAGGCGGATGGTGCTTGCATTGTCAAACAGGCGGGCGGCCAGCGTGCCGGGACGCAGGTCCACATCCTTGCCGCCAAGGCGCATGTTGCCGCCGAGGCCCTCGATCTGCTTCTGCTCGGGAAGGATATCGATAACGGCCGCCTTGCAGTGTGGATCGAACTCGGTGCTGTTGGCATCGACGATGCCGCAGACGTTGCGGGCGTACTCAATCACCGCCATCTGGAACCCCAGGCACAGCCCCAGGTACGGCAACTTGGCTTCCCGTGCATAGCGAATGCACTCGATCTTGCCTTCGGTGCCGCGCACGCCGAATCCACCAGGCACGATCACCCCGTGCATGCCGCGCAAATGGCGGGCGACGTTCGTGCGATCGATGGTGGTGGTATCGATCCACTCCAGCTCCACATCGCACCCTAGGTGAACGCCGCAGTGCTCGGCGGCCTTGATGATGCTGGCGTAGGCATCGCGCAGGCTGGTGTACTTGCCGGTGACGGCGATCCGCACGGATTTGTCGGCCTTGCCGATGCGATCGACGTAGTTTTTCCATGCCGCCCGTGCCCGGTCCTCGTGGCGCTGGTCCACCCGGTCATGCAGGTTGAGCAGCGTGAGCACCTCACGATCGATGCTCCCCTCGCGCAGCGCTTCGGGGATCAGGTAGATGCTGTCCACATCGTGCATGCTGATGACCCGCCGCATCGGCACGTTGGTCGCCATCGAGATTTTCTGGCGTACGGTGTCCGTCACCGGCGAGGGGGCCCGGCAGGCGACGATATGGGGCATGATCCCCATTTCCATCAGCCGCTTGATGCCGAGCTGGGCGGCCTTGGATTTCTGCTCGCCCAGGCTGCCCGGCTCCAGCACGTAGGTCAGCGCAACCATACAGACGCTGTTCTCGCCCTCCTCATAGGCAAGCTGGCGGATGGCTTCGAGATAGAAGATATTCTCGTAGTCGCCCACCGTGCCGCCCACCTCGACGAAGACGACATCGGCGTTGGTCTTCGCCGCCAGCTCGCGCAGGCGCAGCTTCACTTCACCGGTGACATGCGGGATGACCTGGACATCACGGCCAAGATAGCCCCCCTCGCGCTCCTTTTTCAGCACCCCGGAGAGCACCTGTCCGTTGGTGGTGAAGTTGGCGCCGGTCAGGTCCTGGTCGAGCAGGCGCTCATAGGTGCCCAGGTCCATGTCGCACTCCATCCCATCATCCAGTACGAAGACCTCGCCGTGGCGGTAGGGATTGAGGGTGCCCGAGTCGATGTTGAGATAGCCCTCCATCTTGATGGGGGCGACGGTCAGGCCCTTGTCCTTGAGCAGCTTGGCCAGCGAGGAGGCGAAGATCCCCTTGCCCAGGCCGCTCATCACCGTGCCGACCACGACGACGTACTTGTGCTTGCCACTGCGGTAGCCCGGCGGCATCGGCGTATAGAACTCGGTCTCGTCCTGGCTCTGGCCGACGCGGGCAAGGAGGTCTTGGGTAGTGCTCATGGGTTCATCAGCAGGCAGCAGGCAACAGACAGCAGGCAGTAGAACGGGCGTCTACTGGCCGCCGGCCACCGCTACTGGCCGCTCCTCTTGAATCTCTCTACAAACACCTGGTACTGCTCCGGCGTGTCGATGCCGTGTGTGGCGCGCTTCACTTCCAGCACATGGATGCTGCGGCCGCGCTCCAGGGCACGCAGTTGCTCCAGCTTTTCCGCCGTCTCGCACGGCGAGGGTGTCCAGCCGGCAAATTCCAGCAAAAAGGCCCGCCTGTAGGCATAAATGCCCAAGTGCAGGTAATACCGCGGCGAAGCCGTGCCAGCCCGATCACGCCAGAACGGGATCGGCGCCCGCGAAAAATACATCGCCCGGCCCTGGCTGGTCATCACCACCTTGACCAGGTTCGGATCTTCCACATCCGCGCCCTCGGGAAAAGGGGTCGCGGCGGTCGCCATGTCATCATCGGATGTCTGCAGGCGCTCGACCAGGCGGTCAATGATGCCCGGCTCGATCTCCGGCTCATCCCCCTGCACGTTCACGATGATCTCATCATCCAGTTGCCGGGCCACCTCGGCGATGCGGTCGGTGCCGCTGGGGTGGGCCGGCGAGGTCATCATCGTTGTGGTGCCGAACGGCTTCAAGGCCGCCACGATCCGCGCATCGTCGGTCGCCACGATGACCTGGCGCACGCGGCGGCACTGTCGCACCTGATCCACCACGTGCTGCACGAGCGGCCGGCCGGTCGATGAGGCGACTATTTTTGCGGGAAATCGGGTGGAGCCGTAGCGGGCAGGGATGACAACGGTCGCAGTCAAGATCGTTCCTTCATGTCGGCCTGGGTCCGATTCATAACTGCGGAGCGAACTTAGTGCGCGGCGTCGGTCCTGTCAAATATCCGCATGCAAAGGGCGCATCGGCCAGGGTGATGCGGCATCCAGCAGGCGGCAGGTCGCTAAATCCCGAGGGTGCTTTCCAACTGGCTGGACTGACGCTGGGCGGGATCGGGCGCCGGCTCAACATGGCGCAGCAGCACCACCGCATGGGCGGCAATCGCCTCGCCACGGCCGATGGCATCGCACTCTTCATTGGTCCCGGCCTTGATATTTACCCGGTCCTCGCCGACCGCCAGCAGCGCTGCCATCGCGTTTCGGATCGCCCGCTTGAACGCCTTGAGGCGCGGGCGCTCGGCCATGATGGTCACATCGCAGTTGGCCACTGCATACCCCCCCTCCAGCACCCGCCGGATGGTCGGCTCGAGGAACACCCGCGACGGCTGATCCTTCCAGCGCTCATCCCTGTCGGAAAAATGCTCGCCGATATCGCCCCATCCCATCGCCCCCAAGAGGGCATCGACCACGGCGTGAATCACCACATCCCCATCACTGTGCGCGATCGGCGATAACTCCTCAGACACCACCACCCCACCCAGCGCAAGCTGCCCGCCGGGACGGAGGCGATGGATGTCATAACCATGACCAATACGAAAAGGGGGATGCATAGGGGTCCTCTAACGGATTCTCTGCTGGACAGTATGGATTGAGCCACAGATGTATCGCCGTCACGTCAGGTTGTATTCCTTGATCTTGCGATAAAGCGTGCGTTCGCCGATCCCGAGGATCTTGGCGGCCTGCTCGCGGTTGCCGTTGACCATCTTGAGTGTGTTGCGGATCAGCTCCTTCTCGGCCTGCTCGATGCTGATGCCAACCAGGTTGTTCATGCCGCCGGTGATGGCGCCGGCACGGGGCCGGATGCCGGCGGGCAGGGCATCGGCCGTCAGGCGGTCGCCCGTGCTCATCACCACCATGTTCTCGATGGCATTGCGCAGCTCGCGCACATTGCCCGGCCAGCCGTAGCTCATCAGCACCTGCTGGGCCTCCGGCTCGATACCGGTGATCTGCTTGCCGTATTTCTGGTTGAACTGCTCGATGAAATAGTGGATCAGCAGCGGGATGTCCTCGCGCCGCTCGCGCAGCGCGGGCAACTGGATGGTGACACCCTTGATGCGGAAGTACAGGTCTTCGCGAAAGTGCTTGTCGGCCACCAGTTCTTCCAGGTTGCGGTTGGTGGCGCTGATGAACCGCACGTCCACCTTGATCGGCTCATTGGAGCCGACGCGGACCACCTCGCCGTTTTCCAGTACGCGAAGCAGCTTGGCCTGCATGGTCAGGGGCATGTCGCCGATCTCGTCGAGGAAGAGCGTGCCGCGATCGGCATGCTCGAAGCGACCCTCGCGCTCGCCGGTTGCGCCGGTGAAGGCGCCGCGCACGTGGCCGAACAGCTCGCTCTCGAGGATCGACTCGCTCAAGCCCGCGCAGTTCAACGGCACCAGCCGATGCTTGCGACGGCGCGAATTGGTGTGAATCGCGCGGGCGATCAGCTCCTTGCCGGTGCCCGATTCGCCGGTGATCAGCACCGGAATGTCGCTGGGGGCCACCTGGCGGGCGGTCTGGACCGCCTGGCGCATGATGGCACTGCTGCCGATGATGCCCTGGAAGCCACTGTCTTCGATCAGCTGCTCCTGCAGGGCAAGGTTCTGCTTCTCCAGGGCCATGCGCTCGGCAGCGCGATTCACCTGCGCCCGGAAATACTCCAGGTCCAGCGGCTTTTCGATGTAATCATAAGCCCCCTCGTTGAGGGCCTCTTTACAGGTGGGGATGTCGGCGTGGGCGGTGACGAGAATCACCGGTGGGGCCGGGTTTTGCCGCTTGGACGCCTCCAGCACCGCCAGCCCATCCCGCCGCCCTTCCATCACCAGATCGGTGACCACGACATCATACAGCCGGCGTTCCAGCTTCGCCTCCGCCTCGGCCAGCGAGTAGCTCACATCGCACTTGTGCCCCAGCCGTTGCAGGGCTTCGCTCATCACCTCCGCGTGCTCACGCTCATCGTCGATGATGAGGATCAGCGATTTGGTTACGTTTTTGTCTGCCATATCGTTCAGCGAGTATAGACGAGTGAGGGGCAATGAACGAGGCGGCGCGGGCGGCCGGTCCTGTCAACCCGCCCCAGGCACGCGCTGCCCGGCCGATCCAGCCGCCTGGCAGGCTCGAATGGCCACTAACCATTCGGGGAATGAACGCCGCGCCCCTGGCATCCTGGTCCGCCAGTCATTTGGCCAGCGGCAGTTGCAGGGTGAAATCAGTACCCTTCCCCGATTCGCTGCGGAAACTGATGCGGCCGCCGTGCTCTTCAATGATCCGATGGGTCATGGCCAGGCCCAGGCCGGTGCCGGTTCGCTTGGTGGAATAGTAGGCGACGAAGATCATCTCGCGCACGTCCTCTGGGATGCCGCTGCCGGTGTCGATCACGTCGATCACGCCCCACTGCGGAGTACGGGAGACAACCAGCATGATTTCGCCTCCTTCGCCCATCGCCTGGAGCGCGTTAATCATGAGGTTCAGCACAGCCTGCTTGATCAACTTGGGATCGATGTCTGCCATGACCGGCTCGGGCAACGTCTTGAGTCTCAGGGCAATTTTCTGCAATTGCACCTGCGGCAGGAAGAAGTCCACCAGATCTTCGCACAGTTCGTTCAGATCCGTTGGCCGGCGTTCCAGTTCCATCTTGCCCCCGTAGCGGAGGAAGTCATCGAGGATGTCCTTGAGACGGGCGGCCTCGCGCTGGACAGTGGCAATGCGGGTGGCGATGCGGCTGTTGACAGGATCCTCGGTCGACAGATCCTCGCGCAGCAGTTGCAGGTTGAGCGAGATGGTGGAAAGGGGGTTTTTCAGCTCATGAGCCAGCCCGCCGGTAAGCGTGCCCAACTCGGCCAGGCGCTCGGTCTGACGGGCCCGGCGCTCGAGGGTGACGAAACGGCGATAGGCCAAGACCGCCCCCACCGCTGACAGCGTCAAAGTGGTCAGAATGCCGATGATCAGCCCCCATGCGAACGAAGTCATGGAGGGAAGGGTAGAAGCAAAGGCGGGGATCTGTCCACGCGCCGTGCCAGAGCGCGCGGATTACCGGTATCCCCCTGCGAATGCGGGCAACGCGAGCGCAGGCCGGCGGTTTTACACCTTGGCCCGATCACGGATCGACTGGACCAGCCTGCGCACCTGCTGGGCTGACAGCCCCTTGGTGCCGGAAACTTCCTCGTATTCCACCGCTTCCCCCTCCTTCAGCGAGCGGAACCCATCCCCCTGGATAGAGCTGAAGTGGACGAACACGTCCTTGCCTTCCGGGTTCACCAGGAAACCAAACCCTTTCTTTGAATCAAACCACTTAACGGTTCCCGTAGCCATTGTCTCTCCTTGGTTACGGCACTTCCCCAACACACGACAGGGCTCGGCCTGACGTGCGGCGCAACGCCCGCCGGGCAGCGCCATCTGTGTTCAAATCGCACCGGTGGGATCGGGATAGGTATAGCAACGGCACCGCGGATTTCAACAATTTTCTGCAAAATCACTGCTGGCGCACGCCGTCGCCGCCCCGTGCCCGGCAAGGCGCCAGGGTCCAGGCAGCGCGGTCAACGTTTACCGCTGCATGGGCGCAGGTGCGGCGCTGGCGCGCAATTCCTGCAAGAGGCTCCAGATCGACTCCAGCAGCGGTTCCACCCCCTGGCGGCTGACACCCGAGATGGGGAAAATCTCGCGATCCGGCAGGTCCTGCATGAGTTTGTCCAGCGCTTCATCATCAACAGCCAGGTCCATCTTGTTGGCCGCGATCAGCTCGCGCTTCTGGGCCAGCGTGGGGCTGAAGGCCTCCAGTTCCCGGCGGATGATCCGATAGTTCTCAGCCGGATCAGAGCCATCCGTGGGAAACAGATCGAGCAGGTGGATGATCACCTTGGTGCGCTCGATGTGGCGCAAAAATGCATGGCCGAGGCCGGCCCCCTGCTGGGCGCCCTCGATCAGCCCGGGAATATCGGCGAAGACCATCCGCCGATCCCCCACCAGCTCGACGATGCCGAGCTGCGGCTCCAGCGTGGTGAACGGATAATCGGCCACCTTCGGCCGGGCTGCGCTGATCGACCGCAGCAGGGTGCTCTTGCCGGCATTGGGCATACCTACCAGGCCCACATCGGCGATCAGCTTGAGCTCCAGCTTCAGCGTGCGCTCCTGCCCCGGGGTGCCCGGCTGGGCGTAGCGCGGGGCCTGGTTGGTCGAGCTTTTGAAGTGCCAGTTGCCCAGTCCACCCTTACCCCCCTGGGCAATGAGCACTTTCTTGCCCGGCGCATCGAGATCGGCCAGGAGAATGCCATGCTCCTTGTCAAAAATGAGCGTACCGGGAGGGACGCGGATGACCAGGTCCTCGCCGGATCGGCCGGCCTTTTTCTTGCCCTGTCCCGCCTCGCCGCGGGGGGCGCGCCAGTGATGCTTGGAGGCAAAATCGAGCAGTGTGTTCTCGCTGGGATCGGCCAGAAAGTAGACACTGCCGCCATCGCCCCCATCGCCGCCATCCGGCCCGCCCTTGGGGACGAATTTTTCCCGCCGAAAGGCCACGCATCCCGGCCCGCCGTCGCCGGCTTTCACGTAAATTTCCGCTTCATCGACAAACATCGTGCTGATTGTATGCGCTCAGGCGTCAACACGCGATTGCCCAACGGGTAAGATAAGCAAGGTGCACTTTCGCGCGTTCCCAGCTTGCCTTGTCACTTTGGCAATCACCCTTGTGCCTTCATGTTGCATCATGGCTCAAGCCACCTTTACCCCCCGGGAAATTGACGACCTGCTGGCCAACCCCGACATCGGCTGGCAAACCTTTCACAAATCGGCCGACAGCGACAAGAACCTGCCCGACTGGCTCCCCTCGAGCGTCTACTACATCCGCTTCCGCTGGAATGATGTGGAGCCGACCCACGGCGATTATCGGTTCGACGCCATCGAGAAGCGGATCGAGGCTGCCACCTCCAGCGGTCAGACGCTGGCCTTCCGCGTGATGGCGCACTCAACCACGCCCGATACCCCCTATCATCCAGCGTGGCTGCCAGCGGCGGGTGGACGCATCGTTCGAACCAAATATGAGGATCGGGAACTGGAGATCCCCGACCTGGATGATCCGCGCACACTGGAGATCCACCTGGAGCTGATCCGTCAGCTCGGCCGGAAGTACGATGGCGATCCGCGCATCAGCCACGTTGATCTCGGATCGGTCGGCTGGTGGGGCGAATGGCACATGTCTGGATCGGATCCGGTCGAGTTGCCCAGGCCAGAGGTGCGGCGGAAGATCGTTGACACATACCTGGAAGCCTTCAAAACCACGCCGCTGCTCATGCTGATTGGCGGCGGTGATGACCTGGCCTATGCCACTGCACGCGGCACGGGCTGGCGGGCTGATTGTCTCGGTGACCTGGGAGGCGTGACCAAGCAATGGTGCCACATGCGCAAAGGGTATCCCGGCTGGTTTGCCGAGGCCCGGCTGCACGATGCCTGGAAGCGCGCCCCGGTGGCCTATGAAAGCTGTTGGGATGCACGCCGCTGGGTGCAGGAAGGCTGGTCGCTGCGGTACATCTTCAACTATGCCCTGGCAACCCACGCATCAGTGCTGAACAACAAGTCGGCCCCGCTGCCGGAAGGCGAGGCGGTGCGGGCAGAGATTGAGCGATTTGTGCGTCGTCTCGGCTATCGCATCGTGCTGCGCTCGGTGGAAGTGAAACCCACCAGCGAGGGCATTGAGATCACCAGTTCCTGGCAGAATGTTGGCTCGGCCCCGATCTATCAGCCGGCGCGCGTGCAGTGGCAGCTTCGCCCGGCCGGGAGGGCAGGTCAGCCGGTCCAACTCGACTCAGGTCTGGCCGTGAGTGAACTGATGCCCGGCGAGGTTGAGGTCTTCACCCCCGCCTTCCTGGAAAATCCGCCGGACCTGCCCGCCGGGCGGGTGGTCCAGATCACGGATCGCATAGCGGGTGCGGTTCCACCGGGCGAGTATGAGCTGCGCGTCTGCCTGTGGTATGGCCGCGACCCGCGCCATCAGAAACCCATCCGCCTGGCCATTGAAGGCCGCCATGGCGATGGGTGGTATACGCTGGGCAAGGTGGTTATTCGCTGAATCCAGTGGCGGCGGGCAGTCCCGGGGGCTATCCGCCGCCACTGGTACTGCTTCACGGATCAAACGGGTTGGCCGGAGCGGCTCGCTTCAGGTTATAGCTGGAGCGGCCGGTCGTGAAGACCAGCCCATCGCCCACGGGTGCCAGAGAGAAATCGAAGGCATTGTTGCCGATCTGGAACTTGCCCTGCATGGCACCATCGGCGCCCGGCCGCACCTGCTGGAACTGGGCCTTCTGGCCATTCAGTTCGACTGTGCCGGCGTAGGTATCTCCCTGCTCACTCAGCACCAGCGTCATGCCATCGCCATTGTAAGTGCCGGCCAGTGAGGGCTTGGCGGCAGCGGGGCCGGGGGCGGGTTGATCAAACGGATTGGGCAGGCCGTCGGCGGGCCGATCGATGACCACCGGCCCCGGGCCCCCGAGCGGCGCGGGGGCTGCGCCGCCGCTGCTGATCCCGCCTTTCTGGCTATAGGCAAACTGCCCATCACCGGCAAACTGAAGCTGCACCGGCGCACCGCCCGGCTCCATCGGCTGGGCCGCCTGGCCGCTGATTTTCAGCGGGCCCTGAAGCTGCCCCTCGATCATCCGGCTGCTCTGTACGTCAAACCATCCCTCGCCCTGCATCCGCATGTCCAGGTCGATCATCCCTTCGACCTTGGTCTGGATGTTGGCCGTCAGGCTCACCCGGGCCTGCTGGCGACCATCCTGCTGGCGCACTTCCAGCAGCTTGCCGCGGGCGCTGGCCTGGCTGGAATTGTCCACGGCGAAAGTCTTGCGGATGGCAGCTGCGCCAACTTCAAATTCCTCCCCGACCTGCAACACCCGCTCGGGGAACAGCGCCTCGGGGCGCTCCAGCAGCGTCTTCAACTCATCCATCGTCCCAGGGTCGATGTTGGCATCATGATCGATGATCAACTCGCCCATCTGGCCCTTGCTGATGGTGATGGTCTGGCCAGCCAGGGAGAACGGCATCTGCTGGCTCTGGCCCATGGATTCCACCACGCCGCCACAGTTGGGCGCGAAGGTGGCGCGCACCTTGGCGGGAGCGCCATCGCGCACCTCGAGGATATCGACCCGCCCGCCGCGGTTCTGGCTCACTTTCTGGTCCATGCGCTGCATGACCTGCCCCTGGGCGGACACATTGAAGCCCATCTGCATGCGCATCTGGGTATCAAAGGCGATCGACTGCCCCGGCTCCAGGTTCTGCTCAAATTTGACTGTTTGTGCCGTCGCTGCTGCGGCCGTCAGGGCGCCAACCAGCACCCCTGCCACGATCCCCCGGGCGATTCCCCGAAACAACATAGATCTACTCTCCCTTCTGATTGGATGCGTCGGCACAGTGTATCCTCATCCAGTTTTAATCGCACCTGAGAAATCCGCTGGAGCGACGTTCATAGCCGTGGTGTCGGCCTGGCAAGCAGACCGGCCGGGGCACGATGATGGGACCGGTTTCGCCTTCAGTGATGGCGCACCGGTGATTGGGTCCGATCTGGTGTTGGGCGGGATGGGGCAGCGGCATCGTCGGGCGGGCTGGCGGCCGATTCGGACAGTGCTGCCTGCACCAGCGCACGGGCGGCCCAGCTCTTGACCTGCCGCGCGGTGGTTTCGTCCAGACCCAGGACATCCCGGAAAACGATCATGGATTCCGTGCCGAAGATCAGCGCCAGCGCAGCACACAGCCTGTCATAGGTTTCATCGTTGAACCGGCCACGCGCCGGGGCGAGTGCCGCCTCAATCAGCGGGGTACGGCGATTCTGGCGCACGGGAATATCGCCGCTCGTCTGCTCGCGGGCAGTACGTTCGAGACTGGCCGCGAGCATGAGCCGCAACTGCCGCTCGTTGCGGTAGGACATGGTGTGCAGCTCGGCCTCGGCCCGGTCGATGCGCTCGGCCGGATCGGTTGAGTCATCACCGGCGAATACCGCCTGCGGGTCGGGCGCTGCGCCCTCCAGCGGCGCTTCCAGCAGCAGCGCTTCGATGCTTGGAAAGTAGCGATACGCCGTGGCGCGCGACACCATCGCCTCCTCGGCCACCTCGTCCATAGTGGGCGTGCGCCCCTGCTTCAGTAGCCGTCCGGCGGCGGCCAGCAGATCCTTGCGCGTCCGCCGCCGCTGGTTTTGCCGACCGGCTTCAGTGGAAGGTCGCTGCGTCATTCGATCTCTCTCCTGGTTCGTCTCCTGTGGAGGAAGCGCCGGGCAGCGGATCTGTGCCACCCGCTGCCCGCCGCTGCCATCCACGCTAAACGGCCGCCACTGGAGCTGCGGCCGGGGCATCTTGGGGCAGTTGCTGGATGATGGCCGCCATATCCAGCCAGACCTGTTCCCGCTGAATCAGGCCATCGGCCGCGAACTCCACCACATGCAGGATACGGAACTTGAGCGGGCGATTGCGCCCCTCCAGCCCGAAGGGCCGGCCGGGAGCACGACCTTCCCAGAGGGATTCATCGATCAGGAAGTTGTCGCCATACAGCCGTTTGACCGGTGTGACCTTGCTCTCGGCCAGGTCGGCAAACATCTGCTCGTAGAACGGCCGGGCATTGTCCCGCCCGTAGTTCGGGCCCGTCGGCCAGCCCACAATGTCATGCGTGGCATCCCGCGCCAGCGTGGCCAGCACGCCGGCAACATCATCAGCCGCCTCGTACCTGAAATGTTCATCGATCTTCTGATCCATCTGTGCAGGGGTCAGGGACATAGGTATCTCCTTGGACATGGGTATCCTAATGAGACAAGTGTATCACAAGAGGATCGCCTGTCAAACAATTTTTGAGCAAATTGCGGTGAAGGCGCACAACCCCCTGTGATGGCGTGAAAAACATTGGCCAGAGGCAAAAGAGGAGCGGGAGGGGGCGGTCCGTTGTTCGCCGTACCAGGCCGGGCCTGGAGAAATTCACTGATGGTCGATCAGGTCTTCTTTCAGGTCATCACTCAAGGTGCCGCTCCACATGCGCACACGATCGATATGCGCGGCCCGCGCCAGCATGTGGATCCCGACCGGGCCGGCAACAAACTGGAACAGGATGACCAGCACGGCCTTGGTGGAGGCCGCCACCGCCGAAGAATCCTCGGCATCGGGAACAGCGGGCGATGTGCCAATCACGATAAAATGGAACACACCGGCGATCAGCATCCCGGTAATACCCAGCGTGATGCACTTGCTGGCCGCGATCATGCGCAGGTAGACATCCGGCAGGCGCAAGACCCCCAGGGCCCCCACCAGCAGGAAAAACAGCCCGCCGATCAGAAAGAGGGTTGTCAGCACGTTCAGGATGGCCACGTGGTTCATCATGTTTGCCTCAACCTGCCCTGCCTCAGATATCCTGCCTCACTGGCGCATCGGGGTTGGCCCGCCGCCGGCGATGTGGCCGGATGATGTACTGGGCCACCGCGACCGTACCGGCGAAGCCCACCAGCGACAGCACCAGCGCCCCATCAAACAGGACCAGCGAATCGATCCGCAGCGTCAGCAGGATGACCAGCCCGATGACCTGGATCGCCAGGGTGTCCAGCGCAATGGCCCGGTCGGAGAGGTGAGGTCCGCGGAACATGCGTATCAGGCACGCCAGCACGCCGATCGCCACCACCACGATCCCCACCTCAACCGTCCGATCGACCATCGCTTCATGCCAGGGAATTGTCGTTTCTGCCAGGAATCGCACTAGAACACCTCCGCGATGAGTCGCTGTTTCAGGTCGTTCAGATCCGCGATGGTCCGGTCGTAGTCGCGGGCGTACATGCAATGGACATAAAAGGTGCGCCGATCCGGGGAGATATCCACCACCAGGGTGCCCGGCGTGAGATTGATGGCGTTATTCAGGATGGTGCGCTGGGCCGGGGTGAGCCCGGTCACATCAAACCGCACGATCCGCGGCGCAGCATGCAGGCCGGGCGTGAGGATTTCGTAGGCGATCTGGAGGTTGGCGATAATGAGCACGCGCACGAAGTACAGCGAGAACCGGATCAGGTCGCGCACCTTGGTGCCATAGCCCTCCATTGCTGTCACCCGGCTGTAAATGCCCAGCAGGAAGTACGCCAACACGAACCCCACCAGCAGTGTGGAAAAATTGAACGTGCCCCAGGTGAAACACCACAGCACCGCGAGCAGGATGTTGAGCAGGAACAGAGTCATGGCTGGGCATCCTCCGAAGGGGCGGCCGTTGCCATGCGGATCGGGTGGATCCGCTCAGCGCCCAGGACCGCCTCAATGTACGCGGATGGATCGACGATAGTGCGGGCGGCCAGCCGTGAGGCGCGCATGACCGGCTCAGCCCCAAGGCCAAGCAGCACTGCCGCCCCCACCAGTATCGCCGTACCCGCCGTCGCGAAGCGCATTCCGCCGGCCGGCATATCCCTTGGCGGCGCGGGGATATCCTTCGGGCGGGACCAGAAGGCGTAGCTCCAGATCTTCACCATGCTCAGCAGGGTCAGCACGCTGGTGGCCAGTGCAGTACCCGCCAGGACATAGTGTTCCGCGCGCATCGCCTCGCGAACAAGCACGAACTTGCCAAAAAAGCCGCTCAGTGGTGGCAGTCCCGCCAGGCTCAGGGCCGCGATGAAAAACAGCATCGCCAGCCAGGGCGCCCGGCGGGCAAGACCGCCCATGTTGTCCAGCTCATCGGTTCCGCTCTGATGGCGCATCAGGCCACCGCAGAGAAACAGGCTGCTCTTGACGACCATGTTATGCAGGATGAAGAAGATGCCACCGGCGATGGCCAACTCCCGATTCTCGATCGTCAGCCCCGCGCCCATCCCCAGCCCCACCGCCATCACCATGTAGCCCACCTGGCTGATAATGTGAATCGAGAGGATTTGGCGCACCGAATTCATCGACACCGCGCCCAGCACCCCCAGGAACATCGTCACACCGGCCGCCGGCAGGATGATCGGGCGCAGCACGCCGGTCACCGGTCCATCGGCCGGGCCGAACACCATGACGAAGATGCGGATCAGCACATAGGCGCCTACCTTCGTCAGCAGCCCGCCGAGCAATCCCCCCAAGCCCGCCGGCAGGGTTGGATAGGTATCGGGAAGCCAGAACCAGAGCGGAAACATGGCTGTCTTGGCCCCAAACACCAGCAGCAGCACCGCGATGGCGGGCACAGCGCCGGCCGGCAGGTTTCCGCTGTGGCTCAGGCGGGCCAGGTCCGCGAGATTCAGCGTGCCCACATGGCCGTAAATCAAGCCGCAGCAGGTGACAAACAGTGTGGAGGCGAACAGGTTGATGAGGACATACTTGTACGCCTGGCGCATCTGCGTGCGCGAGGTTCCGAAAATCAGCAGGGCATAGGATGCCATCAGCATGATTTCGAACGCCACAAACAGGTTAAAGAGGTCGCCGGTCAGCAGGCTCCACTGCACCCCCACCGCCAGCAGGAGGAACAGGGGATGGAACAGCCCGCCCCCCTTCCGGCGGAGCTCTTCATCGCAGTAGAGATACGTGCCCAGCAGCACCAGCGCCGCCGCTGCCAGCAGGATCGCCGACAGCCCATCCACGACGATGGAAATGCCAAACGGCGCTGGCCAGTCACCGCCCTGAAGCACCAGAATCTGCCCGCCATCTGCCAGCACCGCTGCCAGGATCGCCAGCGCGATGATGAAGTTGCTGCCCAGCCCCAGCAAGCCGATCAGGCGCTGGGCGCCGGGACGTGCCGCTGCAAGCAGCGACAGCAGGCCCGCCGCAAGCGGAATCACGATCGGGAAGATGATCAGGTTCGAGCTCATGCGTGGGCAGTGCCGGGCGGTGCGGGGTTAACAGAAATCGAGGACTGCGATGCGGTTGCTGATTCGCTGTCAGGCTCGGCAGCCAGTTCCCGGGTGTCCAGTGTCCCGCTGCGCCGCCAGATGACCACCAGCAGCGTCAGCAGGAAGCCCTGGACGGCAAACCCGATCACGATGGCCGTCAGGATCAGCGCCTGCGGCAGCGGATCGGCAAGCTGCTCAATGGGGCCCTTGCCCAGCACCGGCGCCAGCACGCCGCCGCCCGAGCGTCCGGCCTCGATGATGGCCAGGTTGGCGGCATGGCTGAGCAGGAAAAATCCCATGCACACTTCCTTCAGCTCACGTCCGAGCATCAGGTAGATCGACGTGCCGAACAGGATGCCGATGGTGATCGCAATGAACAGGGTCATCGCTCCTCCGCTTCTTCACTCAAGGCATTGATCATCGCCAGCACCACGCCAACGACCACCAGGAAAACCCCCAGGTCGAAGGCCAGCGCGGTCGTCCATTCAATCGGCTGCTCCAGGCCGGGAATCTCCAGGTACCCATAGCGGCTGGTCAGGAATGGGTAAGCCAGCAGGACCGGCCCCAGGCCAGTGACCATCGCCAGCAGGAGTCCGATCCCGATGAGCCGCGGAGCCGCCACCGGCACCATGTGGCGCAGGCTGGCCCGGCCATGTGCCATCCGGTGTGCAATCAAGGCAATCGCCGCCACCAGTCCCGCCACAAATCCGCCCCCCGGCGATTGATGCCCCTTGAAAAAGACGAACAGCGCAAACAGCAGACTCAACGGAACGATCAGCTTCGTCGCCACACGCAGCGGTTCGCTGCTTAATCCAAGGCCGTGAATCCACCTGCGGTTGGCCGGCAGGGATGATGTGCCAAAGATCCGCCGCAGCCCGGTGGTTCCCATGATCCGCCGCGGATGCCGGTAGCGGCCAAACCGGCGGCCGGTTGCGCGATGATGCAGAAGCAGGAGCACCCCCAGGGCAGCGATACCGAGCACGGTGATCTCGCCAAAGGTATCCAGGCCGCGGAAGTCGACCAGGATCACGTTCACCACGTTGCTTCCACCTCCCCCGGGATGGTGATCGGGAACATCCTGCCCCTCGCTGGCATTGCGCACGAAGAACTCGCCGAGATGCGCGAAGGGCTCCCCGCGGGCATTAAGAAAATCCATCGCCGGACGGTCTTCCAGCGAGCTGGCCAGGGTCAGCCAGCACATGATCAGGCCCCCCCCCACCGCCAGCGCCAACCGCGGCAGGCGCATCAGCCGCTCCGGAGGCGCGGCGGCTGTCCGGGGCAGCAGGCCCAGCGCCAGCAGAAAGAGAATCAGCGCAACCGTCTCGATCGATACCTGCGTCAGCGCCAGGTCTGGGGCACTGTAGAAATAAAACAGGCTGGCCACACCGTACCCAACCGTGCTCAGGATCATCACACGGCCCGCCCGGTGGTGGATAAATGGCATCAGCAGCGCTGCCACACACAGGACAATCCCGACGGCATAGAGGGGCAACGGGCTGCCCCACGCCGCATCGTGCTGCGCTGCGCGGGTCAGGTCTGGCGCGATGCCGGTCGACCAGGATGCCCACGCCACCAGCACGATCAGCGCACCGCACAGCACCGCGAGATAGGTCCGCAAATTACCCGTCTGCACCAGGCCAAACAGGCGACCGCCCCCCCTGGTTGCCAGCGCGTAGAACCATGGAAAGAGCCGCTCGTGCCAGTCATGAATGATTCCGCGCCAGACCGGCCCCAGGCCAAGGCGAACCGGCAGAAACGCCAGCCCGAAGGCGATGATGATGGCCAGCACACTCAGCGCCAGTGGCACGCTCGGACGGAGGATGGCATGCCAAAGCCCGGGAAGATGCTCAAATCCCACCCGCCCACGCTCCAGCAGCACCAGCAGCGGATCCAGCAGCATCGGCACGATGCCGCCCAGGTACTGAATCGCCAGCAGAAATGCCGCCGGCACCCAGAGCATCACGGCCCAGAAGCCGGTCTGGATCGCGTGATAGTCTTCGTAGGCGATGCGCTCTTCCTCGGCTTCCGGGTCGTGTGGCGGCTGGGCGGCGGCTGACTCCTCCGGCCCCAGCAGGGTCAACACGAAGCGAAGGAAAATCACGAAATTCAAAACCGCCTGGCAGACAGCGGCAGCCAGCACAACCAGCAACAGCCAGTTTCCCGAAGCGTGGTAGGCGTTGTAGACGCCGTACAGGAAGAACTCCTTGGCGGTGAATCCCAGCGTCAGCGGCCCGGCTGCCATGGCATAGGCGGCCAGCAGCATCAGAATCGCCAGCCGCCGCTCCAGGCGGCCCTGGTAGAACAGCCCGTAAAGGTCGCGCAGATCTCGCGTGAAAAAGAGGTGAGCGATGGCACCGGCCAGGATAAACAACGGCGCTTTGTACAGGGCGTGGTTCAGGATCTGCGTGACATCCCACAGCACCGTCGGCGTGTCGCCAGCGGCGTAAGGCGTCAATCCATACAGGCAGACCAGCAACCCCAGTTGGCTGACCGTCGTATAGGCAAAGATCAGTTTCAGATCTGTCTTGCGCAGGGCCACATACGCCCCCAGCAGCATCGTCACCGTGCCGATGGGGATCAGCAGCACCGGCCAGAGCGCCAGCGCGGCCATCGGGTCGGCCACGCGACCCAGCAGATAGACCCCCGCCTTGACCATCGTGGCCGAGTGCAAATAGGCGCTGATGGGCGTCGGAGCGGCCATGGCGGCGGGGAGCCAGAAATGAAACGGCCACTGGGCACTTTTGGCCGCCACGCCGACCAGTATCAGCAGGAACGCGGCCGATACTTCCCAGCCGGACAGGTCCGCCCCGGCAGCCAGTTCCGAAAAGCTCCAGCTACCGGTCGTCAGCCCCAGGAGGATCAATCCCCCGAGCAGGGCCATCCCGCCGGCCCCCGTGGTGATGAAAGCCTGGACGGCATTTCGCACGGCCGCCGGATCATCCCGTTCCCATCCGATCAACAGGAAGGAGCTGATTGATGTCAGCTCCCAGAACAGCAGAAGGAGGACGAAATTGTCCGCCAGCACCAGTCCGAGCATGCCCGTCATGAACAGCAGCAGGCTTGGATAGATGCGATACAGCGCGTTCTGGTCGGGGCCGAAATAGGCGCGGGCGTACAGGGTGATGAGTATGCCGATACCGGCAACGAGCAGGGCGAAAAAGAGGCCAAGCCGGTCGGGCTGGTATGACAGGTCCAGGTGCAGAGACGGCATCCACGCGATGCCGATGGGGCCCGCCTCAGTCCCCCGCAAGGCAAGACAGGTCCACAGCAGCGCAAACGACACTACCGGCGCCAGCACACCCAGCCACACCCTCGGCGCAATGGCCCGGCGCGGCAACATCATCCCCAGCAGCCCGAAGAGCGCTGGACAGATGACTGCAAAGCTGAGCGTGTAGGTCCAATCCATACCGGGCGTACCGCCTGTCATCGCCTCGATCCGCGGCTGAACTGCCCGGATAGTAGCTCATTGCCATCCTCAATGTTGATTGCGTTGCGCTCACAACAGCCTGATCGAGCCATTATAGATGTCCTGCGGGTGCCGGACCAGACGAGCAAACGGGCGCCTTTTTCATGCCAGCAGTTATGCGGGGTGTGGCTCGCGTGCACACGAGCAGCCTCCCCGCTTCTGCGCAGCACATTGGCGGACAAACGGCTCGGGTGCCGCCCTGCTTGCCCCCGGCGGAACAGAACTTGCTTGCGGCAGAGTCCCGAATATCGCCGGGACGTTCCGGCGGGTTCAGGGATGATCGGGAAGGACAAGGGTGCGGATCTGCCTGCCGCACGCGACAAGGTGTCGTGCGCGGCCATGGACGGAGCCAGTCCCCACGCGAAAGGAGAATGCCATGCATCGCTCGATTCTGACCTGCGCCGCCATCGTGGTGGCCGCAACATTGACCGGTTCGGCCTTGGGTGAAGATCGCCCCCTCACGCAGGAACCGATGACGGCCCAACCGCCCGCCACCCAGCCAACTGATCGCGGCGGAGCGGATGCCTCCACCGCCGGTGGCCAGATCGGCGCGACTGCCGATACCGGCGATGTGACCGGCACCCCGGGGGCAGGCCATACCGGCAGCGCCGGCCGTGATCACACCGCGCCGAGCCACACCCCCAATCAGCCGGATGAAGGGACCGCTGCCCAGGGCGCCATGGAGGATGATCCCGCTATGGACCGTGCCCGCACCGCGGGAGACCGCGGCGAGCATGATGCCGCCGCCCGCGACTCGGTGCAGCGGGACCGAAGCAGCCCCGACCGCAGCCGGGACAATATCCGTGACCGTTCTGACCGCAGCCAGGATGGCATGCGGGCCGAAGGCGAGATCGATACCGATGAGGCCCGGACGGCCAGTGCCCGCGAATCGGACAAACAGGATCGCCAGCACGAGCGCGACAAAGACAGTGGGCGGATCGGCTCTGACAAGCCGCACCTCCAGGTGGATAACCCGGACAAACCCCACCTGAGTGACAAGCCGCACGGCGATGACCGCCAGTAGGCTCTGGTGTCGATGGGCATCAGGTGATGGCCGGCCTGTAAAGCGGCCATCCGCGGAGCATGTACGGTGGATCAGCAGCCAGGGGGGGCTGAGAACCGCACATCGCCCCGGATGGCCGCTTTGATATGCCCAGCGCGGCGGCTTCCGCTGCGCTGTCCAACCGATGATTCGAAAGCGCGTATACTGCCTTTGCCGGCACTGGCGTTCGGGCCGGCGTGTGGGATCGTCAGCCGCGCATGATTATCTCGGCCAGTTACAAGACCGATATCCCCGCCTTCTATGGCCGCTGGTTTCTCAACCGCCTGCGTGCCGGGTTCTGCCGCACCACCAGCCCCTATTCCAGCGCCACCTACGAGGTTTCGCTGCGGCCGGAAGACGTGGATGGCTTTGTCTTCTGGACCAAGAACATCCAGCCGTTCCTGCCAGCGCTGGAGCAGGTTCATGCGCTGGGGTTTCCATTCGTTGTCCAGTTCGGCATCAATGATTACCCGCGCGCACTCGAGCGGGCAGTGACAGACGCGCGCCGATCTGTGCGTCACGCCCGGCACCTCTGCGACACTTACGGCCCGCGCGTGGTTGTCTGGCGGTACGACACAATCGTGCTTTCATCCCTGACGCCCACCGAGACACATCTGCGGCGTTTCGAGGACCTGGCGCGGCTATTGCGCGGGGCAACGGATGAATGCGTGATCTCCTTTGCACAGATCTATCGCAAGACCTTGAAAAACATGAATGCTGCCGCTCGGGCGGAAGGGTTTACCTGGGAAGATCCCAGCGCTGAGGCGAAGCGCTCGCTGGCGCAACGGCTGGCAGGGATCGCCGGGGAAAACGGGATCCGCCTGACCCTCTGCGGTCAGCGCGAACTGCTGATCGACGGCATCGACGATGCCCGCTGCATTGATCCCCAGCGCCTCAGCGACATCGCCGGCCGCCCAATCACCGCCCGAAGCAAGGGACACCGCGCCGACTGCGGCTGCTGTGCATCCCGCGATATCGGCGCCTACGACACCTGTCCGCATGGGTGCATCTACTGCTACGCCGTCTCCGATACGGCCCGTGCAGCCGCCAACTACCGCAGACATGATCCTGAAAGCGAGTATTTCTTTGCCCCGGGCCCGATGACCAGGCAAACGCCTCGGTGAAGCTTGCGGCCGGGTCCATGAAGGCTCGTGGAGCAGGCTTGCAGTTTTCTTCAGGCCCTGTTTCGTAACGCGCGTTGGCAGCCCGCGCTGGACAGCGTGACCGCACGATCAGGCGAGAACCGGGCCAGCCGCCTCACCGCCCGCCCCACCAGCGTTCCAACTCGCTGATTTCACAGGCGCGTTCGACCTGACGATGCAGCTTGTAGTAGCCGAGCACCTGGTTCTTGGCGACCGGGCAGTTGACTACATCGTCGATCGATTTCCCCGCAACTGCCAGCACCCGCCGCAGCGGACGGCGGACCTGCACGAGGTGCGTGTGCGCCTCTTCCGCTTGCAGAATATTGTTCGCGCCCATTCCCAGGCTGGTCAGTTGGCTCATGCTGCTGCCATTATAGGCACCCGCCATTTCAGCGCAGCGCCCATTCATCATAGAATGCCCCCATGGCCAAGCGCAACCAGTCCATCCCCAAGTCGTTTGAAGAGGCCCTCAAGGAACTGGAGCAGATCCTGGCAGATATTGAGGCAGGCGAGGTGGGACTCGAAGAAAGCCTGTTGAAGTACGAACGGGGCAACTTCCTCATTCAACACTGCCGTGGCGTGCTGCAATCGGCCGAGAAGCAGATCGAGCAGCTCAGCGCTGCCTCCGATGGCTCGCTCCAGTCCGAACCCCTCAAGCCCGCCCCCGGCGAGCAGGACACCGATACCCCCTGAGCCGATGCACCCTGAATTGGGAGCGACGAGCGCACATCCGGTGCTATCGACCGGCAAACGAGGGCACGAGGCTCCCACGCCATCCGCATCGTCGCGTGCGTGCGTTTTCACGCCGCACTGGTGCGTACCGCGTTGCGGGCGTGCTTGATCTGATAGAGCCGGCGATCGGCCTCGGCCAGCAGCCCATCGGCACTGGGCGGCGTGATATCGTCCAATGTTGCTATGCCGATGCTCATGCGCGGCGGGCGTGCCACGCGCAGCGTCCGGCCTAGCGCATCCATCAGCGCCTGGAGCCGCTTGGCCAGCGCCTCGGCATGCTGGCGCGTCTGGCCGGGCAGCACGATGACAAACTCATCCCCGCCATAGCGGAACGCCAGGTCTTCCTCGCGCAGCGCGCTGCGGATGATCTGGCCCACATCGGTCAGCAGGCGATCACCGGCAGCATGGCCGAGCGTGTCGTTGACGAGCTTGAAGTGATCGACATCGGCCATGAGCAGCACCAGCGGCGTCTCATCCGCCGCGCAGCGCAGAATGAGTTCCGGCAGGTGGTCCTGCAGCAGCCGGCGGTTGTACAGCCCGGTCAGCGGATCGCGCGCGGCCTGCTGCCGAAGGGCACCGATGGTGCGCTCCAGGGCATCGGTGCGATTGGCCACGCGCTGGCGCATCTCGCTGTGGGCGAGGTTGAGCCGGGAACGCTGGATCTTCAGCTCGCGCAGCGCTGCCTGCACTGCCGGCACCAGTGCGCCTGGCCCCCCGCCGATCGCAGACAGCTCCTCGATGGCCGCCTCGCCTGCCAGTACCTCGTATATGGTGCGCTCCATCCGCCGCATCGGCCGGACCCAGTAGGAATGCTGCTGCACAAAAACCAGCGCGCTGGACAGCAGCGCGGCCGCGGCCAGCGCCACCTGCGCGGTCCAGTGGACCTCGATTGCCTCGCCGGCGATCAGCAGGTATCCCAGCCAGGCCGCCGCAATGGCCGCGATCAGCGCGGTGATGATGCGCACACTGGAGATGGTGCGCACCTTTCGCGCTTTTCGAACGGGTGGTGCGGGGGTGATGGTTTGATCGATCGTCTCTACCATGGTGCGCAAGGCGTCCCATGGCACTCATCGACGGGATGGGCCCCGGAGTTGATGCGCCCGCTGACCCTGGCACCCCATCAGCGCTGCGCCAGGGGGTGTGGCCGGGGATAATCCGGCCGCATAACCCCTCCCGGCGGCATATCTCATCTCCTCGACATAAATAGACAGGCAGGTACGCTGCCCCCATGAAGCTGGTTTGAGCACAAAGAATCCCCCGCTCCTCTTTCGCCCCGTGGCGGGCTATTTGCGCTTGGCCTTGGTTTGCATCTCGCCGGTGAGCAGTTCGAGCATGCCCCCACTGAGCTGCTGGAAGCCGGCCTGGGCGTAATCGGGTTTGGCAACCGTGCCGCTGACGTTCACCGTGGTCAGGTCGCGCTGGAGGATGACCAGGATATCCTGCACATCGGCCAGCAGCGGCAACTCCAGGCTGCGGAATGGCCGCGTCGTGCCGGCGACCGTCGCCTCCACCTCGGTCTGCGGCATGTTCCAGATGTTGCGGAACTGGCCCAGGGCCCAGATCTCCACCCCGCGGTTGAAATAATTCATCCGGGTGATCTCGAGATTCTCCCCTTCCAGCCGCAGGCGAAGCGTTCCCTCACCCTGTGGCACGTGCTGATCGACACCGACATTCAGCAGCCCATAGAGGAACTCGATCGGGCCCACGGTGCGCAGGTCGCTGCGCGTCAGGCGCACATCGGCCTCACCAAACGAGGCCTGAGGCCGGATGGGATCCAGCAGCAGGGTCGCACCGCCATTGATGACCCCTGGCACCGCTTCATCATCCGGCCCGGCAAATGTCTGCCAGAACTGGTTGAGGCTCAGGTCCACGAACATGACATTGAACTGGGCTGAGACCTCCCCTTCCTCGTGCCGGGTGTAGCGGCCGCGCAGATCGAAGTGTCCGCCCATCGCCTCCAGACGAGCGTTGTCCAGCACAAAGCGCAACCGGCTCCGCGTAGCGCTCCGCTGGCCACGGCGGGTATCGATGAAGGCATCGAACGTGAGCGAGCCGATGTCGGCAGCGCGGAAGCGGGCGTCGGCCGGGTCAATGAAGCCGCTGAGGCGCAGCGGCGCGATCGGGCGGATCTCGGGATCGGCCGGGCGCAGCTCAATCACACCGCGGTAGCGCCCTGCCAGCCCCTCCAGCGCTGGCCAGGTGGCGGCGATGGCCGCGCCGTCGATATCGTTGATCTGAAGGATGCCCTGGCTGTCCAGCGGGCGATCCAGGTCGAGCGTCAGCTGGCCCCATGTGCGGCCGCCAAACAGGCTGGCCTGGATGGTTGGCAGCTTGACACTGCGCTGCTGGAACTCACCGGCGAGTTTGATCGCGCCAAACTTCTGCTGGCGCAGGATCAGGTCGGCGGCCAGGTCGATGGGGCCACTCAGCGCCACCTCTTCGAAATCGACGGTCAATCCGATTGACCCGAACAACATCAGCGCTGCCTCGCTTCTGGGCATCTCCAGCCGCCAGTTGGACAGCGACAGATCCCCCCGGACCACCTTCGGCTCGACCAGCCGGTAGATCAGCCTTCCGCGCGCCAGCCCTTCTGCCTGGCGCAGTTGCAGGTCTTCCACGCGGATCACGCGATTGCGCAGGATGGTGCGAGCAGTGATGCGGTCAAGATGCACAATTGGCTCGCCAACGGGAGCGGGATCATCGAAGGTTGGTTCAACCGTTGGCGCAGTGGCGGGCTGGCGCCGGGCGGGGCCATAGACGACATCGGTAGCGATGAACGATCCCTCGACGCTCATCGCGCTGAGACCGGGAAACACGATCGCCCAGTCGCCGCTGATGGTGCCGCCGAATCCCTCAAGTCGAAACACCTCGGCGGCGGCGGCGATCGGCAGTGTGCGGACACCGATGTTCACGCGGGCATCGCGCGAGCCATCGGCGGCGGTTTCGATGGCGCCATCAAGCCGCCACTGTCCGCCCAGCAGCTCCAGCTCGCGCGTGTCGAAGCGCATCTGATGGGGATCGATGCTGCCGTCGAAGCGAAGGCTGACATCGCCGATCTGCCGGCGATGGGTGCGCAGATCGCGGCCGGTGAGCTGCCCGTGCAGCTTCAGGTTCAACGGATCGAGTGTTCCCGCGACCGTGGCGTGCATGTCGAGCGGTCCGCGCAGTGGCGGATTATCCGCCAGCACCAGGTCGCGCGGGGCGGGATGGCTGGCCTGCACCTCCAGCACCAGCGACTCGGCCGCATCGGCATCGAAATACCCGGTCGCGGTGGCCGTCAATTCACCGGCACGGAAGCTCATTTCATGCAGGTTCACGCGCCGGCGGTTGCCATCGGCTCGGACGGTGAACCCCGCCACCAACTTGCCGAAGCGACTGACTGGCAACTGGCTGCCGGACAATTCCAGCGTCCAGGCGTTATTGCCCACCCACACGAATGTGCCTTCGCCGCGCAGACGCCCTTCCTGCTGGAGCGTCAGATCATGCAGCACCAGGCGATCACCCTGCCCCAGGGCGATGGCGCGCAGGCCATCGAGGTTGATCGCATACTGGCCCGCTTCAATGTTCAGGCGCTGGGTCTGAAGTGCCCAGTCCATGCGTTCCCACTGCTGGCCTTCGCCAGAGAGGGTCAGGGCGGTGTCGAAACTGGCCGTGGCCGCCCGGCCCGAGGCGCTGAGGCTTGCGGTTATCTGCCGCGCGCCGCCGAGTTGCGGCTCGAGCCGGGCGGTGAGGGCGCCGCTGTGGCGGGCTGTGGCCGGCAGCTCAACATCGTGCCAGTTGGCCTCAACCGATCCCGTGCCGGTATCCAGTCGCCAGCGGCCGTCCACGCGGACATCGCCACCGGCCGCGTGCAGGCGCACACCTTGAGCTGACAGTTCATCGCCGGCCAGGCGGAGGCGTCCTTCGATCACCTGCATCCGGGGCACGGGACCGCCCTCGACGACCAGGCCATCAGGCCGCAACTCCACCACGCCATCACCCGCATCCAGGCGCACATCGCCCCTGGCCTGATACTGCATGACCTGCATCTGCCGGACATGCGCCAGCACACGCAGGCCATCCCCCTGCACCTGCCCGATCCACTCGCCGGACACCCCCAGCGGTTCGGGCAAGCCCGGCACGATCGGCTTGAGCGGGGTGGCCAGGTCGTTGCCCTGGATCACCAGGCGGTGATCGAAATCGCGCAGATTCAGCCGTCCATCAATGGTGGCATAGCTGTCGAGCACCACATGCAGGGCATACGCGAAGGCCGTTTCGTTGCGGCCGCTGACCTGCACCCGTTCGATGGTCGTGCTCCGGTCATGCTGATCCACCACTTTCAGGGTGGCGTTGGTGATGGCCAGATCGGGCAGGTCGATGCCTCGCCGGCGAGCGCTGGCATCCGGCTCGCCCGCTGTACCCCCGGCGCTGGCGCCAAGGGCCTGGATATTCCAGCGGCCGGCCGGCTGCTGGGCGATGGTGAGGATCGGCTGGTCCACCTCGGCGGTGTTGATGCGCAGCGGCCGGCCAAGAATGAGCATCAGCAGGCTGGTATGGCTCACGCGCACGCTGGGGGCGCGCAGGAACGGCTCATCGGCCAGGGGCATGCTAAGGGCGAGATCGGTCAGGCGCGTGCGGCCCCACCAGCCGGTCTGCACATCGGCCAGCTCGACCCGCACACCAAGCTGCTGCTGCAACTGCTTCACAATGAGGTCGCGGGGAAGCGTGCTCCAGAGGACAAACTGGATGGTGATGGCAGCCGCCGCCAGCAGGATGATCAACAGAAGAAAGCCAATGAGCAGCCGTCGCGGCCAGCGACGGCGGCGGGATGCGGGGGCGGAAGATGGTTCAGGCGACTTTGCCATGGCCGGTTGAGAAATGCGAGTTGACTGTCAACAGGGCCCCAGGATCATCGCGGATTCTCGGTGGTTGGGATATCGCCAACGGTGCGCGGGCCGGTGCCGAAGAACCAGTAATCCTGGCGAATGGTGCGTCCCACGGCCGGGCCGCTGGTGGCGATCAGTTCGCCGCTGTCACGCCAGTACGCCACAAACGCAACCGAGGCGAACCCGCGCTGGGTTGTGCGCTTGACGATAGCCAGTTCGGGCGTGGTGATCGGCGCGGTGGGCGTGCCGGTACTTGCGCTGGTGGCGGCGCTGTTGAGGTAGATCGCGGGAATGCCCAGGAGGAACTCGGTGCGGTCGATGCCGATCCCGCCGCTGCGCGGCTCGACGACAACCTGGGCATCGCCGCGCTGCTCTACCAGGCGAACGCCGGCCAGCAGCATGCGGCTGCGCAACTCGCCGAGAAGGAAAGAGACTTCCTGCTCCGGCAGGCCGCGCAGGTAGGTCGTATCGATGTAGACAGCGCGATCGTGCAGGGCGTTGGCCGACAATTCATCGATCGCCTCAACCAGAGCGGTGGACATGAGGAACTGCTCGGTGGCGGTACGCCCAGGATCGGTCACGCGGATGGTAGCGCATCCTCCGCCCAGCAGCGCCAGGCACACCAGAACCACCACCCGCCACACCCGTTGACCGTGGCTGTAGCGCCGCCTTGTCGCGTCGGCTCCGCCGGCGCTGTCGGTTGACTCCTTCCAGTCAGGCATAGGCGGGCACTGTAAAGGACGGGCCAGTTACGGGCAACGCATGAGCCAGCGCCAGGGGCTTGACAGCAGGCCATACGTGCTCGAGGCGGCAGCAAGTCCAGCGCGCTTTCACCCTTGGTGTTATCGCCCTGTCTCCGCCTGGCGCAAGCGCGCGGGCGGCCCACTGACCGGCCTTTGGACCAATGGTGAAGCCTTACCTGGCGCTCATCCCGCCATCAACGTGAATGGACTGGCCGGTGATGTAGTCGCCGGCGGCACTGCACAGGAGGACGGCGATGCCGGCGCAGTCCTCGGGTTCACCCACCCGGCCAATAGGGATGGCGTGCCGGCCGCGCTCAATCTTTTCCTCCTCACTGCTGAAATCATGACGGTTGCGCCAGGTGTCGAACCAGCCGGGCGCAATCAGGTTGACCGTGATCTGGTCGCGGGCCAGGTCGCGCGCCATGGCGCGGGTCATGTGGGCCAGGGCGGCCTTGCTGGTGGAGTACGGCAGCATGTACGGGTTAGCGTTCAGTTGCTGGATCGAGCCAAGGTTGATGATCCGTCCCCAGCGCTGCCGGCGGAAGATGGCAGCGGCCTGCTGGCACAGGAGCATCGGGAAGATGATGTTGGCATTGAACTGCTGCTGGATCTCCTCCACGGTGTTTTCCTGCCAGCTCTTGCGCATCTGGATGGCAGCGTTGTTGACCAGGATGTCCAGGCCGCCCAATGCCTGCTGCGCCTGGGCCACCATGGGGGCCGCCTGCGACAGATCGGTCACATCGCCGCCCAGTGAGACGGCAACCGCACCGGCCTCGCGCAGCGCGCGGGCCTCGGCCTCGGCGACATCCTGCTCGATGTCCTGGATCGCCACCGCCGCCCCCTGGGCCGCCAGCGCCCGGGCGATTCCCAGCCCAATGCCACGGCCAGCACCGGTCAATAGCGCCCTTCGCCCATCCAAACGAAAATTCGGTCCGGTCATAGCTGAAGAACTGTAGCGAGTACACGACTCAAGCGGTACCCCATCAGCCATTGCCTGCCCATCGCCGGGCACAGGCACATTGACAGGATATTGCGAACCCATCGAGCGCTCGATAGATGGCCTCCCGCACGGGCGGCAGGTGCAGCGGCACGAGTACGCCCTCACCTGCCGAGGTTCGCCCCGTCATGGGTCGCAACTGCAGGAAATGCCACCCACCGGAATCACGTTCTGGAACGAATTTGCCGATCATTCGCTTGCAGCGCATGATGCGCGCAACCAAGGTCGATTAGCAGGAGCTTTGCATGTTGCGTTCCGGCAGGTGGCTTGTGATCAGCGGGTGTATCAGTGCGGCAATGCTGGGTGGGTGTGATGGCCCAACCCCTGGAGATGGCAGCGCCACGCAGCAGGCGGCGGAAGCCGTCCCGGCCAATCGTCTCAGCGGGCTGTATCTGCGCATGACCAGCTACTTTGACGGGCGCAACTTCAGCTTTCAGGAAGAGCACCACTATTTCACACCCGATGGCCGTGTCTACTACGGCGTGCCCAAAGGTGGCCTGGAACACTTTGACTGGGACACGGCCGAGCCCAACCGGGTTGGCACCTACGAGATCACCGGCGACAAGATCACCCTCACCTGGAAAGGCGACCGCAAGCCCACCACCATGACCTTCGCGCGCAAGGCCGATGGGAACATCGAACTGGATGGCCTGTTCGCCTCAAAGCGCGGCGGGTTCCCAGCCGACACAAAGCTGGACGGTACGTACAGTTGGGCGGTTGCCGCCGGTGGCGGGACGGGCGCCTTCGTCAGCGCTGCCCGCAGCTATACCTTCAAACCGGATGGCACGTTCACGCGCTCTGCCTCCGCATCGGCCAGCTTGCAGACCGCCGACACTTCCGCCGCCAGCCAGACCAGCAATGAGGCCTCAGGCCGGTATACCCTCGGCGGCAACACCCTGACCCTCACCCATGCCGATGGCACGGTCGAACGGCATACGGTCTATCCCTTCGAGGATACCGAGGGGCAAATGCAGATCAGCGTGGACGGGGCGCTGATGACACGATCGAGGTGATCGGCACCGCCCCGGCATGCCGGACGGGTATGGTGTGTTCAGTGCCAGGGCGGGCGATTGACACAGGCCGCCGGTGGCGGGACGATTCGAGTCATTCCCGTCATGAAACGAATCCTGCGCATCCTCCTTCTCACCCTGGCCCACGCGCTGCTCGTGGCGCTGATCGTCCTGCTGATCCTGGCCAACTGGATGCCCGCGATTTACACCAGTAACTGGTTCCGCACACTCTTCCCCCCGCCCTGATACCCACAACGCAATAATCCGAAAGGAATCCCCCAGCACACTCTGGATGACGGTCGGCTGCGATGGTTGCCGTTCCGCATCAGGAGGAAAAAGGGGCACTGCTTTCCCGCGCAATCGGGTGAGCGTCAGTCGCTGTTTACACGACTTACACAACGGGGACGGCAACCAGCACAGGCTGGCGCTTGGGGCGGCGTGCCCAATGCGCCAACGCAAGGAAGACGGCGAGGTAGGGCGCAAACAGGGCAAATCCATGGACGCCGGCGAGGAATGTGAGCGGCAGAAACCGCAGGGTCTTCATAACCCGCAGGTTATAGCACTTTACAACTTACGGGGACCAATAATCCCTCGCCTGGCGACAGCCCGATCACTGCGCCTGCCGGTAGCTGGTGCGATGGTGAGGGTTGTAACGGATATGACGATCGGAGCGGTTCGCCTGCCGCCGCTGCAAAGTGACGCCCACCTGCCGCGGTGCGCAGCGGGCGATGGCTGACCAGGCACGGCGCAGCGCATGCACCGGCGGGCCTATCCTCCCCGGCCGAGCAGCATTGACCAGTCCACCGTCTCAATGGCCGCATGGATGTCAGGGGTAAGCTGCGGCCGCAGCGGCGCTCCAGCGCGGGGCACGATGCATAGAACAGGAGCTTTTCCCCACTTTTCGATCGCCCGCGGATTGGTCTCCTCGGCGATGCTCGGCGCCTCGGCGGGGTAGCCGTTGATGACCACCCCCGCCACGCTCACCCCCCCAGCGCGCAGGGCGGCGATGGTGAGCAGCGTGTGATTGATCGTCCCCAGTCCCGCCCGGGCTACCACCACTGCCGGCAGCCCGAGGGCACGCGCCAGATCGAGCACCGTGTTCTCCCGATCCAGCGGAACCATGACCCCACCGACACCCTCAACCAGCAGCACATCCGCCGCCGCTGACTGGATCGCCAGGGCGCGCTGCACCGCCCCCCAGTCGATCGTACGGCCTTCGCGCTCGGCCGCCAGTGCGGGCGCCAGCGGTTCGATGAAGCGCTGCGGACAGATCACATCCAGCGGAAACGCCACATCCCCCGCGGCAGCAAGGAACTCCGCATCTTCCGAGATCCACCCCTCGCGCCGTTTCACACAGCCGGTGGCGATCGGCTTGCTGACCCCCACCCGCATCCCCCGCCGGGAAAACCATGCCGCGATTGCCCCGGTGATAACGGTCTTGCCGACGCCGGTGTCGGTGCCGGTGACAAAAAGCCCGGGGATAGCGGATCGCGTGGTTGGCAGCATGCGGATGATTGTATCGTTTTACAGCTTCGCCACCTCGATCCTGACGGCATCGACAATTCGCCTCATGTCATCCACCCCCATCGCCAGTGGCGGCATCAGCACCAGCACATCACCCAGCGGACGGATGATGACGCCATGGTTGCGCACCGCAGCGCAAACCGCCGCCCCGATGCGCTGCCGGGGATCGAAGGGCTTCTTCGTCGTGCGATCTGCCACCAGTTCGATCCCCACCATCAGCCCTTTCTGGCGGATGTCGCCAACGTGTGGCAGCTCGCGCAGCTCATCCAGCATCGCCGACAGCGCACGTGCCCTGGTGTCGGCCTGGTTGACCAGGTCGTGCTTCTCGAAAAGATCGAGCGAAGCCAGGGCGGCGGCGCAAGCGAGCGGGTTGCCGGTATAGGTATGGCCATGGAAGAAAGTCTTGCCCTCCCATGGCTCGCCGAGAAAGGCGTCGAAAATCTGCTGCGTGGCGAATGTAGCCGCCAGCGGCAGGTAGCCGCCCGAAATCCCCTTGGCGACGCACATCAGGTCCGGCCGGACGTTCTCGTGCTCGCATGCGAACATGCGGCCCGTGCGTCCGAAGCCGGTGGCCACCTCATCACAGATCAGCAGGACACCGTACTTGTCGCACAGCGCCCGCACACCAGCCAGGTAGCCCGGCGGCTGCACGATCATCCCCGCGGCCCCCTGCACAACGGGCTCAACGCAAACTGCGGCGATGGTATGGTGATGGGCTTCGAGAATGCGCTCCATCTCCGCCAGGCACTGATCCCTGACCGCAAGCGCCTCGCTGCTCGTGGTGGGTTGTGAATCGGCCGGTAGCGGCTGTTCCGCGGCTGGCAGATCGCTTCCTGGTTGGTACTGATCCCATCGATATACGAATGGCGTCGGTGCGTAGTGCACCTTGAACAGCAGCGGAAAATACGGCTTGTGAAATGCCGCGGTCCGCCCGACCGACATGGCGCCGGTGGTATCACCGTGGTATGCCTCGGCCAGGCCGATGAACTCCGTTTTCTGCGGCTGGCCGATGTTGTGCCAGTACTGCACCGCAAGCTTGAAGGCGATCTCAGTCGCGGTGGCGCCGGCATCGCTGTAAAAGACCTTGCTCAATCCACGTGGAACGATCCGCAGGAGCCGATCCGCCAGGATGATGGCCGGCTCACTGGCCAGGCCGAGCATGGTTGTGTGTGCCACTTTATCGAGTTGGGTGCGCACCGCGGCATCGATCTCCGGCACGCGGTGGCCGTGGACGTTGCACCAGAGGGATGAGACACCGTCGAGATAACGCCGGCCATCCGAATCGATGAGCTCCATCCCCTCAGCCGCCACGATCACCAGCGGCTCGTCCGCCAGCCACAGCTTCATATGCGTGAAGGGGTGCCAGACGTGGCGGCGGTCCATATCGCGAAGTTGCTCAGTGGTGTACATCTGCATGGAACACCGCAGAATACGCGCACCGATGGGCGTTCGAAAGTTGACCCGGATTTTCACTCGCCAGGCACGATGGCACGGGTATGGTGCATTGTTCCACGTGGAACACTGCATGCCAGCCACCTGGGCACGGGAAATGGCAAGATTGTGATATTTCGGGAGGTGATTCATGCTCGACATACTGTGGAACCTGCACCAGCAGCGGCGGATCAGCGAAGTGGAAGAAGCCGCTTCCCACGCCTCGCGCAGCGCCAGCGACATCCATCATCGCCTTCGCCTGATGGAGGAGCAGATTGACAAATTACTGCTGATCAACCAGGCGATGTGGTCACTCATGCGCGGCCAGCTTGGATTGACCGAGCAGCACCTGCTCGACCGGATCCGGCAGCTCGACCTGGAAGATGGCATCGAGGACGGCAAGATCACCCGCCCCGTCACCAACTGCCCCGCCTGCGGGCGCACCTTTTCCTCCCGTCACCGCAAGTGCCTTTACTGCGGTCACATCCCGCCGCCTGTTTCGGCGTTCGACTGAGTCCAGGCGCGCTGCATCAATCTGACATGAACCCTTACGCCCCGGCGGGGCCGGTCGCGGGTTCGATCAAGCGATCCCTGTCAGACAGCGGTTACCAGCGATTGCATCTTTTGCCTTTCCCCGTTCCCTTTCGCCGCGCGGCACCGTCCCTCAGCCGAAGCGATGTCCACAGCGAAAACTGCGGCCGGATTGGAGTCGGGCGGGCGAGGCGAGGTATAATGGCCGCATCGTCGAGGAGCCGCCATCATGGAGAACAAGCGAATCGCCGGCCTGCTGCAGATTGGGGGAGGCATCGTGCTGGGCCTGGCGGCGACACTGGTGGTGCTGCGGATCATCACCGGCCAGCAGGCGGGTGAGGGGATGCTGGCCATGCTGGGGCCGGCGGCACTCCTGCTGATGCTGGGAATCGGCCTGGGACTGACGATGCTGGGACTGGCAGCGTTGTTGAATCGCCGGCCAGCCCCGCAGCGGGTCGCCCCGGCCATCGAAGCCGAACATTCCGAGATGCGCGAGCTGCTGCTGGAACTGCGCGATGAGTTCAACCTGCTGAGAAGCAACATCGCCACCGAAATGGCCCGCCGTGAGGTGGATGAAGAGACGCTGGAGCCGCAGCCAGGGGAGTCGGCCCATCCCTTCACCATCGCTCCCCCGCCGCCGGCGGATACATCCTCCACTCAGAAAATCCTGCAGGTGCTTGAGGAAGTGCGCGAAATCAGCCTGATGAACGAAGCCCAGCGGCAGGAACTGCTGCAGCGCCGCCGCCAGCACCGCAAGATCGACCGGCTGAAACGCGCCCAGGGAGAGATCGCCGTCGGCCACTGGGCCGAAGCCCAGCGCCTGCTCGACCTGGTCAAGGTCGATTTCCCCGATGATGCGGATCTGCGGCAGGTTCAGGATGAGCTGCGCATCGCACGCTCCAACGCCGAGCATGAGGCGGTGGACCGCACCCGCAGCCGAATCGAAGACCTCATGGCGCTGGGAAGCTGGGATGAAGCGCTGGAGATCGTGCAGCGCCTGGCGGCGGACTACCCCGACAGCACCGATGCCCGGCAGTTGCTCGAGCGCGTCACGAACGAGCGCAACCTGTTCCGGGACAACACCGCCGAGCGGATCTACCGCGAGATCAAGGGACACATTGAGCATCGCCAGTGGCGGCGGGCGCGGGCGGAGGCCGAGCGGCTGCTGGATATGTTCCCCGATCACCGCCGGGCGGCCCGCATCCGCGAGCAGATCACGCTCCTGCGAGAGAATGCCGATGTCGAGGAACGCCAGGAGCAGGAGTTGCGCATCCAGGAGCTGATCAAGGCCCGGCGGCTCAGCGAGGCCATCGAGCTGGCCGAGGAACTGATCGAACGCTATCCCGACTCTCCCCAGGCCCAGGGCCTGACCGAGTTGCTCCCCCGTCTGCGCGAGCGTGCCATCCGCGAGGAGATCGGCGCCTGAGCAAGATCAGGACAACCCTGTGCGAGAGCAGCCTGATGTGCCCAGAAGCCGTCAATTCGCGTGCCAAACGCGCTCGCCAGCATGGCAGCCATGGCAGGCAACCTTCCCCCTTCTCAAGGCGATCCCGCTGGCTCAGTCGCTCTTTTTCCGCCCCCTGCCGGTCATTTTGCGCATTGCCGTTAGCAGTCCTCCCGATCGCAGCCTCACGATCGGGCAACATAAACCGCCCTGTCCGGCCGGAAGATCAGCCTCGCGGCGGTCTGTTGTGCGCCGGCACCGTTTGGTGCAAACCGCCGCAGCGCGTATCCTGTCTGCCCTTTAACCTTGAGGTGTGACCTGACAATGCCCGATTGCGTTCGTATCCAGCGTGCCCTGATCAGCGTTTCCGACAAGACCGGCCTCGATGCCTTCGCGCAGGCCCTGGTGAAGGAGTTCGGTGTGGAACTCATCAGCACCGGGGGGACCGCCCGCTATCTGCGGGACCTGGGGCTGGAGGTCAAGGATGTCTCAGAGATCACCGGCTTCCCCGAGATGATGGACGGCCGGGTCAAGACGCTGCATCCCAAGATTCACGGCGCCCTGCTGGCGCTGCGCGACAATCGCGAGCACGTGCGGGCGATGAACCAGCATGGCATCCAGCCAATCGACCTGGTCTGCATCAACCTCTATCCCTTCGAGCAGACGATCAGCAAGCCGCACGTGGAGTTCGCCGAGGCCATCGAGAACATCGACATCGGCGGCCCGAGCATGATCCGCAGCGCGTCGAAGAACCACGCCTATGTCACCGTCGTCACCTCGCCCGCACAGTATGATGAGGTGCTGATCGACCTGCGCAAGAACGGCGGCAGTACCACCGCCGAACTGCGGCTCAAGCAGGCGCAGCGCGCCTTTGCACACACCGCCCACTACGACTCGATGATCGCCAATTACCTGTCTTCCACCGCCCGGATTGACAGCGGATCGGTCGTATTCCATCTGCGCAAGCAGATGGACCTGCGCTATGGTGAAAATCCCCATCAGCGCGCAGCCCTGATGGTGGATCGCCGGCCGAATGAAGCGTCCGTTGCCTACGCCACCCAGTTGCACGGCAAGGAGCTGAGCTATATCAACCTGCTGGATGCCGATGCCGCGCTCAACGCGGTCAAGGAACTGCCCGAGCCGACGGTCTGCATCGTCAAGCATGCCACCCCATGCGGCTATGCCACCGCCGCTGACCTGCCGACCGCCTTCCGCAAGGCATTCGACGGCGACCCGCTGGCGGCCTTCGGCGGGATCGTGGCGCTCAACCATCCGGTTGACCTGGCCACCGCCCAGACGATCACCGGTATCGACAAGCTGCTGGAAGTCATCGTTGCGCCCCGTTTCGACCGCGATGCACTTGAGCTGCTGCGGACACGCTGGAAAAACGTGCGCCTGCTTGAGGTCGGCGAGCTGAACCCGACCGGCCAGATCGACCGCGATGAGGTGATGCTGCACAAGATCACCGGCGGCTTCCTGCTCCAGGAGCGCGACAGCCGCGGCTTCAATCCTCGCTCACTCAAGGTTGTCTCGAAGCGCCAGCCGACCGAGGCGCAGCTCAATGACCTGAAAATCGCCTGGCTGGCGTGCAAGCACGTCAAGAGCAACGCCATCACGCTGGCGCGGGAACAGAGCGTGGTCGGCGTCGGCGGCGGACAGGTGGACCGCGTGGGAGCCTGTCGAATTGCCATTGGCAAGGCGGGCGATCGCGCAGCCGGTGCGGTGGCCGCCAGCGATGCGTTCTTCCCGTTCCCCGATGGTCCGCAACTGCTGCTGGAGGCCGGCGTGACCGCCATCATCCACCCCGGCGGCTCGCTGCGCGACCAGGACTCCATCGACCTGGTGGATAAGCACGATGCCGTGATGGTCCTCACCGGCGAGCGGCACTTCCGGCATTGAGGCGCTGCGCTAGACCTGGCGGCCGATACGCTGGAGGAACTGGTCCTCGGTGATGACCTCGATACCGAGCTGTTGGGCCTTGGCGAGCTTGCTGCCTGCGTTTTCACCGGCTACCACGAAGCTGGTCTTCTTGCTGACCGAGCCCGCCGCCTTGCCACCGAGGCTCGTGATGAGCGCTTCGATCTCATCCCGCTTCATGCGTGCCAGTGTGCCGGTGACAACGATCGTCTGGCCCAGCAGCGGCTGGTCGGCCGCGGTGGGCTGCTCAAAGGTTGGATTCACCCCCACCCGCTGCAACGCCTCGACCGCAGCCAGTGATGCCTCGTTGTGGAAAAAATCGTAGACGCTGTCGGCGATGATCGCCCCGATCTCGTGGATGGCCGCGAGCTGTTCCTGCGTTGCCTGCTTGAGCGCATTGAGCGATCCGAACGCGCTGGCCAGCACGTAGGCCACGCGGTTGCCAACATGACGGATGCCCAGCCCGGCCAGCAGGCGATCCAGCCCCTGCTGGCGGCTGCGGTCGATCTCCGCAAGCACGTTCTGTGCGGATTTCTCCCCCATCCGCTCCAGTTGCAGCAGGTCTTCGAGCTTGAGCGTATAGAGGTCGGCAAATGTCCTCACCAGGCCGCGATCGACCAGTTGGTCGATGAGTTTTTCGCCCAGGTCTTCGATATCCATCTGCGAGCGCCCCGCAAACCAGCGCAGCCGCTCCTTGAGCTGATCCGGGCAGGCGGGGTTCACGCAGCGGATGTAGGGCGTATCTGCTTCGCGCTCCACGGCCGACCCGCAGCAGGGACACACCTGCGGCGCCTCGACCGGCCTGGCCCCTGCGGGCCGCTTGGCCTCCACCACCTCAACCACATACGGGATCACCTCACCGGCCCGCTCCAGCACAACCGTGTCACCCAGGTGCAGATCGAGCCGCTTGATCTGGTCGATGTTGTGGAGCGTCGCCCGGGTAACGGTCACGCCGCCGATGAACACCGGCTCCAGGTCTGCAACCGGTGTGAGGTTGCCTCCCTTGCCTACCTGCCAGCGCACATCCTTGAGAATGGTCGGCTGCTGCTCGGTTTCGTATTTGTAGGCCATGATCCAGCGCGGCGACTTGCTGGTGGTGCCCAGCTTGTCGCGCTGGTCAAAGGCATCGACCTTCATCACCATGCCATCGGTCATGTAGGGCAGCTTCTTGCGGACCTCGGCGAAGGCGCGAATGTGAGCCAAAGCCTGTTCAATGTCGTGTGCCAGGTAAATCTCCCGCGGCACTGGCAGACCCCAGCTTCGCAGCAGTTCCAGCCACTCCCAGTAGGTCTGAACAGGCAGTGGCTCAACCTGCCCCAGCCCGTGCGCCAGGAAGCGCAATCTGCGTTTGGCGACGATCTTCGGATCCAGCCGCCGCAGGGTGCCGGCGGTGAGGTTACGCGGATTGGCGTAGGGCTGCTCCCCCTCGGCTTCGATCTCCTTGTTGACGCGCTGGAAGTCTTCATTGTCCATGTAGACTTCGCCGCGCACCTCGAGAATGGGCGGGATCGGGTGGCCATCAGGGCGCAATCGCAGCGGGATGCTGCCGATCGTGCGGGCGTTGACAGTGATGTCATCCCCCACATTGCCGCGGCCGCGCGTGGCGGCCAGGACCAGCACCCCCTGCTCGTAGCGCAGGCTGACCGAGGCCCCGTCGATTTTTGGCTCCAGCACGTAGCGTACGTTTGCTCCCTCACCCAGCCCCCGCCGCACGCGCTCATCGAACGCCCGCACCTCCTCCTCGGAGTAGGTGTTGTCGATGCTCATCATCGGCACGGCGTGCTTGACCGGCTTCAGGGCATCGATGACATCCCCGCCAACACGCTGGGATGGCGAATCCGGCGTGATCAGCTCGGGATGCTGTCGCTCCAGCTCGATCAGCTCCTGCATGAGCTGGTCATATTCCCGATCGGAGATGACCGGCCGGGCTTCGACATAATAAAGATGGTTGTGCCGATGAAGCTCTTCTCTGAGCCAGGCAATGCGCTGCTCAACCCCGTGTGCCATGCCGCGGATTTTACCGTCCGCGTGCGTTTTGACCACGGATGCGGCGGCGTCAGCACAAAGACGCAGAGCACCTTACATGCAGGCGTTGCCCTGTTGCCGGTTTTCCTCACTTTTCCGTCGGCACGACGATGCCGCGGAGGATGGTTTTCTGTGTCAGCAGGAAGATGACCAGCGTGGGTATGCTGGTGATGACGACACTGGCGAAGACCCCGGCGGAAGATGACTTCTGCTGGTACTGGTAGAGCCACACGCTGATCAGCCACATGTCCGGATCAGGAGCGACCAGCAGCGGATACAGGAACGCAGTATAGGCGGCGTTGAAGGTCATCAACGCAACCACGGCCAGGATCGGGCGCGAGAGAGCCATGGCGATCTGGACAAACATGCGCAACTCGCCGGCACCATCCAGCGAGGCCGCTTCGTACAGTTCAGACGGCAGGGAATCGAAAAACCCTTTCAGGAGGAATATCAGATACCCGTTGGTCAGCAGTGGCAGCAGCAGCGCCACAAACGTGTTGAGCAGGCCGGCATGCCGCAGCAGGATGAACTGGGGGATGAGCGCCACCATTGGCGGGAAGGCCATGGTGGCCATGAGCAACAGCAGCAGCTTGTAGGTGCCGGGAAGCTGGAAGCGGCTCATGGCATAGGCAGCCAGGGGGTTGATGATCAAAGCCCCGACGATTGCCAGCGCGCAGAAGATGACGGTGTTGAGCATCGCCCGGCCTTCCAGGATCAGCTCATCCAGGACGTTGACATAGTTGCGGGTGGTGTAGGTCCAGCGGAGCTTGCCAGCGTTGGCGCGAACATAGTCATACTCCAGCGCCGCAACGGGCATGGGCGTAGGGGTAAATGAGCGCGACTGCTGCCAGTCCTGCCAGATATACTCAGGGCCGGTCAGGCGCAGACGACCCACCGGCTGCTGGGAGAGGAACTGTTCATAGTCCTGGCGCTTCTGACCGCTGAGCCACTGGCCCCTGGGCGAGGAGATTTCGCCAAAGTCCCTGAACGTTGTTTGCCAAGCCTGATTGAGCTGGCCGATGTCATCGCCGTAGGACTGCCGAAGGAACGCCTGGAAGGTTGTCGACGGGCCCATGAAGAGGATAAAGCTGGGGTTGACCTCCTGGCGGACGAATTCCTCCCACTCCCGACTTAACTGCGGATCATATGCAGGGACGGTCGCCGGCAGTTGAAAATCGCTCCACTGGGCCAGTGGCCTGGTATGAGCCGCGTTGTAGGCATCTGTGCTGACGCGGCCATAGACGGGATAGATCATCGTCTCCAGGAACAGCCCTGTCAGCGACACGTACTGCACGTTGGCCGGATCGGCTTCCTCGAGCAGCTCCAGGTAGACCCGATGGACTGCATCGTCGGGCCAATCGTATCGGCGCGTGGTCCAGGCTGGCCGGCGCATCACGATCGCGTTCCAGTTGGGCGGCATGGCACCAACGCTCCTGCCGAAGGCCGCCAGGTCGCCGTTGAACTGCTCGCGCAGGCGCTTGCGCAGCTCGCGCAGTGGCTCGGGGACGGTGCGGACCCCATAGATGCCGCCCAGGATCTGCCAGTGCACCTGCATGCCGGTGTCGGCAAGAAACTGACGAAATGTTTTTGCGGCCTGTGCCGTGTCGGCTTCAATCGGCGCCACCTGCCGGAAGCTGTAGTACGCAGTGTGATGGGCACGGTTGAGCGCATCAATGTCCTGGTTGTACTTGGTCTCCAGGAACTTCTGATACAGCGCGTGGGTGCTGACCCAATAGCCGGGCAGGAGATCCAGGTCCGACTCATCCAGTTCGCTGCGAACCGAGCCGGAAAGCATGATGGCAAAGGGATACAGGATCGTCACCCCGCCCAGGCAAAGCACGAGGATGATGGCGGCGTACAAGAGGCGGCCGCGCCAGCTTCTAGCTTCAACTGCACCAATCAGCGCCATGGTCGGTTTTTCCTCATGCGCGGGTTTATGTACGGCCAGCGGCCTTGAACTCGGCCCCTGAGAGCATTCGCAGCTGCCAGGCCGTAAAGGCGATCAGCAGTCCGCCCATCAGCCAGGCCATCGCCGCGCCCGGACCAAACTGCAGGTCCATGAATGTTCTTGTGAAGATCTCCAGCCCCAGGATTGTGGTGGAATCGCCCGGGCCTCCGCCTGTCAGCGCAAGGATATAGTCGGTGCCCCCCTTGAAAGCCCCGATCACCGCGGCGATGAACTGGATCGTGATCAGGTATTTCAGGCGCGGCAGCGTAATGTAGAAAAGCTTCTGCCAGACACCTGCTCCGTCGATGTCGGCCGCCTGGTACAGCTCGGGCTGGATCGTCTTGAGGCCCGCCAGGTACAGCAGGCACCCGGGTCCGGCTCCGGCCCACACCAGGGGCAACACCGTGCAGAACATCGCCAACTGGGGTGAAGCGATCCAGCGGATCGGCTCCAGCTCAAAGCGCCCGATCAGCATGGATGGGGCTTCTGTCGGCCCCATCTGCCACAGGCCATAGACCGTCAGCCCCACCATGATGCCCCCTGCCACCAGCAGTGCTGCCCGCAGGCTCCACATCGCCTCGGTCAGGCGCACGGGCAGGATCAGCAGCAGTCCCGTAAAGCTCAGCCACAGGCCGATCATCACCCACTTCAGCAGCGTGGCCGGTACGGCCGGGAGCTCGTTGAGCAAAAGAACCAGCTGGTTGAGCATGCCGTTGGGGCTGGGATCATAAAACTGCTTCCACATGAACATGATCACCACCCCCACGATCACCGCCGGCAGGTAGAAGATCGTGCGGAAGACATACTTGAGCGTGGCAGTGGGAACCTCATCCAGCAGGATCGCCAGCAGGATCGGCGGCCAGAATCCCAGCACGATCATCAGCGCCACAAAGTAAAGCGTGCGCCCCAGGGCCGCCCAGAAGCGTGGGTCAAACAGGACGTTGGCGTAGTTGTCCACCCCCACCCACACGCTATCCAGCACGATGCGGTAGTCGCTCAATGAGATCCCCGCCCCCCAGGCCAGCGGCACGTACAGCCATAGCGCTGTCAGCAGCAGCGCAGGGCTGAGCAACAAATACCCCATCACCCGCCGACGCCAGGAGACGCGATCCGTCGATGCTGTTGCCACGCGGCTGAAGTGCCGCCACACAGTCACCATTCCGGCGGCAAATGCCAGGCCGACAATCGCGATGACCACCCCGCCGATCATCCGCCGCACCCGCATTTGCTGGGGCGGGATATTGCCCAGCACGCGGATGTTGATCTCTTCGGTTGAGCTGCTCAGCACACGCTGGATGGCATCCAGCCGCCGCTGGTAGTCCAGCGGGGCCAAGTCCATCTCCAGGATCGTGTGAATCGGCAGCGACAGATGGCGATAAATATTCTGCGTATTGCGGCCATAGGGCTCGGGTACGCCCTGGGCCATGCCCAGTTCGAACGCCTGGCGCCAGCCCTGGGGCACCTGCCGTAAAATGCGCTCGTATCCGAATCGCTCCAGCAGCTTCGGGTTCACAAACTGCCCATAGCCATGCTCAACGTAGACCGTCGTGCGAATGCGCTGGGCCTCTTCTCCGCTGACGAACCAGATATACTGCATCGCCGCCAGCTTCTGCTGCGGGCTTGACCCGCTGAAGACCCCCAGCATGCGGCAGTTGACCTCACCGGCACCCGCCCCGGCAGGCCCCATGGGCACGGGCGCCAGCCCCACCAGTTGCGGATTGATGCGGCTGATCAGCTCCTCATCCAGGTAGTCAAACTGCATGGCGATCTGGCCGCGCTGCCACATCAGGGCCAGCTCGCTGGCGCCGATGTAAACCGTGCCGGGGATCACCTGCCCCTCGCGCTCAAACGGCTCACGCACCAGCCGCCACAGGAACTCCATCCCCACGGCGGCCTCACGTGTCTCATAGCTGGCACGCCACTGGCCATCTTCATCCTGCGAGACCGCCCGCGCTCCAGCTGAGACCAGGAACGTGTACGCCCCCCAGCCCAGGTTCTGGCCCCCGTGCAGGCCAAGTCCATACTGATTGCGCTCCGGCCGCGTCAGGCGCCGGGCGTACTCCAGCAGTTCATCCCAGGTGCGCGGCGGACGCTCGGGATCCAATCCCGCAGCCACGAACAGGTCCTTGCGGTATTGCAATCCCATCACCAGCGTGCTGGTGGGGATGGCCCAGACATGGCGCTCGCGCGAGCGGCCACTTTCATCCTCGCGATATACCACCTCCCAGGCCGGCTCGGGCACACGCTGGCGGATGGCTTCCAGAGCCGCCGCAACCTCCTCGGGTGTCGGGTCGGCCGCCCAGCGATCGCCGTCGATGATCTGTCGCACGCGCGGATCATCTGACAGCACGCGTGCCAGCAGCACCTCCAGCGGCTCGAGAAACCGCTGGGCCAGGTAGGTCGAGCTCATGCGGAAGTTGACGTAGATCACGTGCGGCGGGATGCCTGCGGCAATCGCCATCAAAGGGCCCGAATCCATGGCGGTGCCGCCGATCGCCGGCATCACAAATGGCTCGACTACGACATCCGGATGTTTTTGCAGGTACGTCCGCAGCACCTCACGCCCAGCCAATGCTGACACATCCGTGGCCGCCGGGTTGGACAGATCCTGCGAGCGGAGCGACACCACCCCCTCCCTGGCCCAGGCCGCAGTGCCGCCCAGGGTCATCACCCACAGCCCTGCCCACAGCAGCAGAGACCGCATTGACAGCATCGGTTGCTTCATGCCCTTTGTCCTGTTGATGCCTCAGTGGTGGTCATATTGCTCAAGCACGCGGATAGCCTGCCCAGGTGCCGTGATCGCAGATCGCGCAATTACCCAGGCCGCGAGGGGCAGGTGCCACGATGCCTACCTGCCCAACCGCGTCCAACTCCATTCTTCGACTCACCCATCCGACAGCCCGCTGGATTGCAATCAGCGCATCGCCATGCCTACCACGAAATCCTCAACGTACCTGTGATATCGCGGACAACCAGGCAGCGGCCGATGAACCGATCCTCCAGCGTGGCGGTTGCGAACGGGCCCATCACGTACGGGTATAGCGCGTTCACGGCGAAGACGGGTTTGATCGACATCGCCTCATCCAACGGGAAGCAGAGGGTGGCATGCTCCAGCCCTTCAATGATCAACCTCCGCGATACCCCCACCATCACGCTCGGATGCTCACGACACCGAACCACCCCCTCCTTCTGCTCCACGAGCACTCGGCACTCATGCCGATACGCCAGCGGAAAGCGGTAGTGGCCGATGCCATCGCGCAATTCCACATCACAGCCCACCAGCAGCGGCACACCATCACACGTACCCAGTTGCATCTCCACCGTGGTATCCGGCTGGTAGCCGGCGAACCACAGCGCGCCCTGGTGTCTTGAGATCGCCAGTATCGGCGAGGGTTGGCCCGGCGTCCGTAATTTTGTGCCCACGCGCACGCCGAGTGCCGCCAGCGCATCGCGCAGGAGCGCCTCGCCAGCGGCAAACTGCGTGGGATCATCTGGTGTAAGGGCATTGCTGCCCTCGGGGTAGCCACCCGAAAGGCCGCCGCGCACCCATGCGATCGCGCCTCCCTGCCACTGTGGCAGGCGACGTACCAGTGCTGCCGGTCGTTCCTGCCCCGCCTGACGAAGCAGCGCCAGCACGCGGGTCTCATCCTGTTCACCACCGACCGCGACAGTGTGGCGGACCGCTCCGCCGCATAGCAGCGAGCGATGGATCAGCCGTGTGGGTGCCGGTTTCTCGCAGGTATCCACGGGTGCCAGGCGTTCGAGTTCCATTTCCCCGTCGAGGGGGGAAGCGGGCGTGACTCCCAGGGCCTGCAGCATCGTCTCGCTCGCCGTGTCGGCTGGGCCAAAGAGCAGTGCCCGGCCACCCGCCTGCACATGCTTCAGGAGCGCCGTTTCGCACGCGCTGCCCGCATCAGGCACCCGCGAGAGCAGCACCGTATGACGGTACAAATCCGGTTTCGCCGCCACCGATGCCGGAAAAGCGCGATCGGATACCACTGTATTGAGCGGCAGCGTGCCGTTAATCGCAAACCGCATGAACCAGTCATGGAAGAACGCCTCCGGCAGGCGATCAGGGTGCGCTGTGGCAAAGTCGTGGAACGTATCGAAGGGATAGACCCACGTCAGAAGCCCGGGCGCATCCGGAGCGGTCTCCAGGGCCCGCAGGAGATGGGGTGTCACCTCATTGGGGCATGTCACCGGCATCTGCCCGTACGAATCATCGACCGACAGGATGTTTATCCGGTCCGCCGTCTGGACATCGCCGCTGGCATCGATCCGGCTGACCGCCATCGGCAGGTATATGTCATGCGGCTGGCGCCCGTAGCGGTCGAGCCACGGACTATTGAGCCACCAGGGATCATGCACGTAGTAACGAAACATGAAATCCTGCCCGGGCACCGCCTGGGCGATGCGGCTCATATAGCCCACCATCTCCACGCCAAAGTCGCCATTGATGGCGGCCCACGGCGAATTGGGGGTACTGCTTCGAATGTTGAAGCCTCCCTCCATGATCTCGCGCAGCGGCACCGCATCCGTGGCCAGGTCAGCGCCGGTGCCAAAGTTGGTGCCGCGCACTTCGATGGGGAGCCCTTCTGCCCCAGCGCGGAAATCGTGCCAGAAGCGGAGAATCTTCTCGCGAATCTCAGGTGCCGCGACCGGGTCGAAGCGCCTGCCATCAAACAGTGGTCCGACTGAACTCCAGGTCTCCAGGCCGAAGCCAAAGCCGTTGGAGAGCCAGAGATAGTCAAAGCCAAGATCCCGCGCGTACGCCTTCGCCTGCCGGCCGAGAAACGTTCCCAGTGGCGTGCCCTCGGGGATGCCGTTCGGAAACGAGGCATATTGCCGCTGGTCGGCATGCAGGGTCGCATAGCAGCAGACGAATGTCTTGTGCCCCATCGTGTGGGCCATGCAAATCTCGCGGTGCCGCTCGTACTTGAATGACGAGCGCGCGAATTCTCCGCCGGGATCGAAGATGGTGCCGACCTCGATCGCCTTGCCCGTCATCTCCGCACCGACCTGCTTCAGCATGGCGACCACCAGGGCAAGATCGCGATAGGTGTAGGCAGGCAGATTGTCCCGGTACTCGTAGGGACGGCTGTGCAGGCAGACGCCCTCCGGGTCGTACGGCAAGTTGCCGCGAGGGTTGGCGACTCCAATCCAATGGGCCCACTCGAAAGTCTCGCTGAGGTCGCCTGCATAGTCGAGAATTTCCGAGCCGTCGGCCGCCCAGATCATGACCGCAATTCGCTCCGCGTGGCGGTGCAGCGCATCCCATTGCCGGAACATTTCCCGGCAGACCTGGCGTATCGCCTCGGGCCTGAGATCCCAGAACGGTTTGAGGCTCACCTCGAACGCTACCCGCTTCATATCAGCCCTTTCCCGGCAGTTCCGGCACAATCGCATGCAGCACACAATTTGCCATGATGGCGTGCGCTTCACCGGTGGGGTGGTTGATCCCGTTGGCAAGCAGGCCGGTGGTATCCACCCCGCGTTTGGCCAGCGCATCCCACTCCGCGTAGATGTCAGCCAGTGCGGTCTTCTCGCTGGCCGCCACCTCACGTATCGCCACAGCAAACCGACCCAGCACACCTTCGCTCTGGAACCGGATCACGCGCGGCAGGATGTCGCGGTGGGCAGGATCAACCTGTGGACTTTCATGCATGGCCATGAACGGCGGCGTGAGCATGACCACATCCGCCGGCGTTTCGCAGCGCACGCGGCGAACAATCGCGTGAAGGCTGGCCGTGAACTCCGCGAGCCCCTCCTGCGCATCGGACACATCATTGAGCCCGAACGCAACCAGCACCAGATCCGGCTGGTAGCGCAGCACATCCCGATCGAGCCGCGACAGGCTTGCGGTGGCCGTGTCGCCGCCAATACCCGAGTTGATGACTGAGAAGACGCAGCGGGGATAGCGTGCCTCCAGCATGCCCTTGAGCCGCTGGTGGTACACCGCCGCCGGCTCCAGCCTGCCCGCTGATGTAGCGCCCATCGTGACGCTGTCGCCAAAGGCAACAATCACGATGGAACCGCCCGAGCGGTAGTTCCGGCTCTTTTCCTCGACCCGTGCCAGGAAACGCTCGGGTGGGAAGGATGTTTTTCTTGCGGTGGGATCCACTGCCCACATCCCTGGTTAGCTTGTCACATTCACCATCTCGATACCCAGCACCCGCGCAAGTTTTTCGATCGCGCTGGCCTGGTGCCCGGTGCCAAGGGCAAAGTGATGGGTCGGTCCTTCCAACGTCCAACGTTCCAGGAACGTTCGCACATCGGGAGGGAACTTGCCCCGCGTGTTGGTGTTGCCCGTCGCCGGGATCATCCCGGGCAGCGACTCGCCTTCGGCCACCACGAACTTGAAGCGCCCGTCGAAGGTCTGCGTAACCCCAAGCAGCGTGATCGGGCCGTTGCGGATGGCGAACTCCACGCTGGGCCCGCGTCCGCGCTTGCCATGCAACAGCGACAATCCACGCAGCACCGGCTGACCTTCTGCGATGCCCACGTGATGCGGGCCATCATGCCCCACCAGCACAAAGTCGTCATTGAAATCGATGGGGTGAAGCTCAGCAAACGAGCCGCCCGCGCCAAGGCGGTCCATGATCAGCATCGCCAGGCAGTTCTTCAGGTCCAGCTCGCCCGCCACCGGTATGCCGCGTCCGGTCAGCAGCGATGCCCCGATAATCAGGCTGCAACCCAGGCGTTCGTAGGCGTTGCCGTTGAGGCCACGGTAATAGTACGCCAGCCCCGAGAGCGCGAAATCCTCCACCAGCCGCTCCATGCCCAGCGACACGCGCGCTGCCCATGCCAGCTCATCCGGATCCACCTCACCCGCCAGCGGATCACTGCCCGGCGGCGGGAAGTGGAACAACTGGCGGATCAGTTTTACGCGATCGGCCACATCACGCTCCGCGATGGCATCCACGCGCACCTGCAGGTCGTCCATCTCGATGTGCTCGACGTGCATCCCGAACTTGGCATCAGCCATGGTGGGATCGCTGTTCATGTCGAGCATGCCTTCATAGACATGCCCCATGAGCCCGATGCGGGCGTTGCGCAGGGCGTTGAGACAGCGCGCCACCCGCGCCCAGTCATCGAGCCGCTTCATGGCACGCTCATCACCGTGAAGCGTCCCGACAATCGCGTCGCCAATCTCGATCCCGGCCCGCCGCAGGGTACAGGCAATCTCGGGCAGACTGGTGACATTGTCGTTAGCCAGTTGCTCCTCCGTGTTTGCCCGCTCGTACACCATGGCATTGGATGGCTGCAGCCCGACCAGCACCACCGGCCGGCCCGTGCGCTGCACCACCGGCAGCGAGTTGGCCGCCGGCGAATAGGTCACCACGTTGCAGATCAGCAAGTCCACATCCGCCTGGCGCAGCATCTCACCCACCTCGCACGCCTTGCGCGAGTTGTCGCTCATGCCGCCGTCAATGACCTCAAGCCCCCGCTGCCGCAGCATCTGGCAGAGCTCAGCGTGATACCCGAGCAGGCGCTCGCGCAGACCCGGGAATTGCGGCCAGTAGGTATCCAGAGCCGCACAGAACACGCCAATCCGGCAAGGTGCCGGCTTCCGGCTGAAATACTTTTGAAAGATTGCCTGCGACGTCGTCGCTGTGTCAGTTGCCATTATCGATTCTCTCGTTAAAGGGTTCCCACGCCCTAGCCAGCCCAATCAACGCCATCCCCTTGCCCTCAGAAGTCGGCCAGATCAATCACCCTGCCTTCACGGCGGGAGCGCTCGGCCGCGAAGACTACGCTATGTGTCCTGAGCGACTCCTGGGCATTGGCCACCAGACAGGCATCGTCGCGGGTGTGGAGTGCCGCGATCCATTCATTGATGATTCGCCGATCGCCGCCACCGTGGCTTCCCGCTTCGGCACCAATCTCGATCCGATGCGTATTGTTGTCGGCAAACGTTCGGATAACGATCGAAGATTCGTCGAAGTACAGCTCGCCCAGCGTGCCATGGACGCGAAGCGAGCGACCATTTTCCTGCGTAAACGCGGTCATCGTGAAGACGGCGGTAATGTCCTCCTCGAACAGAAGGTTCACCGTCTGGTGGTCGACGACATCGTTATCGCACTTCCACACGCAGCGCCCATACGGGCCGGTACGGATCGCCTCCAGGTGAGCATTGCGTGAGTGATCGAAGCTGACCACGTTGGCGGGCCATGCCTCACGATCGCAGTCCACGTAATGCTTGATGGCGGAGTAGTGGCACGTGGACTCCACCGCACAATCAATACAGCGCTCGCCCGAACCGGCCGGCGCGTGCTCACGCCGGAAGTAGGTCAGGGCTCCGAAAGAACTGACCTTCCTGCACGGAACACCGACCAGGTAGTGAAGGTAGTCGATGTCATGGCAGCTCTTTGCCATCAGCATGAAGGTGGAACGCCCGGAGTTGCTCCAGTTTCCACGGACAAAGCTGTGGGCCTGGTGCCACCAGCTCACCTGTTCTGTCAGGTTCACTGAAATGATGCGGCCGATCGCACCGGCGTCCAGCAGCTCCTTCACCTTGCGGAACCCCTTGGCGTAGCGGAGCGAATGGCAGACACCGAAAATGCAACCCTTCTCCCGCTGCTTGGCTTCAATCGCACGGCAATCCTCCAGCGTCACGGCCATTGGCTTCTCGAGCAGGATGTCATACCCGAGATCCATGCAGCGCAGCGCGGGCTGGACATGATCATGATCCATCGTCGCGATCACGACCGCATCGCACATGCGGGGTTGGGCCACAAATTCCTTCCAGCAGCGAAAGACGCGCTCGGGTGGAATGCCGTTCGCCGCCGCTACGTCGTTTCGGTAGTCATCCCGTGGCTCCGCCACCGCCACAACGCGCGCCCTGGGATGGCTCCCCTCGATCAATTGGGCGAACATGCGCCCACGCGCGCCTGCGCCGATAATCGCTATTGTCTTTGTACGCATATTGGACTCGTAAGGCCCTTATCCACGTTCACGGCCAGTTCCGTACCCGGCACCACACCAGCAGGCGACGGCGGAGCATGCAGGAATGCGCATGCGGTACCTCCTCCTGCGTATACCGCGTTTTCCGTTTGCTTCGGATATAGCGGTGCGCTTCCTGCCGCAGGGAGAACCTCGACGCGTGGCAGGTAACGGTCCTGGCACTTTGATGACATAGCAGGCTTCGATCGCCAGCCAGGCAGGCTGGCCACCTGCCAGTCATGCGAGGCCTGCAGGCAGGGGCCAACAGCGGACAACCTGTGCGCCTTCGGCACCGATTGCCGCTGTTGGCCCTGCCGTTACATCATCACTGCCAGGTAATCTCCGAAGGCAGGCCTACCTGCTGGCTCATGGTCTGCCAGTGCACGCGGAACATCACCGGGCCGGCATCGAAGATCCCGCCGGGGTCGGAGGTGATGAACTGACCCAACTGCTTCCACACCTCCTTGGCCTCATCGATCTTCTTCTCACGCTTCAGGTTGGCGGCCTTGTTGTACAGCCGGGCCACCTCGTAACCCGCCCAGGCGCCTTCCACAGCGCGATTGAACGGCTCCTTGTCGGCGGCAAGCTCCTGCGCTTCCTTGATCAACACGCCCATCTGCGCAATCAGCTCATCGTTGTCATACAGACGCGTGATCAGCCGCCCCAGGAAGAACCACGGCGGACCCTCCAGCGATGCCTTCTCCAGCAGCCGGTGATACCGAAGCATCGGATCGGCTGCCGGACCGTAGTAGTTCCGGCAGAACTCCTCCAGCTCCGCATCCAGGTCCAGGTCCGGGTTCCACATCAGCCGGGCAAGGAAGTAGTGCAGGTCCGTCTGCGGCCCCCAGCTCGGGTGAGACTCGTTGATCACGCCCTCCACCCGGTACTTGCGATACTCGGTCAGGCGATCCTTCAATACCGTCAGCATGGGAATCGGCCCGTACCAGCAGCCGCCCGACCAGTATTCGCGCGTCACCATCGGGGCCATTCGGCTCCAACCCTGCAGGATCCCCAGGAAACGCCGGTTCCCGCGGGAGTTGGGATCATTCAGCAGCGCCGAGTAATCCCCATAGGCCGCAGCCATCGACGTGGGCATGATGACAATGTTCGGCTCCAGCTCCGTAATCCGCGTCGGAACTTCGCTGGTCGCCAGGTAGGCATACCACGCCACCTTCTTACCCGGAACCGCCTCGCTCACACGCTTGGCGATCATGTTGTGAACAACGGTGACGCGATTGCTCATCGACACCTTGCCCAGCCGCTCCTCCCCGCCGTTGGGGGCGATCAGCTCCGGGTCATCCATCGCGCGGCACCCCTCGCACTCGCACCACAGGGTCCCATCGGTCGGCGACAGGGAGACCGTCTCCGCCTGCGGATACTTCCTGGCTTCTTCGATCGCGGCCTGGGCCAGGATCTCCTGCACCTCGGGGTTGCTCAGGCACAACTGGCCCCACTTGCTGCGTTCGCCGTTCACAAGAGCGAAGTACTCGGGATGCTCCTTGTAATACTTGCCCACCCCAAGCAGGTTTGGATAGTTGTGGTGGGAGCGGAAGTAATAGACACCACCATGCTTGGGCTCGTTGGCTGAAATGTTGGTGTTCAGCAGGTTGCGGACCGCCCACATCCGGGCCATCTCCGCCTGCTCGGGCGTCTGATCCTTGAACCAGCGGTAGATGCCCGTGCTGTCACGATACTTGTATCCCGGCTTGTAGAAGCGATCGCCCATCGGAAGCTGCACCGACTCCATCTTCGGCACATGCTCACCCCAGGGATCGGGCCGATACCACCGGACGCCCAGCTCATCGAGCAGGTGATACACGCCATACAGCGTGCCCCGATCACGCACATGGGTCTTGCCGTCCGGCGATGTAACCGACGGCTCCTTGCCGCCGACGATCCGAATCCGGTGCTGCTCGACGCTGACGATCGACTCCTCGAGCGCCAGGTCGTCGGGATTCAGGTCGGCATTCAGCGGGTGATACCCCAGCACGATCAGGGGCGAACGCAGCGTCCCGGCCGCAGGATCGTTGTCGGTCTCGATCGAGCACGGCTCGGGCGTGATCTTCCGCAGGTACGTCTGAAGCTCCTCGGCCGCGTACTTCTCACTCTCGGTTGCGGTACGCGAGATCACGATCCGGGGATGGATGCCCGGCCCCATCAGCGTCATGATGCCATTGCGATCCACAAAGCGGACCGCCCGGCCAGGACCAACCGCCTTCTGATCCGCCTCTGCTGCCGGAGCCGCATGACTCATGACCATGACGCATGTGAGCGCCAGTAAACAGGTTCGAACGAAACAGGTGCTATTGAACATACTGTGCCTCGCGACAGAGTGGGTCACAAATCCACAAGCTGGGGATGACATATTCCGGGTTTGCGAGTTGTGCGGCAGCGCAAACCACCTCAACTTCAGACGCATTGCATTACTGCCAGTTCATTTCGGGGGGCAGGCCCACTTCTTCACTCATAGTCCGCCAATGTATGGGGAACATCACCGGGCCGGCATCGAAGATCCCGCCGGGGTCGGAGGTGATGAACTGACCCAACTGCTTCCACACCTCCTTGGCCTCATCGATCTTCTTCTCACGCTTCAGGTTGGCGGCCTTGTTGTACAGCCGGGCCACCTCGTAACCCGCCCAGGCGCCTTCCACAGCGCGATTGAACGGCTCCTTGTCGGCGGCAAGCTCCTGCGCTTCCTTGATCAACACGCCCATCTGCGCAATCAGCTCATCGTTGTCATACAGACGCGTGATCAGCCGCCCCAGGAAGAACCACGGCGGACCCTCCAGCGATGCCTTCTCCAGCAGCCGGTGATACCGAAGCATCGGATCGGCTGCCGGACCGTAGTAGTTCCGGCAGAACTCCTCCAGCTCCGCATCCAGGTCCAGGTCCGGGTTCCACATCAGCCGGGCAAGGAAGTAGTGCAGGTCCGTCTGCGGCCCCCAGCTCGGGTGAGACTCGTTGATCACGCCCTCCACCCGGTACTTGCGATACTCGGTCAGGCGATCCTTCAATACCGTCAGCATGGGAATCGGCCCGTACCAGCAGCCGCCCGACCAGTATTCGCGCGTCACCATCGGGGCCATTCGGCTCCAACCCTGCAGGATCCCCAGGAAACGCCGGTTCCCGCGGGAGTTGGGATCATTCAGCAGCGCCGAGTAATCCCCATAGGCCGCAGCCATCGACGTGGGCATGATGACAATGTTCGGCTCCAGCTCCGTAATCCGCGTCGGAACTTCGCTGGTCGCCAGGTAGGCATACCACGCCACCTTCTTACCCGGAACCGCCTCGCTCACACGCTTGGCGATCATGTTGTGAACAACGGTGACGCGATTGCTCATCGACACCTTGCCCAGCCGCTCCTCCCCGCCGTTGGGGGCGATCAGCTCCGGGTCATCCATCGCGCGGCACCCCTCGCACTCGCACCACAGGGTCCCATCGGTCGGCGACAGGGAGACCGTCTCCGCCTGCGGATACTTCCTGGCTTCTTCGATCGCGGCCTGGGCCAGGATCTCCTGCACCTCGGGGTTGCTCAGGCACAACTGGCCCCACTTGCTGCGTTCGCCGTTCACAAGAGCGAAGTACTCGGGATGCTCCTTGTAATACTTGCCCACCCCAAGCAGGTTTGGATAGTTGTGGTGGGAGCGGAAGTAATAGACACCACCATGCTTGGGCTCGTTGGCTGAAATGTTGGTGTTCAGCAGGTTGCGGACCGCCCACATCCGGGCCATCTCCGCCTGCTCGGGCGTCTGATCCTTGAACCAGCGGTAGATGCCCGTGCTGTCACGATACTTGTATCCCGGCTTGTAGAAGCGATCGCCCATCGGAAGCTGCACCGACTCCATCTTCGGCACATGCTCACCCCAGGGATCGGGCCGATACCACCGGACGCCCAGCTCATCGAGCAGGTGATACACGCCATACAGCGTGCCCCGATCACGCACATGGGTCTTGCCGTCCGGCGATGTAACCGACGGCTCCTTGCCGCCGACGATCCGAATCCGGTGCTGCTCGACGCTGACGATCGACTCCTCGAGCGCCAGGTCGTCGGGATTCAGGTCGGCATTCAGCGGGTGATACCCCAGCACGATCAGGGGCGAACGCAGCGTCCCGGCCGCAGGATCGTTGTCGGTCTCGATCGAGCACGGCTCGGGCGTGATCTTCCGCAGGTACGTCTGAAGCTCCTCGGCCGCGTACTTCTCACTCTCGGTTGCGGTACGCGAGATCACGATCCGGGGATGGATGCCCGGCCCCATCAGCGTCATGATGCCATTGCGATCCACAAAGCGGACCGCCCGGCCAGGACCAACCGCCTTCTGATCCGCCGGCTGCGTCTGCGCAGCCTGGGCCATCGCGGAAGACGCCATCCCAAGGCCAATCAGCGAACACACCCCGATTCGCAATAGCATGCCTGCCAGCTTGATTCCGAACATGTTGCTTTGTTGTCGCATGTCGAATTGCTGCTTGAGAGCTGTTGCCGCCGGCTAGGGCGTGGCCTTCACGCGGATGATGCCGCGCGTCTCGAAGTCGCTGGTGTCCCAGGCCTGTTTCGCCGGCAAAGCCGGCAGGGACAACTCCGGCACGCCCTTGATCGAGGTGAACTCCAGCACCTTGAAACTCGCGTTGTCAGCCGGCACAAACCCATCGGCCAGGGTGAGCTTGAGCTGGCTGCCTTCGCCGAAGACCAGCGTCTTCCCCTGCAGCGGTGCGCTGAGGTAATAGTCGGGCGACAGTTGGACCGCCAACGTGCCGTCAATGGTGGCGGTATCCTTCACATGGACGTACGCGCCATTGCGAATCTGCACCTGGTTGGCGGCGTTGGTAACCGACAGCGTGCCGGTCTCCAGCATCGCGCCATCCACGGTCAGACGGCTGCCGGTCTTGTCGACCAGCGTGGCGCCCCATGCCTGGGATCGGCTCGTGGTCTGCACCACAAACTTTCCCTTGCCGCTTAACGTCAGATCACCAGCGCGATCATGATCCGCTTTCGGCCCCCACTGGGCCGCCAGTTGGTAGTGGATCCGAACGGTCTTGTCGGTGGCCACTTCCAGCGTCACGGGCTGTCGTTCGGCGTACACGCTGCCGACTTCGGTGTTCTCGGTAAACTTCCAGGTTGACGGGGCATTCTCCCGGCGGATCTCGGCCTGGTCGTTCCTCCCGGGAACCCGCGACAGATGCCAGAGGTCAGCGGTTTCGGACCAGACATAAGTGGATGGGGTTGTTTCTTTCTGGTCCTTGAGCCACATGACTGCGGCCTGCACCGTCTGCCCGATTGCCAGACTCGCCATGGCCGCCAGTGCCACACACCTTGTCCTGATCATGATCGCATCTCCTGTTCGTACTCGATCAACCTGCGGTTGACTCCCTTGACCCCGGGCATTCCGATGGGATTCGGACTACCCGATGACTCCGGATGGACTCCGCACTGCAACCTGTTATGCAACGCACGAGCAAACAACTGATACCTGGTGCGCGCACCCGGCCCGGAGTGATCAGCGAGGTCAAGATTGCGGAAGCGCAAGCCACGCAGTTACGCGTGGCTTGCGCAAAGGCTCACGCCACTGTACGACGCCGGCGGGCCAGCGCCGCAAGACCCAGCACCGAGAGCCCCAAGGCAGCCGGTTCCGGTACCGCAACCACGCGGACGACACCCTGCGTCTGGAACGCATCCGTATCCCACATCAGGTCGGGCGCCAGGGCCGGCAGGCTCAGCGTCGGGCTGCCGGTCAGCGATTCGAAATCCAGCACGTTGAAGCTGTCGCCGACACTGGGCACAAAGTCTGCGGCGAAGGTCAGATTGAGCTGGCTGCTGTCACCAAAGATCAGCTCGTTGGCCTGGAGCGGTGCGATGCTGAAGTAGGACTCATCCAGCTCCACCAGCATCGTGCCGTTAATGGTGGCGACGGTGTGCGACTCGATGATGCCGCCGTTGCGGAACACAACCGAGGCCTCCACGTGCCCGACCGACAGCACACCCGTCTGCAGTGTGCCGCCGTCAAGGGTGAGCTTGCTTGGCGGCGTGTTGACGGTGCCCGATGAGTTCGACCACGCTCCGGAATCGGCCTGGGTGGTGCCCCAGACGCCGGCGATCGTCTGCACCTTAAAGACCCCTGGACCGCTGAGCGTCAGGTCACCACCCTCGTTCGCGGATGGCCCCGCAGACGTATTCGGGCCCTTTTGCGCCGTCAAATAGTAGTTCATTCGGACGGTCACGTCCTCGTTGGCAATCAGCGTTGCAGGGTGCCGGACGACATACAGATCGCCAATATGGACATCTTCCGTGAAGTACCAGGTGGACGGCGCAGCCGTTCGCAGAATTTCAACCTGATGACTCGTATTTGGAAGCTGACCGATGTTCCAGACACCCGAACCTGTACCCGTTTCAGACCAGATATAGGTTGAGGGTGTCGCACTAGTCTGGTTCGTGCCCGCCAGCCATGCGCCAGCAGCCTGCACACTCTGAACCATTCCCACGCTCGCCGTGGCCGCGAGGGCCATAGCCATGAAAGTCTTCCTGCTCATGCCATCTCCTTAAAACAGATGTGACGATGTATTGAACCGCGATCGAAACGTTCTGACCGTTGTGTTACCCACTCATTCTGCCCTCCTTCGAGCTGGCTTACTGATCCGGGGGCGAGGCAATGCCTTGCTCCGCAAGACCAGCACCAGCAGCGTTTCGCTCCATTACTGCGCATCGAACCAATCCCAGAAATGCCAGTGCGTGCCATTGTTGGAACTGATGGGTACCCCCGCCGCATAGACCGCCGGCACGGGATTGACCTTGACATGGCCATCCACGTACAGGACGGGGTACCGTTTCCCGTGGTGCGCGCGCTTGGCAGCACCGGTGCCCAGATCACAGGACACAAGGGACCATCCCGGGTACAGGGATGAGAGCTTGTGACCCATCGGCCACGACTTCTCCGCGGGCGGTTTCGGCCACGCGCTGCGGGCGGGAGGCGAGTTGATCCCGCGAAGGACATAACTGCCCCAGATCGATGCGTTGGTATTCACCAGCTCCCAGTTGGACAGGACGCTCCCGCGGAAGAGCGGTTCCTTCGGGCAGACGAATATCCGCTTGGCTCCGAAATCAGGATCCGCATAGGGCGATGGGGACTGGCCCAGGTAGGGCAGAATCTGTCCAAGGGCGACCGGCCCATTGAAGCCGTACTCCTTCCAGTACAGGCGATGGGTCGAGATCTCCCCGGCGTATGGATTGCCCGTATCCACCTGGAAGGCAAAAAAGGGCCAGCGATTCTGGTTGTCATTGGCGTACAGGCGGATGCCTACGCTGATCTCCCGCAACTGGCTTGAACACTGTACCAGGTAGGCGTGCTCGCGGGCCTTGTTCAGTGCAGGCAAGAGAATCGCGATGAGAAGCGCGATGATTCCGATGACGACCAGCAGCTCCACCAGTGTGAAGCCCCGTGCTCTGACCGGCAATCGCAGTATAGAAGTGCTATTCATCTTGAACCTCGATTCTGTCCCCCCTGGCACGGTACGTTGAGATTTGCGCCACACGAGTGGCGAACGACTAATTCACAGGGAAAGATCGTTTTCTTCGGAAGATCCGATACGGAGGCGCCCTGGATCTGCTGCTGCACGAGATGCATCGCTTTCTCCGCGGCATCAGACATGGGGTAGCTGACGCTGGTCAGCGGGGTCTGCAGATAGGCCGAGGAGGTGACATCGTCAAACCCCGTTACGCTGACATCCCGCGGGCAATCGATGCCGGCATCCTTCAGCGCCCCTATCGCGCCCAGCGCCCAATCGTCATTGCTGCAGGCAAGGGCATCGAACGGCTCTCCCCGGTCGAGGATCGCTTTCACGGCCATGCGTGCGGCCTCAAAGGGATTGCTCGCCTCGGTGGCCATCGAAATGGCGTTGAAAAGCCGTCCGTGCGGGCCGGCAGCATCGGCAGCGTCAACCAATGGCCCCAACCCCCGCGGCACGCTGCCATCCACGCGCCCATGCGCTTCGGTAATCGCCTCGACAAACCCCCGTACCCGGCCCAGCACCGGCCAGGCATCGATGGGGCTGATATCCTGCCACGCCGCGATCATGATCAGGCGCTTGCGGCCCAGGCGCAGCAGATGCCGGGTCAGGTCCCGCATGCCCTGGGCATAGTCCATGCCCACATAAGGCACGCCGGCCAGGCGGATGCCGTCCATGTTGACCAGCGGGATGCCGGCGGACTGGAAGCGCTTCACCTGCTCCTGGTCACCCCACGGGGGAAACCCCGCCATCACCACGCCTTCAACCCGGGCGTCGATCATGACGGAACAGGCGGATGCCAGGTCGGCCTGCATGGTTGGCCGGCTGACACCGACAGCGTTCAGCACATTGCCCATAAGTGGCGAATACCCGGCCTGGCGGATGGCCGCCGTCAGGCTCGCCGATCGCATCCCGTGAAACAGCGACACCCCACCCAACTGCAGCAGGCCGATCAGGCCGCTCTTGACGCCCCGCATCAGCTGTGCAGCCCGGTTTGGCCGATATCCAAGCCGCTTGGCCGCTGCGAAGATTCGCTCCTGAGTCGCCGGCTTGATCCCCAGCTCAGTGCCGCGTCCGTTGAGCACCAAGCTGACGGTCGTGCGGCTCAAGCCCACGTGCCGAGCGATGGTCATAGCTGAGACGGTTTCGGCCATGAAGATATCCGATCAAGACAAGCTACTAACACGTTACAGATATACTCTAACACGTGCCAGAAGAACGGCAAGCAAAAAACTATGTTTTTAGAAGAACCCCATAAATCGCACCTGCCTGCGCGGTTTTTTGCGCCAGCCGGAAGATCGCTGGAAAATCCTTCAAAACGGGGCATGGGCCGGCAGCATGGCCGAGGCCTGGCCGCCGTGTGGGGGTATCTGGCAATGAGGCCACGCCCTAAACAAGCCCGGCCAATTCGAGGCAGCCATTCTAACTTAGCAATTTTTCGATATATCTGAAGGCGGGCACATGCCAGTTGTTTTGGAGCGCTGCACAATTCATGCATGCTCCATCCCGTGACACGGGTTTGCAAGCGCGTACTGGCAAATCCTCCGCACGCACGTGTAAACCCATGTCCCATGTGCGTATTGGCCTGCAATCCGCAGCAGGAAGTAAAAAAAGCCGAGTCCCTGAAAAGGAGAAGGCTGAAAGGCCCCTCCCTGGCGCCTTTCAGCCTTCGGCCCTCAGACTTTCGTCCCCCACACCGTTCTTCCCGCGGTTCAGCCACGGCCCTGGTCTGCCTCTCCGCGGCCTGGTGTTCCCGCATTAGCCGACGTTCAGGCCGGCGAGGTAGTCTTCCAGAGCTTTGCGCTGCTGCTCCATCTGCTTTTTCAGGGCGTCGATCTCATCCTGCAGGGTGATGATCTCCTGCTCCTGGGCCTTGAGGCGCTTCATGTAGTCGGCGTAGAGGTCGCTGTTACGGTCGATGACCCGCATGTTCTCGCGCAGGCGGGTCTGCTGATTGGGGTAGGTATCCAGCTTCTGCTGTTTCTCGTTGATCTGCCGCTCGGTGTTGACCAGGGCGCGCTTGAGTTCCATTGCCTTGGCCAGGGCGTCGCGCACGTCCTGCGGAATCTGCTGGGTGCTGTGATAGGCGGCGATGGCGCCCAGATCCATCGGCAGGATGGCGATGCTCTGGCGGTTGATCATCTGCTGGTGGATCGCCACCTTTTCCTGCTTGCCGGCCGGCACCTTCGTGCGGAAGCGATAGACCTGCTCGGTCGTCTCCTCCGGCTTGGGCGAATCGACCAGATCCCATCCCTGCATCACCGGGTGCTCGATGATGAGCGTCTTTTCCCGATCCGCCTTGTTCTCCACGACATACTCGCGGCTCTGCACATTCTTATACGTTACCTCGAGGATCCCCTTGACGATCCGACCGGTCAGCACATCGGCCTTGCGGTCCTGGTTCGTCGCATTGACCAGCATCTTCAGGTCGATGCCGTAGCTGAGCAGCCGCTGCTGGTCCGGCGGCAGGTTTTCGATCTGGGCATCGCCAGCATAGGCACCTTCGTCAAACACCGTCACTGGCCCGGCCAGCAGGTGTTTGCCCGTGGTGTTCTTCACGCGGGCGCCGTTGAGCGGATGGCGGGACAGAACCGAGTGGTTATAGATCGACAGCCGCTCGACCTCGATCTCATCGGTCACGATCGGCAGCATGGCGCTCTTCTGGCGGGCGAGCGTGACATTGGGGACGGTGTACTGGAACAGTTCCCCCACCTCCGCGGCCGAGGCGACCGACGCGACGCTCTTGCCGATGTCCATGGGTCCATCGGCCACCGCGTCGGCCGCGCGGAACTGCATACTCATCCTATCACCCGTCGCACGCGCTGCCTCGCGTCGGACCCTGGGCGCTGCCGAGGGCTGTGGCGCATTGGCCCGGGCCTCGTCTTCCGGCATTTTATCCGCCATCGCGCCCCCGAAGCCCGCGCCGTAGCGCTGTGGCCGCAGGCTGGCGTACAATTCCGGCTCGACCACCGGGCGCTGGATGTAGAGCGGCTGGTAGAGATCCTGGATGAACGAGATCGGCCGGCCACTGACCAGCGAAAGCTGCACATCGTTCCAGTCGTTGTCGGTCTGGTTCTCGACGATGGCCCAGCCCTGGATGCGCGGCTTTTCGTTCTCGCCGCCGAGGACCAGGCGATAGCTCGTTTTCCAAACCGGCGTCTGCACGACATACCCCAGCCGCACGCGGCGGTCGCCCTGCCCGCTGAAGTTAATGACCACCGGCTTCTTGTCCTGGTCGCGGGCCTGCGCGAGGGCGGTGAGCGCTTTATTCAATTCCTGCTGGAGCTGTTCATCGCGGAGCTGGATGGCGCGCACGGATGGCAGCTCAACGGCGCGGATAGTGCCGCCGGCCAGCAGGCTGACCACCGGCACCTCGATCGGCTTCTCATCCTCGCCCACCGGCACCTTGCGGGTTTCAACACCGAGGATGGTGCCGGTCATCTGCCCCTCGGGCGTGTCGAGCGTCACCTCGGCCCCGCGCAGGCGCTTGAGCAACTCGGCCAGGTCGGGGTTGTCGGCGATATCGACCTGGAAGCTTCTCAGGGTCTTTTCAACCGGGTCCTGCGAGGGATAGGTGATGTTGCGCACCGTGCCCTGATCGAGGTCTTCGAGGACGAGGCTCTTGAGGATGTCGTTAATCTGCTCGGTCTTGAAGCGCAGCTCGGTCTGGGCTTCGCCGGTGACGGTGCCAAAGTGCTCAAAGTAGCCGACGCCGGAGGAGAAGAGGACCACGCCGCGCACCGGCACATCGGCCTGCGCCCCGCGGGCGGCTTCATCGGCGGGCTGAACGGCCGGTGCCGGCGGATCGGCCTGCTGGGCCACAAGCTGACTCGTCACCCCCATGACCGCCGCCGAAAGCACCATCGCGCGCACGAATCCTGCCATCGTTGTCTCCTTCCAATGAGAATGAGGCTTCATCCTCTCTTGGACACCGCCGAAAGGCAAAAGTTCCCCGGTCCTGCATGAAATGAGGCCCGGGGCGGCAGCTTCCCGATGATGGGGGAAGTGGACACGGGCCAGCGCAGGGGCAGGTCTGCCGATCCTCGCCCCCTGCCGATTCCCCCGCTCTGGCGGCGGCCCAATGTCCGCTGCGCACGCTTCGCCCATCCACGGCTGGATGCACCCGGTTTGGCAGTCCGCTGACGCCTGGGTCAGTCTCCCTACCGCACATTGCCGCGGAAGTCCGTGACCTGGAGCTGGCCGCTGTGCAGGTTGTAACGGGCCTGGCGGAAGCTGCCGCGGGACAGGCCCTTGTCCACGCGCACTGGCTGGTTGTCGCTGCCGGTGGCGAGCATGATGCCGGTGGTGGGATCGTATTCAATACGACCGGCGTACAGATCGACGCCCTGCGCTTCGAAGCGCACCGCGCCCTGGGCAGTGAGCTTCTTCAGTTCCCGCGCGGCAACGGCATCCTCGGCAGCCGCGCCCGGCGCGGTGTCGTTCGCTGGCTCCAGTTCCGCCGTCACGGACTGGGCGGTCAGTGAAAAGCCCGGCTGCTTCTGCTGGGGATCGGGTTCGTGAACGATCCGCACATCCCCTTCCAGGGTGATCCGGCCGGTGATCTCATCGAAGACAAGCTGGCGTTCCCATTTCATCGCGGTGGCGCCGGCGAGCTTTTCCTGATCCCGCGCCGGTGCGGCCGAATCGCGTGGCGGGTGATCTTCGAACAGCAGCCGCCCGCGCACCGGCACCGTCATCCGCCGGGCCGGCAGGTCATAGGTGAGGGTTTCGCCGGTCAGCAGAAACCGCCGCAGGATTGCCCCCTCTGTCGCCGTGCGCAACGAGCGCACCGCAGCGCCGCCGCTGATGGTGATTGTGCGCACCACCTTGTCCCGCATCAGCGGGCGGCTGGTCTTCTCTTCTTTCTCAGCTTCTGTCTGCGCATCTTCCAGCGCCATCACCAGGCGCTCGCCGGTAATGGCATGGCTGGAGCCATCGGACTCGCTGGTGGTAACGACGATGCCGCCGGTGACATCGACCTGATTGGCCTTGCCATCGGCAATGACCCCCTTTTGCCATTCCACCGTGACCGGGCGCAGGGGTTCACCGCGCCTGGTTTCGCGCTTGGCCTCCAGCGTGCCGGCCCCCAGCACCGTCGCTTTCTGCTCGCTGCCCGAGACCTGCACATGCGGGCCAAAGAGGATGTTGGTGCCATCGCTGACCTTGGCCTCGCCCAGCAGCGTGATAAAGGGCTCGCCATCCTTGACCAGTACCTCGATCTGGTCGGCCGCGGCCCGCTTTCCATCGGCGCTGGTGTACTCCGCGCCGTCCATGGCGATGAAGTGCTCAAGGTTGACCTGCTGGGCCAGGCGCACCCCCGCCGGCGCTGAATCGTGCCCCGGCTGGGCTGCCTGCGCATCGCGTGCCCGCGCTGCGTCCCGGCGCGCCGGCGACAGCGTCGCGGTGAGGTGCCCGGCCTTGAAGGCCTGGGCGGGATCGCGCGCCACCACATCCCCGGCCGCCTCCAGCCGCCGGACATACAGCTCACCCTGCGGGTCGGTGGCGGTGAGGATTTTCAGCCGCTCGCTCTGGATGGACTGGACCTCTTTGCCGGCGTCGAGGATCTGGCATTGAACCGCGCCGCTGGCCGCCACCTCCCGGAGCTGCATGCCGGGTGCTTCGTTCCCCGACCCGGCAGCCGGATCGGCCGGTGGTGGCTCCATCGTCAGGTCGAGCGAGGCCGCGCTCAGCTTCAGCGCGGGGTGATCGATCTTCACCTCACCGACGAACCGGGCCCGGTCGGCGGTCAGCGATTCCAGCCCCTCGCCGACCAGGTGCAGCACGCATCGCTCGCTCCACCGGGCCGACAGGATTTGTGGCTCGGCCCCATCACTGCCGCGCAGCGGCAATAGCGCCCGGCTCCTGCCGCGGAAAGTGGCGATCTGGTCCTGCATCGAGTAGACAAGCGCGCTGCTCTCAACCGAACCGCCTTTGCCGTCTTTCATCACCAGCGGATAGGCATCGGATGATTCCATGGTGACCTGCTCGGCCCCGGTGTCATAGATCAGCGAGCGGGCCTGCACCTGGGTCTCGCGCTGGCTCAGCAGCAGGGGTGAGCCCACCATGTGGACATTAGCCGCTTGCGCAGCCGGACGAGGCGCATCTTCGGGCAGCAACGTCACCACCAGTGGCCCGTTCCAGAGAATGGTGATCGGCGTGGGCTGAGTGGCCGGTGCAGATGCGCCATCCGCCGCAAGTTGCGCCCGGGTGGACGCGGTGAAGGCGGGTGCATGGCCGGCAGCATCCGCATGGCCGGCGGGCACTGTCGCAGCGGCAGGCTGCGCGGGCGCGGTGGGACTATCCGGCTCCAGCTCGACTGAGCGATCAAACACGAAATCGACGAACAGCTCATCGGCCAGGGCCACTTGGGCATCCCCATGCAGGATGCGCACCTGGTCACTGAACGTGGCTCGATAGGCGGGCTTGTGCTGCGCCTGATCCTGCGTCAGCGCCTCGCCGGCCGCGGAGGAATCCGCCGCAGCCAGGCGGATGGGAAGCGCCCTGCCGCCACCGGATTGCCGTTCGTGATGGGTTCGCTGGGCGGGCATGGCGGAGGCCTGCCGTCCTTTCCTGCGCTGCAGCGGCCCCGTCTCCAGCGCTTCGGGATTTTTCACCACCAGCCGCTTGCCGTGCGCGATGCGCAGCATGTCAAGCCGGCGATCTTTCTCATTCCAGCGAATGGTCAGCCCCTGGCCTTCGAAATCATAATCGCGCCCGGTGACGATCACCGGCACGCGGTCCTGCGCCACCGGCTGGCCGTCGATCGTGGTGTCGGTGGTGAAAATACGAAAGGTCTCGTTGTCGAACGTTGCATTGTCGAGCGTGACGCGGATCAGCTCCATCGGCCGATCCGGCTCATCGGCATCCATCGCCTCCTGCGAATCGTACAGCTCGATCTCCACCTCGCGCAGCTCGCCGCGCGTGGGTGCCTGGCGCGGTCCCAGGTTGCGCGGATCCTGGCCGGGTTCGGGCAGGCGCGACATCGCCACCACGCCCTCGCGGCCGCGGATGCGCAGGCGCTGCCCATCGGACATGAAGAAGACCGCCTCGGGCCCGGTGACCTCGACGCGCCCATCCTTGCGCGGATCGTACTTGCGGGCGCGGAAGCGCGAGATCACCTGCCAGTTCGCATCGCGCATCTCGACCCAGGCATCCTCCCCTTCGCCGACGATTGATTCGCGCGGCTCGGCGGGAAAGGTCAGGTCGGTGGAACTGGCCACGTCTGTGGGCCGGTCAACCACGGTGTGGCCGGTCTGCATCATCGTGTAGCCAAAAAACAGGCCCACGAGCAGGGCGAACGTGCCGGCGATAAGGAGGAATGAACGCAAGCGGAACCCTTCCGATACCTTAGAAAGCCGATGCCATGCCCCCGCAGCAGCAAACACGAACCGGCGCGGGCGCTGGCGATCCATCAGGCCTGGCGGTCAATCAAGCGTGGTACGCAGCACGGTCTCGGTCTGTTCCTGCCGGAATTGTCGCAGTTTTTCCCTCAGCTCCGGCCGGGTCAGCGCCAGGATCGAAATCGCCAGCAAGGCGGCGTTGGTCGCCCCGGCTTTGCCGATGGCCAGTGTTCCCACCGGCACCCCGGCGGGCATCTGCACAATGCTCAGCAGTGAGTCCATGCCGTTCAGCGCCTGGGACTGCACGGGCACCCCCAGCACGGGCAAGGCCGTCTGCGCAGCGCACATGCCCGGCAGGTGCGCTGCCCCGCCAGCCCCGGCGATGATTACCTGCACCCCCCGCCCCTCCGCCTCGCGCGCGAACTCAGCCAGCCAGAGGGGCGTGCGATGAGCCGAGACAATTAAGGATTCTTGCGGAACGCCGAATCGCTCGAGCGTTTCGGTCGCGTGCCGCATCGTCTCCCAATCACTCTTGGATCCCATGATCACCGATACCAGCGGTGCGGGTGCATCTGCCATGGCTTTCTTTTACCTGTGACCGCGACGGCGGGCAAACGGGCCGCGGGGGGGTCAGGGTTTGGGGGTCAGGGGTGGGCGGTTGGGGGCTATGCGATGCGCACACCGCTGTCCTGCTCGCAGGATGTGCAAATGTTCCACGTGGAACACGCCATTGTTCCACGTGGAACATGCACTGAAATATGGCGCGCCCCGCAATGCACCACTACGCATTGTGGTATCGGCCACTCAACAGCGCCGCATCAACACGCAACCCCGTCCCCCGAACCCTGGCAGACGCCTCACACGCCCGCGTGCTGGGTTACCAGGCGTTCGCGGTAGGCGAGGCTGCGGAGACGATTGATGGCCGCCAGATAGGCCCGGGCACTGGCTTCGAGGATGTCGGTGCTGACGCCCCGGCCGCGGATTTTCTTGCCGGAATGGTCCAGCTCGACCTGCACCTCGCCCTGGGCATCCTTGCCACGGGTGATGGCACGGATGCGGTAATCGCTCAGGCCGGCCCGCACACCGGTCAGGCGCTGGATCGCCGAGTAAATGGCATCGACCGGGCCATCACCGATGCTGGCATCCTGGATGATCTCGCCGTTGGAGTCGCGGATGGTCACGGTGGCGGTCGGGATCGTGTTGGTGCCGGCCGTAACCTGCAGGCCGACCAGTTCCCACAGCCCGCCGGCGATCTCGAGCTGATTGTCCACCAGCGCCTCGATGTCCTCGTCGAACACTTCCTTTTTCTTGTCGGCCAGCGCCTTGAAGGCCGTGAAGGCGGCCTCCAGTTGCTCATCGCTGAGGGTGTAGCCCAGTTCCTTCACACGATCCCGGAAGGCATGCCGACCCGAATGCTTGCCCAGCACCAGCACATTCCTGGGCAAGCCAACCACAGCCGGATCCATGATCTCGTAGGTTTCGCGGTACTTGAGCACGCCATCCTGGTGGATGCCCGATTCGTGCGCGAAGGCATTCTGGCCCACGATCGCCTTATTGCGCTGCACCATCACACCGGTCAGGGTCGAAACCATGCGGCTGGCGGGATAGAGCTTGGTGGTGTCGATGTTGGTGCGGGCGTTGTACTGATCGCCGCGCACGTAGAGCATCATCACCAGTTCTTCCAGCGCGGCATTGCCGGCCCGTTCACCGATGCCGTTGACCGTGCACTCAACCTGGCGGGCCCCGTGCTCCACCGCCGCCAGCGAATTGGCCACCGCCATGCCCAGGTCATCGTGGCAGTGGGCCGAGAGGATGATCCCCTTCTCGCGGATCACCGGCAGTTTCTCGAGCAGGTGCGCGAAGATCCCGCCATACTCGCGCGGGGTGGCATAGCCAACGGTATCGGGCAGGTTGATGGTGGTGGCGCCGGCTTCAATGGCGGCCTGGGTGATCTCCTCGAGGAAATCCAGCTCTGTACGGCTGGCATCCTCGGGGCTGAACTCAACATCGCTCGTGTATTGCAGCGCCTGCTTAATCGAGCGGACGCTCAGGTCGATGATCTCCTGGCGGCCCTTCTTCAGCTTGTGATCGCGGTGGATCTTGCTGGTGGCGCAGAAGACGTGAATACGCCCGCGCTTTGCCGGCTTGATCGCCTCACCAGCGCGGTCGATATCCGCCGGGACGCAGCGGGCCAGGCCGCAGACGACGCTGCGGGTGACTTCCTGAGCAATCTGGCGGACCGCCTCGAAATCCCCGTTGGAGCTGATCGGGAAACCGGCCTCGATGATATCGACACCCATCGTCTCGAGATGGCGGGCGATCTCCAGCTTCTCGGGAAGCGTGAGGGTAGCGCCGGGGGATTGTTCGCCATCGCGCAGGGTTGTGTCGAAAATTCGGATCGTTTCCATGACCGCTCCTTGTCGGGTCATCGCATTGGTGTCACTGGCGATATCGGATGCATCCGGCAGACCAGTGACAACTCTCCGGACGCAAGAACAAAAAAACCCCGCGACGCGTGTCGCAGGGCTGATCGTCTGGAGAGAGCGGCATACCCTGTGATCACGCGCACGTCAGAGCAAGGCCCAGAAGGGCCAGCGGAAGTCGCAGGGAGTTGGCCGCAAATTTCATCACAGTGGGCTAATTACATCGACCTGCGGGCCATCTGTCAAGCGCGCACAGCAGGTTTGTTCGCGTCAAACAGCGGTGGGCCCCGGGCGGATGCCGGGTGATGCCAGGCGCCTGCGTGTTCCACGTGGAACAATGACATCCCGCCGCTGGATCAGGTTGCCCGGATCAGATTACAGCGCTGCCATGGCCTGGCTGAGCCGGCGGACTTCGTGAATGGCAACGCCATTGAGCCGCGGAATCCGGCCACCGATGTGCGGGACAATGGCATGGCCGACGCCCAGGCGGGCAGCCTCCCGCAGGCGGACCTCCATCTGCGGCACCGGACGCACCTCGCCGCCAAGGCCCAGTTCGCCCAGTGCAAATGAGCCGGGTGCCAGCGGGCGGTTCATATGGGCCGAGGCGATCGCCAGGGCAATGGCCAGGTCGATGGCCGGCTCGACCACTTTCACCCCTCCGGCGATGTTGACGAAGACATCATCCGCCGCCAGGCGCATCTCAGCCCGCTTCTCCAGCACGGCGATGATCATCGCCACCCGATCCGAGCTGACACCGCTGACTTTCCGGCGGGCGGCCCCGATCACGCTTGATGCCGTCAGCGCCTGCACCTCGACCAGGATCACGCGCGAGCCCTGCATGGCGGCGGTAATCACGCTGCCGCTGGGCTGATACGGCTTGCCATCAGGGCCGGGGCCATACTGCTCAACGAACAGGTTGGCCGGATCGGTCACTTCCTTCAGCCCTTCACCCGTCATCTCGAACAGGCCGATTTCATGGGTGGAACCGAAGCGGTTTTTCACGCAGCGGACGATGCGATGGGAGTGAAAGCGATCGCCCTCGAAGTAGACGACGGTATCGACGATATGCTCGATGATCTTCGGCCCGGCCAGCGTGCCGGCCTTGGTGACGTGCCCGACAAAGAGGATGGCAATGCCGCTGGTCTTGGCCAGGTAGACCAGGTCCATGCAGCAATCCCGCAATTGCGTGACCGACCCGGGCGCTGCGGGAATATCCGGTTTGTAGATCATCTGGATCGAATCGACGATCACCACCGCCGGTTGCACCTGGTGGATGCGGTTGATGATCCGCTCGACATTCGTCTCGGCCAGCACCAGCAGGTTGGACGATTTCACACCCAACCGCGTCGCGCGCAGCGCTGTCTGGCGAGCGGATTCCTCACTGGTGACGTAGAGGATGCGGGAAGGGTCCGGGCCTTGGGGTTCAGGGCTGGCAGGCGATGCGCCGGTCTTCTTTCCTGAACCGGGCGCCCTGGTTCCTGAACCCGCCTGCGCCAGCGTCGCCGCAACTTGCAGCAACAGCGTGCTCTTGCCGATCCCCGGCTCGCCGCCGACGAGTACCGCGCTGCCGGGGACGATACCGCCGCCGAGGACGCGGTCGAACTCGCCAACACCGCTGCCCAGGCGCGGGATCTCGGCCTGCTCGATGGCGTCGATGGCCACCGGCTCTGCCGCCGTGGCCACATCGCCGGTGTGCGCTGCGCCCACCGCTGCCCGCCGGGCATCGGGTGTGGGGGTCTTGTACTCCTCCAGCGCATCCCACGTGCCACAGTCGGGGCACTTGCCCATCCACTTCGGATGCACCGACCCGCAAGAATTGCACAAAAACTGCGTCCGCGCCTTGGCCATAAGACCAATTCTAGGCGCATGGAGTCTTGTGAACCACGGCGGCACGGGCACACACTGATGAAAAACGCCTGGCCCCTGACGGCGCGCGAGGAGAGCGAACCGCTCACGCGCGATTTGTGCCCTTTCGAGGGTCATCCTCCGTTTCATGCGCGTGTCTTGGCGCCCTGCGCGGTTCATCTCTCACGCCAGCGCTGCGCGATGGATGAACTGCGGGCGGTCGTTGGGTACAATCCGCCGCCTTATGATTCACCGCATCGATGTACGTGTTTCCGAGCCGGCCCGCGGGCGGTCGGCAGGCAATGATCCGGTCGGCACCGCGATTCGGCACCAGATCCAGGAACTGGGCCGGAATGTCGGGCCGATCACCACCAGCCGGATCTTCCTGATCGACACCGACGCCGACCGTGCGCAGATGCGGCGGGTGGCCACGGAACTGCTCGCCGATCCGATCGTGGAGCAGGCCGAGTTTCTCGACCCGGCCAATCCCCCCGCCGATAGCGGCCGTTCACGCATCGAGATCCACCTGAAGCCCGGCGTGATGGACCCGGTGGCCGACTCCACCGAAATGGCCATCCGCGACATGGGCCTGGAAGTGCGCGAGGTGCGCACCGGCCGGGCCTACCTGATCGAAGGGACCGTGCCCCAGGCGGATCTGGAGTACATCGCCTCCCGCGTGCTGGCCAATGGCGTGATCGAATCGGTTCACTTCGATGCGTTCGTGCCGCAGGCCTTCGAGAGCGGCAGGCCGTACCAGTTCAAGCTGAACCACGTGCCAATGCGGGATTTGAACGATGAGCAGTTGCAGAAGCTCTCGCGCGAGGGGCATCTGTTCCTGAGCCTGGAGGAGATGAAGGCGATCCAGGCATACTTCCGCCAGCAGGGCCGCGAACCAACCGACATCGAACTGGAAACCCTCGCCCAGACCTGGAGCGAGCACTGCGTTCATAAGACGCTCAAGAGCGCAGTCGAGGTGTACGATGAGACCGGCCAGCACCTCCGCACCTATGGCAATCTGATCAAGGAGACCATCTTCGATTCCACGATGGAACTGATGGGTCGGGAAGGCGGCCCGGGCGGCTCGGGGGAACCTTTCTGCCTGTCGGTCTTCAAGGACAACGCCGGCGTCATCGCGTTCGATGACACCGATGCCGTCTGCTTCAAGGTCGAGACGCACAACCATCCCAGCGCCATCGAACCGTACGGCGGCAGCGCCACCGGCATCGGCGGCGTGATCCGGGATGTGCTGGGCACCGGCCTGGCCGCCAAGCCCGTCGCCAATACCGATGTCTTCTGCGTCGCCTACCCCGACGCGGCCACCACAACCGATGCCCGTTATTCGACAATCGACACGCTTCCCAGGGGTGTCATCCACCCCAAGCGCATTCTCCAGCAGGTCGTGGCGGGCGTGCGGGATTACGGCAACCGGATGGGCATCCCCACCGTCAACGGCACGGTCTACTTCGATGACAATTACCTGGGCAACCCGCTGGTCTTCTGCGGCTGCGTCGGCCTCATCCCGCGCGACAAGATCAACAAGGATGCCCGGCCCGGCGATGCGATCGTCGTCATGGGCGGGCGCACCGGCCGCGATGGCATCCACGGCGCCACGTTCAGCTCCGCCGAACTGACCGATACCCACGCCGATGAGTTTTCGCACGCCGTGCAGATCGGCAATGCCATCACCCAGAAAAAGATGGCGGATGTGATCCTGCAGGCGCGGGACCGCGCCCTGTTCAGCGCCATCACCGACTGCGGGGCGGGCGGTTTGTCCAGTGCGGTGGGCGAGATGGGTGAGAAGATCGGGGCCGAGGTCCACCTGGAGCGCGTGCCGCTCAAGTACCAGGGCCTGCGCTACGATGAGATCTGGATCAGCGAGGCGCAGGAGCGCATGGTGCTGGCCGTGCCGCAGGAGAAGGTCGAGGCGCTGCTGGCGCTGAGCCGCGGCGAGGATGTCGAGGCCACCGTCATCGGCACGTTTGGCACGGACAACAAGGAGCTGGTCCTCCACTACGCCGGCACCGAGGTCGGGCGCCTGGGGATGCACTTTCTGCACAAGGGCATCCCCATGCCCACGCGCAAGGCGGTCATTCGCAACACCGTCGCTGCGCCCGCGCCCGAGCAAGACAACCCTGCCACGATGGATACGGGCGCGCTCAAGGATCGGCTGCTCAAGACCCTCGCCCACCCCAACGTTGCCAGCAAGCACTGGATCATCCGCCAGTACGACCACGAGGTGCAGGGCGGCTCGGTGGTAAAGCCGCTGGTTGGACCGCTGCAAACCGGTCCATCCGATGCCTCGGTGGTGCGGCCGAAGCTGGGCAGCGACAAGGGCGTGGTCCTCTCCTGTGGCCTGGCGCCGCACGTTGCCGATCCGTATGCGATGGGCCTGGCCGCGATTGATGAAGCGATCCGCAACGCCGTCTGTGTCGGCGGCGATCCCGATCGGCTGGCCATCCTCGACAACTTCTGCTGGCCGAGCGTGGAGGATGAGATCACCATGGGCACGCTGGTACGCGCCTGCGAAGCCTGCCGGGATGGGGCACTGGCTTACGGCGTGCCGTTCATCAGCGGCAAGGACTCACTGCACAACCAGTTCACCAACCAGGAGACCGGCCAGGTCATCCGCATCTCCAACACGCTGCTCATCAGCGCGATCGGTGTAATCGACGATGTGCGCAAATGCCTGACGATGGACTTCAAGCAGGCCGGCCACACCATCGCCATCCTCCAGCCGAAAGATGACAGCCTCCAGGGCCGTGCGGCGTTCCACCGCGCGGTCGCCGCGGAACTGCGCAGCGGGCGAATCGTCGCGTGCCACGATGTCAGCGACGGCGGCACGCTGACGGCGGTGGCGGAGATGTGTATCGCCTCAGGCCTGGGGGCCGACATCGACACCGCCGTGTTCCCGGTGTCGCCCTTCGCCGAGAACGTAAGCCTGTACGTGGTGGAGTTTGATGCCGGGGATGCAGCGGCTCCGGTATCCGAAGCGCTGCGCTCGGCGGCGAACACCATTGTGATCGGCAGCGTGACCGAGCGTGAGGAATTGACCGACGGCGGCGCGGACATCGCCGATCGCTGGCGCATCCCTGTCAGCGACCTGGCCACCGCCTGGCGCGGCACGCTGGACTGGTAAGACGGGAAGCGCTGCCCGGCATCACGACAGATATGGGCCTTCGTGCAGGAGTAACCGCCTGCCGGAGGCCCGTGCTGTCTTGTGCCCTTGCTGTATGGTGGATGCACGGAACCGAGCCGCCCCGCTGTGGCAGCGTGCCGGCATCAGGCCGGGCGGATGCTGACGGTCAGCGGCACGGCGGCAGGGCTGTCAGCCGCCCGCTGCTCCTTCTTGCGCAGTTGCCCGCAGGCGGCATCGATGTCGCGGCCGCGGGACTTGCGGACATGGGTGTTGACGCCGGCGGCGCGCAGAATTTCCTGGAAGCGCACTACATCCTCGCTGCGCGGCCGCTTATACGGCAGGGCTTCAACTTCGTTGTAGCGAATGAGATTCACATTCGCCCGCATTGTCTTGCAGAGCCGCGCAAGCTGGCGGGCATGCTCGGGGCGGTCGTTCACGTCATGCAGCAGGATGTACTCGAGGGTGATCTCGCGCCCGGTGCGGTCAAAGTAGTAACGGCAGGCATCGAGGATCTCAGGCAGCGCGAAGTGCTCGGCCCAGGGGATGAGCTGCCGCCGCAGCGGCTCGTTTGGCGCGTGCAGCGACAGTGCCAGGTTGATCGGCAGGTTTTCCTCGGCCAGCTCGCGCATCTTCGCCGGCACGCCAACGGTCGAAACCGTGATCCGGCGCGCCCCCAGGTTGAAGCACTCGGGGTGATGCAGGATGCGGATCGCCTTCATCACGTTGGCATAGTTGGCCATGGGCTCCCCCATGCCCATGAAGACGATGTTCGACACCGGGCCGACACCCATCTCCCCGATCACCTGGTTGATGATCCACACCTGCTCGGCGATCTGGCCGGCGGTGAGGTTCCCTTTCACGCCGCCGATGCCGCTGGCGCAGAATGTGCAGCCGACCGGACAGCCCACCTGCGAACTGACACAGGCGGTGCGGCGGTCGCCATCGGGAATCATGACGGTCTCGGCATTGGTGCCGTTGGGCCAGGTGATCAGCAGCTTGACGGTGCCATCCGCACTGCGCTGGCAGCGCGTCACCTGGGCAGTGACAAAGGTGAGCCGCTCAGCCAGCATCTGGCGATCCCGCCTGGCGAGGTTGCTCATCTGCTCGGGATCAACCACGCTCTTGCGATACACCCAGTCGCGCACCTGCCGGGCGCGGAAGCGGGGCCAGTCCCAGCCGGCGCACAGCCCATCCAGCTCATGCGGTTCCAGCGCGAAAAAGTGAGGGCTGGCAGAAGATGTTGCTGCATGTGCGGGCATACAATCAATACGTTGCCGGCCAGTATACGTGCGGTTGAATCGTCCGCGAAATGGCGCCGGCGCCCGGAGCGGCGAAGAATTGTCGCCGCCCCGCTCCCACCCGGTGGAATTTAGGCGTTGACGGTTCGGCCGGTGGTCGGTTTGCTTGAGGCAGGATTATGAAAGCTTCGCAGAGCAATCGCAGCGCACGCCGCCATGACGAGGCCAATAAGGACCTCAACCCCGATCGTGCGCGCTCTCACTCGGCGATGCAAGCCACCATGACCCCCTCCGCCCCCGACGCACGCGGCCCGGACCCCCGCAGCGATGAACAATTGCTGCTGGACTATCGCGAGGGAGATCGCCGCAGCTTTCAGGAACTGATGGAACGCCATCAGCGCGAGCTGTACCACTTCCTGGTGCGCTTCCTGGGCAACCGGGCTTCGGCGGAGGATGTGTTCCAGGAGACGTTCCTGCAGGTGCACCAGTCGGCCGATCAGTTCGATGTGGAGCGGCGTTTCCGGCCGTGGCTGTTTACCATTGCGGCCAATAAAGCGCGCGACCTGATCCGTTCGCAGGCCCGTCGCCCCACCAATCCGCTGCAAGCCTCGATCAATCGCGGAGATGAGGAAGGCGGGCAGTTTATCGATCTCATGCGGGCCGCGGTGGACGCCCCGGGCGATAATATCGAGCGGGAAGAGCTCCAGCAGGCGGTGCATCGCACGGTCATGGGGATGCCCGAGCACCTGCGCGAAATTTTGTTATTGAGTTATTTCCATCAATTCCCGTACAAGCAAATCGGTGACATCCTGGGGATTCCCCTGGGCACCGTGAAATCACGTCTTCATGCCGCGGTGGCGCATTTTGCTGATCGTTGGCGGGCGACGAACAAAGACGCGAAGGCGTCGTAACAAAGGCAGATGCTGGTCGTGTGGCCAGCCGATGATTATCATAGTCGGTGCCGGGATGACGGCTCGCTTTTTGAGCGTGGGCCAGGATTGGGGAAGTGATGCCCGGCACAGCCAATCTCCAGGATCGCGGGGCGATTATTATGCCGAAACAGCTTAGTCCGGAAGACCGTCGGGCCGTCGATCTGGTTTTGGACGGTGATGCGATGAGAGGCGGACCAATGTACGCGGCAGTGAGCAATGGCATGGGCCGGCGGATGGAGGCGGTGGAGCGGGTGCTGCACCTGCTGGACAACCTGCCCGCTGAAGACCCGGCAGCCGACTTGGTGCAGCGGACCATGCAGCGCATCAGCGACGCCGACAGCGTAGGCCGTACCCCCCCGGCACGGCCCGCGACGACCGCCACGGGTCATCTCCCGCACGCCTGACTATCGGACGTGTTCGACTGTCAGAAGTGCTTGGCCCGATGGCCTGCACCGGCGTGATACCGCCCGCTGAATGGTGCCGGCCGGCCCGGTTTTCTGACCTGCAGACAACGCGTTTCCGCGCAGACACGTTTGTGTCCGGCACGGGAACGCCTTTTCATTTCTGGATGAGGTTCATCAGCGCGCCAATCAGTTGCTCGACCTGCTCATCGGAATGTTCCGCGCTGACAGTCACGCGCAGCCGGCTGCTGCCGCGTGGTACGGTGGGCGGGCGCACGGCTATGACCAGCAGGCCCATGGCCTCAAGGCGGGCGGCGGTATCGAGCGCGGCGGCCTCCTCCCCCAGCACAATCGGAATAATGGGCGAATCAGCCCGCCCCTTGACCTCAATCCCCCGCTCGATGAGCCGCTGGCGGAGATGCCGCGCCAGGGCCCGCACCCGCGCCTGGCGCTGGGGTTCTGCCTGCATGATCTCAAGCGCGGCCCGCACGCCCGCGGCGATGAACGGCGGCACACTGGTGGAGTAGATATAGGCCCGCCCGTGCTGAAGCAGCAAATCGCAAAAACCGCGCGACCCGCACACCACCCCGCCGACCAGCCCCATCGCCTTGGAACAGGTCACAATGGACACATCCGCCAGATCGCCCAGGCCCAGTTCGTTGGCATAGCCGGCGCCGTGCTCGCCCCAGACACCGCTGCCGTGCGCTTCATCAAGCAGGAGTTGGAAGCCGTAGCGCTGTTTCAGCTCCGCCAGACCCGGCAGGTCCGCGGCATCTCCATCCATGCTGAAGATCGACTCCGTCACCACCACCTGCACCTGGCCGGCTTCTGCGCCAGCGAGGAGGCGCTCGAGCTTGGACAGGTGATTGTGCGGAAAAATGCGGTAGGGCTGGCCGCTGGCCCGGATGGCATCAATCAGCGAGGCATGGGCCAGTTTGTCCACCAGGAAACGCACGCCCGCGCGCCTGGCCTCCCCGGGAGCCGCATCGCTGGCTTCAGGGGGTGTCACCGGGTGGCTGGGTAGCGGGCCAGCAGCGCTCGCGCTGCGACCCAGTGCGGCAAAGGTCTGGATCGCTGCGACATTCGCCTGGTAGCCGCTGGGCAGCAGGACAGCGGCCGCGGTCCCCTTCCAGTTGGCCAGGGCCGACTCAGCCTCGGCATGGGCAGGTGTGTAACCGGTGATCAGCCCCGCCGCCCCACTGCCGGCACGGTACTGCTGGAGATGGCTGGCCAGTGCCTCGCGCAGACCCGGATGGTGCGCCAGACCCAGGTAGTCATTGGAGGCGAAGTTGATTCGCTCGCGCCCCGCCACCTGCACGCGAACAGCGTCGATCGGCTCGATCACCCGCCGGGCGCGCAGCAGTTGCCGGGCTGCGCGGTCACGCAGGGCATCGCTAATCAGGCGGTGGACATCAGGATGATCCAAGTGCGCGAAGCGGGCTGGGATGGGCTTGAACGGGGATTTCGCCTGCGTGCGGGGAGCCTAACCGGCCCGGCACTGAAGAACCCCGGCCGCTCAACCAGTCAAGCCGCTGTTGTTTCAATCCTGCTCATCGATGTCATCATCAGCGCTCTCGACCATTTCGGCCACATCACCGGCCTCATCGTCGATCTGGGCGCCGCTCATCTCGCTGAGCTGCTGCTTCATCAGCCGGCCAACCTTGAACTTCACGGTGCGCTTCTCGGGCACCTCAACCGGCTCAAGGGTCTTGGGGTTTTGGGCCTTACGTGCCTTGCGCAGCTTGGTTTCGAAGACGCCGAAGTCGCGGAACTCCAGGCGATTGCCCTGCCCCAGTTCCTTGATGATCTCATCGAGGAATCGCTGCACGACCTTTTTCACCAGTACGCGCCGACTGTTCGTGCTGTCAGCAATGCGGTCGATCAGCTCTTTCTTGGTAATCGTGGCCATAAAGAACCCCTCGATGAGGGTAAAGTACGACAGGACGCAGACTTAGAACTAAATATGCCGACTTTGTCCGGCAAAAGCAAGTTCGAATCATCTTTTCGACGGGTCGATAAGTCTGGATTGGATCGACAGTTGCGGGTTTTGGGGCGGGAACGGGGCCACAGGGCGGGCGGAAGATTATCGGACACTGCTGCCAATACGGGTCTCAACGGTCCGCCGGCGATAGGATTCGCCGAGGCGGTCCCAGTCCCAGCCATAGCCGTAGCGGTCATCGGAGCGCTGATAGTAGAAGGTGGTCACCGGCCCCTGCACCCCCCAATATGCCCCCTGCCGGCGCGGATCGCGTACCAGATCGAACGGTGGATCGGCAAAGGTGGTGGGCGGATCGAATACCAGCGCTGCCGCCGGGCGCTGTCTGGCAGGCTCGGCCGCCTCGATCCGCATCGCCACCGGTTCGGCCGTGGGCCGCACCGCGCACGCCGGGATCAGCAGGAGAAGCATGAGGCACGCCAGACGCATGCCTGGCGTATCTCAAAATCAATGCCAGAGCATGACTTAGCCCACATTCAATGCCTGTTGGGCGATGAACCCGGTCCGATTATGCCGGGTGATGCCCGGATGCATCGGACTCTGTTGCCCCAACGCAACACACGGCATGCTCGCTTGGGCGTGGTGGCACTGCTGCGCACTACGTTGCATCAAGCCCCGTGAGTGACAGGCCGTGAATGACAGGTTTTAACAAAAAACCGGCCGCGCCCGTGGCGCGGCCGGATCACCCACATTCAAGCTGTCCTCTGCCGGCGCTTACCCCGCCTTCGCGGAGTAGTAGGTGTGCGCCGGCGGCGTGGTGCTGGCGGCGGCCGGGTGCGGGATCGTGCCGCTATGGGCGCGGGGGTGGGCCTGATCGTAGGCCTGCTTCATCCGCGCGGTGGTCAGGTGCGTGTAGATCTGCGTCGTGCTGAGGCTCTGGTGGCCCAGCAGTTCCTGCACGCTCCGCAGGTCCGCACCGTTGTTCAGCAGGTGCGTGGCGAAGCTGTGCCGCAGGGTGTGCGGGCTGATGCCCGGGTCCAGCCCGGCAGCCACCAGGTACTTGTCCAGCTTCCGGCGGACCGAGCGGGTGCTCAGCGGATCACCATGCTTGTTGAGGAAGACCCGCATCGCGTGCTGGCTCTGGGCCATCTTCGGATCGGTCTGCCGCATCTCGAAGTAGCGCTGCAGCGCCTTGATCGCCTGCGAGCCGATGGGGGTCAGGCGATCCTTGCGTCCCTTGCCGCGGACGCGCAGCACGCCTTCCTGCAGGTCGATGTCGCCCATTTCCAGCTCCACCAGTTCGCTGACGCGGATGCCGGAGCTGTAGAGCACCTCGAGCATGGCGCGGTCGCGGGCAGAGAGCACATCGCCATCACCGGGCGCCTCCAGCAGGCGCTGCACCTGCTCCAGGTCCAGGCACTTGGGCAGGCGCTTCTCCTGCTTGGGCGTGCGGATGGTGGACAGCGGATTGACGCTCACCAGGCCGCGGCGGATGAGGAACTTGTAGAAGCTCCGCAGCGTCGCCAGCTTCCGGGCGGTGGTGCTCTTGGTGTAGTTCTGGGCGTAGAGATAAGCCAGGAACTCGCGGATAACGATCGATTCGCACTGGATGATGCGCTGGTCGATCTCCTCGGCGCTGAGCGTGCCGGGCGCGACATTCGCATGCGCCTGGCCGATCTCACCGGCCAGGAACTGGGCGAACTGCACCAGGTCCGCGCCGTAGCTGCGAACGGTGTAGTCGCTGAAGTGCTTCTCGAGCTTCAGGTAGTCGAGGAACTGGCGGACCAGGGCGGTGAATTTTCTCTCCGCGGGGGCTTCGGCCAGGTGCTCGACGGGCATGGCGTTGGTATCGACGGGCGTCGCGGTGTTCATAGACGCACTTGGGGCGCAAGGGCACATCCGATGACTGATGCCACCCGGTCGGCGCTCCGGTGGCCCACGTGTGAAACGCTCCGCGTTTCACAGGCGAGACGCTCCGCTCTCGCTCTCTGGATCACGCGTCCCCGGGGACAGGAGGCCGCGCTGCCAGTTGGAGATGATTCGGTTCTGGCCGATTCACCGCAAGGTACTGGATCCGCATCCACTGTCCCGGGCCGCATGCGTCCCGAGCGCGAATCCGATAACCTTACGCTGCTTTCTTCGGCAAATACGCCTTCAATTCTTTGGCCAAATGCTGGCCAAGCTGGTGAGACAGCACGGCAGCGTCGAACCAGTCAAACGACAGGTCACGGCGATTGACCATTTCGATCAGCGAATCGAGGACCTTGGCCTCCTGGCCCACTTCATAGCGGAAGCAGAACTGGTGCTGACCTTTCACGAGGCTGAGCGTCTTGATGCCCTGCATGTATGCTCCCGCGCGAGCCGGACAGCGTCTCCCACGCCATCATGCCCACGCATCCTGACACACCCGGAGCCAAGCCCATGGCCCGCTCCGTTACTGCTCTGGCCGCCGATGGCGGCCGCGCCGCGGTGCTCTTGAGAAACGCCCATTACGCTTCTCGACGCGGCGGTATGAAGATCATCTTTCGGCAGTGGCCACACAACACGGCCGGCCGCAAGCGATCTTCCTAGCCCTTGCCGCCCTGCTGGTTGAGCAGGTCGCGGATCAGGCTGTGATACACGAACCCGCAATAGCGGTCCATGCTCACCAGGTATTCTTTCACCCCCAGGGGGCCTTTTGGCTCGAACCGTCCGGCGGCGTAATTGTGCAATGCCTCGCGGGTGCTGCCGTTGGCGGCGTCGAACATCCCGACCACCTGCACGAATCCCACCTCCACGGGCAGCGGCTCATCCACTTGGGGCGCGGCCTGCCGGGCCAGTTGCCGCGGGCTCAGGCCGGCCTTGACCACCACCTGCCCTTTCGGCTTGAACAGTTGCAGCGCTGCGCCCAGCTTGGGCGGGTTGTAGGCATCGTAGATCGTCACCGTCGGGACGATCAGCCCATCTGCCGCCAGCGCTTCGCACACCGCCGCGGCCTGCTGCTCGCTCTGGATCCGGTCAATGCCCAGGCTGATATACACCTCGGCCACGCGGTTCACCGGAATGGCGGTCAGGCCTTCAACCTGCTGGAGTTGCTGGAAGACCAGGTCACTGTGTATCAGCGGATCGACAGCGGTTTCACCACTCAGGTTGATCGTCGGGGCCACGGCCCAGATCTGCCTCTGCCGGTTCGGAAGGCTGAGCTTCGTCTCGGTGCCGTAAGGCACTTCCCTGGCACAGCCGGCCAATCCGGCCAGCAGGATTATGCAAATCACAATCAGGTGCTTCATCCGTGAAGCCTCATTGGTCATGGGTTACTTTCCACGGCTGTCTTACGCGCAACCCGTGACAGCTCATCCGTGACACGTCTTATTCGGTTGTCGCGATCCGGGTCTGGTCTGCGGTGTCCACCCGCATCGACCAGACACACTCTTTACCGCCGCGGTCGCTGATGAAATAAACCCGGTTATCTACGGCCCAGAACGGCATCAGGTTCGATCCATTTCCGTCCGTCAGGCGCCGGCGGTTGGTGCCATCGGCATCGATCAGCCAGATGTCCTGCTGACCTAAAGGCTTACCGCCATGCGTGCGGGCCGGTTCGACGATTGTCGTGAAAGCCAGGCTTTTTCCATCCGGGCTCCAGCTCGGCTTCACGATCGCGGCGTTGTTGCTGACGGCCACTTCCGTCACCCGCCGGGCCTCACCATCGACCAGGTCCATCGTCCAGAGGCTGAACCAGCGGCTGCCGCGCTGGCGGGCCCGCTGGAAGGCGATCCGGCTGGCCTGCTTGTCCGGCGACCAGCTGGGGAACAGCCCATAACCGATCATCCGCTTTTCCATCGTCTCGACATCCACCAGCCACAGCTCCCACTGGCCGCTGCGCCCGCCGATGCTCGAGTAGCACAGCATCGTGCCATCGGGGCTCCAGGTGGGATGCAGGTCGTGGGTCGGGCCGGCCGTCACCTGCATGCGGTTGCGGCCATCGATGTCCATCACATACAGATCCCACGAGCCGCTGCGATTACTGGCGAAGGCAATGCGCTGGCCATCGGGGCTGAACGCGGGGGTGACATCAGCCGCGTGATCGTTGGTCAACTGGGTGACACTCAGGCCATCCACCCGCTGGAGATAGAGTTCCGGCTGTTCGTTGTGGCGGGTTGATGCATAGACCATCCACTTGCCGGTCGGATCCACCGCAACATCCGCGTCATAGCCTTCGGTGACGAAAGTGTGCTGTTTGAGGTTGGCCGGGCCGGTGAGGTGTGTCGTGTTCTTGCGTTCAACACCGTCAAATTCGCCAAAGATATTGACCGCGACCGGGGCATCGATCACATCGGCCGGATCGACCGCCTCAGCATGGGCGACGGCCTCTGAGACCGGCGGGGTCGCCGGTGCGGGCGGATCGTTCCAGGCAATCTTGGCGCTGAACCCGGAGCAACCGGCGGTCGTGACGACCGCGACGAAGGCCACTACATCCAGCGTCCAGATGAGAAATTTCTGTCGGGTCTTGGTCATGGCTCACGTCCCTAAGGCTCATCAGGACCGGCGTAGGTTCGCGCGCTGGCGCCAATCGCCTGCCCTACCAGCCCTATCGGTCGTATCGACGCGCCAGATAAGACCGCTCAAAATGCCAAAGAGCTCTGTACCGTTTATCGGACGTTTGCCCCCCAGTTCACCAACATTCCGGCGGGCAGCCGGCGTCGCGATCCGCGCAGTGCCGGCCGCATCGCTGGGCGGACCGACCCGTACGACGGGTGACTTGCGCGCATTCTCACCTGCACGCGCGACTTCGGGATGGATGGGACGGGGTGCGCCTACAGGCCGAGTTTGGCCTTTTTTTGCTCCCACTCGGCGTTTTCGCGCTTGTTGGTGCTGTTGAGCGGCTGGCCGGTCTTGATCGCCTCGATCTCCAGGCGGGTCAGGTGCATGGCCTCGAAGTTGTAGTCAATGAATGCCTCGGCCGCGACCGGCACGATCGGCTGGATCAGCGCGAACATCGCCCGGGCATAGTCCTGGATTTCCTGCTGGGCATGGCTGTCCATGCGCAGGGACAGGAAATGGAACAGGTTGTGCAGATCGATCTTCCAGTACCACTCGGTGTACACGTTCACCGGCAGGCCAATGCGGGCCAGTTCACGGCTGACCCCCTTGGCCATCAGCTTCTCGTAGTCGCTGTAGACCGATTCGCACTTGTCGAGATAGGCCAGGAACTCCTGGGCGGTGGCCTCATCCACCGGCTCATCGCCCCCCTGGCGGTTGGCAGTGCTCTGCTTGCGGATATTCTCGATCGACGGGTGATAGAAGCGGTCACGCACGACTGAATAGCGCGCGGAATACTCATTCACGTTGGCAGTGCGGTGGCGGATCCACTGGCGGGCAATGAAGATCGGCATGACGTGGTGGAACTTGAACTCCACCATCTCGAAGGGTGTGGTATGGCGGTGGCGGGCCAGGTACCGGATCAGGCCGCGGTCTTCGTTGACCTGCTTGGTGCCCTCGCCATAGCTGACGCGAGCCGCCTGCACGATGGCCGCGTCGGCGGTCTTGCCGACGGGGGCCAGCCGCGGCATCACATCGACCAGGGCCACCATGCCGTGGTCATGCACCTTCACTTCCCAACGGGCCGAGCCGCCCATCAGGTCATAGACTTCGTTATCAAAAGGTTTGCGCTCGATGGCGATGCCGGAGAGGTCGATGCTCATGTCTGGGCATGATAATGATGACGGCCCGGCTGTCACGTCTCCGGGAGAGAAGGAATGTGGCGAGCCGGGTCAGGCACATACCAGATGTTGTGGCACGGGCCAGGCGCGTATGCCAAGGGGGCTGTCAGCACAGGCGGACGCCGCTGCCCCATGCCCTGCCAGCACATGGCCTGCAACCCGCTCCAGCGGCTTCAGAAGTGACGGGTAAAGCAGCGCGGCGAACTGCTTGTCTACACCAGCACCACTACATTCCCGTCATCATCCACCTCACAGACATAGGTGGCGATGCGGGATTTGGCATCGTAGAGGCCCTTGCCGGTGATGATATCAAACTCCCAGCCGTGCCAGGGGCAGCGGATGATCCGGCCGGCGTAGGCGGGGTCAAACTCACACACATCGCTGGGACGATGGGTCGCATGCACCGAGCCAGCGCACAGGGGCGCCCCCTGATGCGGGCAGACGTTCTTGATCGCGTGAAACGTCCCGGCGATGTTGAAGACACCGATCGAACTCGTGCCATGCTGCACGATCCGCTTCGATCCGGGCGGCAGTTCCGATGCCGCACATACCACCAGCCGTCCGGCCGAACGTGCCTTGGGCGGCCTGGCCTCCTCCACAATGCGGAACGCGAAGTCGATGGCGGCATTCTCCGAACCGTAGCCGATGTCGATTTTCAGGTCGCCCGTGCCGTTGTTGTTCTTGTTCATCGTGCTGTTTTCCTCATGGGCTCGGATGGGCCGCCGGTGCCGTCAGCCTTGTCTGATCGGCGGTCCGCCGCGGATGTGCGGTTCGCGCAAATCGCGGATGGCGCCCCGATCTGGCACGGCGATCAGGCCAGCGCCGGCGCTATCGCCGCACCAGGCTTGGGGATTTCCAGGCCGTACAACTCAGCCGCGTTCTCGAAAAAGATCCGCCGCTTGAGCGCCTCATCCATCTTGCGCGGGAACACGTGCTGCGGATCATCGAAATCCCAATGCGGGAAATCGGTGGCGAAGCAGACCGTGCGCTCGGCGTGGATCATGTCGAACATCTGAAGCAGGTGATCGGGATTGTCCGGCTCCTCCAGCGGCTGGGTGGTCAGGCGCACGTGCTCCCAGACATACTCGCTGGGGCTGCGCCTGAGCCAGGGCGTCATGCTTCTCAGGGCCTTGAAGTTCTTGTCCATCCGCCAGACCGTGTGCGCCAGCCATGCCAGCCCCCCTTCGCACAGCACGACCTTCAGCTTCGGGAACTTCTCAAATACGCCCTCGAGTACCAGGCTCACCAGGTGGGCCTGGAACGTCAGCGGGATGACCGTGTGCCACTCGAAATAGTTGCTCGGCCGCCCGACCGGCGTGGGAGAGTTGTAGGCGCCTTCTCGGCCGGGATGCAGGCAGAATGGCAGGCCCAGGTCCTGGCAGGCCTGGTAGATCGGCCAGTATCGTCGATGGCCGTACAGATCACGGCTTTCTCCCGGCACGTTCACCTGCACCATCTGCGGGTGCTCGCCAACCCGATGGATCTCCCGAACCGCCGCCTCCGGATCATTGACGTTGATGCAGATGGAGCCGAGATAGCGCTGATCGGCCGCCAGCCAGGTTGCGATCTGCCAGTCGTTCCATGCCCGCGCCAGCGCACTGCCGACATCGATCTGGTTGACGATCGACACCTGCATGCCGCCCGGCTGAAGCACGCCATAGGCGATGCCGTAGCGGTCCAGGTGATCGCGGGCGACATCGGCCGGGTCCACGCAGTTGGCATCGCGGCGGGTGACGCCAAAGGGGTTGGCGTAGCCGGTGCCCGGCCCCCCGCCCATGCCCTGCTTCAGCGCTTCACGGAAATCCTCCGGCACATGTGGTTCCAGTGGCAGCGCCTGGGTGGGAGAGGGATGAATGTCACAATCGATCAGCGGAAGTGCATTTGCCATGATGCTTTACCAATCATGAAGTGGCAGGCCCAAGTGCAATATAGCATCCCCCGTATGCCAATAAGAGTCAATTGTAGCCCCCGGCACCGCGGGGCATACGATGGGCCGCGAGGCTGGGATATTTGTCCCAGCCGGCGCTGCATTTCACTGTGTTTCGTGGATGGTCCGCCCGGTTCAGACGGCAGCATCAAGCGTGCCCGGGGCGGATGATGGGCCGGAATCACGCCCCAGTACCAGCCCGGCCGCGATCATCAGCAGCGCACTGCCGATCAGGTAAAGCTGCGTTTTGGGCTGGCGGCACAGTTCGGCAAATCGCCCCCCATAGGGCACATACTCGGGCATCGGCGGCGGTGGCGGCACGGTCACAAGCTGAAATGGCGAGGACTCCATCAGCCGGGCGTACGCATCCAGCTCCAGCACTGCCGTCCCCGCGCGGACCACGTGCAACTGCCGCTGCACCAGGCGCTCGACAAGCAGCGGATCATCGGCCATCGCCTCGATGAAACGCTCGTTTTGCTCAACCTGGGTCTGGAGGTGCTCCAGGTCGCGGCGAAGCTTCTCCCGCTCCCAGGCAAGCCTGCGGTTGGCATCGGCCTGCGGAATGAGCAGGCAGCAGGCGATGAGGGCGATGCCCAGGCAGATCAGCGGGATCGTCCAGAGCGCTCCACCGTTGGACTGGTTCACTGCCTCGACTTCGGCTTCTTCAGTGCTGAGCAGCCCCGCCGGCTCCAGTTTCACCGGGGCCAGGGCTGGAAGCGGCTGCTGAAGTGCCGCCTCGATCACCTCCACCGCCTCATCCGGCACCGGCTGCCCTTCCTCATCCACCGCCAGGAACGCAGGAGCAAACGCCACCGCCGGCGGCTGAGGTTCAACCGCATCATTTGGCACCGATTCCTCCACCGGATCGGCATCGCCCCTGAGCTGCCAGGGCAGTGCCGATTCTGCGGCGTCTGCCATCGCAGGAGATGGGTCCGCTTCAGGCGACAGGGCCGGTTCACCGGAGGGTTCTGATGCCACAGCCTCCGCCGTTTCAGTCTCCACAGGCGCGGCCTCCGCGGGCGCGGCCTCGGCCGGTCCAGGTGTAACGGGTTCGGATTCGCATGTCGGGGTTTCGGCTAACTCTTCGTCCGTCGGCGCGGTTTCGAACGAGCTGCCGTCAACTGCCTCGGCGGCCGGGCTAGCCTCGGCCGGCTCGATGCTCTCTGTGGCGCCCAGGGTCGATTCATCGGGCTCTGGCGCCACATCAGCCCCGCCGTCATTCAGTCCCATCTCTGGAACCGACTGAACCTCTGACTGGACTACAGAGGCGGGTTCGATCGCCGAGGCCGCATCCACTGCCTCCGTCTCAATCGCCCCAGCATCCTCAATCGCATCGGAGCTGGGATCGTCCACCGTCTCGGCCGGGTCGCCGGCCACGGCCTCGATGGGCTCCGGCTCGGCCGATTCAGGCAAGGCGTCGGCGTCCTGCGCCATCTCCAGCGCGAGGGTGTCCTGGGAGGCTGGGTCCAGGGGGGGGGATTCAACTGGGTTTGGTGGTGCGATGGGATCGGCATCGCCCGGCTCAATCCCGGCAAACACCGCCAGGGCAGCCGCCTCCCCCGCCGCGATTGTCTCATCGCTCAGGGTTTCCTCATCCTCCAGCACTGGCCGGGCCGGCGGTATCTCAGGCGCGAATGATTGACGGGGTGCATCATCCATGGCTCATCGCCACACCAGCGCAGACCTGGCGCAGGGTGTGTCAGATGAGTTATCGGCCGTTGGCGACGCCAGACGTGAATGAAAGGAAAGCCCAATGAGATGGGGTGATGGGTGACAGATGCGTGACAGCAGGCAACTTCCGCCGCCTGTCATGCATCCGCCACCCATCACCCCGCATTTTACGGCATCCAGTGTGGAAAGCGGGTTGATGGCGACTGGTGCATGGTGGCCGGATATCCGGGATCCATCACGCACCAATCGCTCATCAATCGAATTACTTGCGCCAGAACTGTCCGCCGTACACCTGCTGCTCGCCGAGTTCCTCGGCGATGCGGAACAGCTGGTTGTACTTGGCGACACGGTCCGAGCGGGCCGGAGCACCGGTCTTGATCTGGCCGCAGTTCGTGGCCACCGCGATGTCGGCGATGGTGGCATCTTCGGTCTCGCCCGAGCGGTGCGACAGCACGGCCGCGTAGCCGTTGCGCATCGCCAGGTTAACCGCGGCGAAGGTCTCGCTGAGGGTGCCAATCTGGTTCACTTTCACCAGGATGGCGTTGCCGGTGCCGGTGCTGATTCCCTTCTCAAGGAACTTGACGTTGGTGACGAACAGGTCATCGCCGACGAGTTGCACCTTCTTGCCAACCCGGTCGGTCAGCAGCTTCCAGCCATCCCAGTCGTTTTCCGCCAGGCCGTCTTCGATCGAGCGGATCGGGTACTTTTCGCACCACCTGGCCCAGTGATCGACCATCTCCTCGCTGCTGATGACCTTGTCGGGAGCACTCTTGAAGAACTTGTACCCCTTCTTCTCGGCATCCCACATTTCGCTGGTAGCCGGGTCGAGGGCCACGAAGATCTGCTTGCCAAACTCGTAACCGGCCGCGGTGACGGCTTCGCCGATCACCTTCAGCGCATCCTCGTTGTCTTTCAGGTTCGGTGCGAATCCGCCCTCATCCCCCACGGCCGTGCTCAGCCCCTGCTTCTTGAGCACCTTGGCCAGGGCGTGATAGATCTCCACGCCCGCCCGCATGGCATCGTTGAAGGAATCAAAGCCCCAGGGCTGGATCATGAACTCCTGGAAGTCAACGTTGTTATCCGCATGCTTGCCACCGTTGAGGATGTTCATCATCGGCACCGGCAGCGTGCGGGCACCCGTGCCACCGAGGTAGCGATACAGCGGCAGGCCGGAGGCCTCGGCCGCGGCCTTGGCGACCGCCATCGACACGCCCAGCAGGGCATTGGCACCCAGCTTGGCCTTGTTCGGCGTGCCATCGAGCTCAATCATGAGCTGGTCGATGTATTCCTGATTGCGCGGATCCTGCCCGATCAGCTCGGGGGCGATCTTGGAGTTGACGTTGTCCACCGCCTTCAGCACGCCCTTGCCGAGATAGACTTTCTTGTCATCATCGCGCAGCTCGACGGCCTCATGCTCACCGGTGCTGGCGCCCGAGGGGACGGCAGCACGTCCGAGCGTGCCGTCTTCGAGGATGACATCGACCTCGACCGTGGGATTGCCGCGCGAATCAAGAACCTGCCGGGCCTGGATAAACTCGATATTGATGCTCATGGCACGCTTCTCGTGTGAGTGACCGAAATCCACCCCCTTCAACGAAGCGCGAGAGTGTAGGAAGCCCGCCCCGCCTGTCAAACCCCCTCGAAACGGCGGGTGCGATTTATGTGGAAAGTTGCGGATGGGGGACGGTGTACAGGCCACGGCCGCCATGATTTTTGTGCAGTTCACAACTCCCAGCGCACAACTGCCATCAGCGGGTATACAATAGGGCACGATGAACCAGGTCGACGAACTGACTCAGCAGGAACGGATGATCCAGCAGCAGATCATCGAACGCGGCATCCGCGATGCGCGGGTAATCGAAGCGTTCCGTGCCATTCCGCGCGAGCGCTTCTTCCCCGAGGACATGCGCAACGCAGCCTATGGCGACCACGCCGCCCCCATCGGCCACGGCCAGACCATCAGCCAGCCCTATATCGTGGCCCTGATGACCCAGCGCCTGGACGTGCAGCCGCATCACAAGGTGCTGGAGATTGGCACCGGCAGCGGCTACCAGACCGCTATCCTGTCCAAGCTGGCCGGCGAGGTCTATACCATCGAACGTGTCAAACCCTTGCTGGATGAGGCTTGGGAGCGCCTCCAGGACCTGGGCCTGCGCAACGTGCATTACCGCTTCGGCGATGGCACCCTCGGCTGGCCCGAGGCCGCCCCCTTTGACCGCATCCTCATCGCCGCCGGTGCCCCCAAGCTACCCAGGGACCTCCTGCTTGAGCAGTTAACCGATGGCGGCTGCGCCATCATGCCCATCGGCCCCGAAGACAGCCAGATGCTCGTCGGCGCCATCCGCCGGGGCAACGAACTGGATGTGGCCGATATCTGCGCTGTGCGCTTCGTGAAACTGGTTGGAAAACGCGGCTGGGAGGCGGACTAGGTCGAAGCGATGGGCCGGGCGAACGGATCAACGTTTAATGGCCGACACGGCGCCGACCGACTTTTATTCGACCAAAATGCTCGACGCAGGGCCGGTCCATTCCAGCGGCTGGTTATTTCGCCTTCGGACCGCCGTGTGATCCGCCGTTAATGAACAATTGCGTGGACTGCCAGTAATAGACGTAGTCCTTGTCCCCATTCAGCGCGTTGAGGCGAACGACTTCGTTCTGCACTTCCTCAGCACTCATCAACACTTCTTTGACAGTGACGCCGGCCGGCCCGGCAGCGGGAATGCGTGTTCCGTCGCGCTCAAATGAGAGCCCGAACTCGTTGAGGAGGATGCCCTTGTCGATCCGGAGGACCGCGAATGCCTGGATGTGTCTCGATTCCGAAGTCATCATCGCTAGCGAAATAACGAAGTACCGATCAGCGGCCGAGCCGGCGCCGTGCCGGCTCTCGATTGACAAGCAGCGTGCCCGCCGGTTTGGTCCACTGCATCGGCAGGTTATCCTGCCGCCAGTGTACGTTAGCAACTGCCCCAAAGAAGACGCCCGTACGTACCGTCACCAGGCGCAAAGAACCAATGGTAAACAGCCAGTGCCAGCGCCATACTCCTGGCCAAACGTAGAGGCCAACTGCGGTGCGGGTAGAAGAAGCTCGCCGCAATCGTGATGGTCGCGAACGCGGAACTGACCCACGTTGCATTCATCCAAGCGAAGTGTGCCCACCGTGTGGCCGGCGACATCGGGCTTCCGATGTAGAACGGGCCGAACGCGGGCAGCGCGAGTACAAACACATCCACGCCGATGAGGGCAATGGCCATCCACAAGAGCGCGACTGGAGGCCGAAGGCGAACGCGGTGGCGTTCGGCCAGCATCGCGTAGTCCAGTGGTGCCGCAGACGACATCAGAGGATTTGCACTCTCGGCCGTCATAGGTGGGCTAACTGGCTATTAAGCTGACCGGAGCCACCGATTAGCATCCCCCCGGTGATGACGGTCTCATCATCGCCAGAAGAGACGGGGAAGTCAAAGCAATTTCTTGTTGAACGGCGGCATGGGGTGCTGCGGCAGATCAGAAGCAGTTTTCACCCGGTAATTCTGACGCCTGCCGGATCCAGTCCGCAACAAGCGCTTCGTCAATCACCTCATTCTCGTGGATGTGGAAATAGCGCACGTCCTGCTGCTTCGACTCCACCGGCGGAACGGGACGCAGCAAAGCGCCTCTGAAGAACGCCACCTTGATGTACTTTGTCATGCAATGATAGCTCAGGAACCACCCCTGGCCTTCGATGCCGTAGAACGGGCTGTTCCAGCGGACGGCTTTGCGCACGTGGGGTACGGTCCGCGTGATCAGAGCATCGAGCTGCCGGCCGACCTCCCGCTTCCAGCCCGGCATGGCTGCGATATACGCCTGCACGGGCGCATCCCCATCCGCCTTGGCGATCTGCGGATTGCCGCCGGAGAGGAGTTTGACCGGCTGCGCCGCATCCCGCCCGGCAGGCTTGCCCGGTTTGCTCCGTGTTGTTGATCGCTTCGGCCTCTTGCTCGCCATGTGCAATTGACTCCAGGGGTACCCGCCATCTCTCGGAGGCGGTTGCCGAAGGATTGTCGGCAAAAAGCGCCGCCCGCAAGCAGCGCTGCCAGCCGGTCGAGGACCAGCTCATGGGCCGCTACGCACGCCCGCTGCATTTTCGCGGCCATCCCGGGATCACTATCTAGTGATCCGCTTGAGTAGCGTGACGGTAGAGGGTGAAGCCGGTCATGCAGATCGTGGACCCGCCGATAAGAAAGCCGATCATTACGGCATCCGTCACCGGATCCTCCTCAATTACACCCCATGCGCGGAGCAGGACACTGGCCAACATCAGCCCACCCGCGGTCATCATCGCAACTGAGACGCTTTTCCGTCGTTTTGGCGGCACAACCCGGTACAGCCACACACTGATGACGAGGAAGACCACAAATCCAGCTGCGGATACGAATCTATAGAGTGCGGACGACACAGCGTTCCTCCCAGGCTATAACGAGTTGCTTAACTGACCGGAGGCACCGATTGGCATCCCCCGGTGATGACGGTCTCATCATCGCAGGAAGGGTAGACAAGTCAAAGCAATTTTCCGCCATGCATGACTTCAGCGCGGTGCATAGGCATCAAGCGGCTCGAACGGATGGAAGTTCTGGCCAGCATCGCCGGTGGGTGTAGTTGGATGCCTGTCGGGTGCTACAATCAGCGACCAACCATGCCGGCCCGCCCCACCCCTGTTTCTGATGTATCCACCAACCGCCCGGCCCGTGCGGGTGCGGCAAGCGCGCTGGATCGGCCGATCGAAACGCTCACAGGCGTCGGGCCCGCCCGGGCCAAGTCGTTTCATGGGCTGAATGTCCACACTCTTGGCGATCTGCTCGAATATTTTCCGCGCGATTACCAGTTTGAGGCCTCCGAGGCCCGCATCATGGACCTGACCGGCGGGAATGCGATCCAATCGGCGCGGGGAGAGATCGTGGCGGTCAATTACGTTTCCTCGTATCCCCGGCCGCGATTCGAGGCCACCATCGAGGATGAAACCGGCAAACTCGCCCTTGTCTGGTTTCATGGGGCCTATCTGCGTAAAAGCCTCTATCCCGGCATGCACATCCGGGTGAAGGGGAAGGTGCGGTTTTACCGCAATATGCCGCAGATGCAGAACCCCAAGTGGGAGGTGGTATCCGAGCAGACCGAGACAATCGCCGAATCCAGGCTGCGGCCGGTCTATCCGGCCACCAGCCGGCTGCCCAGCGACTTCATCGGCCGGGTGATCGAGCATCACCTGCCCGAAGCGGTGAGCGCGATCGAGGAGTGGTTTGATCCCCCCCTGCTTGAAAGGCATCACCTGATGCCCCGGCCTATGGCGTATGAGAAGATTCACCGCCCCGCCTCCATGCGCGAGGCGATGGCCGCCCGCCGGCGCATCGTCTTTGACGAGCTGATGCTCATGCAGCTTGGCCTGGGCCTCTCCAAGCGCCTGCGCGAGGGACGGCTGAGCGCTCCGGTGCTGCGGGTGGATAAGGTGCTGGATGAGCGGATCCTCTCGCGCTTCGGCTTCCAGCTCACCACCGCCCAGCGCAACGCCACCTACCGCATGGTGCGCGACATGCAGAGCGGCGTGCCGATGAATCGCCTGCTGCAGGGAGATGTCGGCAGCGGCAAAACGGTGGTGGCGGTCTACGGCATGCTGGCGGCGGTGGCCAACCGCATGCAGGCAGCGCTGCTGGCGCCCACCGAGGTACTGGCTGAGCAGCATTACCTGACCCTCAGCAATCTCCTGAAAGATTCGCAGGTGCGTATCGGCCTCTACACCGGCCGCACCAAGCGCCAGGCCCGCGGGCAGGCGCTCAAGGAACTGGCCAACGGCGAGGTGCATATCGCGGTTGGCACGCAGGCGCTGATCCAGGAGGACATCGCGTTCGCCAATCTCGGCCTGGTGGTGGTGGATGAGCAGCATCGCCTGGGCGTGAAGCAGCGCGCGGTGCTCAAGGGCAAGGGTTTGTCACCCCATTACCTGGTGATGACCGCCACCCCCATCCCGCGCACGCTGGCGCTGAGCTATTTCGCCGATTTCGATGTGACCGTGCTGGATGAGCTGCCCCCCGGCCGCCAGCCGATCGAAACCCGCTGGCTGCGGCAGAAGGAGGCCCCCAAGGCGTATGAGTTTATCCGCAGCCAGGTGGAGCGCGGCCGCCAGGCCTACATCGTGCTGCCGCGCATCGAGGATGATGGGCTGGATGACGGCAAATCTGTCCTGAAAGAGCACAAGCGTCTCAGCGAAGGCCCGCTGGCCGGGCTGCGCTTGGGTGTCCTGCACGGGCAGATGACCACCGACCAGAAGCACGAGGTGATGACCGCCTTTCGCGACCGCCGCCTCGATGTGCTGATCGCCACCACGGTGATCGAAGTGGGCATCGATGTGCCGAACGCGACTGTCATGCTGATTGACAACGCCGACCGCTTCGGCCTTTCACAGCTCCACCAGCTTCGCGGGCGGGTCGGGCGCGGCAGCGAGCAGTCCTACTGCATTCTGCTGGCCGATGCCCTGCAGGAAAGCACCATCTCGCGCCTGCAGGCGATGGTGCGCACGGGCGATGGCTTCGAAATCGCCGAGATGGACCTGGCCCTGCGCGGCCCGGGTGAGTTCTTCGGCACTCGCCAGCATGGCCTGCCCGAGTTCAAGCTGGCCGACATCACCAACGAGATGGACCTGCTGAGGATCGCCCGCGATGAGGCGATCGCCCTCCTCGCCGCCGATCCCCGCCTCACCGCTCACCAGTCCCTCCGCACTGCCCTGAAAGCCCAGCTCGGAGAGACACTCGGCCTGGCTGCCATCGGATGAGACCGGATTAGACCTGCGAGGGCACGGCGGGGACAGGGCAAACGAATATGGAGAGCGGTGCAGCGCGGCTGCCTTGTCTATTCGCTCGCCTTTTGCCTGCTCTCTTCTCCGCGCCCCCGTGGTTTATCCCCCGCTGAACAGCCGCTGCCAGAGCGGCGGGCCGAGGATGAGCAGGCCGACGGCAACCGAGGCGACCGAGGCGATCAGGACCATGCCCGCCGCCAGATCCTTGGCGTGCTTGGCCAGCGGATGACGCTGGGGCATGGCCAGGTCAACACACATCTCGACAGCGGTATTCAACCCCTCCAGGATCAGCACCAGCGCGATGGTGAATGCCATCACGGCCCATTCTGCCCGACTGATCCCCACCCACGCCGCCACCAGGCACGCCAGCACGCCGATGGTCAATTCGATGCGGGCATTGCGCTGCGTGCGCAGCAGGTACCACACCCCCGCAAAGGCATAGTAGAACGAGCGGACAATGCGAATCGAAAGGATAAACGTCCGCCGCCGCAACCGATCCGCCTGTGGCGTAACCCTGGTCATAAAGAACATCCTACGGCAACGCGGGCCCAATTGCGTAAGGAAAGGAAAATCACGAAGATACAGGGTCGAAAGTGTAAAGGCCCGCAAGCATGCTGCCTGTGGGCCAGCGGACCTTCCGCATTTCGGCAACAGCCCCCGTGGCGAAATTGGTATACGCTGCGGACTTAAAATCCGCTGGTCCGAAAGGACCGTGCCGGTTCGAGTCCGGCCGGGGGCACTTTTCCTGCAGGGACCTGCCGCAATTCAGGATGCCGCGCGTCGGCCGCCGTGCCGGGCAGGCTTGCCCTGCCTTGCGCAGCGGCGCAGTTCCGATGGCAGGAGTACGGGTCAATCCGTCCATCAGCACCGGAAAACAGGCCGCCTCCCCTCTGCAACGCGATCCCGCCCAACAGAGCCACAAGTCCACATCCAGTGGCATCGTTCCGAAGATGGCAACTGCCGTAAAATTTCTCGAAGTGTCAGGGCAGAGCCACTTCGCCCCCGTTTCATCCTTGGTCACGCAACGGGGGTCTGCTATGGGCGATACGAGGACACGCCTGGGCCACAGGCCGCGAAGGAAGATGCCTGGTAGGGGCATCAGATTCCCATCGCCATGAGGATCTTGTCCCTATGCCTGGCGACAAACTGCTCGAACGTCTGCAGGGATGGATTGAGCCTGCGCGTTTCGGCGAGGTCGCGGTTGGCTAGGAACCGTTCGGCGAAGTCGCGATACGCCTGGAACATGTTGCCCATCTCGTCGGCACCGGGAAACCCGAAGCTGCGATAGGTGTCCGGATCCACCGCGTTGTACTTAATGGCGCCAACGCCCAGCACCCTGGATATCGTTTGGCCCATTTCCTCGATCGTTAGCGCCTCGCCTAGCACGCCCACCGTCCTGCCGATGTACGGCTGCCCGGCCTTGAAGATGCCGTACGCCGTCTTGCCAATGTCCTCAACCGCGATGCCGGCGAGCTTGCTGTCGCCCATCGGAAACGTCCAGGCGAACCGACCGTCGTCGCCCCGCTTCGGTGCGAGGCCGGTCTTGTACAGGTTGTCCCAGTAGAACGACGTGACGAGATACGTGACGGGCAGCTCCGAGAAGTAGGCGTTGGCCTCGGCCTTCGCGTCGAAATGCGGCACGCGGTACTGCCCCTGCAGCATCGGCATGCGCTTGTCGTCGGCCGGCATCATCTGGCGGATGTCTTCCAGCGTGGACCAGATGATGTGCTTCACGCCCACGGCCTTGGCGGCCTCGGCGATGTTCTTTGCCTGGCTCTTCTCCTTCTCGGCGGAGAAGTGCTCCCAGAAGTTGGTCACCGCGTAGACGCCATGCGTGCCGGCAAAGGCCTGCTTCAGGCTCTCGGCATCGTCAAGATCTCCGTGGACGACCTGCGCGCCCTGGCTTTGCAACCGCTTCGCATTGTCCTTGTTCGGATCGCGCGTGATGGCCCGGCACGCGAAACCGCCGCTTTGATCGGCCAGGATCGCGCGGCACAGCCCGCCCCCCTGTGAGCCGGTCGAGCCCAGTACGGCGATGATTTTCCTCTCAGCCATGGTCTTGCCTCGGTCGAAGGTTAAAGGAAAGGAGATCCACCGGCCTCAACGCGCTCGCCGTCAAGAAGTAACGCCGGCGGCTGCCGTGACGATCGCATCCGTGCATCCCCCGATCATCAGCATGTCCCCGTGCGTCATGCATGCTAGCGCAAACCGCTTGCGGAACGCAACCCAGCATATCGCAACGACCAGAAGGCGATGCGTAACAGAGGACGACCAAAAGAAATCCTGCGGGGGCGGTTCAGAAACACCTGTGACCCGGTGCTGAAGCGCGGTCAAGCTCCTTTCATGGGAGCACAACATGCAGCCCAACCTCTGCGCAGACACGACCTCTTATCAGAAAAGGACTTGCAGCAAGGCGAGTGCTTTTCATCTGGCTATCGTGGCCGTCCTGTCTCCTGTTTGAGCCTCTACCAGGCGCGAATGAACCCTGTCCCGCTAAAGAGGCAATCCACCTTGGCTTCCCCCGCATCGCCATAGCGGATTCGTTTTTTTTCAGCGCACGATGGGATAACGGGCTGGTGCACTTGGTTTGCTTTGCAATCAGAGATGAGTGGCCATGGGTTTGGTGCGCACTGGCTTCATGCTGCAAAAAGTGGCAATTGGCCGTGCTTGGGTGGGCGGGTGAACAGGTCCGTACGGAGGGTGGGGAGAGGGCCAGTGAGGCCGGCGCGACGGCGGGCGAGATCGAACAGTGCCTTAAGCTGGTCGGCAAAGATCCCCTTGCCGCGCATGCGGGCATGAAAGTCGGACTCATTGAGCTTTCCGCTCCGGATGCTGCGGATACGCGAGAGTATTTTCCCGGCGCGCTCGGGGAAATGCTCATGCACCCACTGCTCGAACAGGTCTTTAACCCCAAACGGAAGCCGCAGCGGCACATAGCCGGCCCAGCGCGCGCCGGCCGTCCTGGCGGCGGAAAGGATGTCGGGCAGCTCATGATCAGTCAGACCAGGCACCACCGGCGCCGCCATCACTCCCACCGGGATCCCGGCGGCCGCCAGCCTGGCAATCGCCTCCAGCCGCCGCTGCGGCGCGGCCGCCCGCGGCTCCATCCGACGAGCAAGTCCCGGATCGAGTGTCGTCACCGAAACCAGCACCAGTGCCAGGCCGCGCTGAGCCATGGGAGCGAGCAGGTCGATGTCGCGCGTGACCAGGTGACTTTTGGTGACAATGCTCAGCGGGTTGGAGAACTCGGCCAGCACCTCGATGCATTGGCGCGTCAGCTTCAGCGTGCGCTCCACCGGCTGGTAGCAGTCGGTCACCCCACTGAAGGCCAAAGGATGGCCCTGCCAGCGCTTCCGCATCAGTTCCTGCCGCAGCAGCGCTGGCGCCCGGGTCTTCACAAAGATGCGCGACTCGAACTCCAGCCCGGCTGACAGGCCAAGGTATTCGTGCGTGGGCCGCGCATAGCAATAGATGCAGCCGTGCTCGCAGCCACGATACGGATTGATACTGTAGCGAAAGCCGACATCGGGGCTGTCGTTCTCGCTGATGATCGAGCGCGTGGCATCCTTCAGGAAAACCGTTGGGGTGGCAGGCGCATCCGGGTCGATCGCCTCGGCCTCCGGCTGGATATCCAGGCGCTCAAAGCGGTTCATCGGGTTGGATGCCGCACCTCGGCCGTGAATGGGCAGGACAGGCAACTGCATCAACAGGACGATAGCCGCTCAGCCCCGCAGGCGTCGAGTGACTTGCTGGCGATTGGTTCAGTGATCGGTAAACAGCCCGCTGTGCGGCTACTGTGGCGGACGGCGGCGGAGGTGATGGAGGATCACGCTCGTCAGAGCGGCCATCAGCAGCGGCGGCGAAAGGGCCAGCCCATATGCCAGGATCACCCGCCACCATCCCCCAGTGGCCAGCAGCGTGAAACTGGCGATCAGCGCCAACGTGATGGCGAACAGCCCAAACGGCAGCATCTTGCGCAGCGCCAGGTTGACCCGCGGGTCATCTCCGCCAAAGGCCAGCACAAACAGCGCCAATACTGACCCGATCAGGATCAGCACGATCCACATCCCCCAGGTGAGGATGGTCAGGAAAAGCGCCATCAACACTCCTGATCGCAGTGCAGGGCCTGGCCGGGACCAGCATGGCGGATCGCTTTGCCGGCCGCCGATCCGTGGGATTTGACGCTGCCGCCGCCACAACGCTCACGGGTGAGCTATGCGTAGAACCGCAATGGCGCACACCCGCTCATCCGACTCCCACCTCCACTGGTGCCTCATACCACGGAAAGCACCGGCCGTTGCTGCTCTATTCCATATACCGTGCTTGTGTCTTCGCGTTCCCTGGCCTGCCCGCCGGGTCCATCATGGCATCCGTGGATAAATCGGACCCATCAAATTCGCAAGAAACAGCGTGCCGGCGATGCGTGCCAGATCGGTCGCCCTACCATCCCATGATGCGCATCACGCGATAGGCCAGGACGATCTTCTCCACATTCAGCCGATGGGCCCAGCAGCTCAGGCGATCATCCCCGGCGTAGCGCAACGCAACCGCATAGCCTTCATCAAACTGCCGGCGGTCCACCTGGCCGCTCTTGCTCTGCTCATGCAGGCGAAAGTGCGCCAGCAGATCATCGATCACCAGCGGCGGCGACAGCTTTCCCATGCGCAGCCACAGGTCATAATCCATTGTCCAGTGCAGTGCCTCATCCAGCGGCCCCACCCGTTCACCAAACGTCCGCCGCCAGAAAACGGCCGGCTGGCTGATGAAATTTTCACGCAGGAGGCGCGCGTAGCGGTAGCGCGCCAGTTTGCGGTTCTTGTAGCGCGTGATGCCAGGCCGGATCGGGCGATCGGCGGCATCGATCACATCGCACCGCCCTACCAGCCACTGCGCTTCGGGATGCCGCTCGAACGCGGCCGCCACGGTCGCCAGCGCGCTGTCTGTGTACAGGTCATCGCTGTTCAGCCAGGCCACCACATCCCCATCCGCCATGGCCAGCCCTTTGTTGATGGCATGTGACTGGCCGCGATCAGGCTCACTGATCCAGCGGACATGCCGACTATCGATCGCGCGCAGCAGGTCGAGCGTGCCATCGCTGCTGCCGCCGTCGATGATCAGCCACTGGAGATCGAACGCCGTGCCCATCCCGCGCTGCCCGAGGATGCTGTCCATCGTCCTGCGAAGAAAGGCGCACTGGTTGAATGAAGGGGTAATGACCGTGATCTTCATCGCGCTGCGCTCCGCCCGGGCAGGCCCGCGGGCAGGAAAAACACCGATGCGGGGTCCGGCTCTTGCTCGGGAGACAGGGGCGAGGCGGGCGACTCGGCGGGTGCTGGCGGATTGGGCGCTGTCTCCTGCGGGCGGGGTACGGGTTGATCGGGCTGGTGCGCCGTGGCGGGTGTTGGCTCGATCAGCCGGCAGAGCACCCAGTCCTCATCCCAGCGCTTGTTGCCCGCAGGGACTGGCTGCCGGGCGATCTCCTGGCCGATCACCAGTCGGACATCGCGCAACTTTTTGCTTACTTCGTCATCCACCGGCCGCACGACATACAGGGGCACATCCTCCGACAGCAGCGGCATCTCATACGGCGCCACGACGTTGCGATCCGCCCAGTAGGCCAGCACGCGCGCGATCTTGCGATGGGCCAGCACGAATGCTTCCGGCTCAACTTCCGCGGCGATCTGGCCGGCCAGCTGGTGCAGCGCGGCATGGGTGACCGCATCTCCGTATTTCTCGGCAAAGATCGTGCTGCGCTGCTCGGCTACCAACTTGGTGATTTTCAGGAAATTGGGCACCACCCACACCGCCAGCATCAGTGCGAAAACAACATTGCCCCATGGTCGTGGCAGGCGATGGTTCACGCGCACCATCGCCGCAAACCACGCCAGCGCCAGCACCGGCAGCACCGGCAGCAGATAGCGCGGGGCCGGCAGTACAAGAATCACCATGACAAATGTGCCGACCACGAACAGCCCCCACACCCACCGCCTGCGGAACAGGCCAATGCCCAGCACCAGCAGCGTGATGCCGAAAAGCGGTGTCAGGCCCGGCCCCAACTTGTGCCCCAGCGCCGCCTCAGCCAGCGTTGCATTGATCAACTCCCAGGCGTTGGCGCCCAGCGCCCGCCAGCCTGCGCTGGTTCCCAGGCGGGCGACATCCTCCAGCACCGCGGCCTCGTAGGTACCTGTGGTCGCATGTCGGCCTGCCACGACCAGCAGGGCAAACAGCGCAACGGCGATCAGCAGGCTGGCGGCGATTCCCATCACCCGTGCACGGCCAGGCCGGCACAGTGCTGCCAGCACCGCGGCCGCCATCACCGCCGCCAGCAGGACCCACCCATGCGGCCGCATCACCATGGCCAGCGGCAGGCCAACCAGCAGCAGTGCAGTGTCATACCACGGCGGTCGCCGGCGCACCGCACGGCCTTGCTGTGGTGCTGGCGCATGTCTTGCAGCCAGGTATTGCCGCCATGATTCCAGCCCGACCAGGAACGCCAGCACGCCCACCGTGAACGGCACATCGTTACGCAACTCGAAGGCATAGCGGAACAGGGTAAAGGTCATCCCCACCATGCAGGTGAGGAAGACGGCGACAGCCGAGTCGGTGTGCAGGTAGAACAGGCGGTAGAGCAGCCCCAGCCCCGCCAGTGTCAACAGCAAGACCACGACATGCGGCGCCCACTCCGCGCCGATGCCGAACACCGCGAAGGTGCTGGCAATCAGATACGGCATCCCCGGATACGCCAGTGTGTGTGGCTGGCCGAGGTAGACATACCCATCGCCGCGGGCGAGATTACGGCCAATCGAAAGATACAGGGCGCTGTCCGGCTCGGGCTGCCAGCGGCCATTGAATGCTGCCAGGTAGAACAGGACCAGCATGCCCAGGAAGTACCAGCGCCGGCGGCTGTACAGATCCACCAGCCACTGTGCCGCCAGACCCGACCGCGCATGACTCACCGGCTCTCCCGCGGGCGGGACGGCAGGCGAGTTGGGAGGCGACGCCACGGACATACACTCGCCGGCCAGTATAGATGCCCCCCTGTCCGGCTCAAAGCGACGAAACGGAACAGAACGTCTGATAATCGCATGATCAGACCCGGCAAATGCGAGCGCTGCGGTTGTGGCCCGTCCCGCGTTCGGGCATATAGGCCGGTGCGGCTGAGCAGCCGTATGCTGAGTGCAGCCGAGGATGTCGGGTTATTGCTCCGCAACTGGCAATGGCCGGTGCCCTCAAACGTCTTAAGTCGCACCCGCGATCAGTCCGATAAAGCCTGAAGCAGCATGGCTAAGCGCAAGAAGTCAACCCCCAAGGTCCGTAAGCCCGCCGACCCCGAGCGCAGCCGCGCGCTGCGCTGGTTTGCCATCAAGAGCCTGACGACGATTGTTCTGCTGGCGGGGGCGGCCGCGGGGTATTACCAGCTCCACAAGTATGTAAAAACCCGGGTGGCTTACTCGCCTGAGCCTCCGAGGGTGGTGCTGGTGAACCGGCCGGTCTGGATGAGCGATGGCCTGGCCGAGCTGATTGCCCGCCAGATTCGCCCGGCGGTTGGCCAGTCGGCACTGGATCACCAGATGCTGAAAGACCGCGTGGCGATCCTGAAAAATGAGCCTTGGATCCGCGAGGTGAAGCAAGTCCGCCGTGTCTACGGCAATACCCCTGGCGACACACTGGAAGTCGACTGCGAGTACCGCGCGCCCATCGCGCTGGTGCAGTGGAACGACTACTACGTCCTGGTGGATGGCGATGGCATCGTACTGCCCGAGCGCATCAGCAAGCCCGATGTGCCCAAGATCGTCTACGGCCAGAACGGGCGGATGAACATCCGGCTGATCGAGGGCGTATCGCGCCGTCCCCCCGCCGATGGCCAGCGCTGGATGGGCGATGACCTGGCGGCCGGCCTGTGGATGGTTAAGACGCTCTACGGCAAGCCGTTTGCTGAGGAGATCATGAGCGTGGACGTCGCCAACTACGGCGGCCGTGTCAACGCCAACAACGCCCACCTGGTGCTGGTGACCCGCTACGGCTCGGAAATCCGCTGGGGCCAGAGCCACAGCTGGCGCGGCTTCGAGGCGAGCATCGCGCGCAAGCTGGAGAATCTCCAGCAGGTGTACCAGCAGTACGGCCGGGTCGATGCCAATGAGCCATGGCTGGATCTGCGCTTTGACAAGGTTCTCCGGCCCGAGCCGAATTTCCACAGCGCCTCGGCTACAGTGGACCGATAAACCACGTCAGCCCCTTCAGTCGCCGGGTGCCAGCCGGCGATGCTTCAGGCAGTTTCTCGGCCGGGTGGTGCGCCAGCCGCAGCCTGGGTGGCCCGCCCTTGCCCCTCACGTCGCCGCATCCCTTGACCGATAAGGATCACCGGATGACCATCGGCACCATGACTGCGAGCGAACGTGTGAACAATCCGGCCCCGGGCGCTGCTGCACCCGATGCGGCGGAGCATGAGCCGGCCACGGATCCGCGCTACGGGCCGATCGGCTTCTGGAGCCAGCTCAAAGAGGATTACATCACCCACGATGCCTCGCTGACCAAGCCGGGGCTGCATGCGATCTGGGTCTATCGTTTTGGACGGCGGGTGCTGTCCATGCCGGCTCCGCTGCGCATTCCCCTCAAGCTGCTTTACAAGCCGCTGCACTGGTTCGTCCGCAATTTCTACGGCATTGAATTGCCCGAGACCACCCAGGTCGGCCGCCGCTTGCGCATCGGCCACCAGAGCGGCATCGTGATCCATTACAACAGCGTGATCGGCCACGATTGCCTGATCCGCCAGAACTGCACGCTCGGTGCCGGCTCTGGCGCGTTCGCCGACAAGGGACCAATCCTGGGCAACAATGTGGAACTGGCCGCCGGGGTGGTCATCGTGGGCGGCGTGCAGATCGGCGACGGCGTGCGCATCGGCCCGAATGCGGTCGTGATGGTGAACGTCCCGGCCGGTTCTACCGTCGTCACGCCCCCGCCGCGCATCATCCCGCCGCCCAAGCCAAAGGCATGAACCGGCCAGGCAGGCGAAGTTCAGGATCAGCACATCAGCAGGAACATCCCGCTGCCACGCGGGCGGCCATCGGCACTACCGGCAGGTGCAGTGGCGATGGTGACGGTGGCCCCAATAGCCATACCACCACGGCGGCACCACATAGGGCGGCGGGGCCGGGTGAACGACCACAGCGCCCAGGGCGAAGGTGGATGGGTACCTGGCGGGGACGGTGCGCGGGGCACTGGAGAAGAAGGCATAGTCACGGCCGCTCTGCTTCAGCTTGAGCATGGCACTTCCCAGCCTCTCCGCGGCCGATGGCTCATAGGTGCCATCCATCAGCGCCTGGCGGGCGGGCGGCGGGTCGTTGGGATACCGCTCGGTTTCGACGACCCCGCCGAACTCCGATTCCTTGTGGATCGAACTGACCGCCGAGCGTGGCAGCGTCACCGTTCCCTCGCCCGACTGGATCGTAATCAGCCGCTGGGTCTGCCTCAGCACACGGGCATTGACAATCCGGCCGCCGCGCATGACCAGTACCTCAGCCTCCGCGGTTGAGGCCACCAGGCCGACCAGACAGAAAATGATCAGCATCCAGCGCATGGTCAGGATCCATCTGCCCGATTATAGGCGTGGCCCAGCCGGATGAATGCCCTCTTTATTCCGTCGATTTGAGCACGCTGACCAGATCCAGGTGATCCAGCTTGCGACGGACAATCAGGCCGGATGCCACCGTGGCGAGGATCACCACCACGGCGGCGATGCCATAGCTGGCCGGACTCACCACCAGCGGGATGCGGAAGCTCTCGCTGTCGAAGGCAAGCGTGGCCAGCCAGGCGAATACGTAACCCAGGACCATCCCCACCGGCAGTGCTGCGCCGGTCAGCACGGCCAGTTCCCCCAGCAGAATCGAGCTGATCTCGCCTCGGGTAAAGCCGATGACCCGCAGCGTGGCCAGTTCACGGCTGCGCTCGGCCAGTGAGATGCGGGCGGTATTGTAGACCACCCCGGCGGCGATGATGACCGCAAAGCCGATGTTGAAATACTGCATCGTGCGCTGATTCTGCGCATGGGTTTCATTGAAGCTGCGCAGGGCGGCCTCTTTCACGTTTACCCCCGCCACCCGCGGCGTCTGCTTGAGTTCGCGGTACAGGGCGTCCATCTGCCGTTCATCCACAGCCAGCAGTGCGCCCGAGAGGGTGTCCCCCTCCTCCAGCAGGCGGTGCAGCGCGTTGATATCCATATAAGCGTTGGTGCCGGCGTACTCTTTCACGATGGCCGCCAGCGGCACCTCGCGCACGGGGCGCTCTCCTTCCATCACCTCCACCCGGATCATCTGCCCCGGGCTTACCCCCAGTACCTCGGCGAGCTTGTCGCTCATGATGATCCCCTCGGGCGGCAGATCGACTGGGAGCATGCGGGTGTCGATCACGCGCATCAGCCGGCCGTCGCGCTCCAGGCCGGTAATGCCTGATCGGCGCATGATATGGCCATTGTGAAAACGCACGCTTACGCTGCGCATCGGCTCCACCCGCACCACTCCAGGCAGCCGGCCGGCTTCGAAAAACGCTGACCAGCTCGTCGGCTCAACAAAGGTGATGATGACATCCTGGCGCTGCTGGTTGTAAAAGCCGAACTGGATCATGTAATCCAGGGCATCGGTGAGGAAACGCCCCAGCACCAGCACTGCCACCGCCATGGAGATCCCGAGGATCGACAATGCCGCCTTAAATGGCCGGCGCTCAAGCTGGCGCAGCACCATGCGGGCCGGCTGGGTGAACAGAGCCTGCAATCCCAGCCGCTCGACAATGGTGCGGCGGTAGGTGGCCGGCGGCTCGGGGCGCATCGCCTGTGCGGCCGGCAGGATGATTGCCCGCCGCACCGAAGCCAGCGTCCCCGCCACCGCCGCGGCCGATGCCGTCCCCAGCCCGGCCAACGCGATGCGCCAGTCAACGTCGAAGACGAACGTGGGGAACTTGTAGAAGCCGGCATACAGCCCGGTGAGCCCGCTGGCCAGCCAGACGCCGACCGCGCTGCCGATCGCTGCCCCGATGGCCGCGATCACCAGCACGAACTTGAGGTAATGCCACCCCACCTCCCAATCCGCGTAACCAAATGCCTTCAGCGCTGCCACCTGCTCGCGCTGGGTGGCGATCAGGCGCGACATCACCACGTTCAGCAGGAATGCCGCCACCGCCAGGAAGATGATCGGAACGATCAGCCCCATCCCACGGAGGCTGCGGATTTCATCGGTGAGAAAGCGATTGGAGACCTGATCCCGCCGGCCGTAAGCGCCGACGCTGCCATATGGCTCGAGGATGCGGTCGATCGCCCGCAGCACCTCATCCTCATTGATGCCCCGCCCAAGGGTTGCCGTCAGGTCGTTGAACGCGCCATCCATGTCCAGGGCGTTTTCCAGCTCTTCTTCGCCCATCCAGAAGATGCCAAAACGCCGCTTGTCGGGCAGTGACTGCCCCGACTCGATCGCCAGTACATACTCCGGTGACAGTGCGATCCCCACGATGCGCAGGGCCTGGAACTTGCCGTTGATGATCGCGTTGACCGTATCGCCGGGACCCAGGTTGTTGGCCAGGGCAAAGGCTTCGCTCACCATCGCCTCCCCGGGCCGCCCCGGCTCGATGTAGCGGCCTGCCCGCAGGTAGATGTCATTCAGCCGCGGCCGCCCCACCTCCGGCACGCTCACCAGCCGCCCCTTGGCCGGCTCGGCCAGTCCCGGCACATCCAATGTCACCTCTGCCACGATGCGCGTCTGCACCTGCGCTACACCGGGAATCTCCGCGATCCGCTGCGCCAGCGAATCGGGCGCCCGCTTCACATGAGCAAAGACATCGGCAAAACGGTAGCGCTCATAGTAAATCGCCTGGCTCTGCTCCAGTGAGCGCAAGGTCGTAAGCGACATCACAAACGTGGCCACCCCGCACGCCATCACCGCGATGATCGCCAGCGCCTGGCCTTTCATCTGGAGCAGATCGCGGAGAAGCTTGCGATTGAGGGCGGTCATGGGGGAGTAGACATCCGTCAGCAGAGAATCATCAGCGACCAGTCTCGCCAGGCTCCTTTACCACTCCAGTTCCGCCGCCGCTACGCGGTGGTCGTTGGTTTTGACACTGGCGATCTTACCGTCAAAGACACTGACAACGCGATCGGCCATGTTGGCGATGACTGCGTTGTGGGTAATCACCGCGGTGGTGGTGCCAAGCTGGCGGTTGACGCGGTCGATGGCCTCGAGGACCAGGATGCCGGTATGCACATCCAGCGCACCCGTTGGCTCATCGCATAGCAGCACCTGCGGGCGCTTGGCGATGGCGCGGGCGATGGCGACCCGCTGCTGCTGACCGCCGGACAACTGGCTGGGGAAGTGGTCCATGCGATCGGCCAGGCCAACCAGCTCCAGCGCTTCTTCCGGCTTCATGGGGTTGCGGCTGATCTCGGTCACGAGAGCGACGTTCTCGCGTGCGGTCAGGCTGGGGATCAGGTTGTAGAACTGGAAAATGAACCCGACATGCTCGCGGCGGTAGCGCGTCAGGGCCGCATCATCGGCGGCGGTTAGCTCGCGATCGCGGTAAAACACCTGCCCGCCGCTGGCGGTATCGAGGCCGCCGATGATGTTCAGCAGCGTGCTCTTGCCCGAGCCACTGGGGCCCAGCAGGACAGCAAACTCGCCCTCGTACAGATCCAGGTCGACCCCGCGCAGGGCATGAACCTCCACCTCTCCCATGTGATAAACCTTGGTCAGCCCGCGCGCATGGAACACCGCGCGCGGCGGCCGGGCGGGTGCGGGGGATGGCGATGAAGCGGATTCGCGGGTCATGGATGCGGGATAATAGCAGGGGCAGTGGCCGGATGCAGTGCGGCGTGTGCAGGAGGCTACAGGCGCGCTGCGTTCAAGAGGCGCCGATTCAGCGTAAGCTGTCGCTGCGAACGTGCGATCCATCGCCGGGAATCGGTTTCGGTTATTGCCGTCAACGCACACCCGGCGGCTGGGTGATGATTCGGCAACTGGCAACTCTTCTTCACCGCGCCTACATTCTCAGGCATGAGTCTCGCACACGACCTGCAATACGCCATCGGTCTGGCCCGGGGAGCCGGGAAGATCATCCGCTCCCATTATCGCCGCGTTGAGCGGCTGACCAAGACACACGCCGCCACCACCAACGAAGCCGTGACCGAGGCGGATCGCGCCAGCCAGCGCTTCATTGTCGAAGGATTGCGGAAGCAGTTCCCTGCTGATGGCATTGTCGGCGAGGAGAGCGACAGCGGTCAGTCGATCACCTTCGAATGCCCCGATCCTGACGGGCGGGTATGGGTGATCGATCCGATCGATGGGACCAACAATTTTATCGCCGGCCTGGGCAACTTTGCGGTCTGCATCGGGCTGCTGGAGCGCGGCATGCCGGTGCTGGGGCTGGTATACGATGTTGCGCGGGATGAGATGTACGCCGCCGCCCGCGGCGAGGGGGCATGGCTGGGCAACCAGCGGCTTAACGCGGCCGATACCAGCATGAATGATGCGTCGCTGCTGATGCTCACCGCCAATCTGATCACGCCCAGCGGCCGATGCCCCGGCTGGGCGGTGCGCTGGATCGGGCAGACCAACTGGAAGGTGCGCATCCTGGGCAGCGCGGCCCTGGAGGCGATCCAGGTGGCGGCCGGCGTGGCGCATGCGGCCATCACGATGAACGGTAAATTGTGGGATATTGCCGCCGCCGCCGCGGTGGTGATGGAGGCTGGCGGGGTCGTGGTTGACTTCCTCGGCCGGCCGGTGTTCCCCTTCGACCTGCGCGACTATCGCGGCGAGAAAGTGCCCTTCATCGCCGCCGCCCCCGCCGCCGCGGGCCAGATCGTGGAGGAGATGCGGGCCAATCCGTAGGTGCGCATAGACCGGCAACCACCGGGACTTCCAACGCGAAGCGTCCCGGTGGTTGCCATGTGCTATCGGATCGGCGCTTGTCCGGCTCAGGCGCGGCGGCGGCGCCGGCCAAGCATCACGCCGCCCAATGCCAGCAGCCCGACCGATGCCGGTTCGGGAACATAGTCGTAGTCGATCGCCAGCCGGGGCCGGTTGGCTATCGTGCCATGCTCAGAGCCGCGGAAATTGGCGAAGACACCCCCCTGGCCATCCTTCTTTTCCAGGACGATGGCGAATCCATAGTTCACTTCCGCATCATAGATGGCCTGAATGATATTGGTGATATCAATCGAGACCGTGCCGGAATCAACGTAATTGGCCTTGGCCACCTGGGTAATGTCCAGGTCGAAATCCGTAAAATGGCCAGGTTCACCGGCCCACGAGGTCTCCGTGGCGTTGATGGCATACCGGCCGCTGACGTTGTTCTCATTCTCGCCGGCCGCATTGGGCATCCAGTCGGTGGTTATGCGGAAAATATTGAGGACCAGGCCGGAAGAACCCTGATTGTAGCGGGTGAGAGTGAGCGTTGCGTTGTTGATCTGGATGGGGTTGGCAGTGTCATCCGTGGGAGGCAGCAGCGTGAACAGATCCTTGATGCCCATCAGGCCGACGCCTCGGTAGGTCCGGTTGTAAGTGTTGATCGTTATGTTGCCATCATTGCCGTACGCATCGGTGGTGGCGTTGTCCAGGACGATTTTCGTATCGTCAAACCGCGTATCCACGAAACCGTCTCCACCCCCCTCGCGAAACTGGATCAAGGCGGCATCAGCGGACAGCCCCAACCCTCCGATCGCGGCACCGACAACAAATGCGATTGTCTGTTTGGTCCAAGTCATGCTGAATCTTCTCCCACTGCGCCCAAACCAGCCCCCACGCACCCGGACTGGATCACGGCGTGGCCGCCAACGGCCATTGGATAGCGAGCCAAAAGAAATGAGACTCGACGGGTTCACCTCCGCCACAGCCCAGTGGCTAAAGGACAATGATCGCAGAAAAGTCTATCACACAGGCCATGGGGAAGCAAAGGAATTATTATCGATGCGGAGTCTTAATTCAGCATAGATGAATATTTGGCGGCCGGTTGTAAGCTGGGCCATCTCGGGCAGTTGGACAAAACCAGCACCTCAACCCGCCTGGGCAGCGAAGCAGAAACGCGGTCCCAACCGCGCGCAGCCGGCTGATCCAGCGCTTGCCAGAACGGCAGGCGAACGGTGCGAACTGTCGAAATGGCATGAGGCCGGTCTACTGGCGAAGCGGGCCGGGCCGGCGCGAACAATCGTAACTCATTGTGCGTACAGATATTTGTGATTGGTACGGGGAAGGCCGATCTGCGGCACGTCCTTTGCCCAATCTTACTCAACGACAACCTGACCCTGCCGTTGCCCCGTGCCCGGCGGGCTAATCAAGTGAGGAGTCACGAATGGCTAAAATCATTGGAATTGACCTGGGGACGACCAACAGTTGCGTGGCGGTCATGGAAGGCGATCAGCCCAAGGTGCTGATTAACAACCAGGGCTCGCGCGTCACGCCGTCGGTGGTGGGCTTCACCGAGAAGGGGGAACGGCTGGTCGGCCAGACTGCCAAGCACCAGCAGGTAACCAACCCCAAGAACACCGTCTTCAGCATCAAGCGCTTCATGGGCCGCCGGCACAACGAGGTGGCACAGGAAGAGAAGATGGTGCCCTATGAGATCATCGGGGCAGCCGATGACTACGTGAAGATCAGGGTTCGCGGCAAGGAGTACACCCCCGAGGAAGTCAGCAGCTTCATCCTGCAGGACCTGAAAAAGACCGCCGAAGACTACCTGGGTGAAAAGGTCACCGAAGCGGTCATCACCGTCCCGGCGTACTTCAACGATGCCCAGCGCCAGGCCACCAAGAACGCCGGTGAGATCGCGGGCCTGAAGGTGCTGCGCGTGCTGCCTGAGCCCACGGCCGCGGCTTTGGCGTATGGCCTGGACAAGAAGAAGAACGAGAAGATCTGCGTCTTCGACCTGGGCGGCGGCACGTTCGACGTGTCGATCCTCGATGTGGGCGATGGCGTCTTCGAGGTGCTCTCCATCAGCGGTGATACCCACCTCGGTGGCGATGACTTCGACGAAGAACTGATCAACTACCTGGCCGAGGAGTTCCGCAAGCAGGAAGGCATTGACCTGCGCAAGGACCCGATGGCCCTGCAGCGCCTGAAGGAAGCGGCCGAGAAGGCCAAGATTGAGCTGTCCACCGCGCAGGAGACGACCATCAACCTGCCGTTCATCACGGCCGACCAGAACGGTCCCAAGCACCTGCAGATCACGCTCACGCGGGCCAAGTTCGAGCAGCTCATCGAGCCCCTGGTGGAAAAGTGCCGCCAGCCGGTGCTGGATGCGCTGAAAGATGCCGGCCTGCAGCCCAACCAGATCGACGAGGTCGTGCTGGTTGGCGGCTCGATTCGCGTGCCGATGGTGCAGCGGCTGGTCAAGGAGCTGTTCGGCAAGGAGCCCAACAAGAGCGTCAACCCCGATGAGGTGGTTGCCATCGGCGCCGCCATTCAGGGTGCGATCGCCAAGGGTGATGTGAAGGACATCCTGGTGCTGGATGCGACGCCGCTGAGCCTGGGTGTCGAGACGCTGGGCGGCGTGATGACCGTGCTGATCCCGCGCAACACCACCATCCCGACCAGCAAGAAGGAGGTGTTCAGCACCGCCAGCGACAACCAGAATGCGGTGACGATCAACGTCCTGCAGGGCGAGCGGCAGATGGCGCGCGACAACCGCCTGCTGGGCACCTTCAACCTGACCGACATTCCGCCGGCCCCGCGCGGGGTGCCGCAGATCGAGGTCGAGTTCAACATCGACGTCAACGGCATCCTCAACGTCAAGGCCAAGGACCTGGGCACCGGCAAGGAAGCCAAGATCGAGATCCAGAACTCGGGCGGCCTGTCGAAGGAAGAGATCGAGAAGATGAAGCGGGACGCCGAGGCCCATGCGGCCGAGGACCAGAAGCGCCGCGAGACCATCGAACTGAAGAACCAGGGCGACCAGATGGTCTACCAGACCGAGAAGCAGCTCAAGGAGCATGGCGACAAGGTCCCCGGCGATGTCCGCGGCCAGATCGAAGGCGCCTTGAACAACCTCAAGGAGGCCCTCAAGGGCGATGATGGCGATGCCATCAAGAAGTCGATGGAAGCCCTGACCTCCATCCAGCACAAGCTGGCCGAGGAGATTTACAAGGCGACCAGCACCGCCAAGCCAGGCGATGCAGCGGGTACCGGCCCTGCCCCCGAGGCCGAGGGTGGTCGCGGTGCCGACAAGAAGGACGAGGACGTCATCGACGCCGAGTACGAAGTCAAGGACAACAAGTAAGCTTTGACGCATTCCCGAGCGGCCGTTCACCCGAACGGCCGCTCTCTTTGCGCCCGGAAAGCTGCGTGCGATCAGTGCGACAGCAGGTCGGATTTCTGCACCGGGCATTCTGGTCAGCAACGCCAGATCACGCGATTATCGCAAAAGATGAATTCTTCCTCCGGCCCGCTTGAGGTACCATCCCGGCGTGCAGCAACCTGACCGGCCCGGCTTCATACTGACTCTATCCGATGGCGCCCGCGTGTTTCTCGGACCGGTTTTGCCGGAAGATGCATGGCGGCTGCGCGAGGGGCTGAAAGGCATGGGGGCTGAATCGCGCTACCTGCGATTCTTCCATGGCTTTGCCGCGTTTACCGATGCGCAGGTGCGTTACTTCACGCAGGTGGACCAGGTGCGTCATGTTGCCTGGGGCGTGCTGGACGTGAGCCAGCCGGGTTTTCCCGGGGTCGGCATCGGCCGATTCGCAATCGATCCGCATGACCCTGCCCGCGCGGAGTGGGCCATCGCCATCATCGATGCCTGGCAGCGCCGTGGACTGGGAGGGGTGCTGCTGGCGATCCTCTATCTGGAGGCCGAACGGCGCGGCGTACAGATGCTGACCGCACTGGTCCTGCCGGAAAACCGCCAGGTGCTCGACTGGTTCGCGCAACTGGGCGCCCACATCACCCCCCAACCCGATGCCCTGCTGATCGAGCTGCCCATCGCGCGCGACAGCCCCACGCTCGCCTCAACCGCTGCCGGCCAACACCTGCTGGAGCGCATCGCGCGGATCGAACCCCTGCTCAACCAGATGGCGCGGTGAGCGGATCGCTTGCGTCAGTCGGGGCGGCCCATGTGTCGCCGCCCCCCGCCGCGCATGGATCACGGTCTGCATCGGCGCCGCTACATCAACCCCTTGAGCGTCTCCAGGTTGATCGCATCCCACTCGCGGCCATCGTCGGCCTTCGCCTTCGGTGTTTCGAGGATCTTGGGCACGCGCTGGAACGCCTTGTCGCGCACGATGGGCCGGAAACCATCGAGGCCGACAAATCCGCGGCCGATGTGTTCATGCCGGTCCACCCGGCTGCCCAGGTCTTTCTTCGAGTCGTTCAGGTGCCACACCTTCACGCGCTCGATCCCGATGATCCGCTGCACTTCCTTGCGGAAACCCGTGTACTTGCGGCCGCGGAAATCGTACCCCGCTGCCAGCAGGTGTGCGGTGTCGAGACACACCCCCAGGCGATCGGGCTGCTTCACGCGCTCGAGGATGAACGCCAAGTGTTCCAGCCGATATCCCAGGGATGATCCCTGCCCGGCCGTCGATTCCAGGCAGGTTATCACCGAGTCACCGGGAATCATGCCATGCAGCAGATCGAGCGCTTCCACCACCCGCGCCAGCCCCGCTTCCTCCCCAGCGCCCATGTGCGCCCCCGGGTGCGTCACCAGGTACGGAATCTTCAGGGCGATGCATCGCCGCAGTTCCTCCGCGAACAGATCGATGCTCTTACGCCACAGCACCTCATCTGGTGAGGCCAGGTTGATCAGGTAGGAATCGTGCGACACCGTCTGCTCAAACCCCAGCCGCTGGCAATGCTCGCACCACGTGCTGATTGCCTCCTGGGCCAGCGGCGGCACCCGCCACTGTTGCTGATTCTTGGTGAATACCTGTACGCATTCCATGCCCAGCGATTCCGCGCTGAGCAGAGCCTTGTGCATGCCGCCGGCGATAGAAAGATGAGAGCCAAACATCAGTTCCAGAACCACATAACCGCAATGTGCAGCAGAATAAAGAGGACGTAGAGCGTAAAGGCGCCGGTGCAGCCCGAGCGGCGCGGCGGGAGCATCCATGCGATCAGTGCCAGGATGACAGCCGCGGCGAGGGTGAAACCCAGCTTTTTGGCAAGCGTGAAGCGGACATGATCGCTGGCGATGCCGGAGGTCATCAGGGCGATGGCCAGGGCGACAGCCAGCCCGATCACCCACCCCTTCGGCCCATCGGTCGAAGGGGTGGGTGCGGGCGTCGCATAGTCCAGTTTTGGCTTCGGATCGGCCATCTAGTGTCCGGCCATCACCGCTGCGGCGACCGTCTCGCCAGTTCGCGTTTCGATTTCTCGATCTCGCGCTGGGCCGCCGGCATGTTCATGAACTCAACGTGGCCGTCGGCGAACAGGAGGTTCATGCCATCGTGGTCGTGGTTGTCCAGCCGCTCGTGAAGCACAACGATTTCGGGGTTGAGGTTCATCGTCGTGCCCGGCGGCAGGAGGTAGACATAGGCCGCATTCTCGTTTACCCACGCCGCCTGCTGGGCGGGCGCGGCCCCGCGGATCGCCGCCGGGAGACTGGTGCTGGATGAGGGACAGGCGAAGACCTCCGGGCTGATGTCCTGCGTCGTCACCAGCGTCCCCAGGTCGGGCGGGTACTGGCGGCGGTTCTCATTGGAGTAGAGCAGCATCGCCTGGCCGATCTGCCGCATGTTGCTGGCGCACTTGACGCGGTTGGCGGTTTCGCGCGCGCGGTTGAGGCTGGGCAGGAGGATGCTGACCATCATCGCCTGCTGGCCCACCAGGGCGCTGGTGACATCGCTGGTGGCCAGGTTGGTGCTGCCGGGGAAAGGCTGGATATAGCGGGCATAGAACCCATCATCATCTGCCCACGAGGCCCCGCCGGCCGGCGAGAGGCGCTGCATGATCACATTCAGCGGCGGCATCACCATCGCGGGTGTCTGCATTCCCATCAGATCGCCGATCCCGAGATACAGCCGCATGAACACCAGCGTGGAGGCGTATCCTGCCGGCACGCGCTGCTCCAGGTCGTAGAACTCGATGCCCAGGGCGTTCTCCACGCCCAGGCGCTGTCGGACGGCCTGGAACTTGGGATTGTCGGTGATACTGCTGCCCTTGCTGCTGACGTGGTTGGCCGCTGCAACCACCACCTGCGGATACAGGCCGATGTAGAGATTCCCATCCTTGACCGCCCAGCTGGGCGACACGAACGGGATAGCGAAGTACTGCACCTTCAGCCCATCGCGCTCAAACTCCTTGAAGGCAAGGGTGATCTCCCCATCGCCCACATCCTTCATCGCATCATTGGCCAGCCGCGAAAGCTGCCACAGCGCCTGCTCCACCTTGGCCGCGTTGTCCAGCCGATTGACAATGCACAATCCCATCAGGCCATCGCCGCCGACACTCTGTGCGGTGTACAAGGCCCACTGGTGGCCCAGCGGCTCAAGCAGGTCCCGCTCCAGGTCCAGTTCCAACTTGTCATTGATCTGTGCCAGGCCCTCTTCCATCTTGCGGGCGGTATCGGCATCGGCCTGCTGGATGGCGCTGCGCACTTCCTGCATGATGCGGCCCAGATCCACCTGGAAGGCCATCGCCAGTGTCGCATCCTGCGGGATGGCGGACAGGATCTCGCCGGTCAGCGGCTGGCCGCCGCCCAGGGCGGCAAGGCCCCGCCGCGGAGCCGGCGCCTGCACGTAAATATCCTCGCGCCAGTCGCGGCCATCGAACGAGCCGCTGTAGGCCATGCGCTGAATGCCATTGAGATGCAGCGCATCGCGGATCTTGATCCAGGTCTGCTGATCGTCCGGCTGCTGATAGGCTTCGATGAGCTGGTCGATCATCTCCCACAGCGCTTCGGTGTCGATGTAGACATGGACCACACCTTCCTTGCGCACCTTGGCCAGGGCGGCGGTGAACTTCGGCTCCTGCGCCAGGCTCGCCTGGGCATCGGCCGGCTGGGGCAACTGCCCTACCACCAGCGCGACCACCCCGCCCGCTTCGGCCGCCGTCACTGGAATGGGCGCTGGCCCGAGCTTGACGATTTCCTGCTGCAACTTCGCCGCCAGCGCGGGGGCCTGATCACCGGCGTGGATCAGCGCGGCCAGGCGCGGCATGGGCCGGTCGGGGTTGGTGAGGTCTACCCCGCCGAAGTAGATGGCGGTTGGGTGCTGCCACATGGGCTCGACGATCGCCGCCAGCGCTGCCATCACCGGGGCGGCCTCCGGCTCCTCGCGCTCGATCAGCTTGGCCAGCCGCGGCAGCGACTCGGTGAAGAGCTGGCGGAACTGCGAGGCCTCGGCCATCGCCTTGAGGTGCGACTGGTCATACTCGGCCGGCATGGCCCCGGCCCCCTGCCAGCCGATGTACACAATCGCATCCGGCGGCACCGACTCCACCAGCGCCTGCCCGCGCAGCACCGAGGCCAGCATCCCAACCAGTGCCGCGCATACCATCATCCGTTTCAGCATGTGTGCCTCTCCCTTATCAGATGTTGCGCTGAGTATCGCACGCATGCGACCGATTGCAACTGCGGTATGATGTCAGCGTTGCAGTAGTGTCGCACCGCGTAACCCATCAGGCGGAGGGAAGCTTGATTGATTCAAACCATGCCCGTCCGTCCCGGCGACGCAACTGGCGGCGACACCTGGCTGTCTGGGGAAGCATTTACCTGGTCGGAGCGTTACTGGTGATCTTTGGCGGATGCGCTGACAGGCTGATTCTGTTTCCCACCGTGATCGATGCCAGGCCACTGGGGCCCAGGCGCCTGATGCTGCCGCACGAAGACGGCACGCTGGAGATCTGGACCGTCAAGAGCCAGGACCCAACCGGCCGCGGGCTGCCCCCACCAGTTCAGCCGGACGTCTTGCCCCCGGAGCTACGGCCAGCAACCGGCCCATCCGCCGCTTCGCAGCCCGCCACCGCCGCCGAGCCGGAGGTGTTTGTGCTCACTTTTAATGGCAACGCCGACCGGGCGGATCGCATGGTCGTCGCCGAAGCACATCTGTGGAGCAGCCATCTGGTTGAAGTATGGGCGATGAACTATCCCGGCTATGGCCTGAGCACCGGCCCGGCACGACTCGACAAGATCGGCCATGCCGCGCTGGCCACTTTTGATGCGCTGAAGGAGCGCGCCGGCGACCGCCCGATCATCGTCAGCGGCATGAGCCTGGGCAGCGCGGCCGCGCTGTATGTGGCGGCCCAGCGTGACGTGCAGGGTGTAGTGCTGTGGAATCCCCCGCCGCTGCGGCAGTTGATCCTGGGCCGATTTGGCTGGTGGAACCTGTGGCTGCTGGCCGGCCCGGTAGCGCTGGGCGTTCCGCCGGAACTGGACAGCCTCGCCAATGCCCGCCATGCCGGCGCGCCGGCCCTGTTTGTGCTCAGCACCCACGATGAGGTCGTGCCCTACAAGTACCAGCAACGGGTCTACGATGCCTACGCCGGCCCGAAAGACCTGCTCACGCTCGGCGGTGGTCACAACGATGCGCTCACCACCGAAGCCGAACGGGAAATGCGCGGGAAGCTCAATCAGCTCTACCGCCAGGCCATGGATCAGCAGTAGCCGCCAGCGGCTTTCTTCCCATCGACTGCTGATGGGTGTCCAGTCCATCTGCCACCGCTTGCGCGGATGGCCAGCCAAACGCACAGCAACAGCGCTCAACGGAAATAAAACGACGCCCGCAGGCTCCTCCAACCTGCGAGCGTCTTTATATCGTGGCGGCCTGTCGGACCGACAGCACTTTACCGGGCGATCGGGGACCCAACCGCTGGTGTTTCACCAATCTGGGGAGTGCCATAGGCCAGGGCGGCATCGATGGCCTCGATCACATACGAGCGCTTCGCTTTTGTTTCATCCTGGTTGTCATCAAACGCGCCGGCGTATCGGAGCAGGCCGTGGCGGCCGATGACGTAGAAGCTGGGTGTCACGGTGGCGCCGAAACGGGTGGCGACATGACCATCGGGATCGAGCAGGGTCGGGAATTCTTCGCCGAGAATCCGCCGCTGCACACACAGTTCCTTCACATACGTGGGCTCGCGGACGTTGGCGCCGCTGGCGATAGCCAGCAACTGCACCGGCTGATCAGCGTATCGCCGGGCCAGCGCCAGGATCCGCCCGCTGTACGCGTTGGACACCGGACAGCGGGGATCGGTGAAAAACACGACCACCACCTGCCCGCGATACTTGCGCAGGCTGACAGGCTCGCCGCTGGTGTCCATCAGGGTGAAGTCGGGCGCGGCCACCTCGATCTGGGCAACGGGGCTGATGGCGGTCGCGGAGCGCGCCAGCAGCACGCTCAGGCACGAAGCGCACATCACGATCGCCGCCACGATGCCGGCCAGCGCAATCGACCGACGCGAAACCATTCAGACCCCTCCGAAGAGATCCGCCCACGTCACCGCAGGTTCGGAAATGCCCGATTTATCCCGTTGCCCTGCCCTGTCCCACGACTATACCCCGGCCAGCACGAGGGGCAAACAAAACGCGCAATTTTTGCATCTCCCGGCTGGGCAGACCGCGGTGGATTTTGATTGACCCTGGTACAAACGGACAACCTCAGCCATTTTCACGGGTGAGATGCGGCATCCACCACGCGGGCAAGCTCAACGAGCATGCGCATCTTCGGCACATCCACCCCCGCCGCCTCCGCCGCCCGGACCGGCGCAGCCAGGATCGCCTCAATTTCCAGCGGCCTGCCCTGCTGACGATCCACCTGCATGCTTGTGCGATACGGCCCCATCAGCCGGGTCCGGTCGATCTGCTCGGCGATCATGCGGCTTTCCAGCGGCAACCCCAGGGCGTTGGCGGTGGCGATCACCTCGGCCATGAGCTGGCTGACCAGTTTCACCCCGCGCGGGTGGGCAATCAGCCGATCGGTGGTCAGGTCCATCACGGCCCCCAGGCCGTTGAAGGGCACATTCCAGACCAGCTTCTCCCAGCGCCCCTGGCGCAGATTCTCCAGTACCTGGCAACGCACTCCGCTGGTATTGAATAAATCCGCCGCCCAGCGGGCGCGCTCGGGCTGGATGGGCTGGAATTCGCCCAGGCGGATGAGCCCATGGGCCAGGTGCAGGATTTCGCCGGGTTGGCCGCGGTTGGCGCAGATGAACGCCAGCCCGCCCAGCACGCGCTGCGGGCCGAACGCCTCGGCCAGGAGCTCGTCGCCGCCCAGGCCGTTTTGCAGCGTCAGCAGCAGCGTCTGCTCCTTCAGCAGCGGCCGCACGAGTGCGGGCAACTGGTCGTTGGCGGTTGTCTTGAGGGTGATGAGGACCAGGTCGGCCCTGGGCATGTCCGCCGGATCGCGGTAGACATGCAGGCGCTCGGCCGGCAGGGTGAAATCGCCATCACAACTGCGGATCGTCCAGCCGTGGGCGCGCACGTGCTCGTAATCGCTGCGCAGCAGGAAATGGACCGCATGCCCGGCATGGGCCAGCCGCCCGCCGTAATACGCCCCGATCGCCCCAGCGCCGATGACCGCAATCACGGGACGCGCTGGCAGCGGCCAGCCTGTGTGACCTTCATCCACCATAGAACGCGCACATTATCTGCCCGGCCCGGCGGGTCAACCTGGCCTGGGGCAATTGCCACCAGGGCCGGTGCGATCCGGCCATGGCGGAGATGTTTCCTGTTTGCTGCGGCTTCGTCTGTTTACTCAAGTCGCGGTCTCACTATACTTTGCACAAGATCAAATAAGGGAAAGGAGATCCGTCCATGGCGGATGAACGGATGACCCTCTCGGGCATCAACTGGCGTGAGACATTCGCATTTACCCATCTGTTCCGCAGTTTCCGGCTGGCGATCCACCCATCGAAGCTGATCCTGGGGCTGATGCTGCTGCTGTCGCTCTACTTGGGCGGGCGGCTGCTCGACCGGATCTGGCCAAACAGCCACCTGGCGGTGGATGGCGAGGTGGAGGCGTATGCCACCCTGGCCGGCAAGCCCCATGCGATGGAGCAACTGCGCAAGCAGCGGGAGTCTGTCCGCCGGGCCGCGGCCAATCGCTACCTGGATCTGCTGGTGCAGTACCAGGTCTTTGAGTCGCGCAGCGAAGAAGCCTCCAATGCTGCCAGGGAAGGCAAGCGCTTTGGCGAACTGAAGGACAAGATCGACGATGCCCTGGACAATCGCATCAAGGAGGCCCGGGCTGCGCGCGACAAGGCGCTCGAAGCCGCCAACGAGCGCGAGGGCGATGATAAAGCCAAGGCCCGCGCAACCGCTGAGGCCAATTACCGCGATACGGTGCGCGAGGCCTACGCCACCGCCAACCGGCACCTGGCCGATGCCAGCCGGATACACGGCCGCGGCATCTTCATCACCCTCTTTGACTATGAAGTCAAACAGGTCGATGCCCTGGTCGGCAACGTGCTGGACTGGAACTGGGGCGCCGGCAATGGTGTCCTGGGCAACATCTATCACTTCATCGTCACCGGCCCATCATGGCTGTTGATGGCCCATCCGGTTTACTTTTTCATCTTCCTGGTCTTCTTCCTGATCGTGTGGGGCCTGTTTGGCGGCGCGATCGCCCGCATCGCCGCGGTCCATGCCGCCCGCGATGAAAAGATCTCGATCCGGGCGGCGCTGAAGTTCTCCGGCGGCAAGCTCCTGAGCTTTGTCTTCGCGCCGATCATCCCGCTGCTGATCATCGTCGGCATCGGCTTCCTGGTGTTCCTGGGCGCGCTGGTGGGCAACATCCCGTTCATTGGCCCGATTCTCATCGGTCTGACATTCTTCCTGGCGCTGGCGGCCGGGATCGTCATGACGCTGGTGCTGCTGGGGCTGATTGGCGGGTTCAACCTGATGTATCCGACCATCGCGGTGGAGGGCTCCGACAGCTTCGACGCCATCAGCCGCAGCTTCAGCTACCTGTACGCCCGGCCGTGGAAGATGGCCTTCTACACGGCGGTGGCGCTGGTCTACGGAGCGCTGACCTACCTGTTCGTCCGCTTCTTCATCTTCCTGACACTGCTGCTGACCCACCGCTTCGTCAATTGCGGCCTGTTCAAGACCGCCTACAACGGCAACGAAAGCTGGCTGGAGATGTGGCCCACGCCCACCTGGGACAACCTGCCGTATGACTTCAACACCCTGGCACTGGGCCCCGGCGAAACCACCGGTGCGTGGCTGGTGGCCTTCTGGGTGTACCTGCTGATCGGGATGCTGGGAGCGTTTGCCATCAGCTTCTACTTCTCGGCCAACACGATCATCTACTACCTGATCCGTCGGGAGGTGGATGCCACCGAGATGGACGATGTCTACGTCGAGCAGTTCGACGAAGAGTTCACCGAAACCCCGCCGGCCCCCGGACCGCAGGCCACCCCGCCGGCGGCCCCCGCCTCTGGCGATGCATCCACGGCCAGCGCGACAGCGGACACGCCAACGACCAGCGGCGCCGCCCCTTCAAGCAGCACCGGCACGGTGACACCGCCCCCGGTCGAGCCGCCCGCAGCGCCGTCCGCTTCCGCCCCGCCTGATGCACCGGCGCCCGACGCGCCAGCGCCCGATGCGCCGCCGGCATCGGATGCCTCTGCGGCCACTGAGCCGCCGCCGGCGGAGGGCGATCAGGCCAGGGCCGATCAGCCGAAGGAGGATCAGTCAAATCCGCCGCAGTCATAGTGTCTGATCGACCACGCGCTTGCGGTTCAACAGGGCCATCCCCCTGCTGAGCCGCAAGCGTTTTTTGTCTCCGCACCGACCAAGGCCCGTGAGCGACGCCGTCAAACGCCCTCATCCCCTGCCGCGTGCCGGCAAGCCGCCGCGGATGCACAACGCGCTGGTGCTGATCGAGGATGGCATCGATCGCGGCTGGTATCGGCTTAAGCGCGCCCTGGGCTTCGGGGCGGTCAAGCAGGTGCTGCCCTACACCGGCTACGGCAACGGGCAGATGGCATGGATCGGCGGGCGCATCCTCTCCGATCCGCTGCGTGGCGGCCCGCGCATCGTCAACCACTGGTGGGCCAACCTCTTCGCCACCTGGCAGCGCTGGGCCACTGCCGAAGTGCCCGGCGTACCGGTCCGGGCCACCTTCGCCGGGAAAACCTATCACGATGAGAGCGATGATGAGGGGTACTTCAACTTTGAGTTCCACTTCGAGCAGCCGCCCGCACCGGGCTGGCACGATGTGGCGGTTGAATGCGCTGGGGTGAAGGCGGTCGGGCAGATCCTGATCCCGCCGCCCACGGCCCGTTTCGGGGTCATCAGCGATATGGATGACACCGTCATCCATACCCACATCACCGATCTCATCACCGCGCTGCGGCTCACGCTCCTGGGCAACGTACGCACGCGCAAGCCCCTGCAGGGGGTGGCCGAGTTGTATCACGCCTTCCAGCGCGGCCTGGGCACCGAGGCAGCGCCCGAAGGCAATCCGATCTTTTATGTCTCCAGTTCCGCATGGAACCTCTACGACCTCCTCCGGCAGTTCCTGGAGCTGAACAACATTCCCCTCGGCCCGCTGATCCTGCGGGATATCGGCCTGGCCCGCCGCCTCACCCACGCACGCGGACACTGGCACAAGCTGGACAACGCCGAGCGGATCCTGGCGGCCTATCCCAATCTGCCGTTCATCCTGATCGGTGATTCCGGGCAGCAGGATGCCCACCTGTATTGTGAGGCTGTTCGTCGTCATCAGGGGCGTATCGCGGCGATTTACATTCGTGATATCGATCCGGCCCGGCCGCACGAGCGGGACGAGCGCGTGCGCAGCTTCGCGCGTGAGGCCGAGGCGATGGGCGTTCCCATGCGCCTGGTGCGCACCAGCGCGGAGATCGCCCACCACGCCGCATCACTGGGCCTGATCGCCTCGGGCGGGGTGGATGAAGTCACCGAAGACACCGCCCGTGATGCCGCCCGGCCCGATCCGATGTGATGGATGGCCCCCCGCCGCAATCCAAGCGGCGACATTTTTACACATCTGCTCCAAGTCCAGGCATTTCAGTCGGTTGCGCGTATAGCTGGAGTGTCATTGAGGCGGGCAGGGGCAGACAGATCGCTCTAAATCAAGACCTGGTAAAGACTTGAGAGACAGGAGACGCAGGTCAGGCCACCACCACGGCGACCTAACATAAGTATAACACACATCTGGCCGCCGGTCCACTTTTTTTTAAAAAAAAGATCAGCCTGCCATCGCGGGATCGGGTGTGATCCTTCCCTCTGATGTGCTGGGAGCGGCCGGCAGGTGAAGCCTCAGGATGGATTGCCTGCGGGCCGCTCGGGCAGGCCCGACTCCCATCAATCGCGGCTGGCCGGACGGGTGACGGGCTGATCGAGGGCCGTGTCTTTTGCCTGGCGGGTCTGCTTGCCCACCGCCTTGAGCACCACATCGTCGAACATCACCAGTCCCGGTTGCAGATAGGCGTAGAGATCAACCTTAAGCGTCTGGACCGGGAAGGCCACATGCTGGGGGTTCAGCTCATCGACAATCGTGACCCACCCATCGGTCTTGCCGCTGGGCGGCACCTGGCGGCGATAGATCTCGCGCTCGACCTTCTCCCCCTTGATGTTGTCAAACAGCGTGTAGCCCTTGACGAACACATGCAGGCGCGGCCCATCGCTCTTGTAGCGGAAGCTGAGGCGATAGCGGGTATTCGGCTCGATGGGGATGGACTGGGAAAGGACCGCCAGGCCGTTGCTCTCGGCCGCCTCGCGGGAGAGACGCATCGCCAGCACGCGATTGCCCTCGATCTCGGTGATGACCGCCTCATCCTGGGCCGGCAGGCGCGCTTCCAGCTTGATCGGGCGCTTGATGCTCAGGTAGATGAAGTCCCACTTGCCATCCTCGTCGAATCCGCCGTTGGCAACGAGATTGGGGTTGGATTGCCACAGCTGCTCGGCGGTCTGGTCGTGGTGCACCGCCACCTCAGATGGATGCTCAAACCGCCGCACGCCCGGCAGCGCCTGGAGGATCTCCTCGCTGATGAACCGCAGGTCGGTCGGGCGCGCGATCACACGGGAGATTTCGTGCGGCTGGGGATCGAGCTGGAGGATATCAAACACCCGCACCTTCAGGGTGGCGCCATTGGCGGTGTTGGTCAGTTCGCCCCAGATGAAAATCTCGGCCTCCAGGCTGTCGGCCAGCTTGCGCACCTCGGCCAGGTCTGTCTTGAGCGACACCGGCTCGGTGCGGCCGGCCACCGCATCGGCCAGGGTATAGCCGTCGATCACCTCATAGGCTCCATCGCGATCCAGCTTGCTGCGCAGGGAAAAGCCCACCTTGTCGCGCAGGTCTGCCTTGGCATCGCCGGCCAGGGGAAAGATGGCCACCTTGGGCTTGGCCGCGGCCTCCTCGGCCCTGGCGTGGCCGGCCAGCGCCGGCAGCAGGATGACGACCATCACGCAAGCGCAACCCAGGATGTGTTTCATGAGGAAGTGTTTCATACAGTCTCCCCAACATGCTACCGGCCAGTGCCGGCGGTGTTGCACGCCAAAAAATACCCCCTCGCGAGTGAGCCAGCACACCGTTTGTCTTGATCGTTCTTGCGGCCTCTGCATGATGATCGGCACTGCGGACAGCCGCAAGGCCGGCCGACTGTTTTCGCGCCGGCGTCCACACTCCCTAGCGAAAGTGTCGTTTTATGGCGACAGCAGTCAAAACGCCCCGGCCGTTTCCCCTGACCCTCCCCCAGATCATTGGCCTGATCGTGGGGATCATCGGTTTCTGCATCCCGTTCTTCGTGCAGATCGAAGGACTCAGCCCGGCCGGGCATCGCATGTTCGCGATCTTCATTCTCGCGATCGTGCTCTGGATCAGTGAGGCGGTGCCCATGCACGCCACGGCGATGCTGATCATCCTGCTGATGATCCTGATGCTCAGCCGCCAGGCCCCCGCCGCTTTCACACAGGGCCTCCAGACCGATGCCCTGCTGCAATACAAGGATATCTTCGCGACCCTGGCCGACCCGGTCATCATCCTGTTCCTGGGTGGGTTCTTCCTGGCCGGCGGCGCGTCGAAGTTCCAACTGGACCGCAACCTTGCCGGACTGATTCTCAAGCCCTTCGGCACCCGGCCCACGATGGTGCTGCTGGGGCTGATGCTGGTGACGGCCGTCTTCTCGATGTTCATGAGCAACACCGCCACCACCGCCACCATGATGGCCGTCGCCATCCCGGTGATGGCCCGTTACGGCGCTGGTGACAAGATGCGCACCGGCCTGGCGCTGTCGATCCCGATCGCCGCCAACATCGGCGGCATCGGCACGCCCATCGGCACACCGCCCAACGCCATTGCCCTTGGCGCCCTCAGCAGCGCTAAGGCCGCCGATCCGAGCCTGACCTACGCCATCCCCACCTTTATGCAGTGGACGATGGGCGCGGTGCCCTTCATGCTTGTCTTCCTGGTGATCTGCTGGCTGCTGCTGATCCTCTTTTTCCCCAGCCGCCAGAAGCGCGTGGAACTGGAGCTGAGCAGCCAGTTCGACAAGTCCCCCAAGGCCATCATCTTTTATGTCACGTTTGTGCTGACCGTCGCCCTGTGGCTGACCGAAGCACTGCACGGGTTCAACTCCAACATCATCGGCTTCGTGCCGGTGGTGGTGCTGCTGTGCACCCGCGTTTTCACCGTCAAAGACGTGCAGCAACTGGACTGGCATGTCCTGTGGCTGGTCGCCGGGGGCATCGCCCTGGGCCTGGGCATCGGCCGGACGGGAATGGACAAGTGGTTCATCGGACTGTTCCCCTGGGACACCATGAACGACCGTGTGATCGTGGCGGTGCTGGCCTTTGCCGCCCTGGCCATGGGCACGTTCATCAGCCACAGCGCCACCGCCAACCTGCTGGTGCCCATCGGCATCGCCCTGGCCAAGAGCCCGGAAGTGGCCATCAGCCCGATCGAGGCCGGCATCTGGATCGCCATCGGCTCCTCACTGGCGATGGCCCTGCCGATCTCAACCCCGCCCAACGCCATCGCATTCAGCACCGGTGAGGTCAAGGTGAAGGACATGGCGATCGTGGGCAGCCTGATCGGCGTGATCACCTGGGGCCTGTTCGTGACCCTTGGCCCCTGGTTCTGGAAGCTGCTGGGCATCATTCCGAGCTGATACCCTCCGAACCGATACCCGACGACAGATGCCGGCCGCAGGCGATATGATGCTCCTGGACTGTAACGCATCCGGACAACTGCTCATGCCCGTTTCACGGCCATCGGTCGAGCGTTTTGTCGTGCTGTGCGTCGGCGAGGCCGGCGCAGCGGCAACGGCCCTACTGCGCCCGGCGCTGGAGCCGCTGGTTGAGCTGGAACAGGTGCCCACCCTGGACGATGCCGCACAGCGCATGCAGATACTGGCCGGAGAGCGGGCGGCGGTGGCGGTGATTGTCGGCAGCGCTGCCGCGATGGACAGCGCTGCCCTTCCGCCATCGATGCGTCGCGAGGAGGAGCAGGCGTATCCCCGCCTGCTGGCGCTGGCCGCCGATGAGATTCCCTCCGCCGCCGATGCCCTGGTGGAGCAGGTGGACAACCGCGATGAGCTGATCGCCACCGCGCGGGAGCTGCTCACCGAGTACATCATCGAGTATCAGCCGGAAGCGCTGACGCGGCTGTGCCAGGTGCTCGATCCCCGCCTGCTGGCCAGCGCCCTGGCCCAGGCCAAGCAGGCCAGCCGCGCCCTGGATGGCGAGCTGCGCATGCTGCGCCACTCGATCCTGTCGGCCACCCGTCTCAGTGATGATGCCGCTGAAGCGCAGATGCTCCAGTTGCTGCAATCCGCCCTGGATAACCCGCCGCTCCAGCATGTGCCGGCCGGGACGGTCCTGTTTCGGGAGGATGACCAGATCGATGGCATCTGGATCACGATTGATGGGATCGTCGAGCTGACGCGCTTCAGCGGCGGGCGCGAAATCGTCTTTCACAGCAAGTCGGTCGGGCGGATCGTGGGCCTGCTGGCCCTGGCCGGCCGGCAGAAGACCTTCTTCACCGCTCGCGCCATCACGCCCGTCACCGCGATCCATCTCACCTGGAGCGAACTGGATGATGCCCTGCAACGGGAGCCGGCGCTGCTGCTGTTTTTCCTGACGGTGCACGTGCGCTCGCTGGGCAAGCGCCTGCGGCGGATCGTGGAACTGCAGTTGCAGATCGAGGATCTCAACAGCGCCCTGGCCGCCGAGCGCGATCACCTGGCCGAGGCCCTGCGCCAGCTGCGCGATGCCCAGGCGCGCCTGATTGAGCAGGAGAAAATGGCCACCCTCGGCCAGCTTGTGGCGGGCGTGGGCCATGAACTGAACAACCCGGCCACGGCCATCACGCGGGCGGCCGATTACGTAGTTGAGGATGCCTCCCAGCTCATCCGCCATTTGCCTGAAGGCGAAGCGCTGTGCGCGGCCGTTCAGCGCGCCCTCACGCAGTCGCCTTTACCGACCAATCAGTTGCGCCGCTGCCGGGATGAACTGGCCGCCGCCCTGGGCGATGAAGCGCTGGCCCGGCGGCTGATTAACGTGGGGATCTTTACGCTGGATGCCTACCGCAGCATGTTCGGGCAGGACCGGGCCGATACCCGTGCTCAGCGCCTGGAGATGTATGAGCGGGCATACCAGTTGGGCATCTCCCTGCGCAACATCCGCAGCAGCGGCGAGCAGATCAGCGCCATTGTCAAGAGCTTGCGATCCTATGCCCGCGGTGAAGAGCGACTGGCGGATGTGGATCTGCACGAGGGGCTGGAAGACACGCTGCGGCTGTTCAATGTCCGCCTGCAGGATGTGCGGGTTCGCCGGCGATACGGAGAGATCCCCACCATTTCCGGCTGGCCGGCCCAGTTGAACCAGGTGTGGACAAACCTCATCGCCAATGCCCTGGAGGCGATGGACAACCGCGGCGAGTTGACCCTCGAGACCGCGCTGCTGGATGATGGGCGGGTGGCGGTGCGTATTATTGATAATGGACCGGGCATCCCGCCTGAGGATCTGCAGCGCGTATTTGACCTGAATTTCACCACCAAGCGCGGCGGCACCGGTTTCGGGCTGGGCATGGGGCTGCTGATCTGCCGGCAGATCATCTCCCGCCATCGCGGACAGATCCGCATTGACTCCATCCCCGGCCGCACGTGCGTTGAGGTGATCCTGCCGACCCAGTTGAGAGAGGAACAGGCCAGATGAAACAGCCCTACCTGATCGTGTGCATCGAAGATGAACGGCCGGTGCTGGATGCGTTGATCCGCGATCTGGAGCCGTTCGCCGCCGCTTTCCGCATTGAACCGGCCGAGAACGCCGCCGATGCCCGCAGCATCATCGACCCGTTCATTGAGCAGGGCGGCAAGCTGGCGCTGGTGCTGGCCGACCATGTCATGCCGGGCCTCAGCGGCATCGACTTTTTGACCGCGCTCAACAAGGACCCCCGCACGCGCAAGGCCCGCAAGGTGCTGGTCACCGCCCAGGCGGGCCTGGCCGACACCATCAAGGCCATCAACGAAGCCGATCTGCACCACTACATCGCCAAGCCCTGGACGCCTGAGCAGCTCCAGTCGGTGGTGCGCAGCCAGTTGACCGACTTCGCCATCGAGTGCATCCCCGACCTGCTGCCGCTGATGAAAGTGCTCGACCGCCAGCGGCTGATGGAGGCCCTGGGCAACCGGCCCCATCCCCCGGAATGAGAATTTTTGCCGCTGCCATCGCGGGTACTTGAGTCTCCGTACATTTTCCTTACGCTGCCGGCTTGAACCTGACGGTAGTGCAGGCGTACAGTCACTATCCGGCAATTCCGCCGGAAGCGCGGCTCAAGATTTTCCCATGAATGGCAACGGCAAGGCTATCCGCATCCGCGGAGCGCGTGAACATAACCTCCGAGGCATCAACCTGGACATCCCCCGCGACCGGCTGGTGGTCATCACCGGTCTGTCCGGTTCCGGCAAGAGCACCCTCGCCTTCGACACGGTGTATGCCGAGGGACAACGCAAGTACATGGAATCGCTGAGCGCATACGCCCGGCAATTCCTTGATCAGCTCCAGAAGCCGGATATCGATGAAGTGGAGGGCCTGCCCCCTACCATCGCCATCGAGCAGCGCTCGGCCAGTTCCAATCCGCGCTCAACGGTCGCCACCACCACCGAGATTTACGATTACTTGCGGGTGCTGTTTGCCCGCGCGGGCACCCCCCACTGCTATAAGTGCGGCGAGCCGATCAGCGCCCAGAGCCCCAGCCAGATTGTCGATGCGGTTGCGGCGTATCCGGCCGGCACCCGCATCATCCTCCTGGCGCCGCTCGTGCGCGCGATGAAGGGCGAGCACAAGGACATCTTCAATGCGATGATCAAGCAGGGGTTCGTCCGCGCCCGCGTGGATGGGCAGATCGTGGAGCTGAACCAGAACGCCCTGCCGGAGCTGGGCAAGCATTTCAAGCACGACATCGAAGCGGTGGTGGACCGCATTGTGCTCAAGCCCGAGATCCGCTCGCGCCTGGCCGATTCGATCGAGACGGCGCTGCGGCTCAGCCAGGGTCTGCTGATCGTCAGTGTCGGACAGCCCGATGGCACCTGGACAGACCAGATATTCAGCGAGAAATTCGCCTGTCCACGCCATCCCGAGGTGAACCTGCCGGAGCTGGAGCCGCGGGTCTTCTCGTTCAATGCCCCGCAAGGCGCCTGCCCCACATGCCACGGCCTGGGGACGACCAGCGATTTCGACCCTGAGCTGATCGTGCCCGATGAATCGCTCAGCCTGGAGAACGGTGCAATCGAGGCCTGGCGCAAGGGCGGCAAGCGGATGAACATCTATTACAGCCGCGTGCTGAGGCAGTTCTGCCGCGACTTTGGCATCAGCTACACCGCGCCTTACAGCGATATCCCCCGTAAGGTGCGCGATGTGCTGATGTACGGCACCGATGCCAAGGGCGACAACGGCACCGGCACGGAATTCGAAGGCATCATCCCCAACCTGCAGCGCCGCTTTGAGAATACCGATTCGGAATGGGTGAAGGCGCGCCTCTTCCAGTACCAGTCGGAGCAGCCCTGCGAGACGTGTGGGGGCACGCGCCTGCGGCCGGAAGTGCTGGCTGTCCGCCTGCACACGGTCGATTCGATCAACGGCGGCACGGCCGGATCTGCCAACGGCGCCGGCAACGCACCGGCCGCCCGCGCGGCAAAGAATGGCAAGGCCGGCCGATCGAGAAAAGGCAAGGCCGGTGCCGGGCCCATCCCGCTGCCCGGCTTCTCCATTCATGATGTGACGCGGATGACGGTGCAGGATGCCAAGGCGTTTTTCGAGAAACTGCACCTGAGCGCTGAGGGCCAGAAGATTGCCGAGCCGATCGTGCGGGAAATCGCCGCCCGCCTGGGGTTCATGGTCGATGTCGGCCTGGGGTACCTCACCCTGGATCGCAAGACCGGCAGCCTGTCGGGCGGTGAGGCCCAGCGTATCCGCCTGGCAACGCAGGTCGGCAGCGGCCTGGTCGGTGTCTGCTATGTGCTGGATGAGCCGACCATCGGCCTGCACCAGCGCGACAATACCCGCCTGATCCGCACCCTGCTGCGCCTGCGCGACATCGGCAACACCGTCATCATGGTCGAGCATGATGAGGACTGCATCCGCGCCAGCGATCACCTGATCGACATCGGCCCCGCCGCCGGCGCCCACGGCGGCACGATCGTTGCCCAGGGCGACATGCCCGATGTCCTCAGCCAGACGCGGTCAACCACCATCAAGTACCTCACCGGCGAACTGGAGATCAAGACACCCACCCAGCGCCGGCCGGTCGATCCGACCAGGGAGTACATCGAGATCAGGGGATGCTCTGAGAACAACCTGAAAGACATCGATGTGCGCATTCCGCTGGGTGGGATCGTCTGCATCACCGGTGTCTCGGGATCGGGCAAGAGCACGCTCATCAACCAGACCCTCCTGCCGGCCCTCAAGCGCAAGCTTTACGGCTCGCGGATCAAGCCGGGCAAGTTCAGGAGCATCACCGGCACCAACCGGGTGGACAAGGTCATCGAGATCGACCAGTCCCCAATCGGTCGTACCAGCCGATCCAACCCCGCCACTTACACCGGCGTCTTCGACGAGATCCGCAAGATCTTCGCCAAAACGCGCGAGGCCAAGCTGCGCGGCTACGAGGCCGGGCGGTTCAGCTTCAACGTCAAGGGCGGCCGCTGCGAGGCCTGCCAGGGACAGGGGACCAAGTGCATCGAGATGCACTTCCTGCCCGATGTCTACGTTGCCTGCGAAGTCTGCCACGGCAAGCGCTACAACCACGAGACGCTCGAGAT
>CAYNMV010000002.1:120492-164658 GCA_964398315.1 uncultured Tepidisphaeraceae bacterium | reverse complement strand
ACCTGCAACCTTCGGTTCCGTAGACCGACGCTCTATCCAATTGAGCTAAAGCTGCGTGGATCGCGCTGTGGAACGGAGCGCGAGGCTTAATGGTGCCAGCCGGGGGGGCGGCTGTCAAGCGGGACAGGACTCATTACGGAGCCGGGGGCAGGCCGGTTCAGTGCCGATCAGGTTAATTCCAGGGTCAGAGACTGGTCAGCCGGCGTGCCTTCGCCACGGGCGCGGTAGGCGGGATCGGCAGCGCGGGCGTCGGGGGCCTGTTCGGGGGCAGCAAAAAGGCGCTCGGTGCGAAGGGAAATGCGGGGCTCGGCCCAGCGCATCGCAGGCGGCTCGGAGGAGGTTGGCCCGGCCGTGTCCCGGGCTGTCGGGGCTGCATCGTCGATATCCAGCACGAGGAAGGCATGCGGCCAGAAGGCCAGGGGCGGGCAGGCAACGCAGGTCAGCCGCCCTACCGGCAGAATGTGCTGGTAATGGGTATGGCCGGTCAGCAGCAGTACATCGTGGCCGTGTGATTCGAGAATGGCGCGCAATTCATCGGAGTTATCCAGCGACATCATCGGTTCGGTGCTGCGGCGGACGGTGGCGTTGAGCGGATGATGACAGACGATGATCGCCGGGCCGGCCGCACGGGCCAGCCGCTGGCGCAGCCAGTCGAGTTGCGCTTCCGGCAGCCGGCCGCGCCACTGCGTCATGGGCAGGCCCTCTATCCCACTGTTGAGCAAGAATGTGGGAAGCGGGGCGCCAGCCAGCTCGCGCACGGCCGGTACACCAGAAAACTGCTCAAAAGCCGCCACCGATCCCCGCACCAGCTCGTGGTTGCCGACCGCCGGCTCGATGCGATCACGCAGCGGCGCGAGCAGTTCGGCTGCCAGGGCGTAGTCGGCGTCGGTGCCCATGTTGACCAGATCGCCGGCGATGATCACCCGGTCCGGTCGCAGCGCCTGGACACGGCTGACGGCGGCCTTCAGCAGATCGGCGGTGTAAAGATAGTTCTGGTTGGGAAACTGCGTCTCAGGTGTGCCCAGATGCACATCGGCGAAAATGATCCAGCGGGTGGGCATGCCATTGAAATACCCGACAACAGCGAGCGGCAAAAGGGAGCATCGGCGAAGAGAGGGATCAGACAGAATTTTTCGGAAATTCAGTGGACCGGCGGCGCAGGACGTGTTATACTAATGTTAGGATTTGATACGGCCTTGATCCGCAAGACAGGCGGGTCGGATGTAGTTGAGTGGTTGATGGCCGGATTTGTCCTCGTCTGTCCTCGTCTGTCATTGTCTGCCAGCGGTATGACAGGTGGATGGTGCTGGTAAGGTCTTTGTCTACGGTCGCTTACGATCGATGCCGGGACGCAACACACTTTTTGCAGTCTTTTGCTCGCCCCTGATATCACAGCCAACCTGAGCACGGCAGGAAGCGGACCGGGCAGTGATCAGGCCTTGGGGGCATCATCAAGGCGTTGTTCGAGTTCTTCGATCAGTTCGCGGATACATTCGAGGTGGGGGTTGAGCTGAAGTGCCTTGCGGTAGGCGTCCAGGGCCTGCTCCAGTTGGCCGAGATGGGCGTAACAGTGGCCCAGGCCGGCCCAGGCGCCAAAATGACAGGGCATGCGGGCGGTGGTTTCACGACAGTCGTGAATCGCCAGCTCGTATTCATCCTTGAAGTAGTAAGCCAGCGCCCGCTGGTCATAGGCTTCGGCAAAATCGGGATCGAGCTGCAGGGCGCGGTTGAAGTGTTCGATGGCGTGGTCGAAATCGCGGCGGTCGAGGGCCTGGGCGCCGCGGCAGAGCTGGTGATTGGCCTCAGGACTGCCGGCCCGAAACCAGATCGACCAGAGCGCGTGCTCGGCCATCTTGTTGATCATCGGGTCGGGATCGCGCAGCAGCCGCGACAGCCCGGCGCAGCAGCGGCTGGTGCCAACCAGCCCCAGCGCCAGTGCGGCCACTTTCTTCGCATCGGTGGTGCCATGATCCACCAGCGTTTCGAGCTGCTCACAGGTCCAGCGCGACTGGAGGATCTGCATCAGTCCCGGCAGGTCACGGCGTTCAAGCAGCGGTTGAACCGCCTCCACGAACTCATCGGAATCCAGCAACGGCACTGACATCGTATTCTAACTGTAGGCTCAGGGGGTGCGTTGATCCATCGCGCCCGGCGGGCGACTCGCCCAACGTTACGCGATTGGGCAGGTGAAGTTCAGGCGAAACAACGACGAAATGCCCGGAATATTATATCAATCCGCGCACCGCATGGCTCGGGTGGCCTGGGGACCGGGCAGCTCGGCCGGCGAAAGGAGGCACCAGCAGGAAGGCAAAAAGCACCCGGAGGTCGTTCTGGCGGCGACCTCCGGGTGAACGCTTGCTCCCCTTGATTGACTACCGTCCCCTGCCCACCTCATCCGGCCGCTGTTTCCTGCGGGGCGCTGCGCGGCTGCGCCCGGCCCCCGCCGCACCGCGCTATTCGGCGCCGTGGGCTTCTTCGAGCATGCGACGGAGGTAGCCGTTCTCGCGGCGGGTGGCCTCCAGGTCGAACACGAGATACTTGATGCTCAGGCGCAGGTAATCGAGGCTTTCCTGCAGGCTGCTGACGGTCTGGCGCAGGCGCTCGTGACGCTGGCGGGTCTCATCGGCCAGTTGCTGCATCTTCTGGCGCTCGGTGGCCGGCAGGGTGGAAATCTCACCCATCAATTCCGCCAGCTTGCTCTGAAATTCCTGCTCGTTCATTTCGGTGGTCCTCTCCGGGTTTCGCTTGTTTTCAGATTCGTGCATCAATGTGCTTCCATGGCAACAACCGTGCCAGAAACCGCATTACACCTGCTTAAACAGCGCCGTACGGCCGGGAACGCTTGATTTCCCGGGCAAACGGCCTGGATGTCGGGTCATGCATCCTGATCCGATTGCGCTGGATGTTGCCTGATTCCAACCGCCGTGCCCGGTGGGTGTTGCCCGGGGGAAGCACCTGTGGCGATCAGGCGGCCAAACGCCGATGGTCCCTCTTGCGGCCCGTTGCACAGGCATGTTGCCCGCGGGCAACGGCCCTTCCCCGCGCTGTCGACGGGACATCGGTTCCAGCGAACCTGTCACTCATTGGCCGGTTGGACTATAATCCGTATTGAGAGAGCAGCAGCCGGAAATCGTCCCCAATGACAGATTTCCAGCCCTGGCGTCCGATAAGTCGGGCAACCCAGATGGTTTGTGCAGACAGGATCGACGATGGCCAAGCGGGATACAGATGAAATGGCACGGGCGCTGGAGGCCATGCTGAACGGCCCGGCGGAAGAGGATGCCGAGACGGAGCCGGCTGAGCCGTTGGCCGACGCCGACACCACCGCGCCGGCACAACCCGCACCAAGCGCACCGCCCGCGCCTGCCGCACGCTCTGCCGCGCCGGTGCCTCCACCGGCTCCGGCCAGTGGGCGCTCGCCGCGCCCGACCGCGCCGCACCAAACGGCACCGCGCCCGACCGCACCACGTCCTGCTGCTCCGCAGGCACCATCGACTGCGCCCGCACCGGTGAGCCCACCGAGCCGCCCGGACGCTCCGGCACGCCCCGCAGCCCCGGCGGCCAAGGCGCCGAGCCCAGCCAGTGCCCGCCCTACGACGCCGGTTGATGCCCTGGTCGCCGGCGCTGCCCGGCCCAGGCGTCCGGCCCCGCCGGTGCCGTTGTTCAAACGGCTGAGTTTCCGCCAGACACTCATTCCGGTGCTGCTGACACTGGGGGTGCTGATGCCGATTTTCGGCGTGCTGCCCCTGGTGATGCCCGCGGAATCACCGTGGGCGGCCATCAGCGACTGGGTGGCGTATCTGTGCATCGGGCTGGGCGTAGCGCTGCTGGGGCTGGCGATCGTCAATATGCTGCTGGTCCGCCAGCAACTGGCCGATCTGGCCAAGGCATAAATGGCACGCCGCCCTCGGATTCCGTCGCAGCGCATCATGCGCAGCGCATCATGCGTAGCGCACTCTGCCCAGTGCATTCTGCCAGGCCCAAGCGGTTTCAGGCGGGTCCGGCATAGCTAAAGAACGCGCGGTTCCATACGACCAGCGGCCGTTGAAGAGCGCAATCAGGCCTGTCGAGGCGGGTCAACTCCGCCACGTTGACACCCTCGTTTGGCACTTCTAGGATTGCTTGGAATTGATTCACCCCAAGGAGCAATGAATGGCCAGCGAAAATACGGTGGAGTTTACCGATCAGAATTTTGAGCAGGAAGTCTTGCAGTCAGACGTGCCCGTGCTGGTGGATTTCTGGGCCGAGTGGTGCATGCCCTGCCGCATGCTCGCCCCCATCATCGAGAAGCTGGCCAAGGACTACGCCGGCAAGGTGAAGGTCGGCAAGCTCGACACGGATGCTAACCGCGATGTGTCGATCAAGTACGGCATCAGCGCCATTCCCACCGTGATCCTGTTCAAGGACGGTGAAGTGGCACAGAAGTTCGTCGGCCTGCGCAACGAGCGTGATTTCCGCGAAGCCCTCGATGCCGCGGTATAAAGCCGTCTGAGCAGAGCGCATCGGCTCTGCCCATCACAGGCAACGCGCAGGAGCAATCACAAAAAGAGCAGGTCGTCGGCCGAGGCTGACGACTTGCTCTTTTTTGATGCGCAGAGGCAATGTCCTGACCTGCCGGTGCACCGCGCAGGCGCAACCGGCCGATGGGCGGTCAGTCCGTCTTCTCAGTCTCGACGGCGGCCTGCTTCTGCGGCTTGGCTTCCTGGGTCTTGCGGGCAGCGGCCCGTTGCTCCAGCACCTGCCGGGCCTCTTCCACCTGCTCGGGCGTGAGCAGGGCCTGGATCTCAGCCTTCTCGGCCTCGTCCAGCTTTTTCTTCTCATCGAGATAGCGACGGTGGATCTCGACGATCTGTGCCTTCTGCTCCTCGGTCAGCGAGGTCATTTCCCGGTAGGGCAGGAAGGTCACCCGCGCCGGACGGGCCTTTTTCCCCTGCTGTTTCTGCTCTTTCTTCTCGATGCTGGCCTGTTCCTTGTCGGCCGCCGTCGTCGCCTCGCCCCACACCGGGGTTGATACAACGCCCAACATCACCAGCGCACCCACCACCCAGTTCGATGCGTTCATCGGACGCTCCTGATAGAAATGAAGAGATGAGATCCGGCCGACATCGACCGGACACAAGAATATACAATAACCGCCCCGCCCCGTTGTCACATCTCAAAACTGGCGGTAATTCTCCCAGGCCGGGCTATACGACAGCGGCGTACCGCGATCAGGCCGGCAGGCGATCAGCTCCGGCGGGTGGCCTGGGCGAACAGGGGATTGTGGATTTCCATCTTGAGCGGGGGTGGCGATGGCGCTGCCCCAGGCGATGGCTCGGCCTCAATCGGCGCTGGCGCCTGAGCATCATCGGGGGCCACATCCGGGCGATACAGCCGGCCGTTGAAGGCCTTGAGGTACTCGGTCCAGTTGCCTTCGCTGCTGCCGGCCTCACCACGGCAGTAGCTCAGCGCCATCATCATCTTGGCGTCCATGTTCTCGATCATGTGGACGGCCAGGGCCTCGGGCGTGCAGGGGGTGCGGGCGCTGCCGAAATCGAGGCTGGTTTCACCGTGGTGTGAGAGGATGATGTGCTGGAGCACATCGATCAGGGCGCGCGGGATCGGCTCGCCCAGCGCGGTTTCGGCTTCTTTCGCCTTCTGCTCAACCCACATCGCGCCTTTGACAACGTGGCCGACAAGCCGGCCGCCATCGGTGTAGTCAAAGGCGCAGTCGTAGCTCAGCTCCCAGGTCTTGGCCAGGTCGTGCAGGAAGATGCCGGCCAGCACCAGATCGCGGTTGAGGCCGGGGTAAAACTTCACCACCGCATCGGCCACCTGCATGGCGTTGAGGGTGTGTTCCAGCAGGCCGCCGAGATACGCGTGATGGAAGGTCATGGCGGCCGGGCTCTTGCGGAAGTCCGCCATCAGCTTCTGGTCATCCAGGTAAGCCTGCAACAGAGCGCACAGGTGGCGATTCTGCACCGACTGGCACAGCTCCATCACCCGGGCAAACATCTCGCTGACATCCTTGTCGGTATGGGGCACGAGGTCGGCGATGTCGTAGGTGCCGTCCCGGGGGCTCCAGATCTGCTCGATGATGAACTGCAGGTTGTTCTGGTAGTTCTCCACCCGCCCGCGAATCTTGACAAAGCCGGCTTCGGGCAGGGCGTTGAAGATCTCGCGGCTGGCGTTCCACATCCGGGCCGCGAGCTGCCCGGTGCGGTCGGAGATGAATGCCTTGATGAAAAACTTGCCGGTCGAGGTGGCGGCGAGCTGCCGCTGGGTGATGACGAACACATCCTCGACGATGTCCCCCGCACAGCAATCTTTAATGTAGAGACGGCGCATAAGCCCTTAGTGTCGGCGAGACCCGGCCCGATCACAAGCACCCCCCATCCTGGCGACAGGCCAGGCGGTTGAGCATCCTGGGGGCAGGCGGCCCCGGGAGCAGGGACCAGTCAGGTCATTTCGGGCACCGGCTCACCGAGTGCGGGTGCGCTGATCTCCCGGCAGTTACGCCTGCATCGCCAGGTACGGCTGCATCGCCTGCCAGGCAGCGCGGGCGTAGAAGCGGTGACCCTGGGCACCGATGACCAGCTTGCAGTTGCCGGGTGCGCCGGCGGCACGGTAGATCCGGCGCAGCCCCTCAAATGCCAGGCGCACGCCGGCGATGGGAAAGATGTTGTCCCTGGCGCCGGCCACCACCACCACCGGGCGCGGGGCGAACAGGCCGAGCACATCAGCCATGTCCGCATCCAGCATCAGGCCCGGCACATAGTTGTCCCCGCAGTGGTAGATGCTCAGGATCGATTCGCGGAACGTGCAGAATGCACAGGATGGCATCGCCAGCCGCAAACGCGGCAGCAGGGCCGCGGCGTAGGTGGTGATCGTGCCGCCGCCGCTGTTGCCCAGGATCCCCAGCCGGCCCATGTCGATGTCGTCGCGCTGGGCCAGCAGATCGATGCCGCGATCCACATCGTATACCCGCTCGGCGATGAGGGTGCGGCCCAGCATGACAGCACGCCAGGCGGCATCGTGGCATCGGCTGTGGGGGCAGCGCTGCGCCTGGTGGCGCTCTTCGCGCTCGCCAAAGGCGCGCTGCTCGATGCACAGTGCCGCGATCCCCCGCCGCAGGCAGCCAAGGGCAAAATCGCGGTCCCCGCTGACCGGGATGGGCGTGCGCTCATCAGCCGCATCCACCGCGATGCTGTTGTGCATGCCGCTGGAATGACCCTGCAGGCAGATGAAGGTGGGATACGGCGGCCGGACGTTGCGCGGCAGGCAGAGATACGCCGGCACATCCGCTCCGGCTTCGGCGGTGAACAGGAGTTTCTCGATCGTGCCCAGCCGGTGCTCACGCCGCCAGAGGGTGCGCACGTTCAGGGGCACGCGCCCGGAGGAGCCGGGACGGGGCATGTGATCATACCCCAGGCGCTGTGCCAGCCGCCGGCGCAGCCGCTTCTGCCAGGCTGCCACATCCCCGCCATCATACGCCAGGGCGGGATGGATCTGGTCCATCAGATGCTGGTGCGCCAGCGAGGGAGACAGGTCGGCCGATGCCCGCTCGGCCGAGTGCCGCACGGCCTTGCGCCGCGGGCGGGAGAGGGTCTGTGCCATGAGCGACATCTTAGCCGGCCGCGCGCCCGCTCGCGACAACAATCCCCCCATCCCACAGCCCCATGGAATACACGAGGTGCTGATGCCAATTTTCACGCGCTGCCAGGCAGGCATTCATTCAGTTCGCCGCGTCGACACGTAAACCGCCGGCCGGGCGGACATGGCCGTGATGACTACTCCTTTGCGATGACTACTCCTTGCGGCTGAGGCGCTCGTACACCGCATCATCAAGCATGCGGTGAATCAACCCCGCATTGATGCCGCTGACCGGGGCCATGCGATGCGGCGGGCCGGGCAGGGGCAGTTCGGCATCGGGCAGTTGCCAGTGCTGCTCGATATGCACCAGCGCTCCTTCGGCGTTCATCGCGGGATCGGCCGCGGTGACATAGCTGGTGATCAGCTCCACCTGCGCTGCGCGGATGGGTGTGAGAAAATCATGGTAGCGCGAATTCATGCCGCTGTAGCCAATGAAAACCAGCAGATCACCGGGCTTGAGCGCCCTGGCGAACGGGTTGTCGCCCGCCCGGCGGCTGATGGGACGGATCGGCTTGAAGGGCGCGCGGTTGTCCAGGTACATCTCATGGAAGATCAGGTGGTTCACGCCCGACAAGCCCACCGTGCGCCCCGCGTTCATGCGCTGGGCGATGAGATCGGCCGCCTGGGCGATGCGGGTCTGTGTGGGCTCGCCGTTCAGATCCTCTACCAGCCGGCCCACGCGCTGAAGATACAGATCGGCCATCCGGCCGGCCGGGATGGGTGTGTCGCAGTCGATCAGCGTGCGCTGGCCTTCACCCAGGCCGAACTGGTTGTTGTGCTGATCCGCCGTTTCGCCTTCGGCGACGGTCATGAGGATGCCCGGCAGCTTGCCGCGGCGGCTGAGCGCAGCGGCATACTCGCCACACCACATCCAGCCGAGTGTGATGTTGGCCAGCAGGTTCACGCGGGCGTGTTCCCGCCCGCCATCGGGAGCGCCGTTATCGATGAAGAAGTCCACCGCGATGTCGTCGGGCATACCGGCTTTTGAAGCGATCAGCGTCACCCGCCATCCCTGCGCACGAAAGGCATCCAGCTCACGGCGGACCAGCCGCTCGTGCGTCTCCCAACTGCGCACCGAGTAGAGGACCACATCCTCGCGCGTGATGAACTGCTCGCGGTTCTGGCTGGGCTGAGCGTGGGCCAGGCCGCCAGCGCGGCTCATCAGCTCATCACTGAACGAGGGCTGCCCGCGCCAAGCCACGTTCAACAGGGCCCGCGGATGCTCGATGGCGTGGGCCGCGAAACTGTCGGCCGACCGGATCAGCGCGGGGATCTGCCCGCGAAAATGCTCCAGCCGCCGCTGGTAGGCCTGCAACGATGGCTGGGCAGCACTGACCGCCTGCCCCAGCAGGATGAGGGGAATCAGACTCCAGAGAAACAGGCAGCAGCGCATAGCACACTCCCTGACTGCGGCCACTCCGGGCCGCAAGCCCAAGGCTGTCAGCGTAACGCCTTGGGCCGGAATTGGGAAAGGCCGCCCGTCGGGCGGATGCTTCATGTCGCGCATCGCCTGCCCCGGCCCGGCTCACAGGCACTCCAGGAGTTTCAGCACCTTGGGATTGCGCTGAAGGAACGGGCCATGGCGGCCGACACCCTCGGCGTTGAAATGCGGCAGGCACTGGAAATCGCGGCAGGCCCGGGGGCGGTCTTCATAGATCGTGCAGCGGTTATCCGCACCGAGAAACTGGCAGCGGCCATTGATGTAAGGCAGGGCATGCTCGACCACGATCCGGCCCGCCCGGCGGATCGGCACCTTCACCGCGAATGGCGCAAAACGGCGGATTTCCTCACCACGCAGGATGGCGGCATAGTCGTGCCCATTCTGGCGGCAGCAGGCGGCGTGGCAGTTATGACAGGGGCTTTGGCCCAGGATCGCAATACGCAGGCGTGACTTCACATCGCCGGCGATTGTGCCCCCAGGGACGGAGAAGCGTCAAGCCGCTTCGCATCACGCCTGCGGCGTGGCGGACAGGCCGCGACGGCCAGCCATCTCCTGGCCAAGCTGGCGAAGCTGCCGCTCATCGAGTACCTGGGCGGCCAGGCGGAACACATCATTGTCTTCCACATCGATGTGGCGGCGATACAGGTCCTGGAGCAGGTTCAGTACCTTGCTCAGCCGCTGCACCTGGGCCGGGGCCAGCGAGCCGGCATTCAGCCAGCGGGTAAACCACTCGCGCACCTCGGCATGGGCATCATCGGCCGCCTGGTGATCGGCTTCCAGGGCATCCATCTTGGCCAGGGCCTGGCCAAGCTGCGGGTTGGTCCTGGCCAGCTCGCGCAGGCGCGGGAAGAGGGATTCCTCTTCATCGGCGGTATGACGCGGCGCAGCGTGGTCGAAGTAGTGCATCGCCGTCTCGACCGCCCGGCGATGTTCCTCATCCAGCGGCCCGCCCTGCCGCCGATCCACCACCCGGATCATGACGCCCAGGAAGTGCTCTATGCGGCGATGGCAGTCGCTCAACAACCCAAGAGGCTGTTGGAAATCGGCCTGGGGTCTTGCCCCGAGTGTCACAGCCATCTTTAATGCTCCTTTCGCGTGGGCTGGGGTGGCCGCCGACGGAGGCGGCTTCCCGGTTACACAAGCAAAGGATAGACCGCCTATATCTGGATATCAAGGTCCAGATAAATGGACAAGGTGTCGCATGTTCTCACAGACCAGTGAATACGCCCTGCGCGTCGTGTTGTGCCTGGCTTCGGCCGGCGGTCGATCATTGACCATTGCCCAGATCGCCGAGGCCACTCACACCCCTAAGGGCTATCTGGCCAAGGTGTTGCGCAATTTGGCCAAGGCCAAGCTGGTCCAGTCGCAGCGCGGCCTGGGCGGGGGATCGGTGCTGGCCCGCCCGGCCGAGGAGATCACCGTTTACGATGTCATCCAGGCGGTCGATCCGATCCATCGCATCACGACCTGTCCGCTGAAAATCCCCAGCCACGGCCACAACCTCTGCCCGCTGCACCGCCGGCTGGATGATGCCATCGGCCTGGTGGAAGAGGCATTTCGCAACTCCTCGATTGCCGATCTGGTTGCCGAGCGGGATGCTGAGCCATCAGCAGATGAGGGGGTCGATGTCGGCGACCTGACCGCCCGGGCATTCCCCGCCAGCCGCCCGGTCCAGGTGAAACTCCCCCGCCGCTCGCAATCGCGTAAGTGATGAAACTGCCCGGCCGGCGATGCGCCAGGATGCATCTGCGCGATTGCCGGAACGCACCGCCATGCGATGGCGCAGGCTCGCGCTATGCCGTGCTGCCGGATGGCGCTTTGCCTGGCCGCTCAGGGCACGATGAGGGCATCGGGATATTGCGGCGCAACGCGCTGCTGGAGCTGGCGGGCGGCGGCCCAGGTGGGGGCGGGGCCGACCAGGATCACCATCCGGCCCTGCGGGTCTTTGGATTGCAGGGGCACATGGCCCATGCGCTTCAGCGCATCGACCGTGTTCTGCGCCAGCGCGGGCTGGGTAAACACGGCCACCTGCACGTAAAACTGGCGGGCGCCCTGCTTTTCCTGTGCCCGGCGGGCCGGCTCGGTGTTGGGATATTGCTGCTGCACCTGCGCGAAAGTGCGGTCGGCCAACTCAAAGCGCCCCAGGCGCTGCTGGCACAGGCCCATGCGGTAGAGGATCCACGGCTTCTGATCGGGCAGATCGGTCAGCTCGTAGGCCGCCGCCCACTGCTGGAGGGCGGTGTTGTAGTCTTCCTGGTGATAGGCGACGTTGGCCACGCCGGAGCGGATCCGCCCCTCCAGCCCCGCGGCCGGTCGGCGCTCCAGCGCATCGACATACGCCCGCCGGGCCGCCCCAAGGTTCCGCAGTTTTTCCGCTTCATCGGCCGCCGGCAGCTCCTCATAGGCCCGGCCTTGCAGGTAGAGTGCGGCGGCGGCCTCCTCGCCGCGCACATCTGGCTGCTGAAGCACCTCCTGCGTAAGCTGGATGGTCTGCGGATACTGCCCGAGCATGAACGACTGGCTGGCCGCGTCCAGGCTCTTGTTTTCCACGGCGCACCCGGTCAGCAGCAGCGGCGCCAGGCATAGAATCAGCAGCGGGCGTGTGATACGTTTCAACATGGATCATCCCTGATCGGTTGTTACTATCCGCCAGTCTTGACGATAGACTTTTCGTGGATTTCCGATTGGCCGCACGGACGGCCCGCAAATGCCGCCCGTGCCACCTCGACGGAATAGCCTAACGCAAACCCAGTAGCAGGGACAGGAGCGATCGCATGCTGTTTACCCACCTCTTCCGCCACGCGCAGGCCAATGGCCAGGCCGTCGCGATCACCGATGACCGCGGCCAGCACACCTATCAGCAGCTTGCGGCGATGAGCGCGGGGCTGGGCATGTACCTGGGGATGCAGACGCAGAAGAAGAATGTCGGTCTGCTGCTGCCCACCAGCGCGGGGTTTGCGGCATCCTTCTATGGCGCACTGCTGGCGGGTAAGACGCCCGTCCTGATCAATTTCCTGCTCAGCGACCGCGAGATCGCCCACATCATCGCCGACAGCGACATTGACACCGTCGTCTCAGTCCCGCCGCTGAGCGGGCGGCTGGCCGGCACCCCGCTGAAGGTGGTGGACCTGACCCAGCTTCCGCAGACTCCGCCGGCCGCGATTACGCCCAAGTTCCCCTCGCCGGCGCCCGATGATGTCGCCGCCCTGCTCTACACCAGCGGCACCAGCGGCCTGCCCAAGGGGGTGATGCTGACCTACCAGAACCTCGAATCCTGCGTCAACGCCTGCATCGAGGCAGCCCAGCTCAAGGGGCAACACAAGTTCCTGGGCATCATCCCGATGTTCCACTCGATGGGCCTGACCGCCACTCTGCTGGCTCCCGTGCAACTGGGCGCCAGCAGCGTCTACCTGGCGCGTTTCAGCCCCGTGGCGGCCGTGGAGGCGATCCGCAAGCATCAGATCAGCCTGGTCTTTGGCGTGCCGAGCATGTTTGCGGCCATCGCCCACCTGAAGAACATCAGTCCCGATGATTTCGCCCAGATGTATGCCATCATCTCCGGTGGCGAGCCGCTGAGCGAAACGCTGCGCGAAGGCTTCCAGCAGCGCACCGGCCAGTACATCCATGAAGGCTACGGCCTGACCGAGACCTGCGGCCCGATCTGCTTCAATGCCCCCCAGGCGCGCAAACCGGGAAGTGTCGGCCGACTGCTGCCCGGCTGCACCGCCCGCTTCGTCGATGACAACGGCCAGGATGTCCCCCCCGGCGAGAGCGGGGAAATCTGGCTCAAAGGTCCCCCGATATTCAAGGGCTATCACAACCTGCCCGAGTTGACCGCCGAGGTGCTCACCGCCGATGGCTATTTCAAAACCGGCGACCTGGGCCGCATGGATGAAGATGGCTTCCTGCACATCACCGGCCGCAAGAAGGACCTGATCGCGGTGGCCGGCGAGAAAGTCGCCCCGCGCGAGGTGGAAGAGCTGCTGATGAAGCATCCCACCGTTGCCGAGGCGGCGGTGGTCGGCAAGAAAGACCCCGGCCGCGGCGAGGTGGTCGTCGCGTTCATCATCCCACGCGAGGGCCAGGAGGTGCAGGCGGCAGCGCTGCGTGACTTCTGCCGCGAGCAGGGCCTGCCCAACTGGAAAACCCCGCGCGAAATCATCATCACCCAGGAACTGCCCCGTTCCCCCACCGGCAAGGTCCTCAAGCGCGAGCTTCAGGACCAGGTGAACAGCGGCTGATGACGTCCGCCACACGGGTTGAGAACCCGTGCCACGAGATGCGGTGTCCGTTCATGCGTCCGCAAAGCCCGCCGCGGTGGATCGTGCCGCGTGTCACACCCTGCGGGCTGTCACCCAGGCCCATGGCAGGCCAATAACCTGCCTGTTCATCTGGATCGGAGTCGGCGTTGTGGGGTCGGCCCGGTGGTGGCTGATGCGGTCCGTGGCGGCATCCGATTGCGCCCGTTGAGCCCGCTGCGGACGAATGCAGTGTGCGGGCAGAAACTTTCCTGCCTCGGCTGGCGTCAAAGGTGACCGGGGATGCGGTGCGTCCCCGATCACCCCTTTCGCCAGGAGGCGTTATGAAAGCCCTGCTGAGCGCGCTTATCGTTCTCGGTCTGATCGGTTCGGCCTGTGCCCAGGAGACTGCCGCCCCGGCGGTGGAGCGGAGACAGGTCGGGCCTTACACCCTCTCGGGGCCATACGTGCATGAGAACCTGGCCATTTACCTGGTGCATGGCCGCGGGGCCTTACCGGGGAAACAATACCTGACACTGGATGAAGCCCTCGCGGCCAGAAAAGCAGTCGTGCATGAAACCGGCAACGTCGGTGAGCTGGCGGTGGAGAACCTTGACCCAACGCTCGATCTGTACATCTCGGCCGGCGACATCGTGAAAGGGGGCCAGCAGGACCGCACCATCGCCCAGGACCTGATCGTAAAGCCCAACAGCGGGCGGGTGCCGATTGGCGCATTCTGCGTGGAACAGGGGCGCTGGAGCCGCCGCGACAACGAGGCGGCCGGGCTGTTCGCATCATCCAATGATGCCCTGGTGGGCAAGGAGCTCAAGCTTGCCGCCCGCCTCCAGGCCGACCAGCAGAAAGTCTGGCAGGAGGTTGCGCATAACCAGCAGCGGCTGACGGAAACATTGGGCGACAACGTGCGGGCGGCCGAATCGGCCAGCAGCCTGCAGCTGACGCTGGAGCGCCCATCGGTCATGCGCAGCACCGAGGCCTACACCGCAGCGCTCGCCCCCCTCATCGAGCGCCATGAGGATGTCATCGGCTACGCCTTCGCCATCAACGGGCAGGTGAACAGCGTGGACATCTACGCCAACGCCGATCTGTTCCGCAAACTCTGGCCCAAGCTGCTCAAGAGCAGCGTGGTGGAGGCGTTGGCCGAAAAAGCGCCAACCACCCGGCCGGCCACCCCGGCAACACTGGCAGACCTGGAATCCACCATCACCGCCGCCGACCGTGCCGACGGTCAGGAAAAGGCGATCAATGATCGCACCCAGTTGCTGACCAACAATGCCGATGAGGCAGTCCGCTTTGAAACCCGCGATAGCGCCGCCGACGAAGCCGGATACGTTCGGCGGAATTACATTGCCAAGTAGCCTTTCGCGCTGGAGGTGAGCCCATGTTGCGATGGATGATCGCGATCCTGCTGATCGCCACGGCGGCCGCCTGGTGCCGGGCCGATGAGCCGCCGGGATCGATTGTGCTGCTGGAGGGGTACCGCCACAAGACTGAACAGGGGATCGACAGCCGCGTGGGGCGGATCTGGAAAGATGGCGGGCTCGAGATCAGCTACGACATCGGCGGCCTGGCCGGCGAGTATGCGAACACCATCGAGGCCGGGCAGATTCTCTGGAAGCGCCAGCAGCGCCTTCACGGCCGGAATGCGGTGCTCGTGATGAATCGAGAGAATCGGCTGTTCGTGACGTTTGCCGGCACCGACGATCACCCACCGGCCAACTTCTTCGCATCCATCGGCTCCACCCAGGACCTGGCCGATATGCTGCTGATGGTCCTGACCTATCCCGCCCCCGCATCACAGGCGAAATGATGCGCACCCGGATTGGTTCATGCGCTGCTTCAGGACCATCATCCCGGGGCGGCGCCGGTGAGCCGCCCATGCCATCCCGAAAGACCATCGTTCACCGCCGCATACCGGGGTTTTCGGGTTCGCGGAGGTAGAGCAGGCCGGTAAAGGCATCATCGCGGCCGTGATCGATCGGGCCGGCCCAACTGGCGCTTTGACCGGTGGTGTGGTTGTGCTGGGAGAAGTTGAATCTCAGCAGCTTGGGCATCCCCTTGCCTTGTTCGCGGATGGCATCCCACGGAATGGCGATCTCACCGCGCCAGATGCCATCGACCAGGGTTGAGGCAAAGCGGATGTTGGCCCCTTCCAGCGGCTGCCACGGATCAGCGTGCTGCCTGGGATCGAGCTTGCGCTCAACCCAGTCGCTGCCGTTGGGCTTGCAGACCACGTGCAGCACGGGCCCGAGCGTGTTGTCATCGTAGATCGGCTGGATCAGCACCTGCGCCAGGTCCTCGCCCCATGCCCGGCGGAACTGGTAATCGACGAAGTTGCGCGTCCGGTTGACGCTCTGTGTACCGACCCCGGTCAGGCGAAAGGCGATGTAAAAATGATCGCCGCCCCAGCCGGTGAAAAGCTGGGTGGGCGTATCGGCCAGCTTGATCGCCTGCTTTTGCAGCACCGGGCGGGTGAACATCTCGACCATCGGCCCATCCTGGATGCTGTCCTCGGGCATCCAGTCTTCGATCGAGCCGTCAATGCGCAGGCCGCCCTCGCGGCGATCGCTGGCGGCCACCGGCAGCACGAACTGCAACGGCGTCTTGGTCAGCTTGTGGCCATCGGTGAAGGTGAGCGACATCGGCTTGGTGACCTCACTGCCGATGCGAGCCTCTTCCAGATTGAAACGGGCGGTCAACTCCTCACGGCGGACGTGGAACGTCAGCAGCATCGGGATCGTGACCGGCTGCGGCCGAACCATCCACCCCGGCGGCAGGATGCTGAACTCCAGCGTGTTCGACACCGGCCGGTCATCGGAGGCGTTGTACAGATCGATGCCGAGGGCGACATCAACCCAGTTGCCTTCCTGCTGGCGGTTGGGCGACCAGCCGTAGTGCACGGTGCGGCCCAGCAGGGTGGGCCGCTCCTGCGGCTCGAGCCATCTCAGGGTTTCGAGGTACAGCTCGGACTGGCGCGTCGGGTCGGGCGTCTGGCCCGGCTCGCGCAGGAGAATCGTGCGCGCCACCAGCCGCCGCACCTCCGCCCACGCCTGGTGGTCGGTGGTGCCGGTCATCAGGGCGTAGGTGGGATCGAGCGCCTGGAACGGCTGGATCTGCACCGGCTTGGCGATCAGGCGGGCCATCACCAGCGCATTGATCACCTCGCCGCGCTGGGCCGCCAGATAGAGATATTCGTAATCCTGCTGGGCACGGCGCAGCCACTTGAGTTGAATGGTCGGGACCGGCTCATCGAGGCCAAACCAGTGGCCGGGATAGAACCAGATCATCTGGTTCGGATCGGCCGGCTGATCGGGGGAATCATTCTGCGGCAGCACCCCATCCCACAGGATCATGCCGGCCTGGCGGAGGAACGCCAGCCACGCCCACAGGCGCACATCCCGCTCATCGCCACCCGCCCCCACATACGGCACCAGCCCGGGCAGATCCGTCCTCAGCCAGCGCTGCGGGCGGGCGACGTTCTCCGGCCAGAGTTGCGTAGGCGGCGCGAAAACCAGCCCCGGCGCCGCGGCCACCAGGCGCTCGGTGGTAAGCGGATCGATCGTATTGGGCCGGTCTTCATCGCTGAGGACCAGTTGATCCTCCTCCAGCGGGCCGGTCACCCGGATGCGCGGATGGGCCCGGAGAATATTGGCCATTTTCGCGCTGAACTGCACCGCCTCGGCCACACTGGCACGGCCGGGCGTGTGCTTGTCCAGGAACACGCTGGAGCGATTCAGCCACTCGCGCTGATCGAAGTGGGCGGCGGCGGCGGCCCAGTACTCGGCCTGGCTGTGGTAATCAAAATTATGCAGGAAATCGACTTCCGGCAGCGGCCAGTACCCCAGTGGCGTGCGGTCGGCAAACATCTCACCGGTGAGCCACGGCGCCACCACCGAGTCAAAATCGCGCCAGTCCACCTGCGGCGGGCGCCCGGCGGGCCATTTCACCGTCGGCTGCAAGCGCGGCACGATCACCTGTGCCCGGTGGGCATGGGCCAGCGTGATGAGCTGATCCATCGTGCGGATCGCCTCGCGATACCGCGCATCGTTGCGGTTCATCAGCCGCGGTGTGATCGCCTCCATACGATCGGGAAAATGCTGGATCAGCGCTTCCCAGTGCAGGCGGCTGACCATCAACAGATGCCGCTCATCGGGCATGACAAAGTCATACACCCGCAGCCGCACCGGCAGCGATGCCAGCGCCTGGTTGCCGCGGGCATCGAAAAGCTCAACCCGGGTCTGATACTCGCCGGCAGGCGTTTCCAGCGGCACGCGCAGGTCGATCCAGAGGATCGGCGGCTCCATCGGCGAGGCGCCGGCCACGGAATTGGGATCGGTCGGGCGGGCCGGATCGCGCAGCGCCAGCAGGTCGAGCCGCCCGTTGTTCATCCGCAGCGGCAGCATCGCCCGCGGCAGCCGGCGGGTGGCCACCGACAAACCCGTGTGCCGCACATATCCGGCACGGTTCACATCAACGGGCATCGGCAGCACCTGCTGGGCCAGGAAGCTGCTGGCGGGGATGGGCTGGCCGCCCCCGCTTGTCGGCACCAGGTCGCCGATGCGCAAAGACCAGTTATTGCGGGAACTTTGCGCCGGCAGTTCGTTGATCTGGAGGGTGAAACTGGCCCACTCGTTCTTAGCCGCATCCAGTTGGATGGTCTGATCGGATGTGACCGGCTTAACCGGATGGTTGAGATCAACGCTCAGCAGGCGCAGCCCGCCGGGGTTGCCCGTGCGCACCAGGCCAGGATCATCCCCGCCGGCGGGCCCGCCCGGCTGGCAGCCGGCAACAATCAGCAACAGCAGGCCGGCCCACAGCCGTCGTAAATCCAATCCGGCGGGCTGGAAGCGGCGATTGACAGTCATCGAGGGGGAGCTTGCCTGTTTCACGATTGCACAACCGGTGGGCAGCAATGGGCGATTGCCCCGGCCATCGCCACAGAATTAGGCAACCGCACTCATCACGGCAACCACGGTCAGGCGAGGGCGGGACGATTCGGCCGGGGCCGGGAATCCTCGATTTTCCGTATGAAAATCGCGTTTTTCGATCGATAGCCCCGCGCACCCGACGCCCGGCGAACCATTTTTGCACGCGTGGCACGACCTTTGATCTGGAAGTCTACCGTGCCGGTCACTCATGACAAGCACGCAGACATCCAGGAGTGAGTCCAAACCCGATTGAACTGCGATGGCGGCTGCCAGGTGGCCGCCCGCATACCAGACCTCGTTTCCTCCTCCGCCAGGCCGCCCGGCGCGAACCCTCCGCCGTGCGGCCTTTTTATGCGCCAAGGTGCCCGGGACAGGCCAATTGCGCCTGCCCGAACGGATGCCTTCCTGCCCTCGCATGGGCTCCACTTCCCCCCCACCCGGCGTTGCACTAAGCTGGTTGGCCATCCCGGTCGTTTCATGCAGCAGCCGAAGCAGACAACCTCGCCCCGCCCGGCCTCATCCAAGGCAGCGCCTCAGGCAGCCCATGACCTGTCGGCCACTGCCCTGGGCCGGGCCAGTGATGAGGAGCTGATGCGCCGTACCCAGCAGGGTGACCGCCAGGCGTTCGCCATCCTCTACGAGCGCTATAACCAGTCGGTGCTGTCGTTTCTCTATCGGATGCTGGGCAACGTCGAGGATGTGGAATCGGTCGGGCAGGAGGTCTTTCTCCGCGCGTTCAAGTTCGCGCCCACTTACCGCTATCCGCAGAAGTTCAGCACCTGGCTGTACACCATCACGCGCAACCTGGCGATCAACAGCACCCGCCGCCGCAAGCGCAGCCCGGTGCGCAACGTGACCGAACTGCACCTGGAGGGGGTGGACCTGAGCGGCGACCCGCGCAAGGTGGCCGAGCGCGCCACCGATGAGCTGGAGAAACAGGAGGAGATCGCCCGCGTGCTGCAGGCGCTGGATACCCTCAGCGAAGACCAGAAGGAAGTCATCGTGCTCGGCGTCTTCCAGGACCTGAGCTACGCCCAGATGGAACAGATCACCGGCGCCAAGGCAGTCACGTTGCGCTCGCGCATGTTCCACGGCCTGAAAAAACTGGCAAAAATGATGAAAGGTGATGAGGAAGAATAGTCGCCTGTGATGCGCTGTCCGCCATGACCCACATCGATCTCCAATCCGATGCATTCCATCAGCTCCTGACGGATGCGCTGCGCGCGGGACCGGGAAGCCCCGAATGGCACCAGGCGGTGACGATGCTGCGCAGCGCCGGGGCAGGGCAGGAGGCGGATGAGTATCAGCTGCTCATCACCGCGCGCGAGCACCTGGAAAGCGGCAAGGACTACCGCAGCGTGCGCGCCGGGCCGGAATTTACCCGGCGGGTACTGGCGGAGATCGAGCAGGCAACGGTCGGGACATCGCCGCTGCGCTCGCCGGCCACCTGGATCGCGGGTCTGGCGGCGGTGGTCCTGGTGGGGGCGCTGGCAGCGGTGATCTACTTCACCCGCCCCGCTTCCTTGCCCGAAGATGGGGCGGCAATGCTGGCCCGCACGTATTTTGTCGAGCCGCTGCTGAGCAGCGATTTTCGCGATGAACTGCCGGCCGAGTGGCGCCCCATCGGCGGGTTGGCGGTGATCGCTTCCGAGCGCGGCCTGCGCCTGGGCAGCGAAGAGACCGACCGGGCCGGCTCCGAAGGCGGCGGCGTGGTCAGCGCCGAGCCGATCACCCCGCCGTTCGCGTTCGAAGCACAACTGCGCGGGCGCGTGGGGCATGACATCGTGCCCCAGGTGTTCATCAGCGAGTCGGCCGATTTCTCCCCCGAGCGCGCCACCAGCGTGCGCGAGCTGACGTGGATGCTCAATGACGGCCGCCCGGTGGTTGCCCTGCCGGATGGGCGATTTGAAGGCCAGGGCGAGCCGGTGCGCGGCATGCGCGAGCCGTACACCGTGCGCATTCTCATCGGCCCGCATCACGCCATCGTCGAATCCGGCGGCCAGCGTCTCTGGTCCGGCGAGCACCAGCTCGATCCCGCCGCCCCGCGTTACGTTGGGGTCCGCTTCCTGCGCAAAGACGGCGACCGCAAGGACCGTGCTGAATGGATCAGCTTCCCGCAGGTGCGCATCCTCCTGCCGCAAAAGGCGGATTGAGACAGACGAGCCCGGCAAGTACGCAAAGCAAACTGACCCGCGGCACCCCCCCCTCCATGGATGCAGCCCTGCTGCTCGGCCTGGATGGCCTGCAACCCCTTCGCGTTTTGCCCGTTTCGCGTTTGTGCGCAACCGACTTGGCGCCGGAGGTTGGCCCTCCGGCGCCAGGTGGCGAATGGCCCATCACCCTACCGGGCGTATTCCACGGTCCGCACTTCGCGGATGAGGGTGATCTTGATCTCGCCGGGATAGGTCAGGTCGCGCTGGATTTTCTGCGCGATATCGCGGGCGATCTTGGCGCTGATCTTGTCATCGACGCTGCGGGCATCGACGATCACGCGCACTTCACGGCCGGCCTGGATGGCGTAGGCCTGGCGCACGCCGTCGAAGCCCATCGCCAGGGCTTCCAGTTCCTGAAGGCGTTTGATGTAGCGCTCGAGGCTTTCGCGCCGAGCCCCCGGCCGGCTGGCGCTGATGGCGTCGGCCGCCATCACCAGCGGGGTATAGGGCGTGGTCGCCGGGCAGTCGCCGTGATGGGCCAGACAGGCGTTGAGCACGGCTTCGGACTCGTTGAAGCGACGGAGGAACTCCATGCCGATCTGCGGGTGGCCGCCCTCCTGCTCGTGGTCCATCGCCTTGCCGATGTCGTGCAGCAGCCCCGCCCGGCGGGCGATGTTGCCATCCAGCCCCAGCTCATCGGCCATCACCTGCGCCAGGTAGGCCACTTCCAGCGAGTGCTTCAACACGTTCTGCCCGTAGCTGGTGCGGTAGGCCAGCCGGCCCAGCATAGGGATGATGGGACGCGGCAGGTTGGGGATGTGCGCCTCCTGGGCCGCTTCCCGGCCAAGGCGCACCAGTTCCTCTTCCATTTCCTTGCTGGTGGCGGCCACGACCTCCTCGATGCGGGCCGGATGGATCCGGCCATCGGCCACCAGCTTCTCCAGTGACAGCTTGGCGATTTGCCGGCGCACCGGATCGAAGCAGGAGACCACCACCACACCCGGGGTATCATCAATGATGACATCCACGCCGGTCGATTTCTCGAAAGCGCGGATATTACGACCCTCGCGGCCGATGACCCGGCCTTTCATGTCATCACTGGGGATGGTCACCGCCGACACCGTGTGATCGGCGGTCTGCTCGGCGGCATAGCGCTGGATCGCCTGGATGATGATCTGGCGGCACTTTTCCTTGGCCTCTTCCTGCGCCTGCTCGGTCATGCGGCGGACCAGTTCGCCACATTCGCTGCGATATTCCTCCTCAAGCCGGCGGAGCAGCATCTCCTTGGCCTGCTCGGGGGTGAGGTGGGTGATGCTCAGCAGCCGCTCGCGCTGCTCCTTGAGCAGTTCATTGAGCTCACGCTCGTTGGCGGCGACATTTTTCTCGCGCGCCTGGAGACGGCGCTCGAGGTCATCCAACTGGCGTTCCTTGACGGTGAGGGTATCGAGCTTGCGGTCGAGCGTGTCCTCGCGGTTGGTCAGGCGCTGTTCGAGCTGCTTGAGCTGGGCACGGGTGTCGGCGGTTTCCTGCTCGAATTCACTGCGGAGCTGCTGTTGCTGTTCCTTGGCGGCCAGTTCAATTTCCTTGGCCTTGTTGCGGGCTTCCTTGGTTGCGCTGTCGACGATCTGACGGGCCTCATCACGTGCCCGGGCAACGAGGCCGCGCGAGGCGTAAGTGAAGTACGCTCCCGCCCCCGCGCCGCCCAGCACGAGGCCCATGAGGGTGCCAACGAAGAAGTATTCCATGATGGTATCTCACTAGCGCGTGAATCCGGCCACGGGCAGGAGACGGAGGCTCGGGAAGCCCGGATCGCCGCATCCTGCGGGCGCAGACCGGCACGCGACCGGCTGTTTCAGGGCGGATCGATAGGGCCTCGGGACGTGCGCTGGGCAACCGCATGCGCGCAGCGGCCATTCACTCGACCGAGGGATCGAGGAAGACCAACCGCTGGGCAATGGGAACGGGAGGGGCTCGGGTCAGGAGACCGGCCGGCGATCGCCGTCGGGGACCGCCGCTCGATGCGGGCAACCGCTCAGGGGTGGGTGCGGGTTGGAGCAGGATGATCGGCCGGGGGCTGCCCCAGGCGTGCATCTTTCGCCCCAGCGCAACGAGCCATCCCACCGACAGCAGCATCGTGACCGTCAGCAGGATCGGTTGCACCCCAACGAGATCGACTCCGAGAAATTCCACGTTTCGGTTCCAACCCCCGCAAAGACCCGAACTTACATGGATCGAGCCTTGCGAGATGGGACGTCAAAAGGCCCGTTTCGAGCCTGGCGCCTCCGCTGTGGCCGCCCAGGCCCGTGGTGCACCCCGGCAAGACCGAATGGCGCACCAAACACAATATCTCTATCCTACTTAGCGCAACGCTGGATGACAAGATAAGGTGTAATTCTGACAGACCTGCAAAGGCGCTTAACCGGGCAGCACAGCGCAGGCGGCTGGCAGCCGATGGCCGCCATCCCCAAGCGCAGCGAAAAATGCGGTTTCCCTGCATCTTTTTTGAACATCATGTTGTCTGAACCACGACACATGAACCCCGAACCCCCCACCCGCCCTTGCGTCTGCCTGGGCATTGCGGTAAAGTGCGCGGCTCGACCGAACCGGGCAGGCCCGGCGGGCGTTCTACTGTTGGTTTTCTCAGACAGGTAAAGTCATGGCACATAAGAAGGGTCAAGGTTCGAGCAGAAACGGCCGCGACAGCAATCCGCAGTACCGCGGGGTCAAGGCTTACGGCGGGCAGTTCGTCCCGGCCGGGGGCATCATCATCCGCCAGCGCGGCACCAAGTTCCGGCCCGGTTTTAATGTCGGCCTGGGCAAGGATTACACCATCTTCGCCCTCAAGGATGGGACCGTTGAGTTCCAGGGCCGCAAGGTGCATGTCCGCGAGGCGGTCACCGCCTGAGCGGCATCCACTGGCTGCACAAAACACTCGACCCGGCGTATTCGTGCGCCGGGTCGTTTTCTTTTTGGATCACCCCACTGTCTCCGCCTGAACGCGATTTGTCCCAACGGGCGACCTCAGATAGAACTGATGAGCCCGCTCAACGGTACATGCTGGCTGCCAGATGATGGCACACCAACAAACCGACCAGCAGCCCCGCTCGGCCCAAAGGCATTGTAAAATCCTGCGGCACACCAGATCTGGTTGCGCGCCATCGCGGGTGGCGCATCATCCAACTGATCCTCCCAGAGTGAACCACCGCCCCCGGTATAACGTCCGATAACCTGCGGAAATCCGCCTTCTTTCGTTGCCGCTCGCCTGGTGTGTATTACACTTGAGCACATCAGACCTGTCGGGGCTTAATTTCAATCGCGCCAAATTACGGGAGTTAGACTATGTGCGGAATCGTCGCGTATATCGGCCGGAAAATCGCCCAACCTCTGCTCATTGAAGGACTTAAGCGCCTGGAATACCGTGGTTATGACTCGGCCGGTATCGCGGTGATTGACCAGAAGGGCGATTTGCACATCCGCCGGGCGGTTGGGCGCATCAGCGTCCTGGAATCGGTGCTGCAGCAGGACAAGATCATGCAGCCCGCCTCCATCGGCATGGGCCACACCCGCTGGGCCACCCACGGCACCGTCACCGAAATCAACGCCCACCCCCACACCGATGACACCGGCCACATCGCCCTGGTCCACAACGGCATCATCGAGAACTACGCCGCTTTGAAAAAATTCCTGACGGCCAAAGGCCATGCCTTCCACAGCCAGACCGATACCGAGGTGCTGGCGGTGCTGATCGGCGACCTGTACCAGGACATCAAAACCCGCAACAACCTGCCCGATGGAAGCAGCATTCTGAAAATGGCGGTGCAGGCCGCTCTGCATGAGGTGGAAGGCACCTATGGCATCGCGGTTATCTGTCAGGACGAGCCGGACACCATGGTGGTGGCCCGCAAGGGCAGCCCGCTGATCATCGGCGTGGGGCAGGATGAGTACATTGTCGCCTCCGATGCCAGCGCCATCGTCGGCCATACCGCCCAGGTGATCTACCTCAACGACAACGAAATGGCCGTGCTGAAGCCGGACAGCTTCCGCACCAGCACCATCGACGACATCGATGTGCATCCGGTTGTCACCCAACTTGAGACCAAGCTCGAAGAGTATGAACTGGGCGACTACCCCCACTACATGCTCAAGGAGATCTTCGAGCAGCCCCAGGCCGTGCAGAACTGCATCCGCGGGCGGGTCGAGCAGAAGGAAAACCGCATCGTCCTCGGCGGGCTGGCCAATTTTAACAAGGAATTGCTCCGTGCCCGGCGGTTTATCCTCACTGGCCAGGGTACGGCCTGGCACGCCGGGCTGGTGGGTGATTACCTGATCGAAGACCTGGCCAAGATCGTCACCGAGACGACCTACGCCAGCGAGTTCCGCTACCGCAACCCGCTGGTGGAGGAAAACACGGTGGTGGTGGCCATCAGCCAGTCCGGTGAAACCGCCGACACCCTGGCGGCCCTGCGCGAGGCCAAGGAGAAAGGCGCCCTGAGCCTGGGGATCGTTAACGTGGTCGGCAGCACCATCGCGCGCGAGGTGGATGGCGGCATCTACCTGCACGCCGGCCCCGAGATCGGCGTGGCCAGCACCAAGGCGTTCACCTGCCAGTGCGTCGTACTGACGATGCTGGCGCTGTACCTGGGCCGCCGGCGTTTCATGAGCCCCCAGCAGCACCAGGAAATCCTCGATGCCCTGTGTGCCATCCCCGAGCAGATGCAGAAGGTGCTGGAGCAGAGCGAGCTGGTTCGCCAGATCACCGAAGCGCACTGCGACCGCGAGAACTGGCTGTTCCTGGGGCGCGGCTATCACTACCCGGTGGCGCTGGAAGGCGCGCTGAAAATCAAGGAAATCAGCTACATCCACGCCGAGGGAATGCCCGCGGCCGAGATGAAGCACGGCCCGATCGCGCTGATCAACGATGGCATGCCCGTGGTGTTCGTCGCCACCCAGGGCTACCAGTACGAGAAGGTCATCAGCAACATCGAGGAGGTCCGCGCCCGCGGCGGCAAGGTGATCGTCATCGCCACCGAAGGCGATGAGAACATCCGCCGCTACAGCGAGCATGTGATCTACGTGCCGGACACGATGGAAAGCCTCCAGCCGCTGCTGACGGTGCTGCCGATGCAGCTTATGGCCTACCACGCCGCCGTCCACCGCGGCTGCAACGTGGACAAGCCCCGCAACCTGGCCAAGAGCGTGACGGTGGAATAGCAGCACGCCTTCAGCGCGATCAAGATGGGCGGGATCGGTTGCGCGCCCGCAGACGCCAGCGCGCAGCCGATCCCGCCTGCCTGATGCCGGCACGCGCGCAGGTCGATCGATTGCCTGGGCAAGCGCATCACTGCTCAGGCCGTTGCCAGACCACGGGAAAATGCTCGCCCTCGAGGGGCTGGCCATCGGCGACCGTCACAAACTGCTTCATCAGGTGTTCACCGCCGCCGATGTAGCGCGTTTCGCCGGTCATGTAGTGCAGGGCGATGGCCCGCCGCGGCCGCTGCGACCGGTTGGCATGCGAGCCGTGCCAGGTCAGTGAGTGATGGTAATGCACGTGCCCTTTTTTCACCGGGCACGGCACCACCTCCACGCGATGGCCCTCGTACTCCTTCACCTGTCGCAACTGATCGAAATCGCGCAGCGTGCGGAGGTAATCGATGGCATGGCCCCAATGGTGTGACCCGGGCACCATGCTCATGCAGCCGTTATCCTCATCCACATCATCCAGGGCGATCCACGCGGTGACCTGCGCATCCTTGGGTGTGAGGATGCCCCAGTACAGCGAATCCTGGTGCCACATGTTCACCCCGCCCTTTCCGGCGGGCTTGTACTGGATCTGATCATGCCAGATCCGCAGCGATCGAACCCCCGCGTGCAACTGGGCCACCTCACCGCAGATCAGCGGGTCGGCTACCAGGTTCCTGAACGGTTCGCTGGCCATCCAGATATTCACGATCTGCCAGATGGGCGCTCCATCCCGGCCCATGTTGTGGCAGAGCACCGGCTGAGGCACATCCGGCCGCTCGCGCTGCTCGATCACGCGATGCAACTCCGCGCGCAGCACCTCGACCGCCTCATCCGACAGCACCCGTGGCCCCGCAACAAACCCATCCCGCTCGAACCGCTCGACCTGCTCATCGCTCAGCATCGCTGGCCTCCTTCCCCGCCCTGGATATATGGCCCCCTGTGTTGTGACTCATGTTTGATGCCTTTTCCAGCGCTGTCAACCCGCAAGTGCGGCCGGCAACCCGTGATGGCCGGCCGCCGGCCCACTGGCGCCAACGAGCATCCCGCCCGGGGCACAAGCGGCAATCGGGCCGTCAAGCGCATTCGCCCCTTCGCCCTTCCGCCCCTGCTCCGGTACAGTGAGCGGTGTATGAAGGAACGGATCCAGAAAGTGCTGGCCAACGCCGGCGTGGCTTCACGGCGAAACGTGGAGGAGATGGTTCGCCAGGGGCGGATCGCGGTGAACGGCAAGGTCTTGACCGAGCTGCCGATTCTCGTCGATCTCGAGCGCGACAAGATCGACATCGACAATCAGCGCGTGAAGCTCAGCGCCAGCCCCTCGGCCGGGCGGCTCTACTTCATCCTGAACAAGCCCAAGGATGTGTACAGCACCAACGTCGCCCAGGGTGACCAGACCCGTGCCATCGACCTGCTGCCGCCGGATCTGCCGCGGCTGTACCCGGTGGGCCGGCTGGATGCCGAATCGCGCGGTTTACTGCTGTTGACCAATGACGGCGAACTGACCAACCAGCTCACCCATCCCCGCTACGGCGTGGCCAAGACCTACCGCGCAGTGGTGGATGGGTTCGTCACCCCCGAGCAGGTGCAGACACTGGCCGAGGGCATCTGGCTGGCCGACCCGAAGAAGGGAACCGGTTTCAAGACCGGCCGCAGCCACATCAAGGTCATCAAGCGCACCCGCCAGCGCAGCATCCTCGAAATCACCATTCGCGAAGGCCGCAACCGTCAGGTGCGCCGGATGCTGGCCAAGGTCGGCCACAAGGTGCGCGAGCTGACCCGCATCAAGCTCGGCCCCCTGACCCTGGGCAATCTCCAGCCCGGCGAGTTCCGGGCCCTCACCGCCCGGGAAATCGGCCAGCTCAAGGAAGCCGGCCAGCGCCCCCCGCGCGAGCCGTCCGCCCAGCCGCAAAAGACCGAAAAACCACGGACACGCCGAGGTGCGGCGAAGAAGAAATAGCCACCCATCGTGGCACTGATCAAGCACCGGCCCGCGCATGCACACGGGCAACGGATTCGGCACGCGTGCTTATTTGTGTACGTGCGTGGCGGGCTCTCGCATATCTGCACACCTGCGTATCCGTGCCCACCCGTGGGGAAACACGCTTCAAATGATGCTGAACAGCAGGTAGGCAAAGGGGGAAGCCAGCAGCGGCGAGTCGATGACATCGAGGACACCGCCGAAGCCGGGAATCAGGCCGCCTGAGTCTTTGACGCCGGCATCGCGCTTCATGAGGCTTTCCAGCAGATCGCCGAGCTGGCCGATGCCGCCGAGGATGAAGCCGAGGATCAGCCCCTGGTACCACAGCAGCGCTTCCGGCCCTTCCGGAGTGCTGGGGCTGATGAACGGGGCCAGGGCCATGCCCAGCACCCCGGCGGTCAGCATGCCAGCCAGCAGGCCTTCCCACGTCTTGCCCGGCGAGAGCCAGGGGATCAGCTTGTGCCGCCCGAATGCCCGCCCGCCGAAGTAGGCGCCGATGTCGGTGAACTTCACCACCAGCAGCACGAAGACGACTTTCATCGTCTGGCCTTCGAAAAAGATCGACTGCTTGACGCGGATGGCCAGCAGGAACCACCCCAGCCCGCCGAGGTAGAGCGTGGCCAGCACAGTGCCGGCCATGCGCACGATGGCATCGCTGGGCTGGCGCTGCATCGCCCGCCGCAGCGCTGCCCAGAGCATCACGAACACGACGATGAACGCCAGCGTCGAGGCGGCAATCAGCTTGAAGCGGGGGAACTGAGTCAGGAACGCATGCAGCACCAGGGCGGTGCAGCCGACCGAAGCGATGAAGCGGTACGGCCGCACGTTCTCAGCCGTGAACAGCCGGGCAATCTCCACCACCGCCATCGGCAGGATCACCGCCAGCCCCAGCAGCACGCCGACGCCGCCGATGCCGTGGGTCATGCCCTCGAAGGTGCGCACCGCCCAGTCGCGCGTCCATTGCTCGACGGCGTGATCGAACCACAGCAACCCCGCCAGCCCCGCCAGCATGATCGGGCCGAACGTCAGGCGTTTGCGCAGCGATGAATCCATGGCGGGATAATAAGCCGGAAAGCAGAAATGGCACGCGCCCCGGACCTTTTGCCACAGCCGCCGGGGGTGAGCCAACCGGCGGCCCGCCTACCGCGCTGCCACGCGCACGGCCTCATCGCGCGTCCGCACGATGGGGAACAGGCGCACCAGGCTCGTGGCATGGAACACTTCCTCCAGTTGCGCATGCAGGCCGCACAGCACCAGCGTGCCCTGGGCCGCGCGTATGCGCTGGCGCAGGTTCACCAGCAACCCCAGCACCGCACTGCCCAGGTAGCGTGATCCACTCAGGTCGATTACCCAGCGGCGATGGCCATGGCTGTCCACCAGCTCCAGCAGCGCGGTGTTGAGGCGATCGAACTCGGTCGAGTCGAGCGTGTCCGGCAGCAGCAGTGCCACCACCATCACCTTGCCAACCTCGTGCTTGGTAAACAGGTTGTTCATACGCGCGCTGGCTCCAACCGATCGGCTTCGATTCCTCCCGCGGCCGAGCGCGGGCCGGGTGCAATGGGGTCCTATCGCACCTGAAGTGAACTTCCCTCGAACACGATCCCCAGCGGCGCGATCTCCACCGCCTTGCGATCGCCCTGCCTGCTGACCGTGCCGGCTCGCCAGGCCACGTGATTCGTCTGCCTGGCGATCTCCAGGCAGCGCGGCACATCCGCTTCATCCACGTACACCGCCCAGCCCGCGCCCATGTTGAACGTAGCGTACATCTCGCGCTGATCGATCGGCCCGGCCTGGGCCAGGAACTCGAAGATCGGCAGCGCCGGCGCCAGTTGATCGATGCGGTAGACGAATGGTTCTTCCAGCCGCATCACCTTGCGCCACCCGTGGCCGGTCAGGTGGGCGGCATAGTGCAGGTCGATCCCGGCCTTCTGGCAGGCGGCGATGTAGTCCACGTAGATCACGCTCGCATCCAGCAGTGCTTCGCCATAGGTGCGGCCGTCGCCGATCTTCGTGAGATACCCTTCCGGCAGGCGGTCGGCGATCGCCCGGCAGAGGGTCAGGCCGTTGGTCTGCACGCCGCTGCTGGCGAGCATCACGATCGCATCACCGTCCCTGACCTTGCCGGTAATGCGGTTGTGCTTGGGCGCGATGCGCCCAAAGGCACTGCCGGCCAGCACGATCGTCCTGGGATCGACGATCCCCTTGAGCGCTGGCGTCTCGCCGCCGCCCCAGACCGCACCGGCCAGTCGGCAACCTTCGGCAAAGCCGGCCGCCAAGTCCTGGGTGCGCTGGGCGTGGCTGAACCAGTTGGCATCCCCCACCGCCGCATGCATGGCCACACTGATCGGCAGCGCGCCGGTGGTGGCCAGGTCGTTGACGATGGTGGCAACCGTGTCAATGCCCACATTCCGATACAGCGACCGGCCGGTCAACTCGAGCATGGCATCGGCGATCAGATTCTTGGTGCCCAGCCCTTCCTCAACATGCGCCCAGTAGGCATCAGGGCCTTCGATAAGATAGGCGCTTTCGCCGCGGATGGCCGGCGGTTCGGTAAAACCGTGAGCCGCCAGCGCGCCGCTGGTGGCCGCCGCCGCCGCCTGGCATGCCCGTTTGAAGGCGTCCAGCGGCCCATAATCCACCCCCGCCTGCTCATAAGTCACCGACTGCTGCTTCATTGCATCGCTTTTGTAGACCCGTTGGACAGAAAACGCAAAGCGGCGGCAGGTCTTCGCAACGACCGATTATCCAATCGACAGATCCGTCGACAGGCGCAACGGGCCGCGGAGATTGAGCTTTCCCAGCGGTGCCAGCACGGGCAGGGGCGGCAGGAGGGCAATCAGTTCGGCGATATCAACCGCACTGTCCAGCACCAGGTTCATCTGCCGGCTCTCCAGGCGCGGGACCTGGGCAATCAGGCGCAGGATCGGCTCCAGTTCGAGCGTGGCAGTCAGACCGGAGGCCAGGATCTGCCGCAGGTCATCGAAGTCGGTGAGCGTGCCGGCCAGTTTCACCTCACCGGTTGTCACCGGCCGCCCGCCGGCCCGCAACGACCGCCCCAGGAAGGTGAAACGCAGCTCACGGGCCCCGCGCTCGGTCTGCCCGGCCAGGCCATCGAGGGCCAGGTCATACCAGCCGCTTTCCAGCTCGATGGAAAGAAGGACCTGCCCGTCGATGAGCAGGATTTTTTCCGCATCGAATTGCCAGGCGCTGGCTTCCTCAGATGGATCGGCCTTCTCTTCCACCGTGCGCGGCGGGAGATTCCAGCGGCCATCGAGCGTTCGCCGAAGGTTCACCACCGGCCGGTCGATCGTCAGCGACTTGACGATCACGCGCTTCTGAAACATTCCCATCAGCGAGATCGCAAAGCGAATGGCATCAATGCGCAGCAGCGGATGGACCGGGTCATCCCCGGCGATGCGCACGTTGCGGGCGAGGGCCTCCCCCTTGAGCGGCGCTGCATCAAGCTGGTCCATCTCGACCGGCGTGCCGAGCAGCTCGGAGAGTTTTCGCTGGATAAGCGGGCGGAGGAAATTCATGGGGAGATGAGGGTGTGAGCGGGTTCAGGAAGTTGTTGGTTTACCTGTCACGATGCCAATGGGCGGTGATGTCCACAATCACGGCTTCACGGATGCCGCCCCACCACCACCGTTCGGCACTCGGGCAGGGCATCGAGGAAGAGGCGGCCGTAACGCTTGGTTTTTACCCGGCCATCGAGGATGACGACGATGCCGGTATCGGTTTTTGAGCGGATCAGCCGGCCGAAGCCCTGCTTGAGCTTGATGATCGCCTCGGGCACTGAATAGTCCATGAACGGGTTGCCGCCGGCCCGCCTGATCGCATCCAGCCGCGCCTCGACGATCGGCTCATCGGGCACGGCGAAGGGCAGTTTCACGATGATGACGTTGCGCAAGGCCTCGCCCTGGACGTCGATGCCCTGCCAGAAGCTGCTGGTGCCGAACAGTACGGCATTGGGCGTGGTGCGGAAGCGTTCCAGCAGGATCTTCCGCGGCGCGCCCTGCCCCTGCACCAGCAGCGGCAGCCCCAGTTCATCCAGCACCGGCTTAAGCCGATTGGCCAGGTCGATCAGCATCTTGTAGCTGGTAAACAGCACGAACGCCCCGCCATTGGTGCGCTGGAGATACTCGATCACCTTCTCCCCCGCGGCCGGCAGGAAGCGCAGGGTATCGGAGGGATCCGGCAGATCGGTCTCGATAAACAGTGTTGCCTGCTGGGCATACTCAAATGGCGAGCCGAGCTGCAGCGTCCTGGCATCAGAGCAGCCCAGTCGCGACTGAATGTAGGTGAAGGGAGTGCGATCGGAAGGCGGTTTCTGCACGGGTTGCAAACCCGTGCCACCGAAAGCATCGTCCGTGGCACGGGTTTGCAGCCCGTGCGAATCCGCATTCTCCCCTGACAACCCGCGCAACGAATCAATCAGGGGTTGATTGATGGCTCGCCATTGCCAATCGCCCAAACCAGCCCGCTCGGGATTGCTCCAGACATAGTTCACCTGGTTGATCAGATCATCTTCATCACGAATCAGGTGATCGTAGTACTCAGGCTGCCAGAACTCGCCCTGTCGCCCCAAAAGCTTATTCGCTTCGCGCGCGATATGCCGCTTGATCGAGCGCATGATGTCGTGCAGGTCTTGCTCCGGCCCGGGCTGGAGGACGGCGTGGATGTGATTAGGCATGATGCACCATGCCACCAGCCGATACCGTTCCTGATCGAAGTGCTTCAGGGCCTCAGCGGCTAACCGCGCAACCTCCTGGCGCTTCAGCCAGCAGGCCCCGTGTCCAGCGTCGAGAAAGCGTTCCACCCGCTCGGAATGCACCTGGGCCAGTTCCGCGTTTTCATCCGCTGTCAGGGCACGGCCGTGATCTCTGGCGCGGGTGATGATCTCATCACGCGCAGTCTGCCACGCGTGAACCACGTGCTTTGGAAGCGAATCTGCGAGGCGGAATGTGATGGCATAGACCGCCCCCTGGCGTGTCCAATGCGGCAGGTACGCACCCTGACGCCGCTTGAGCGCCTGCGGCTTCTGCACGGGTTGCGAGGCCGTGCGGGGGGGAGCGCTGTCGGCCCGGCTGGTGTTGCCGGTGCAGAGCGTGGCGCTGGTCATGATGACGCTTCGGGTCTTGTCGAACAGGTGCTGTTTCAGGCCGGCGGCGATATTGATGGGGGCGGCGTTGAGGGTCACGCGGCGGGGCGCGCGGCCGGAGACATCCATCCAGTAGACCGCATCGGGCATCGACTGGCTCAGGATTGCCTCGATTGTTTCGGCCATCAGGCTCACCTTCGACGCCTGCGCGGTGATCTCGGCCACCTCCTCATCCTGCCTGATCTCAGTCAGCATCTCCTTCAGATGGATGGCCAGATCGCGCAGCTTGGGGGTGAGGATGTTCTCGACGATGTGGGGCTCGTGGATGCGGCCGTTGGCCCGGCGGTGGGTTTCCTGCCAACTGATGCACGCATCGAAGAAGGCATCGGCCCGGCGATGCAGCTCCACCACATCGCGGATGGCATCGTTGGCAATCGCGCCATGGCTGCTGAGCATGCCCCGGCCGCGTTTCATGTCATACAGATGCCGCAACTGGTACTTCAGCCCCGCTTCACTGAGCTTCAGGCCAAAATGCTGGCCGGCCACATCCTCGATCGTGTGAGCCTCATCGAGGATGACGATGTCATACTTGGGCAGGTACTGCACGCCGGCCATGCGCAGGGCCAGATCGCTGAAAAACAGGGCATGGTTGACCACCAGGATATTGCCGCTGCCCATCCGCCGCTTGGCCGCCTGCCAGAAGCAGTGTTCATAGAAAGCGCATTTCTTCCCCAGGCAGTTGCCGTGTTCAGCGCAGACATTGCTCCAGACCTCCGGCTCAGGCAGGACCGGCAGGCTGGCCAGCGAGCCATCGTGATCGTTGCGCTGGGCCCATTCCTCGATCATCCAGAGGCTTTCGAGCTGGCGATCCACTTCAAACAACATCTGCTGGCGCGAGCGCGTGCTGGCCAGCCGGCGCTGGCAGAGATAGTTGCTGCGCCCCTTCACCAGCACCGCCGTGAACTCATCGGGGTATACCGAGCGCAGAAGCGGGATGTCTTTTTCGATTAATTGCTCCTGCAGCGAGATGGTGTGGGTTGAGATGATGACCCGCTTTTTCTGCTCGACAGCGTAGTTGATCGCCGGCAGCAGGTAAGCAAACGACTTACCCACCCCCGTACCCGCCTCGGCCAGCAGGTGATGACCCTGGGCGAAGGCTTCTTCGATGGCGGCGGCCATTTCGAGCTGCTGCGGGCGGTACTCGTAGCGCTCCTTCAGCCGCCGGGCGATGGCCCCTTCCGGCCCGAGGATGTCTACCAGTGTTGCGGGCATGCAGACCGCTCATGTTAGCAAAAAGTTTTGTAAGCGTGAAACCGAATTTCACCCCATCGCACGGGCGCGCTGACGCGCAGAGCGAGTGCGATCGGGCTGATGCGGTCCTGGCGAACGGCTTACCGGCGGTTCAGCCTGTCCATGGCTCAGCCGCCCAGCAGGTTATAGCTGCGCTGATCCAGATCATGCGCCATTTTGGCAGCGGTCTGGATGGCCGGATCGGGGTCGTTGAGGAATGACCGGAGCGTGGGCAACGCGTTGAGCTGGTCGCCCTTGCGGCGGGTGTTGTACTTGTACTGGCCGATCTTCAGCAGTGCCTCCACCCGCCAGACCCGATCCATCCGCGGCGAGCGCGCGATCGCGTAAATATCCCCCACGTAGCGGTAGGCCGTGCGGCTCTTGGGGTCATCCAGCCTGCTGATCTTGCTCATGATCTCACTGAGGGCACGGGAATAGGCCAGCGTTTCATCATGGAAACGCTGGAGCCGCTCGGCCTCCTCTCCCTTGGCAAGTTTCTGCAGCTGGAGGGCGTTGCCGGTCATCAGGCCCAGGCCGGTTGACATCTCGGCATAGGACACGCGCTCCTGGAACAGCTTGGCCCCCAGCGCGAACGCCGCCTGGTAATACGTCCTGGCCCTGGCGGGGTTGTCCTTTTGATTCAGCAGCGCCAGGTGCATGAGGCTCTCGGCCACAGCGCGCAGGGCATCGAGTTTTTCGACATCGCTGCGATAGCTGATCGCGTCCTGCGGCTGCTCGGCAAACAGGTTCATCTGCGCCAGATGGGTTGCATCCAGGATCGCCTGGTGGCCGGGAAGCAGACGGCCGGCATTGAGCTGGCCTGCGCGCGGATCGTAGCGGCGCGGATCGGCCAGATAATCATCAAGCGCCTTGCGATACAGCGGCCCGGCCACGCCCGGCTCATTCATGGGCACGATGGTCGACGGATCCACCGGGAGCGCCAGCGGCTGATTCAGAATCGGATCGCTTTGGCTGAAAGCGGTCGGCCGACTCGGTTCGCCGGCTCGGATAATCAGCCAGGCCAGACCCAGGAATACCAGTGCGATGGCTGCGGCGATGCCCCAGCCCAGTCGATTACCCCACATCGTCTTGATCCTTTCGGTTCAGCGCCCGGCAGGGTACCCGATCAGCGCAAAAAAAACCCGCCCCAGGGGAGGAGGAGGACCCGGGGCGGGGGGAGGAACACGATTAATGGTAGGCAGACTGCCGCCTGACAGGAACACCCTTTTTCCAGCCCAGACAAAAACGGCAGACAAGGACCAAACCTTCATTCACGGTCTTTGCGTTTCTTTGCCTGCCGTTCTCCTTGTCTGGCAGCCTATCGCTCGGCCAGCTGCCGCGGGACGGTGCGAAGCACGCCATCTTCCATCACCTGGCGGATCTTGAGCAGCGCCTTGTTCTGGATCTGGCGCACGCGCTCCTTGGTGACACCGATGATTTTGCCGACCTCTTCCAGCGTCAGCGGCTGGTCCTCCTGCTCCTGCCAGTTGAACCGGCGGCGGATCACGGTCTGCTCGGTATCGCTCAGGTCGGCCAGGTTGCGATCGACAATCTGCTTCAGCTCGTCGATGCAGTCCTCCTCGACGATGTCGCGCTTGCGGTCGGTCCAGTTGCTGCGCTCCAGGTCCGGCTCGAACTCCACCGGGAAGCGGCTGCGATAGCGCGATGCCTTCTGGGCGGTGCGGCTGAACGCCTTGAGGATCGCCCGGCAGGCGTAGGTGCTGAACTTGAACCCACGGTCAACATTGAACTTGTCGACCGCGCGAAGCAGCGCCATGTTCCCTTCGGAGACGATCTCGGCGAAATCGACATCGCCCAGGCGCGTGCGCTTGGCCATCGCCAGCACCAGCGCCAGGTTAGTCCGCACCAGGTATTCGCGGAAGTGCTCGAACCGGCGGTGCCAGAACATGAATTCCTCGGCCAGCCGCTTGTTGAGCCCCTCTTTCCTGATGCGCTTCTGCAGGGCCTGAAGACGCATCTTCGAGTAGTTGAAACGGAGGAACATCAGCTTTTCCTCCGCCGCGCTCATCAACTGCGGCGCACCGACGACCGAAGCATCCAGCTCCAGGTCTTCGCGCGTGGGCTGATACCATGTCGTCAGCGGCAGCGGTGGCGCTTCCTGCTCGAACAACTCAGCCTCGATTCCCTTGCGTCGAAAGACGGGGGAATCCATGTAGTCGTAGTTTTCCTCCAGCAGGGCTTCCACCTGCTGGCGCAGGGCGCGCGGGACCGGGCTCCGCCGGGCCGGGCGCTGCGACTTCTTTTTTGTCATTGTTGCGGTGGCCACACAGCCTCCATTCGTGCCAGGGGTTTACAGTGTTGTTAACCGGCAACCGAAGCAAAATATTCTTCGGATGCGATTTCTCAGGCGTGTTTGAAACGGGGGGTGTCCAACCCGCCCCCATTCCGCTCATAAATTCAGCCGATATCTTACCTTATAACGATCAAAAGGACCACGAGGTTCGTTTTCAGTCTCCCGGCGGCCAGGAACCCGGCACCAGCACTGCCTGGGGGTGCGTTCCGCCGCGCAGGCACGGTTGTTTGCCGGCTGCAAGGCCAATACCATCGGCAGCGTGGGAACCTGCGTTAGGATGTCGCACTGATGAGCACGCTCTACTTCGGCGGCAGTTTCAACCCGATCCATCACGCTCACCTGATCTGTGCCCGGGCCGTGGCGGAGGCGTGCGGCTATCAGCGCATCCGACTGGTGCCCAGCGCGCAACCCCCGCATAAACCGGGAGCAACGGATCTGGCCTCCCCCGCCGATCGCGCCCGCATGTGCCGGCTGGCGGTCGCCGGCGACCCGCTGTTCGATGTCGATGAGATCGAGCTGAACCGGCCTGGCCCCAGCTACACACTCGACACCGTCCGCGCGCTGAAATCGCGCGGCGAAACCGAAGTCCACTGGCTGATTGGCGGCGACATGCTGGCCAGTCTGCCGAAATGGCACGCGCCCGAAACACTGGTGCGCGAGGCGCGGCTCATCCTCATGGCCCGCCCGGGCTGGTCAATCGACTGGTCAACCCTGCCCGATTACCTGCAGCCGCTGCGACATCAGGTGATCTCCGCCCCACTGATCGACATCAGCGCCACCCGGATCCGCGATCGCATCGCCGCCAACTTGTCCATCACCTATCTGACCCCGCCAGCGGTAATCGATTACATCCGCACGCACGGTTTGTATCGAAAAACTGAACCAGGCCCTGGCGATGCAGGCTCTCGATGCGCTACGTGAGCCTTTGCCGGACATTCATGTGCGGAAAACGGTCTATTCGCAGACCACAAGCCCGTCTGGTCCGACCGTTTATGGTAACTGCCAGGCGGAACAGCGTTCTCTGCCGTTCGGTGCTTGCGCTGATCGGGCAGTGTGCATAAAATGGCCGCCAAGCCTCTCAATCGGCTTGGAAGGATCGGACGTGGGCCCGGCAGACATCATCATCGCAGACGAAAAGCAGCTTCCCCAGGCGGTGGACCTGTACAACGTGATTTTCCGGCCGCGGCGGGATGTGGCGTACTTCCAACGACGCTTCACCGGGCGGCACAATATCCTCACCCTGCTGGCACAGGTGAATGACCGGCCGGTGGGGTTCTGGATCGGCTTTGAGCTGAAGCCGGGAATGTTCTACCACTGGCTGGGCGCGGTGGCGCCGGCCTTCCGCCGCCAGGGCATCGCGCGCCAGTTGCACGAGGCCCAGCAGGCCTGGGCGCGCGACCACGAGTACGAGCACATCCGCTGCGAGGCCCTGAACCACCAGCGCGAATTCATCCACTTCGCCATCACCGTCGGCTACGACATCGCCGGCATCCGTTGGGATTCCACCCACGCCGACAACCTGATCGTGTTCGAGAAAACGGTGATCGAGTGATGCATCCCCGCTCGTTGCGGGCGCCGGGCGGCACGGCGGTCAGGCAGGCCGCGCGCTGATCAGGCAACCGGCTGGTGACGGTAGGGATCTTCTTCTGAGACAACGGTTTTCGCGGCGCTGGCCTCTTGCGCCTCGGCCGATTCTGTGCCGAACTGCTGGCGGACCAGGCGGGCATAGAGGCCATCCAGGGCGAGTAGCTCATCATGCGTGCCGGACTCAATCACCCGGCCGCGCTCGACGACGAAAATGCGGTCCACATGGCGCACCGTGCTGAGGCGATGGGCGATGATGAAGCAGGTCTTGCCGGCCATCAGCCGATCCAGCGCCTGCTGCACGAGGGCTTCACTCTCACTGTCCAGGGCGCTGGTGGCCTCGTCCAGGATGAGGATGCGCGGGTTTTTCAGGATGGCGCGGGCGATGCTGAGGCGCTGGCGCTGCCCGCCGGAGAGATTCACCCCGCGCTCGCCGAGGATCGAGTCATACCCCTCCGGCAGCGCCATGATGAACTCGTGGGCGTTGGCCGCGCGGGCGGCGGCGATCACTTCTTCATCGGTGGCCTTGGGCCGGCCGTACTTGATATTGTCGCGCACCGTGCCGCTGAACAGGAACGAATCCTGCTGCACGATGCCGATGGCCCGCCGCAGGGCACGCAGCTTGTAGTCGCGCAGATCAACCCCATCGATGCGGATGGCCCCCTCGGTCACATCGTAGAGCCGCGGCAGCAGCGACACGAGCGTGGTCTTGCCCGATCCGCTGGGACCGACCAGGGCAACGCGCTCGCCGGGCTGGACATGGAAGCTCAAGCCATCGAGCGTCCAGCGACGCGGGCGCGTCTCGGCGGTGCCGCGGAAGAGGCGATGCCGCTCCAGGGCACGCAGCTCATCGGCTTCGGTGGGGAGCTCCTCCAGCGTCATGCGCGATTCGTCGCTGTCATCCACGTAGTCAAAGCGAACCTGGTCGAAGACCACCTCGCCGCGCTGCGGTGAAGTGGTCACCGCATCGGGTTTCTCGGTGATCTTCGGAGTGATATCGAACACCTGGAAGACACGCTCGATGGCGGCAAGGCTGGTCTGATAAACAACGTTGATCTCAGCAAACCGGCGCACCGGCAGGTACATGATCGCCAGGTAGCCGAAGAACTTGAACAGATCGCCTACCTGGATCGCCCCCTGGATCGCCAGCCAGCCGCCATAGCCGACCACGATCATCTGCCCGAAGTGAATCAACATTTCGCTGAGGGCATTGATCGAGCCGCTGAGCGTGACCTGCTCCACCACGCGGTCGTAGTGTTCCTCGGTGTCTTCGCGAAAGCGCGCTGATTCGCGCCGTTCGGCGGTGGCGGTCTTCACCAGGGCAATGCCGGCCAGGCGCTCCTGCACGTTGCCACTGATCTTGCTGATCTGGCTCTGCACGCGCGAGGCGGCCCGTTTGACGCGGGGGTTGAGATATTTGTACGTCAGGCCGTAGAGCGGCAAGATGGTCAGCGATGCCGTCGCCAGCCGCCAGTCAATGTTGTACATCAGCCACAGGCCGATGAAGAGGCTGGCCATGTCCATCACCAGCGCGACCACGCCGCCGTTGACGAGCTGAGCGGCCGACTGGATGTCGTTGATGATGCGGCTGACGATGCTGCCGGTGCGCTCCTTGGAATAAAAGTGCAGTGACAGGCGGTGCAGGTGATCGAACAGGTCCTGGCGCAGATCGGCGATGATGCGGTTGCCCAGGCGGTGGGTAAAGTAGCTGCGCCCAAAGGTGGTGATGGAGTGCAGCACCGTCAGGATCACACCGGCAGTCACCAGGATCCACAGCCAGCGGACTTGCTGGCTTGTTTCGCCAGCGCTGACCACCAGGTTGATCCCCTCGCCGGCGATCCAGGGAAAGCCATACTGCAGGGTGAACTTGGCCACCCCCATGGCCAGCGCAGTCACCAGCAGGCCCTTGTAATTCAGGGCATAGGCAAGAAATCTACGAAAATAGTGGGACTTACGGGCGTGGTCCATTGTACTGGAGCCCGCCCATCATACCCCCTTCGGCCATCAAACGCGAATCAAAAGGGGCAGGGCAGGAATGTGGCAACCCGCCGGGCCAGCCGGGCGATGACCCATCCGAACCGATCAGTCGAACTTGATCGTCCGCCCGGATTCGCGCTGCTCGTACCAGCGGCCGGGCTTGAGGGAGACCTTGCGCAGGCCGGTGGATTTGCACGCCAGCCGGAGCTGCGCCTCGATGCCGGACAGCAACAATTGCCGCAGCTCGTAGAGATGCGGGGATGAATCGACGATCACCGTGAGCGTGCCGCGGCTGAACCCTTCCAGGGCACAGTGGGCGTTGAGGAACTCGGGGATGAGTGTTTCCCAGGCGGCGGCGATGGTGGCCAGCTTGTCCTGCCGCTTCTGGACCGAGGTCTTGAAGAATCCGACCAGGTCGTTGCCCAGGTGATCGGCATCGCGATGGTCGGCTCGCTTGAAGCTCCAGAGGCGCTCAATCTCGGCCACCTCGCCGCTGAGGCGGGCCAGCGGGGCCAGCTCGGGGGGAATGGTCGAATCCTTGCGCCGTTTCATCGCTCCAGCCCGTTATAGCAGATTCCGAGCGCGGACCGAACGCCGAACACGGCGGGGACAAGCCGTCCACACCCGATCAACACCCACCTGATGAATCGGCTCGGCAACGCCTCTTTCAACGCGAAAAAACGGCGCAGCCTACTGCAGATTCACGGGCATGATGACGTAGAGGAAGTTCGGGCCGCCCTTGAGCAGGCCTGGCCGGTTGGGGGCGGTCAGTTCGAAGGCGATTTCATCGCTGTCCACCACCTTGAGGGCATCGACCAGGAACGCGGGATTGAACCCGATCTCGATATCGGCCCCCTCGAACTTGCAGGGGAAATTGACCGTTGCCTCGCCAGCCTCGGGGGAACGGGAGCTGAGGACCAGGCCCTTTTTGCTGAATTGCAGCCGGACCCCCTTGCTCTCCTCGGTCGTCAGCAGGGCCGCCCGGCGGATGGCCGACAGGAAATCGGCCGTGCTCGCGGTCATCTTCTTGTCGGTGTCCTTCGGGATGACATCCTCATACGGCGGGAACTGCCCCTCAACCAGGGTGCTGGTGAGGGTGGCGCTGGGGGTGTGGAAGATGATCTGGTTCTCGCGGAGCTGGATGGCGACCGTGCCCTCAGGATCGTCGATCAGCTTCTCGACCAGTTGCAGGGTCTTGGCCGGCACGATGGCGGGGATTGAGTCCTGCTCGCCGCCGGCGATCAGATCCCCCTTGGCCTGGGCGAGCCGCCGGCCATCCGTGCTGACCAGGTTGATCTTCTTGCCCGTGGCCGTCACCAGTACGCCGTTGAAGGCATAGCGGCTCGATTCCTTGGCCGCGGCGAAGAGTGTCTGGCCGATCAAAGCCTTGAGGGCACCGCCTTGGATCTGCAGGTCGGCCTCACCGTCAAAATCGGGCACCGGCGGGAATTCGCTGACCGGCTGGGTGAAGATCCTGAAGTGCGAGTCCTGGCCCTTGATGTGGGCGTTGTCCTTGTCGATCTCGATGCTCAGGGTGTCGTCGATCGACTCGCGGACGATGTCGCGGATCTTGTCGGCCGGCAGCAGGCACTCGCCCGGTTCCTCGATCTGCACCTGGTTGTCGCTGAAGCGGATGGCCACTTCCAGATCGGTAGCCGCAATGGTCAGGCGGTCATCTGCGGCCGTCAGCTTGACGCATTGCAGGACCGGCTTGGGAGTTCGGGCGGTGACGACATTCCCGGCGACCAACAGCGCTTCCAGCAGCGCACCTCGATTGCAGATAATCTTCATGGGCGAGCCTTTTCTGGCAAATCTTCTCACCCCCCGCAAAACGAGGGGTGAGCTACTTTAACTGTACTGTTCTGAGATACAAACTCTAAACAGAGTAGACGTGATGATGTAGCCTGTCGCATTGTGGATAAGTTCGCTTCAAGAAACGTAAGTTTTTATCATGTAATGTTTTACCATGTTTCTTATCGGACTGTCGGTGTGGATGGGGTGTTTATGATGTGAATCGGGCGCAGCCGGCATATTGCGGCTGGATCGACACCCCCGCCGGCGGCGACCTGATGGCTGTCATGGCAGCGGGAGGTTGGCGCCAATGGCCGCGACAGGTCAGGCCAGGTTCTCCACAGGCTGTCCCAAGGGGCTGTCGGTCAACTGTCTGTCATTGCGCCAGGTTTTCCACGGATTGTGGATAACTCCTGAACAGCTCATCCGCAGGGTTGTCCACAGCGGAGGTGGCTGATGCCGGCTTGTCGCCGACCTCCAGGGCATGCCTTCAGGTGTTGCATGCCAGTCTGCTTCGGCTATCTGATTCACAAAATCGGCGTTGCTTTGCGCAAGTCAGAGCGGTTATTCGGCCGATGATACGGACAATGCTCCGCGGCGCTGTTGTGACCGCGCGCATACTACCATGACCGAACCGGCCGACATAACCGATGCCGCCGTCGCCCCACCGTCGCGCCTGCGCGGGCTGGTGGTGACGATCACGCGCAAAGGGGGCTGGCCGATCACCGACCAGGCCATCGCAAGTATCGGTAATTTTGGACGGGATGTCCTGCTGGCCAAGTACGTGGCAGCCGATGTACTGGGCGCCTACAGCCTGGTGTTGCCGGTTTTCTTCTTCCTCGCCAGCCTGCAGGCAGCGCTGGTGATTTACCCCGTTCAGGTACGCGGGGCGGTGGTGGATCCGGAGCGGCTGCCGCGCTTTGCCACGGCCTCGCTGATCCTCACGCTGCTGCTGTCTGTGCCGCTGCTGCTGGCGATGGGAATCAGCACCATCGTGGCGATTCGCGCTGCGCCGCTGGGGCTCGGCTCCACGGTAGCGGCGGTGATGGGGCTGCTGTTCACCTTCCAGCTCCAGGAGCTGTCCCGCCGCACGCTCATGGCCCGCCTGCGTTTCGCGGCGGCGGTGCCGGGCGACACCATCGTCTACATCGGACAACTCGGGCTGCTGGCGGCATTTGGAGAGATGGGGTGGATGAGCGGCCCACGCGGGTTGGCGGTGGCGCTGGGATCCATGTCGGTGCTGACGGTGATCGCGGCACTGGTGCAGGCCGCCCAGATCGGCTTTGCCCGTATCAGCATGGCCGATCTGCGCTCCACCGCAGTTGAGTTCTGGCACCTGGGCAAGTGGATCGCCGCCGCCAACTTCACCACGATTGTCACCGACATCGGCTACCGTTGGGTATTGGGCAAGGGGCACGCCCTGGACATCGCCGGCAATTACCACGTCATCACCAGCCTGAACAAGCTGACCAACCCGGTGGTGATGACGCTGGTGGGGCTGATCGTACCGGTGGTGGCCAAGACGCGAGGCGGGTCAAACGTGGGCTTCGCCAAGCGGGTGGGCCTGAAATACGCCGGCCTGGGCTTCGTTGCCATAGCCAGCTTCCTGCTGATCATGATGATCGTGCCCGAGTTGCCGCTGTACATCTTCTACCGCGACTACATGCACGTGGCCAACGGCGTGCGCATCTTCGCCCTGACCACCCTGGTTGGATTCTGCGCGACGATGGCGCTGGCGATCCTGAACGGCCTGGGCAGGCCGCAGGTGCAGTTCTGGACGCAGGTGACCAACACCCTGGCATCGCTCGGCGTCGGGCTGCCGCTGACGTTCTACTTCGGCCTGTGGGGCGCGCTGTGGGGCGGCCTGTTTGCTACCGTGGCCCTCACCCTGGTTGCACTGACCCTCTTCCACCGCACGCGCTGAGGGCGTGGCAAAACAATCGGCCAGTCCATGCGGCGTGCAAACCAATAGATCCACCGCCGGTCAGGCAAAATGAGGCGGCAGGGATGGCCCGCCGGTGTTTTCATGGCGTTCGCATCGTCCTGAAAGATTCGGAATCTCCAGACACCCAATCCCGCGCCACTTTATTCCTATTGCTGTTGGTGTCGGCGGTGGCGGCCATTTATAGTCCCCATCGTGATGGCCAATCCGCTCCAGATCGACCTGTTTTCGCCCCTCCTGGCGGCGTCGGACCAGAACCTCGTGCTGGGGCTGGCATCGATCCTTGTACTGGGTGTGCTGGCCCAATGGGTGGCATGGCGGCTGAAGCTGCCGGCGATCCTGATGCTGCTGCTGACCGGATTCCTGGTTGGGCCGTTTGTGCAGTGGCTCAGCGGCTTCGCCTGGTGGCCGGAAACATGGCCGCAGCGGTTCCTCGGGCCTGATGCCCTGCTGGGGGAGCTGCTGATTCCGCTGGTCAGTCTCTCGGTGGCGGTGATCCTCTTTGAAGGGGGCCTGACACTCGACTTGCGCGAGCTGA
>CAYNMV010000002.1:118893-120482 GCA_964398315.1 uncultured Tepidisphaeraceae bacterium | reverse complement strand
TTGGGGGGCCTCCCCCTCTCTTTGGGCGTGTGTACCCGGGGGGGGGGGGGGGGGGTCATCACGCATCTCTGCTCCACTGGGGCGGCGGTGTCGCTGGCGCTGGGAACTCTGGCCGCGGGCTGGATTTTCGGCCTCGACTGGCGCATTGCCCTGCTGCTGGGGGCCATCCTGGTGGTCACCGGCCCGACCGTCATCGGGCCGCTGCTCCAGTACGTGCGGCCCAAGGGGCAGGTCGGGCCGATCCTCAAGTGGGAAGGCATCGTCATCGACCCCATCGGCGCGATGCTGGCGGTGCTGGTGTTCGAGGCGATTGGTGTCGAGGCCGGCGGGCGCATGGCGCTGATGGCCATGGGCGTGCTGCGGACAGCGCTGGTGGGGCTGGTGGTCGGCGGGCTGGGTGGCCTGGGCCTGATCTACCTGCTGCGCCGGGCCCTGGTGCCGGATATGCTTCACAATCCGGTGATGCTGACGGCGGTCATCGCGCTGTTTGCCCTGTCCAATCTGATTCAGCCGGAATCGGGGCTGCTGACAGTGGTGGTGATGGGGATCGTGCTGGCCAATCAGCGCATCGTCTCCATCACCCATGTCGCCGAGTTCAAGGAACACCTGACCAACCTGCTGATCGCGGTGCTGTTTATCGTGCTGGCGGCGCGGGTGACGGTGGACCAGATGGGCATGTTGGGGTGGCGCAGCCTGCTGTTCATCAGCGCGCTGATCCTGGTGGTGCGGCCGGCGGCGGTGCTGGTCTCCACCTTCGCTTCCCCGCTGAAATGGAAGGAGCGGTTGTTCCTGGCGTGGATGGCGCCGCGCGGGATTGTGGCCGCGGCGGTGTCGAGCATCTTCGCGCTCCGCCTGGCCGAGACCCTGCCCGAGGCCCAGGTCATCCTGCCCATCACGCTGGCGGTGATCGTGGGCACGGTGGTGGTGTACGGCCTGACCGCCCGCCCGCTGGCCCGCGCGCTGGACCTGGCCAAGCCCACCGCCAACGGCTTCGTGATTGCCGGCGCCAACCCGCTGGCGCGGATGGTGGGCTCAGCTCTGAAAGCCAGCGGCATCGAGGTGCTGCTGGTTGACATGAACTACGACAACGTGCAGGCGGCACGGCTGGCGGGATTGCCGGCGATGTACAGCAGCATCCTGTCCGAATCGGTGCGCGAACGCATTGCCTTGTCGGGCATCGGGCGGCTGCTGGCGCTGACGCCCAACGATGAGGTGAACACCCTGGCCGCCGTGCGCTATGCCCGCTGGTTCGGGCGCTCCAACGTCTATCAACTTGCCTCGGCCCGCCCCAGCGAGCGCCGGCCGGCCAAGGCTACCGAAGAGATTCGCGGGCGGGTGCTGTTTGGCGATGGGTGGACCTACCCCAGCCTGGCCGAGCGCCTCGAGGCCGGCGCCACCATCCGCCGCACCCGGCTGACGCGCGAGTTCCCCTTCAGTGCCCTGCGCAACCAGGGCGGTGCGCTGCTGCCGATGTTCGTCCTTGGCGATGAGGGTGAGGTGATCATCTTCACGCGCGGTGACCGCCCCGCCCCGCGGCCCGGGCAGACGGTCATCAGCCTGGTGGATCCCGTGCCGGCTTCTGCGCCGGC
>CAYNMV010000002.1:98620-118793 GCA_964398315.1 uncultured Tepidisphaeraceae bacterium | reverse complement strand
TGCGCCGGCATCGTCCGCTGCATCGACATCCAGCGCCCCGGCGGGCGGTGCGACCCCATCCGCACCAGCCAACGGCAGCAGCACCATCGCTGGCAGCGACCTGGCCGGGGAAGATCCCCCCACGCCGGCGACACCCACCAGCCGATAATGCACCAGCGGCTGATGCGCCAACCGCTGATGCACCAGCCAGGGAGGCGCCAGCCCCCGCGGCCGCCCGGCAAACCATCGCGCCGCAAGACTATCTGTCAGATGCCGATCCCCCTATTATCTGCATCATGTTTGAGGCTCTGACGCAGCGGCGGTACCTGATCCCGTTCAAGGCAGCGCGCCTGCCGCAGCAATTTACTGATGTTCTGGTAATTGGCGGCGGCGCAGCGGGGCTGCGGGCGGCGATCGCGGCGGCCGACGGCGGGGCCGAAGTGGTCGTCGTCACCAAGGACGCCCTGGATGAATCCAACACCTGGTATGCCCAGGGGGGCATCGCCGCGGTCCTCCAGCCATTGGACAGCATCGAATCACACATCCAGGACACCCTGGCCGGCGGCGCGGGGCTGTGCGATATGCAGGCGGTGCGCATCGTGGTTGAGGAAGGCCCCCGCCGTGTGCTGGAACTGCTCGACTGGGGGATCAACTTCGACAAGGAAGCCGGCAACGCGCACGGCCTGGCCTTCACCCGCGAGGGAGGCCACAGCCACCCGCGCATCCTGCATGCCTACGGCGATGCCACCGGCCGCGAACTGGCGACCACGCTCATCCGCACCGCGCGCTCGCGCGAGAGCATCCGTTTCAGCGACAACACCTTCGTCATCGACCTGATTACCGATGAAGACCGCTGCCTGGGTGTGCTGGCGCTGATCGACGGGCGCATCAACATCATCTGGGCCAGGCGGACGATCCTGGCCAGCGGCGGGGCCGGCCAGCTCTACCGCGAATCGACCAATCCGCGCATCGCCACCGCCGATGGGCACGCCATGGCCTATCGCGCCGGGGCAGCGCTGCGCGACATGGAGATGGTGCAGTTCCATCCCACCACGCTCTACGTTGCCGGCTCCAGCCGGGCGCTGATCACCGAAGCGGTGCGCGGCGAGGGGGCTTACCTGGTCGATCGCAACGGCTACCGCTTCATGCCCGATTATCACGAGCTTGCCGAGCTGGCCCCGCGGGATGTGGTGGCCCGCGCGATCGTGCAGCAGATTCGCAAGACCGACTACACCCACGTGTACCTGGATGTACGGCATCTGCCCGAGCGCGAGTTCCGCGAGCGCTTTCCCTCTCTGTCGCGCCTGGTGGACCAGTTCGACATCGTGCCGGCCCGTGACCTGATTCCGATCCATCCCGCCGCTCACTACATGATCGGCGGGGTTGATGCCGATGAGCAGGCGCGCACCACGCTGGCGGGGTTGTATGCCGTCGGTGAAGTCGCCTGCACCGGCCTGCACGGCGCCAACCGGCTGGGGAGCAACTCGCTGCTGGAAGGGCTGGCCTTCGGCGCCCGCGCGGGTGAGCACGCGGCGGCAGAGGCACTGCGGGATGAGGTGAAGTTCCCGCTTCAACTCGAACACCGCATCCCGCCATCGGACAAGACCGAGCTGGATATCCAGGATGTGCGCTCCAGCCTGCGCAGCGTGATGTGGCGCAATGTCGGCATCGAGCGCAGCGGCGACCGCCTTGCCGAGACGCGCGAGATCATCGTCTTCTGGAGCCGCTATGTGATGGACAAGACCTTCGATCCGGCCCAGGGCGCAGCAGCGCTGGCGGGATGGGAATTGCAGAACATGCTGATCGTCTGCCACCTGATCTCCACCGCCGCCTACACCCGCACCGAATCCCGCGGCGCCCACCATCGCCTGGACTACCCAACCCGCGACGATGCCCACTGGCGCATGCACCTGCTGTGGAAGCGCCCCATGGAAACCCCCATCCCCGAACCGGTGGAAGAAGCATGAGACCGGGTTGGCGCTACCGGTGCGGGAAAGCGGTCGGGGGTTCAGAAAGCCCCGCCGGGCAGGACATGCGCCCGCTGTCCGCCTGAGCACACTGAAAACGCCCAGGCCCGCGGGCAGTGTGTTGCGAGAGATGGCAGTTTCCTGCCTCCTGCCGCTAACCCCTGAATTCTGAACGCTCGGCCCTAAACCGTGGCCCTCTCCCTTTGACCCGCCCCCACCGCGGTCGTAATCTGGCGGGCATGGTCCATCTCTGCGGTTATCGAGCGGGATTTGTCCTGGTTGTGCTGAGTGCGGCGGCCGTCTGGGCACAGACAGCCGCACCGTCGATCACCGACACCCCCGAAGCGATCGTCATCGAGCATCGCAGCCCCCAATTGCATATCCCCGATGCACAGACCGTGAACAAGACCTCGCCGCGTACCATCCAACTGCTGGGTGAGGCGATGCAGCGCTCCGGGACCACGCCCGAGCGGCGGGTGGAACTGGTGCGCGACCTGGGCAAGACACGCCTGGCCGAAGCGGCGACATTCATCCGCATCGCCCTGGGCGACAGTGAATCGGTCGTGCGCGGCGCAGCGGCGCAGGCGGCCGCGGACCTGGGGCAGGCAGACCTGGCGAACGATGTGGCCAGGCTGATCGACGATCCCGACCCGGTGGTGCGCGCCCAGGCGGTACTGGCCTATGGACGGCTTACTGCTGAGCGCCAGGGGGCTGCGGCAATCGTGCTCAAAGCGCTCAATGATGCCGATGAGAATGTGCGTCTTGCCGCCCTGAAAAGCGCGGCAACGGCGGAAGAGGTCGACGCCATCGCCATCGCCCTGCCCGCGCTGCAGCCGCGCTTGCAGGTTCATGCGGTCCAGGCGATTGCGCGGATTGGCGCGACGGATCACGCCGCGGCGGTGGCCGGGCTGCTCAAGGGAGATCCCGGCCAGCAGGTCAGTGCCCTGGAGGCGCTGGCGCAGCTCAAATCAACCCGCCACGGCGAGGCGATCACCGCCCTGCTGCAAAGCCCCCATCCGGCGGTTCGGCGCACGGCACTGGCGGCGTTGCCGGCGGTGATCGAGGCCGCCGACGCTCGCGCGGCCGCCGAGCGGCTACTGGACGATCCCGACCCATCGGTGCGTGCCGTGGCCGCGGCCAACGTGGTGCCGGTGCAATCGACGGCGGTGGCATCGCGGCTGGTGGATCTGCTGGTCGATCCGTACCTGCCGGTGCATGATGCCGCCCTGGCCTCTCTTACGCAGGCCGCCGATGAAACCGTGAAGCAGGCGATCATTGCCGAGGCGGTCAAGCTGCTGGACCTGCCCCACGCGCAGCGGCGGCAGGATGGCTCGCACCTGCTGGGCGCCTACCGCAGCAACGCCGGGCTGGAGAAACAGATCGCGCTGCTGGCGCCGGCCGAGGCCAGCGAGGCGCTGGATGCCGCCGCGGTGATTGAGACGGTCCGGGCGCTGGGCCGTATCGGCGACAAGCGGGCGGCCGATGCGGTCACCGACCTGGCCACGCGCGGGGCGGCGGCGGTGGTGGGCCGGGGAAATGATCTCCTGGCCAGTTCAGCGACGGTCGAGGCGTTCATCGCCGCGGCATTGCTGGGTGATCAGCGCGTGTTGGCGCCGGTGCGGCAGGTGCTGTCCGCCAGTGGCGAGACCACACCGTCCGAACCCCGCGCTGCCGGGGCGTGGGCGGTTGGCCAGGTGGCCGATCCCGATGACCGCGCTTCGACCGGCCGGCTGGCGGGGTTGTACAACTCGGAGTACGACGCCGAGGAAACCAAATTCGAGGCCCTCAAGGCCATGGGCCGGCTGAAGATGCAGGGTGCGCGCAATCTGCTGACCAAGGCGGCCACCACCGACACCAGCCCGCGCCTGCGCTGGATCGCCGCGTGGTCGCTGACCCAGATCACCGGCCAGCCGCATCCCTACGACCCCCCCACCATGGACTGGCGCGCCAATGTGACGATCGAGGACCTGAGCAATCGCTAAGCCGCGCGCAACCAGCGAAATCACCCCAGCGGTCGTGACTGATGGCAGGTTGTCGGGCCTTTAGGAGGGGCCGCGTGCGATTGGTCTGGCTGGGTCGGGAACGCAACTGGCTTGCAATTGGCGCGCTGCGGGGGTGGCGGTAGGCTGGTGGTATGGCGGTGATCTTGTCTGAGTTGAAAAAGCGGTACGTGGCGCCGGATGGCTCGTTCGTGCCGACGATCGACATCGAGCACTTCGAACTGGGCGATGGGGAGCAGGTGGCGCTGGTGGGATCGAGCGGGTCGGGCAAGACGACACTCCTGCACCTGATGGCCGGGATCCTGGTGCCGGATTCGGGGCACGTGACATATGACCTGGGCGCGGAGGGGAAGGTTGAGCTGACCCGTCTTTCCGAGGCGGAGCGCGACAACTTCCGCGGGCGGCACATCGGCTACATCTTCCAGACCCACCACCTGCTGGCGGGGTTCACCGCACGGGAGAATGTGCTGCTGGGGATGAGTTTCAGCGGGCGGACGCCCGATACGGCCTGGGCGGATCACCTGCTGGAGGAAGTGGGGCTGAGTGAGCGCAGGCACTACAAGCCGGCCAAGCTGTCGGTCGGGCAGCAGCAGCGGGTGGCGGTGGCACGGGCGCTGGCGGCCCGGCCAAAGGTGGTGCTGGCCGATGAACCAACCGGGGCACTGGATGCCACCAATGCCCAGCAGGTGCTTGACCTGATCCGCCAGCTTTGTCAGGAAATTAGCGCAAGCCTGCTGCTGGTCAGTCATGACCAGAACCTGACGCGGCAATTGCCGCGCGTGGTGGCGTTGGCCGAGCTGAACCGCGCGGTTGCGTCGCCGGCTATGGCCGATTAGCCACTGTGTCACGCAAGTGCAGCCGGTGGATCAGTTTACTGGCGATCTCAGCATGGCGATGGACCGGCAATTGCAGAAGGGAGGGAAGATCGTGGGAACAATCGAGCTGGTCATCGAGTAATATCATACGGACGAGATGCCTTACCAGGCAGGATGGGTAGATAGGCCCAGGCCGTACGCATGTTGTCGGATTGTTGCTTGTCGCGACGGGCTTGTGCTGGGCCGGCGCATCCCGCAACCTGTTGGGATGCCAAAGCCGCCAAGAGATGTCGAATTGGCGAGTGACAGGCTGGTGCCGTTACCCTCGCTGGCAACGATGTAAACCATGAGCAACGCAGCCCACATCCCCTTGCGCGAGCGGTTCAACTTCCGCATTCTGTTTTTCGCCGCGGCGGTGGTCCTGCTTGTCGGCTATCCGCTGTATATCTTTGTCGAGGAATCAGTTACAGGCGGTATCCGTGACCGGGGCGATTACCTTGAGGTGAATCTCAAGGCGCTGAGCGATTTCCCCTTCGACGCCACCACCGGCACGATCGAGGATGTTCCGGCGGAATACCGCAAGCTGGACGGCCGCAAGATTCTCGTCCGCGGCGAAATGTATGATCCTCGCGGCGCGGGGCAGACGGTGGAGAACTTCGTCCTCGTCTACTCGATTGCCAAGTGCTGTTATTCCGGCCCGCCCAAGGTGCAGCACTGGGTGCAGGCCCGCGCCACCAACGATTCAATCAACTACTACCGCGGCCTGGTCGAGGTGATGGGTACGCTTTACGTCGACCTGAAGCGCGAGGGCGGCCAGGTCACGCAGGTCTACCGCATGGATGTGGACAGCGTCACACCGGTTGGATAGGAATGACCGGCGAAAAGGCTGAAAGGCGCACCTGATGCGCTTTTCAGCCTTTTGCCTTGTCCTCCCCCGTTCCCCATCCATCGTAATACAGATCGGCCAATGCCAGCCAGGCGGCGGTTTCGGCGGTGCGGGTGCCGGGGATATCCCAGCAGTCGATGGCCATCCGGTCGCGGATCTGCCCCAGCAGCAGACGACGGGTTTCTTCGATCAGGCGACTGGTGAACGGTGCATGCTCGACGAAGCGGCTGGCCAGCACCAGGCGATGCGGGCGGATCAGGTTGGCCGCGTTGGCCAGGCCCATCGCCAGATGGCGGATCAGGGCTTCGATCGGTTTGCTGTTGCCGGCATAGCGCTCCACCTGCTGGGCCAGCAGACCGTTTTTCGCCCCCTGGCGCAGCAGGAAATCGCCACTGCAGATGCGCTCGAGGCAGCCGGTCTGGCCGCAGTAGCAGCGGGCGGTGTCAACGGCAAAGCGGGTGTGCCCCAGCTCATTGGCCCCGGCGGCGCATCCGCGATTGGGCCGCCCCGCCACCAGCAGCGCAGCCGACACGCTCCCCTCATCAAAATGCACCAGCAGGACATCCTGGGAGGCATCGGCCTTGTGTGTCAGCATCCACTGGGCAGCCAGCGCCTGGGTGTCGTTCTCCAGCGAGACCGGTACCTCCCCCGCCGCCTCCAGCGCTTTTGCCAATGACAGCGGCGCCTGGGGCGCAACCGCCGATCCGGCCAGCACAGTGCGCGCGGCAGGATCGATGAATCCCGCCACGCCGATGCCGATGCCCAGGGTGTTGGCGTTGCGGGTTTTTTCCAGCAGGCTGCGGATGACCTGGCCAGCACGGGCCGGATCGGGCAGGGGACGGCTCTGGGCGGCCCGCTCATCGGCCAGCTGGCCCAGCAGGTTGATGCGCGCCACATGCACTGCCCCCGGCGCCAGCGCCAGGCCGATGACATGACGTTGATCGGGACGAATGGCCAGCGGGATGCGCGGCCGTCCGCCGCCGGTGGGTTCGGGCTGCAGCTCATGCAGCAGTCCCGCATCGATCAGCGCCCGCACCAGCGTGCCCACGCCGTTGGGTGTGTGTCCGGTACGCTGATGCAGCTCCCATCGCGACAACGGCCCGTTCTGCCAGATCTCCCGCAAAACCGCCCGCTGCCGCTGCGTGATGGCCATGAAGGTTTTTATACAGGCGGCCGATAAGCCAAACAACGTGATCTGGCGGTGGATTACGCGCCCGATTCGGCTGGCCCGAGCGCTTCTTTCCCGGTTAGCCCGGCAGGCATGCGCGTGATACCCGCTGTGATGGCGGAACGGCCCCGATGACAGCCAGTAAGGGCGTCGTGAGCGCAGCGTGCTGAACACCGACCTCATTGCTCCGCTGACGCACTGGCCGGGCCGCGTGGAGACAGCTCGCGGAAGCGGTCGGTGAGATAGGCGGCCAACTCGGTGCGGTGCGGGTGTTGCTCGATCCAGTCGGCCAGCGCCGTGAGCCGGTCGTAGTCGTCCGGGCCGATCTTTTCGCGCAGCCGCTGGGCCGCGGCGTGTATTTGCCGGGTGCGCAGGATGTCGGCCTGCCAGGCGGCGGAGAAGATGAAATGGACGCGATCGGCCAGGCCGGCATGGGTCAGGCGCTCCCATTCGTTGGCGTCGAACCAGATGCCAGCACAGGTGCCGCAGCGGTCGATGATGAAATCAAGCCCGTGTCCTACTGCATAGCGTCGCATGATGCGGCCGCACTCGGGGCACAGCTTGGCGCGGGGCGTGTCCTGCGCCTGGCCCGCTGCTTCCACCGCGCTGGGGGTGGATGAGCGGTCGGAACGCTCGATCCAGGCGTAATAGTGCTCCTCGCGGATCCACTGGCCGCCACAGCGGCCGCAGCGCAGCGAAGGGAGTTGGGCGTTGGCCTCGGAGCGAATGAGAGGATCGGCGGTTTGGCAAGCCGGGCAGGTGATCGTGCGATTGGGGTTCACGCGGATGTTCCTCCTTATGCTTCAGCAGGATATCGCGACCGGGCACGATCGGGCTGTTAGATGTCGGCATGATTTCGATAACGCGCTGCTGCGCCAGCGGTTTTCCGCCGGTCTGGCTGGTTCGCCGGGCGGGGATCACCTATAATGGCATGGCTCAGGAGACATTGGAGTACCGATGATTGATACCCAGATGCTGCCGGACAATGTGTTGACGACCCAGCTCAAGAAGTTGGTCAACTGGGGCCGGCGCAACTCACTTTGGCCGATGCCGTTCGCCACCGCCTGTTGCGGCATCGAACTGATGGCCACTGCCGCCAGCCGTTTCGATCTGGCCCGTTTCGGGATGGAGCGCATGAGCTTCAGCCCCCGCCAGAGCGACCTGATGATCGTGGCCGGGCGGGTGACGATTAAGATGATGCCGGTCCTCCAGCACATTTACCAGCAGATGACCGAGCCGAAGTGGGTGATCAGCATGGGCGCGTGCGCCAGCACCGGCGGGGTGTTCGACGCTTATGCCACCATCCAGGGGATTGACCAGTTCATGCCGGTGGATGTCTATATCCCCGGCTGCCCGCCACGGCCTGAGTCGCTCATCGAGGGGATCATGGCGATCCAGCGGATCGTAGACCAGCACGGCCTGCCCAGCGGCCAGCGGCGGCCACTGCAAATTGCCATTGAACCCAGCTACCACCCCGCCCCCCAGCCTGCCGGCATCCCGGTCACGGTGGGTGGTAAGTCGGTGTAAATCCTGCCTGAAGTGAAACAATAAGCCGCCACTGAGCAGTCTGCACAGTGGCGGCTTTTTCGTTTGCCATGACACGCTGTCGGACTGGTCAGCGCGTGTGCTGCATGGGCCGGCGTGGCCGCCCTACCCCATGCGCATCAGCGCGGCCAGGCGGAGCCAGGCAATGATGAGCATCAGCAGCGTCAGGGCGCCGATCAGATACAGGTGCAGTTCGTACAGGCCATATTCCGCGATGGCGCCCCAGCCGTTGGGCAGCACATTGACCGCCACCACGCCCGGTGAAAGGAACGCGAGGTGGGCCGCGACCTTCGGCGCTAGCACCACCCCGCTGGCGAACCAGGCGATCATCGGCAGCACGAACAGGGCGGCGGTGATCACGTACGCCGTCACCGTGGCGCGGGCGGTGCTGGAAAAGAGGGTAGAGGCCATCAGCCCCAGCGTGCAGCAGAACGCTGCCGCCAGCACCACCACCGGGATTACCCGCAGGAAGTACTGCAAGTAGCCCGGCTGGATGTACCACAGCGCCCCGTAGGCCGGCAGCAGTGCCACGATCGGCAGCAGCGCCGGCAGGAACGCGGGTATGAACTTGCCCCAGAAAATCCGCCAGCCGCTCAGGGGGGTCAGCCGCAATACCTCCCAGGTACCGTTCTCGATCTCGGTGCTGACCACGCTGCTGGTGAGGCTGGGGCTCACCAGCGCCACCAGGCCCACCTGGAAGGTGATGACCACCGCGGCCACGTATTCCAGCAGGTTCTTGTGCTCGGTCTCACCGCCATAGAGGGCCATGGCGCTCAGCGCCAGCGACACCAGCAGCGAGGCGTAGAAAATGCGGATCATCCAGCGTCCGCTGCGAAGCTGATTGGTTCGGCGCTCCTTGGCCACCACCGGGTTGAATGATCCGAACGGCTTGGGCTTCTTGTTCGGGTCAATCAGGTACATGATGCGGTGCAGGGCACCATGTTCGGCTTCGGCGGCCGCGCCCCGGCCGAAGCCCTCCGAGGCGTTGGGAGCGCTGCGCAGCTTCATGACCAGGACGCCGAAGCTGACCAGGATCACCAGCCCCGCCGCCGGAAGGAACGTCATCCACAGCGGCGCCAGCCCCTGGCGCCCCGCCCCGCTGAAGTCGTACTGCGCGGGGGCCAGCAGGCTCAGTGCCGCCGCCACCGGCGACAGCGAGCGAATATAGTGCAGCACCTGGGCCACCACGCCTCCCTGGCTTTGCAGCATGATCGCCGCCGGCACCAGCACCGCGCCGCACACCACCAGCACGGTGATGTAGCTGACGACCAGGGCGGTGGAGCTCTGCTTGCACACCGCCGACACCATCAGGCAGAGCATGGCCAGGAAGATGGCGGTGATGAAGAGGATCAGGTAGGCCCACAACAGGTCATCGCCGCGCACATCCCCCCGGAAGTTGAGCAGCGCCACGAAAGGCAGGGCTGTCAGCAGCAGCAGGATCGGGTAGGCGATGGCGAACCCCACCTTCCCCCAGATGATCTCCGCCGGCGTCAGGCGCGAGGCGTAGAGCATCTCCAGCGTGTTGGCTTCCTTCTCACCGGTGAGGGCGACCGAGGCGATGCCGGGCACGAACAGCACCAGCAGGATAATCTGCCCGATGACCAGCCCCAGCAGCAGGTGGTCCTGCCCGCGCGCTGCGCTGGCGACGCTGCCCGCGCCATAGGAGCCTTCCAGCACGCCCGCCTGCGGCCAGGTCAGCAGCACCAGCAGCCCCAGCACCAGCAGGAAAAACACCTGGATCGCCGCCACGCGCTTCAGCCGCAGCAGCCCGATGAGATCTTTGAGAAGGACGGGGTTCATGGTGACTCAGAGGAATCTTTCATCACAGATGGATACAGCGTGGACTTCATGTAATCGGCTATCTCGGTTCGCCACGAAACTGCTCAACTTCCACCGAAGAGCCGGCTCTTCGGCAATTCAATGACAAGCGAGTTCTGACATACCTTCGCGACGAACCCGCAGCCCAGACGAACATGCACGTTGGCGGCACACCCACTCATGCGCTTTATCACCGCGTTGAGGGCGTTCTGCTCATCCGTGTTCATCAGTAGCGAACCATCACTTCGTCAGGCTCATAAACACGTCTTCCAGGTCCGCCGGGACTTCGGCGAAGTTGGCGACGGCGATGCCGTTCTTGCTCAGGTTGTACAGGACCAGGGCAAGCTGTTTTTCATCCGCCTGCACTTCGTAGCGCAGGATGTTGCCATCCTGGTGGACCAGCTCCCACTCGCCGGGGCCGGCGGCGATCAGTTCCTTGGCCTTGTCCACGTTTTTCAGCACCGTGATGCTCATCACGCGCTTCTGCCGCACCGTGCGCATGATCTCCTGCACCGGCCCGGCGGCGATCAGTTCACCCTTGGAGAGGATGCCAACCGTATCGCACATGTCCGCCAGTTCCGGCAGGATGTGGCTGGAAACCAGCACCGCCTTGCCCAGGTCGGCCAGCTCGCGCAGGAGCTGGCGCATCTGGATGCGGGCGCGCGGATCGATGGTGGCGGCCGGCTCGTCCAGGATCAGCACCTGCGGATCGTGGATCAGCGTCTTGGCGATACCCACGCGCTGTTTCATGCCGCGCGACAGCGCGCCCATCAGCTTGTCCTTGAACTCGTAGCTGTTGGCGATGGTCAGGCACTTGTCGATGCGCTCAGCCCGCTGCTTCTTGGGGATGCGATAGGCGGCGGCGAAGAAGTCGAGGTATTCCCACACCCGCAGCGTCGGATACACGCCGAAGTTGTCCGGCAGGTAGCCGACGACCTGCTTGATCAGGTCCTTGCTGCCGGTGACATCCTTGTCGGCCACGATCGCCCGGCCGCTGGTGGGGTCGAGCAGGCCGCAAAGGATGCGGAAGGTGGTGGTCTTGCCCGAGCCGTTGGGACCGATGTAACCGAAGACCTCACCGCGGTGGATGGTGATGTTTAGGTCCTTGAGGGCGGTATGCTCGCCGTATTTCTTGGTGAGGTTCTCCGTGCGCAGGATGGGCGCGGAGCGATCGACAACGGAAGGCTTGCGCTGCGGGGTTGGTTCGACTTGGGTGGTCATACGGTTCACTCCGAACGGAACGGCCGATCACGATCGGCCGCGTGTGCACTGAACGCCTGGGCGGTTCAGCGCGCTAAACGGGCTACGAATTGTTTGCACGACCGTTCTGCCGCGGTCGGTTGTCACGCGGCGGTTGCGGGGTCGGCCTGTCGGGCAACGGGCGCCGTGGGCTGTCGATGACCTGTCCCTCCAGGCCCATCCGCAGCCAGCGGATGTGCCAGGGAGTCGGCAAATCGCCGGGGGCGCCCTGGTTGGTGCGCCGCACGGTCATGTGAAACCAGATGACGCCGTTTTCATCGGCGTCGGCCGGGCTCAGATCGAAGGTGGCGGTCCTGACGGACACCGCCTCATCCCATGTCACCGCTTTGTTGGGCGCACTGCGCGGCGCCAGGGTGATGCTGTGCCGTGGGGCGTTGAGATCGATGTTGATCGTTGCCCGCACCGGTCGCATCAGGCCGATCTGCCACGGCGGGGCAAAGCCGATCACGAACGGCGCGCTGGGCGAGGATTCGTGCTGGGTGAGCAGCCATTCCCCACGGCTCGGATCGTAGGGCACGCCCATGCTGGCGCGGCTGAGCACCAACCGCATCAGTGCATCAGGCACGCGCACCGACTGGCCCACCGGCGTTGGCTCGATGGTCAGCGGCACGCGCAGCAGCGCCTGCGTGCGCAAGCCCAGCTCATCGTCGTAAGTGGTTTCCAGCAGGCGTGGCACCGCCTGCTCGTTCAGGAAGCCGGCCAGCACGGGCGTGGTTTCGCCACTGGTGGGCATCGCGCGGTCGGGCTGGGCGGTGGCGGCGGCGAGGATATCCCGGCGCAGCTTCTGCTCGCCGGAAACCAGCACGGATTCATCCCCGGCCGAGGCCGATCGCGCGCTCTCGCCCGGCGGCAGCGCCTCACCCAGCGGCAGGCGGGCACCGTTCCACAGCAGCCACGGCATCTCCAGCCGGCCGCCCAGTTCGTTCTGGATGCGCAGCTTCAGGCCATCGGCATCGAAGCGGGCGATGGCGGCCAGCTGCATCTCGGTCGGCAGGGTGGCTTCGGCACGCCACACGCGCTGATAGCTCTCCTGCAGCATGCGCGCCTGGGGCACGCTGAATGGCTGTTGGGCTACGATCGGCTTGTCGCCGCGGGTGAAGGTTTCGGCCACGCGGATCGTCACATCATTGCTGGCGGCCCGGAGCGCAAAGTTGTCATCCGTGCGGCCGACGTAGGCGATTTCCTGCTGGATCAGTCCCCCGCCTTCGCTGCTCATGTCGAGCGTGGCCAGGCGGGCGCCCATCGGCATCTGCTCGCTGGCGCGGACAAAGCCGGCGACGACCAGTCCCACGCTCAGCAGCCCTGCCACCGCCAGGGTGGCGACGAATGCCCGCGGGCGCCTGACGCCCCCGAGCACCACTTGCGCCCCGGCCACCAGCAGCAGGTAACCGCCGGTGACACCCGCGGCCAGGCCCCAGGGCGGCACGGTCTTGCCGATCATGCGGCTCAGCAGGCTGTCGCGCTGCTCGGGCAGGGCCGTCAGGCTCCAGTCGCGCGGCGGTGCGCCGGTGTGCAGCAGGTCGCGCCAGAGGGCGTCGGAGGCCACGCTGCGCTCCAGGGCGTTGAACGGGAAGGAGGTGAAAATAATCCGCCCCAGGCCCATCTGGCGGTAGGCGGCGTGAACGTAGTGATCATCGGCGACGAGCACCTGTCCATCACCGGGCAGGGCCTCGGCCACAGGGGCATACTCGATGAACGGCAGCACCTGCCCGTTGTAGTGGATCTCGTGGAGCAGCCGCCGGCCAACCAGGCGCACCGGCAGGTACTGCGCCAGCCAGCTCCCGGCGATCGGTTCAACCTGGGGGGCGGCGACTACCAGCACCCCGCCGCCGCGGATGAATTCCAGCAGCACCTGCCGCTGGGCCGGATCGAGTGCGTCTGGATCGATATTGCCCAGCAGGACGACGCGCACCCCATCGACGGCAGCGCGATGGCGCGGAAACTGGTCGGTGTTGAGGCTGAACAGCATGGATGCATAGCCCCGCACCTGCTGGAGCGTGAGGTTAAAATCCTCGGGGCTGTAGGCGCGGCTGTCCATGTAGCCATCATCCAGCAGCAGCGAAGTGGCGGGACTGTCCACCACGGTGGGAAGGGATTCGCCGGCTGTCAGGGGCCGGGCCACCAGCGGTTCGCGGGCGCGAACCGCGCCGTCACCGCTGTGCAGTTCGGCAACCGTGACCGGCGGCGTGCGATTTTCCTGCCTGTCATGGGCGCTCATCGCGACTTCAGCGGGAAAATAGCCGTAGGCGGTCTGCGTCACGCGGCTGTGCGCTGGCACGTTCACCGGCACGCGCAGCGTGACCGCCATCCCCTCGCCCTCGATGGGCATATCCACATAGCCGTCGATCGGCCGGGCGCTGCGGTTGCGCACCTCGATGCGCAACGGCACCCATTTCAGCGGTGGATAGAAGATGCCGTGCCGCAGTGAGAGCGTTAGCCCATACTCCGCCGGCTGCCCCCACGCCGGCGAACAGACCGCAAGTAATGCCACCAGTAGAACAAACGAAATGCTGCGCCTCATGTCGATACGGACCTCCACCAGCGCGATGCGATGAACCGGTGGAGTGTAACAGAGGCCGCGACAGAACAAAAACGTTTGTGCGATTCCGCCTGCGGTCCCATATGGAGCGATGGGTTGATCACAAGATTGGATGATCGAAACAGTCGCTTTACCAGCGGCTCAATCCACCCGATCACCCGATCTCATCCCCGTGTGCAAATGATCGATTGTTGCTACGGACTCAGCCTGGTGGCCAGGTGAACGCACGGCCGGCCAGGACGTGCAGATGCAGGTGGAAGACCGTTTGCTGGGCGCCGGGGCCGCAGTTGAAGACAGTGCGGTAATCGCTGTGACCCAGATCGGCCATCACGCGCGCTGCCACGCGAAACAGGTGTCCGACAAGCGGTGTGTCAGCGTCAGTCAGGTCATTGAGTGTGGGGATCACCTTCTTGGGGATCACCAGCAGGTGCACGGGAGCCTGGGGATTGATGTCGTGGATGACGATGCACTGATCATCTTCAAACTGGATCTTGGCCGGAATCTGCCGGGCGATAATTTTCTCGAAGAGCGTCATGGCCTCATTGTAGGGTTGGCCGCAAGAGGGTGACAAATCGTGCGGGTGCAGGACACCTGAGTATCCGGCATCGACAGGGCTGGCACTGGACAGTGCAGCGTGCCCGCCTTATGCCTGCACTGCATTTTTGCCGCGGTGCGCTGCCGTGCCTTTCGTGCGGCTTGCATCTATAATTATCTGCCTCCGATGTTCACCTTTCTGCTGGAAACCTTCGTCCTGGGCTTGCGGAACCTGCGGCGGCACAAACTGCGCTCGCTGCTGACGGCCCTGGGGATCATCATTGGCGTGGCGGCGGTCATCACGATGGTCGCGATTGGCGAAGGGAGCAAAGAGGCCGCCCTGCAACAGCTCGAGGAACTGGGTGCGACCAATATCCTGGTGCGCACGGCCCGCCCGCCCGAGAGCCAGGATGCCTCGCAGGCCGAAACCCGTGAGGTGCGCTACGGTCTGACGCGCAACGATCTGCATCGCCTGCAGGAGTTGATCAAGGGCGTGGACAAGATTGTTCCGCTGCGCGATGTGGAGCAGCGCATCGTCCGCGGCGAGATTCGTGCCAACGCCCAGGCGATCGGCACGACCCCTGAAGCCTTCGAGGTGATCAAGCTCGACCTGGCCCGCGGACGCTATTTCACCCAGGTGGACTATGACCTGGCCGCCCCGGTCTGTGTGCTGGGGGCGGCGGCCGCGCGGCAACTGTTCCCCTACGAGGACCCGCTTGGCCAGTCCATCCAGGTGGGGTCGATCAACACCGGGCTGGTGGTGCTGGAGGTGGTCGGCGTTCTCAGCCCCACCGGCCTGCGCGGCGAGGGGGCGGCGATGATCAACCGTGACCTGGACAAGGACATCTATTTCCCCCTGTCCCTGGCCCGCAGCATCTTCAGCGACACCATCGTCCGCCGCCAGAGCGGCAGCACCGAACGCAAGACCATCGAGCTGTCGGAAATCTGGCTGCGCGCCCACCGCATGGAGGATGTGGAGCGCATCGCCGCCCATGTCACCAGCCGGATCCGCGAAACCCATGCCCAGCTTGATTACGAGGTGCAGGCGCCGATCTCGATCCTGCGCTCTGCCGAGCGCACGCAGCGCATCTTTAACTTCATCATGGTGGGTATCGCCGGTTTCGCCCTGGTCGTCGGCGGGATCGGGATCATGAACATCATGCTGGCCAGCGTCACTGAGCGCACGCGCGAGATCGGCATCCGCCGGGCGCTGGGCGCCAAGCGCAAGCACATTACGCTCCAGTTCCTGATCGAAACAACCGTGATCTCGCTCACCGGCGGGATCATCGGCGTGGCGCTGGGGGCGGCGATGGCCAAAATGCTGCCGATCATCGTCCGCAGCGTCAGCAATGCCGATTACCCTACCAGCATCGCCACCTGGAGCGTGCTGGGCTCATTCATCATCAGCGCCCTGATCGGCATCGTCTTTGGCCTCTATCCGGCGATCATGGCCGCCCGCATGAACCCCATCGAAGCCCTCCGCCACGAGTAGCCCCGCGCCTGCCCGGGCACATGCTGCCAAAGCGCAGGCTGCCAGGCAGATGATCGCCTGCCTGGCTCATCATTCTGAAAATCAGCCTTGATTCTGGAAATCGGCCTTGCCGGGTGCTCTAAAAAGCATCGGGACCCATCCGGGTGAACCGGATGGGTCCCGATGCGCAAGGGCGCGGACCGTCAGGCGGCTCAACGCGATGCTCAGCGGCGCGCGGCGACGTGCACTTCCTCGGCGTCGGCAGACTCGGGTTCCTCCTCGAGCAGCTCTTCCAGTTTCACCATCAGCCGATCCAGCTTCTCTGACACCGTGATGATGTCATCGAGAAACTCGATGCTCTCGGCCGGGGTGGGCGACGTCTCCAGCGCGGCAACGCAAAGCTGCAGGCCATTCATTCGACCGCGAATGTCATGCAGAAGTTGCCGGCGCGTCATCTGTTCCATGGCTGACAAAATTTCCTCTCCGCGTTGGCAGGCGCAACGACCTGATTCCGCTGGGTTGCGGCGATATCACCCAAATCATCATACGGCTGGCTCCGCCATCGGTGAGACGCGCATTGGCGCGCTCTTCCCCCCAGTGTTTACCGCAGGCTAACAGGTTCACCCGCCCGTGTGCATGGGTATTTTCCCGACTTTTTTCAGATTCCGGTAGAAACATGCCCGCCCCCTCATCCCGCTCCTTTACCCCAGCCCGGCACTGCATGATTCGGCCGTATTTGCATGGGTCAGGAGCAATCTTTTGATGAACCTGTAAGCGTTTTGTGCAAAAGCAGATATGCTGGGCCTCCGCCGCGCTGTTTGTGCAGTGCGCTGGCTGTGCGACCTGTTCTGCGGGATAGGTTGCTGCGGGCAACAGCGGCCGCACTCAACAGTGGGAGCGGCGGACCCTACAATGCCACCCATGACCGATCGCGCTGCGAGGATCGCCCCCCTGGCCGAGACCCTGGAGGCCCGGCTGATCGCCCTGAAGCCCGGTGAGCCGGGGTTACGGGAGGCCATCGCCCGCGCCCGGGCAGACCTGGCGGCGTTTCGCTTCCACCTGCACCATCCCGGCACGCCGGCGCTGCTGGTCATCGTGGGAGGGACGGGTACAGGCAAGAGCACGCTGCTCAATCGTCTGCTGGGCGAGCGCGTGTCCGCCACCAGCTATCGTCGCACCTTCACCGCCGGGCCGATCGCGGTGCAACTGGGCGCTGCGCAGGCGCCCGAGGGATGGCTGGGGGTGGAGCATGTGATCGCCCAGGAGCTGCCCGCACGCGGGCATCCTGATGCGCTGGTCATTGTGAAGGCCGATGGCTGGCGGACGGCCGCATCATCCGAAACGGCCGCCGCAGCGCCGGCGGTGCTGCTGGTGGACACACCCGACCTGGATGGGGACCAGCCGGCGCATCACATGGCGGCGGATCGGGCCTTTCGCTGGGCGACCGGGGTGATCTTTGTGGTCACTCCCGAAAAGTACCAGATGACTGAGCTGCTCTCCTACTACCGCCTGGCTCGGCGCTACGGGATCCAGGCGTGGTTTGTCATGAACAAGGCAGAGCAGCGCGAGGTGGTTGAGGATTACGCCCGCCAACTGGCCGCCCATGACTGGCCGGATGCAGCGCTGTTCGTCATCGAGCGCGATGATTCGGCCTTCGCGCCCGAGCCTTCGCAGTCCATCGAAGCACTGCGCAAGATCCTCCTGTCCATCGGCGACACCACGGCGTCCACCACCGATGGGCCCACCGCAGGCGTGTCTACCGCAGGTGTGCCCACCGCAGGTGTGCCCACCGCAGGTGCGGCCCGCGCGGTGGGACTGGCTGCGCGGCAGCAGGACCTGGTGAATCGCCTGGTTGACCAGGTGCTGGCGCCGCTGCGCGATCAGCGCAGTGAGATCGAGCGGACCATTCGTGCGCTGCAGGCCCTGGAAGAGCCGACGACGACGATCGATGTCAATCCGCTGACCGAGCAGTTGCGCGTGCGCTTGCAGCAGCGCAGTATCCTCTACCTCATGGGGCCGCAGCGTGTATGGCACCGCGTGCGGCAGGCGCCGGGGTTGCTGCTGCGGCTGCCGCGGTCGATGTGGAGCATGGCCCGCGGCCGCAAGCTCAGCCTGCCCGAGCCGGATCCGCTGCCCACCACCGATAGCCAGGCACCTGATTTCGTCGCTGCGCTGCGCGACCAGTTCATCGTGGTGCAAAGCCGTATCGAGGATCTCCTGCGTGCCAATCCGCGCATCGCGCAATGGATGGAGCCGGCGACAGCCAACACCACGGACACAGCCCAGGCGCCCGGAGAAGATCCAGCAGGCGAGGGTGTGCCTCATTCCCCCTACGCTGAGTGCCGCATCGATCCGGCAGAGGCGGGACGGATTGCCGAGGAGGAGATCGCCGCGCTGCGCGCCTGGCTGGAGCAGCGCTGGAACGCCAACCCGCGCGATACCCGGCTGGTGATGAAGATCCTGCGCTACCTGCCCGGCGGGCAGCGCGTCATTCGCGCGGTGGAGGCAGCGCCTTACCTGTACCTGCTCATCCTGATCATTCACCCCGCCCAGGTGCTGTATGATGTGGCATTGGGAGCCGGCTATTTTGCGGTGACGCACCTGATCGAGCGGCTGAGTAACGAGGTATTGTCCCGCGCCCGCGCCACCAATCGCCGGATCGCCGATCGTTTTGCCGACCTGGCCCACCGCCAGATCCAGCGCACCATTGACTGGCTCAACACCTGCGCCCCCGGCACCGAAGAACTGGCCGCCCTGGAACGCGCCATCAACCGCTTCGCCGATGAACGCGTTTGAGGCGCAGGGCACCCGGGACGGGCCGGCCGGGAGAGAGCAAGACAACCCGGCCGATCATCTGCCTGCCTGTCATCTCGCTGCCTGGCGATCCTGCCGTCTCAGTCGATCCAGTCATCCGCGGCGGCGGGCTGCAGCTCGGGCTGTTCCCGGGCGGGTTCGGGGGCCGGGCGGTCGGTGGTATCGATGCGGCGGGTGCTGAGGGCCGCCATCAGTCGGCGGACATGGCGCTCCAGCGCCCGGCGGCCTTCGCCGGTCAGGCGGAACTGCGTCACCGGCTTGCCGTCGCGAAACGTCTTGTCGATCTCGATCATCCCCGCCCCCTGCAGTCGCTTGGCATGGCTGGAGAGGTTGCCGTCCGTCAGCGAGGTGCGGCGGCGAAGCTCAACGAAATCCTGCTGCTGTTCAACAGCCAGGGCGGTCAGGATCCGCAGCCGGCCGGGATTGGTCACGATGGCATCGAAGGACATAGTCGCTTTATCGGACCAAGGGCCCCGCCAGCGTGAGTCATTTGCGCGAAATCCATGATCGGCCGGGGTGAAAGAAGCGCAGCGCGGATGCATCAGGTGCGGCGCTGGGCCTTCAGCCGGGCCTGGACGATGATGCGCGGCGAGTCGCGCGTGATGGGGGTGCTGTTGTAGTCGCCCCACATGTGCTCGATGACAAAGCCGTGGCGCTCCAGCAGCAGTTGCAGCTCGCGCGGGTACAGGTAGGTCAGGTCAAAGCTGACCTGCTCATGCTGCTCGCCGGCCTGCGGGTCGATCCACTGGTAGTGGAAGGTGATGCGCTGCACCTGCGGCTGATCGAGCTGGCGGACCTCGGTGGTGCGGTAGACGCTGCGCTCAAAGGCATCAACGTAGAACAGCTCCGGGTCCATGTCCTCACGCACATCCTGCGCGAGCAGGGCCGGATCGGGATTGAAGATGTCGATCCACAGCCGCCCGCGCGGCTTGAGGTGCCGGCGGAGATTGGCCAGCAGCCTGTCCTGCTGCTCGAGTGTGGTGAAGACCAGGAAGGTGTTGAAGAAGATGCAGGCCCAGTCGAAGGTCTCCCCCAGGCGCATGCGGGTGATGTCGGCCCGCACCAGTTTCAGCTCGCGCTCGCCCAGCCCCACCGCATCGCGCTTGCGGCGGGCGATGGCGAGCATGTCCGCGGCGTAATCGACCCCGGTGACGCGGTGCCCCGCCTGCGCCAGCGGGATGGCCGCGCGGGCGGTGCCGGTCGCCAGGTCGAGGATCTTCAGGCGCTGATCCGGCAACTGCTCCATGAACAGCGGCACATCCCGGTACAGCATGTCATAGCTGGCATATTCGGCATCGTAATACTCAGCGATGGCGCGGTAGGTCTTCATGGTGAAGGCAGAATAGAGCGGTTTGCATCTTTATGCACACCGTCTTT
>CAYNMV010000002.1:0-98520 GCA_964398315.1 uncultured Tepidisphaeraceae bacterium | reverse complement strand
TTTATGCACACCGTCTTTCGCCCCAGTGTGGATCGCACCCTCAGCGCGGGCTGCAACCCGCTGCCTCAAGCGGGCGTGGCCCGGAGCGCACTCCAGGCCCGAGGGGCGCTAAAAGCGGCCGGCATGTGCGCTTGTCAGGTCTGGCGCTGGCTTGACCGCACGCGCTCAGATCACCCCCCGCACGCGCAGGCCATCGTGCGCCAGTTGCATGCCCGCCGGGAGCTGGCGGTTGGTTTCTTCGTGGGAGACGGCATGGGCGATATGGGTGAAGTAGGTCTGCTTGGCGCCCACGCGCTCAGCGGCGGCGATCGCCTCGGGCAGGGAAAAATGCGTGCTGTGGGTCTTCCATTGCAGGCCGTCAATGATGAAGACATCCAGGCCATCCAGCAGCCCCCACGACTCATCGGGGATGCGGTTCACATCGGTGCAGTAGGCGATGGAGCCCACGCGGAAGCCAAGGATGGGCAGATCGCCGTGGAACAGGCGGATGGGCGTCCAGGCCGCCCCGGCGATCTCGAACGGCCCATCGATGGTGCGCGGCACCAGGTGCGGGCGGAAGACTTTCTGCTCGGGGCGGGGCTCGCGGAAGGCATAGCCGAAGCAGCGCTGCACGACTTCATGAGTGCCCGGTTCGGCCCAGACATCCAGCGGCCCGCGGCGGAGGGCGTTAAAGCGGCGGACATCGTCCAGGCCCATGATGTGATCGGCATGGGCATGGGTGATCACCACCGCCTCGATCGCATCCACCCGGTTGGCAATGCACTGGAGGCGCAATTCGGGCGTGGTATCAACCAGCACGTTCACACCGTTGTATTGGAAGACCACCGAGCAGCGGGTGCGCTGATCGCGGGGGTCGGTGCTGGAGCAGACAGCGCAATGGCAGCCAATCATCGGCACGCCAGCGCTGGTGCCGGTCCCCAGGAACAGCAGTTCAACATCAGGCATCGGGTCAGTTTATGCGGCGGCGGCTAGTTTGGCGAAGGCGCATCCAATGCCTGGGGCGCGGGCACGCCCGGCTCAGGACCGGGCACAACCGGCGGCGCCGGGGGCGCAGGAGGAACCGGTTGGGCCGGCACCGGCTGCGCGGGGCGGGCGGGCCGGCGACGGCGCACATCCCACACGAACAGGGCAATCGCCACCTGGAACAGCAGCGCGATCGCAAGCATCCACAAGAGCACGCGCTTGCCGCTGACCGAATGGGGTGCGGGCTGCGGCTCACGTTGTGGGGGCGGGGACGCGGCGTAGTCAATCGGCGAGGGGTCCTGTTCAGCCATCGCCGGCGATTATAGCGCCAACCTGCGCTGACGCGACCTCTGCCCTCCCATCCTCTCCAATCCATGCGGGTTGGCAGCACGCACATTGCCCCGGGGAGAGCGCTTGGGTTCGTTCGGCCGAACCGGTGGCATGGGCCGCTCCGGTATGGCCGGCATGGCCGCTGCTTACAGCGTCTTGCGGCTACAGCTCAAGCATACGGTAGGTCTTGAACCGGTATCCGCTGCCGATGTTGATGGCATTCAGGCTGCCGATGCGCGCCTCGGCGGCGAGGTGGCTGTGGCCGCAGAAGACATCGGTGATGTTGGGATAGTTCAGCAGCAGCTCGCCGATTCGCGGCGAGCCGAGATAGGCGCGGGCGAAGTCCCACTGGCTGCCATGCCGCGGCGGCAGCAGCTCGGCGAACGGCAGGTGATGGATCGCCGCGATCACCCGCGGCACGCTGTGCAGCGCATCAAGCTGCCGGCGGAGCTGGTCGAGCAGTTCATCCAGGAAGACCGCATCTTCCCGGCCGAGTTTCACAAACTTGCCATCGTTCCAGCGGGCCACGATCTCGCGGGCGTGCGGCGGGATGTCATCGGCGGCATCGAACAGCGGGCGGAACTCGCTGAACCGCTCGGCCGCCCCCGGTGAGACCTTGGCCTGGTAAAACCGCCGCGGGATGCCCAGGGCGGGCTCGGCCATCGAGTAGTCATACCACCCGATGCTCCCCACCACCGCCGCGTGCTGATTCAGGCGCACCGGCTCATCCTGCAACCAGTGCCACCCCAGCGACCGCACCCGCCGGGGCAGATCGTGCTTGAACAGGGCGTAGCTGTCGGGGCCGTGCGTCCACAGCTCATGGTTGCCGGCGATGAAGAGCTTTGGCCCGTCAACATTGAACAGCCCCAGGCAGCGCTCCAGGGCATCGCCATCGGCGACGGCGGTATCGCCGGCGACCAGCACCGCATCGGGCCGCTCGGCGTTGATCTGCTCGATCACGTCCTCGGCCAGCGCCCGTGACCGCGGATGGTTGTAATGCAGGTCGGCGGTGATGAGCAGGCGCATGCCCCCATTGTCGAGTGTGGGTTGATGATTGTCAGCCGGCAGACGGGATTTTGTTGATCGTGGCGCAAGCAAACGGCTCGGGCATCTGTTCAGACGCCCGAGCCGGGAGAGTGCATGAGACTGACTGACGGGTTCAGCGCACGTTCCAGGTGGTCATGCGGCTGACAGGGCGAAGGAGCCAGAAGTGGTCCCAGTCGTCCTGAATGTGCTGGCCTTCGTAGGCCCAGTTGCGATCGATCTGCTGGACGCGCTCCTGGCCGGAGAGGGCCGGGGTGGCGAAGGGATCATTCTGGTGCGGAATGCGGTAAACGCACCCGCTGGAGAGTACGAGCATGGTGGCCGACAGAACGAGCAGCGCCAGGGTTTTCATAGCCTCGCCTTTCCTCAGGGTGTGGAATTCGCCGATGTCTTGCAATCTGCGAGTATTAAGCGCGATCCGAAATGTACCGTGGCCGATGCGCGCTTGTCAAAAGGAAAGGCAGGAGATGACACAGGGGAAGGCCATTTGCCAGGGGGTGATGGATCACTGGCACAACCGGTGGGACGGGGCCGCTTGCAGAATATTGCCCACGGGGCGGTTTTCGCAGCCTGCGGCCCGCGTCTTCCAGCAGGTGACAAGTATCAAGTAACCAATGGCAATATCCGCTATCATTTTAAGTATGAATCCGGCGAACCAATCCGGCTTGCCTGTGTCTATACAGGAGGTGAAGCGCGTGTTCGCCGGGGGGGTGGTGGCCATCGCGGGGGTGTCGCTGGAGGTGCCGGCGGGACAGTTCGTGGCCCTGCTCGGGCCGTCGGGTTGTGGTAAATCAACTCTTTTGCGGATTGTTGCCGGACTGGATCAGCCAGACCAGGGCTCGGCACGAATTGGACGGAACGAAGCCAATTTTGATGCAAGTTCCGGCGATACAATGTCTTACCAGCCGGCACGTAACGGTTCCAAAGAGCTGGCGTACGTTTTTCAGGATGCCCATCTGCTGCCGTGGCGGACGGTGCTGGACAATGCCGCGCTGCCGCTGGAATTGCGGAACGAACCCAAATCCGTCCGCCGGGACCGGGCGGCGGCGGTGCTGGAGCAGCTTGGCCTCGGCGAAGCGCTGGGGCGTTATCCGGCACAGCTTTCAGGCGGGATGCGCATGCGCGTCTCGCTGGCGCGGGCGCTGGTGACCGACCCGCAGCTTCTGCTGCTGGATGAGCCGTTCGCCGCCCTCGATGCCATCACCCGCCAGCGCCTGGATGAGATGCTGCGCGAGCTGTGGCTTCAGCGGCGAATGACGGTGCTGTTTGTGACCCACTCGATCTCGGAAGCGACTTTTCTGGCCGAGCGGGCGGTGGTCTTCTCCCGCCGGCCGGCGCGCGTCGTCCTGGATCAGCCAATTGAGCTGCCCGAAGCCCGTCACGCCGAGCTGCGGGCCGATCCGGCCTTTGCCCGGCAGATGCAGGCGCTGCACCGGGCACTGGCCGCCGAGGAGGTGGAGGCATGAGCAGACAGGCCGATCAGACCACATCGCTCATCGATGCTGCACCGGACAGCGCGCGTGCTGCATCGGCGGCCACCGAAAGCGCAGCCGGCCGGCATCCCCTGGATGGGCAGGCCGCCCAGACGCTGATGGGGATCCCGGCACCCTCAAGCGGCCGTGCGTCGCGCCCCGGGCGCACCGCGCTGAGTGCGGTGCTGCCACCCATTCTCGTGTTCATATTGTTCGTGGCGCTGCTGGAAATCCTCATCCGCGCGGGGGTGATCTGGAGCTACATCGTCCCCACCCCCAGCGACACCGCCCGCCAGCTTCTGTCCAACCCGCGGCTGTGGGAATCGACCGCACAGACCGGCCTGAGCGCAGTCATCGCACTGGGATTGAGCACCCTCACCGGCGTCCTGGCCGCGGTGGTGCTGTCCAGCGCCAGGTGGATCGAACGGGCGTTTTATCCCTATGCCGTCTTCTTCCAGACCGTGCCGATCATCGCGATCGCCCCGCTGCTGGTGGTTTACCTGGGATACGGCATGCAGACGATCGTGGCGGCGGCGTTCATCGTCTCGGTGTTCCCGGTGCTGGCCAACACGCTCACCGGCCTGCGCTCGACCGACCCGGCCCTGGTTGATCTGTTCCGTCTCTATGGCGCGGGACGCTGGAAAACACTGTGGAAGCTGCGGCTGCCGGCGGCGCTGCCCCACCTCCTCACCGGCCTGCGCATCGCGGCGGGGCTGGCGGTCATCGGAGCAATCGTGGGCGAATTCATCGGCGGCTCGGTCGGGCTGGGCGATGAGATCGTCGCGGCCATCCCCCGCCAGCGCCCCGATATCGTCTACGCCGCCATCGTGCTGGCCGCCTTGCTCGGCCTGGCTTTCTTCGCGATCATCAACACCATCAGCCGCATTACCCTGCGGCACTGGCACGCCTCCGAGCAGGGATAGGCGGCCACTGGTCCCGCGAAAGGCCGATTGAACCACGGCAGCACGGCGGAAACGGACACGTGCACCTTTTCACCAGCGGGCATGTTGCACAGCGGTTTCAGCCGCGTGTCCATCACTCTCTCCGTGCCACGCGCGGGCCCTGTAACACGTGTGTATCCAGTAAACGGAAGACAACCCCCGAAACCGAATGCGATCCATCATGAAGCACATTCATTTCTTCATCCTGCTTCTCTGTGTCTGTGTGTCTTTGTGGTTCATCACCGGCTGTGATGGCGGGGACTCGGCCGGGACGAACAGCGACGGCACGCGAGTTCGCCTGGCGCTGAACTGGAAGCCCGAACCCCAGTTCGGCGGCTTCTACGATGCCAAGGTCCACGGCCACTACGCCAGGCACGGGCTGTCGGTTGAGATCCTCCCCGGCGGCGCGGGGACGCCGACAGTGCAGATGATCGGGGCCGGCAGCGCGGAGTTTGGCATCGTCTCGGCCGATGAAATCGTCATCGCACGCGATCGCGGCAACGATGTGGTAGCGCTGTTTGCGGTCTACCAGGACTGTCCCCAGGGGCTGATGACCCACGCCGAGCGCGGGTTCACCGCCATCGGCGACATTTTTAACGCCCCCGGCACCGTCGCCATGCAGAAAGCCCTGCCGTATGCCCGCCTGCTGGCCCAGCAGCACGATTTCGATAAGGTGCGCATCGTCCCTTCTCCCGGCGGCGATATCACGTCCTTCCTGGCAGATGTGAACTTCACCCAGCAGTGCTTCATCACCAGCGAGCCACTGGCCGCCGAGAAGCACGGAGTGAAGACGCGCACGTTCCTGGTCAAGGAGGCTGGCTACAACCCGTACACCACCGTGCTGGCCACCAGCCGCAAGTATCTCGATGAGCACCCCGAGCAGGTCGCGGCGATGGTGGCGGCCGTTCGCGAGGGATGGAGCAGCTACCTGGCCGATCCCGAGCCGGCCAATGATGCCATGCGCCTTCAGCGCCCGGAAATGGATGCCGCCACGTTTACCGAATCGGCCGCCGCCCAGGTGCCGCTGATCCAGACGGAGGAGACCCGGCAGCACGGCCTCGGCATCATGACCGCGCAGCGCTGGCAGACCCTGATCGATCAGCTCAAGACTCTGGGTGATATCACCGGCGACATCCGCCCGGAGGACTGCTTTCACCTCATGCAGCCCTGAACAGGCCGTGCAGATGGCCTCATCGTGGATTTGAACCCGCGCAGCCGCTCGCCGTGCGTGTTGCTCATCCGCTGCGGCCGGTGGCTTTCTGCCGCCTGAGGGCATCGGCGCAGGCTTTCACCTGTCGTGTCCGCCCGATCGGTCGCGCCCGGCCTGCAAGTCACCCACGCGCAGACGGATGCCATCCCCCCCATGCCCGATGATGTTTGATTGCTTCCATCCGGCCGACCATCGTTTACCATTACCTGCGATCCGCGTTGGACCGCGGCAAACATACTCATCTCAGGAGCAGCTCAATGAGCAAGAAGGCATTGATCGTCTGGGGCGGCTGGGACGGGCACCAGCCCAGGCAGGTGGCCGCCATCTTCGAGCGCGTGCTGAAGCAGGAGGGATTCGAGACCGAGGTGGCCGACACCCTCGATGCCTTCACCGATGAGGCCAAGCTGATGGGCCTGAATCTGATCGTTCCCATCTGGACCATGGGCAAGATCACGGGCGAGCAGGTGAATCCGGTGCTCAAGGCCGTCCGCGACGGTGGTGTCGGCATCGCCGGCTGTCACGGCGGCATGTGCGATGCCTTCCGCGAGAACACCGAATGGCAGTTCATGACCGGCGGGCAGTGGGTCGCCCATCCCGGCAACGATGGCACCACCTACCGCGTGAAGATCATCAAGGGCAGCCATCCGATCGTCGAAGGGATCCAGGATTTCGACGTCTGCTCCGAGCAGTATTACATGCACACCGACCCCAGCAATCGCACGCTGGCCACCACCGAATTCCCGGTTGCCGCCGGCCCGCACACACCCAACGGCCGGTTCGACATGCCGGTCGTCTGGACGCGCTACTACGGCAAGGGCCGCGTCTTCTACAACTCACTGGGCCACCAGGCCAACATTGTCGAATCCGAACCATGCCTGACCTTGATGCGCCGTGGCTTCAACTGGGCGGCCAAGTAAGGCGATGCGAGTAAGGTGATGGATGATCAGTGATGGGTGATGGGTCGGGCGATGCGCCGGAAGGTGGTTCGCCAGGTTGCGACCCATCACCCATGACTCTACCAATGGAGCGATAACCTCATGCAGCTCAGTCTCGCCACCTGGAGCCTTCACCCGCTGCTGCGGCAGGTGGACAATCCGCTGAATTACCTCGATGTGCCCGCCCTGGTGCGCGAACGCTTCGGGCTGGAAGCGCTGGAGCTGAACAACCCCTTCTTCGCTTCGCGCGATTCGAGCTATCTGCGGCAACTGGTGGCGGCGGCCGAGAAAGCCGGCATGCGGCTGCTGAACATTGCGGTGGATGAAAAGGGGGACCTGGCTTCAACCGATCCGGTCGTCCGTGAACAGGGCGTGCAAAACTATGGGGCATGGATTCCGGTGGCCGCCGAGATGGGCATCCGCGCCATTCGCGCCAACTCCGGCGGCAAGGCGGCAGCCGATCTGCCGGCTGCCGATCCGGCCCGCCAGGCCGCCGAACAGGCCTGCATCGACAGCTTTCGCCGGCTGTGCGATATCGGCCGCAAGCACAACGTGGCCGTGCTGATCGAGAATCACTGGGGCCTCAGCGGCGATCCCGAATCCCTGGCCCGCGTCGTCAGTGCTGTGCGGCAATCACATGGTGAAGCGGCCTGCGGCACATTGGTTGACTGGGGCAACTGGCCCGATCGCATTGACCGCTACGCCGCACTGGAGCAGGTTTTCCCTTATGCCCTGGCCGTCCACGCCAAGATCAACGCCATCGATGAGCACCTGAATCATCCATCCTTCGATCTGGCCCGCTGCGTCGAGATCACCCGCGCTGCCGGCTATGATGGCTACCTCGGCATCGAGTACGAAGGCGGCGGCGATGCGCTGGTTGGCATCGACCGCGGCGTGCGAAAACTTCGGGAATTGTTGGCATGATGCCGTGTGCGGCTTGGGTCGCGGATCGGCTTTATGCTGCCGGTTGATAGCGGGTGGACTGGCCTGCATGGGCAACTTACGAACCTCCATGATCATCACCATCGACGGCCCCGCGGGGACTGGTAAATCGACTGTCGCACAGCAGGTGGCTGAGCGGCTGGGATATCATTTTCTGGATACCGGGGCGATGTACCGCGCGGTGGGGCTGGAGGTGCTGCGCCGGGGAGCGAACCTGGAGGATGCCCGCGAGCTGGCCTTCATCGCCAGGCTCTGCCGCATCGAGTTTGACTGGACGACCCGCCCGCCGGGCGTGCTGCTCAACGACAAACCGGTGGGCCACCTGCTGCGCGGCATGGAGGCGACGCGGGCGGCTTCCTACGTGGCGGTGGTGCCGGCGATCCGCGAGATCCTGGTCGAGCAGCAGCGCCGTATCGGCCGCGAGCACGGCAATATTGTCACCGAGGGGCGCGATCAGGGGAGCGTGGTCTTCCCCGATGCCGAGGCCAAGTTCTATCTCGATGCCACCCCCGAAGAGCGCGCCCGCCGCCGGGTGAACCAGCTCCGTGCCCGCGGTGAGATGGTTGATCCGGCCGAGATTCTCCACCAGATCCAGGACCGCGATCAGCGCGACAGCCGCCGTGCGGCCGGCCCGCTGGTGGTGCCGGAGGGCGCTACCGTGATTGACACAACCACCCTCACGCTCGATCAGGTGATCGACCGCATCGTTGAAGCGGTCCGCGCCCGGCAGTCATCACCCTGAGCGCAGCCCGCTTGCCGGGGGCTGCCAGCGCTTTCAGCAGGAAATTGTTTCGTCCATGCAGACTGAATCCAACGCCGACCAGACGCGAACCGACACCGCGGACTTCTTTGACCGCGATCCGATGAAGCGCACGCCGCTGTGGGTGGTGCTGCAGGCGATCTGCCGCGTAGTGACGACGCTGATGTTCGGCCTGCGCGTGCATGGCAAGCAGCACATCCCGAAAACCGGCGGGGTGCTGATCCTGGCCAATCACCAAAGCTACCTCGACCCGGTGCTGCTGGCGGTGCAGCTCAACCGGCCGGTGAGCTTCCTGGCGCGCAGCGGGTTGTTCAGCAATCGCTTTTTCGCCTGGCTGATCCGCAGCCTCAACGCCTTTCCCGTGCGGCAGGGAGCGGGGGATGTGGGCGCGGTGAAGGAGAGCATCCGCCGCCTGCAGCAGGGGCACATGCTGGTGATCTACCCCGAGGGCTCGCGCACCGAGGATGGCGAGCTGCAACCCATCGAAGCGGGGGCAGCGCTGATCGTGCGCCGGGCCGGGGTGCCGGTGGTGCCGGCGGTGATCGAAGGTTCGTTCGCCGCCTGGCCGCGCGGCCGCAAGCTGTTCCGCCCGGCCCGCATCGAGGTCCTCTATGGCCCCCCGCTGCAGACCGACGGCCTCAAGGCCACCCAGATCACGGACCTGATCGACCGCACCTTCCACCAGATGCTCGCCGAGCTGCGGGAGAAGATGAGCAGGCAAGCCTGAGCTGAGAAGGCTGAAAACCCGGGTTGATGGCGCTTTTCAGGCGTCATCTGTCACACTTCAGCGGCCCCCTCGCCTTGTCATCCTCACGGCCCGCGCGTAGATTCCCCCTCATGGCCGCTTCTCCGCGTATCGGTGTGTTTCCCGGGCAGTTCGACCCGATCACCAATGGTCATCTCGACGTGATTCGCCGGGGTGTGCGGCTGTTTGATGAGCTGATCGTGGCGGTGGGGATCAACCCCGAGAAACGCGAGATGTTCACCCTGGATGAGCGCCTGGAGATGATCCGGTCGCTGCTGGTGGACATCCCCGGCACGCGGGTCGAGCAGTTCACCGGCCTGACTGTCGATTTCGTGCGGCAGGTCAACGCCACCGCCATCCTGCGTGGCATCCGCGATGTGTCTGATCTGCGCTACGAGTTCCAGCTTGCCCTGGCCAATCGGGCCGTCGGCGGTGTCGAGACGGTCTTCATCATGACCGGAGACCAGCACGCCCTGACCAGTTCGAGCCTGATCCGCCAGGTGGTCAGCCTCGGCGGCAACGTCGATCAGTTGACCGGCCTGCTGCCGGCGGTGGTCATCGAGCGCCTGCGCGACAAGCAGGCGGAGCTGGCCCACATTCAACCCCCACCCGATGCCCCGGCGACTTAAACCAGCGCTGCGCATTGCCAAAACCACAGCGGAATGTCACCATTCGCTGCGATCAGGATGATCTGCCACGCAGATTCACAACTGACAGCGCGCCGGCGCCGCGCAACGGATGCACACCATGATCCAACGCTGCCTGACACTTCTGCGCGACTGGGCGCAATTCGCTGAACAGGACTGGCATGAGCTGCCCGACCGGCCCGGCCAGGGCTGTTACGGCACCGGCTACAACAACTGGGGTGTGCAGACCAACCAGAAATACCTGGCGGCGATGGCGGTGCTGGCCGCGCGGGGGCAGGCCTCTGACAGCGCTGAGGTTGACCGCGCCCGCTGCCGGGCACTGGCAGCGCTGCGCTTCAGCCTCGATTCGCATGTGTCGGGCACGGGTGCCTGCACCGATGGCACCCGCTGGGGCCATACCTGGATCAGCGCCCTGGGCATCGAGCGGATGATGCATGGTGTGCATCAACTCAAGTCGCACCTGACCGATGCCGATTGTGCAGCGCTGCGCCGGGTGCTGGTGAGCGAGGCTGACTGGCTGCTCAGCGACTACACCAAGGGCGGCCACGGCGGCCCGACCGGGGCGCTGTGGAATTCAACCGGTCGCAACGAGCCGGAATCGAACATCTGGAACGGCGCGCTGCTCTGGCGCACCGCCGTGATGTATCCCGATGAGCCCCGCGCCGCCGAATGGCAGCGCCGCGCCCACCACTTCCTGCTGAATGGCGTGAGCATCCCGGCCGATGCCGAAGATGATACGCTCATCGCCGGACAGCCCGTGCGCCAGTGGCACGCCGGGCCGAATTTCTTTCCCCACTATGCGCTGGACCATCACGGCTATCTCAACGTCGGCTACATGGTCATCTGCATGAGCAACGCGGCGATGCTCTACTTTGACCTGAAGCAGCAGGGGCTGGCGATCCCCGAATCGCTGCATCATCACCAGGCCGATTTGTGGCAGGTGCTGCGGCGGATGATCTTTGCCGATGGACGTCTGGCCCGCATCGGCGGCGACACGCGCATCCGCTACGCCTACTGCCAGGACTACCTGCTGCCCGCCCTGCTCTACGCGGCCGATCACCTGGGCGATGCCCGTGCCCTGGAACTGGTGGCTGGCCAGCTTGAGTGGATCGAGCGCGAGTCAGCCGCCAGCCGCGATGGCGGCTTCTACACGCGCCGGCTGGCCGATTCGCTTGCCCGGCAAAGCCCCTACTACCTGACCCGTCTCGAATCCGACCGCGCCAACGCGCTGGGGATGATGATTGCCTATGGCACGCTGACTGGCCTGGCCGAACGCGCAGCGCCAGCGCACCCTGCGCCAGCGCACGGTGAACAGCGATCCGGGGGCGGCCATCCGCGCACGGATGAACAGCGTGCGGCCGCCGCTTTCGAATCATCTGTGGCGGGCGGCTGGTGCGAGCCGGAACATGGAGCTGCCCTGCATCGCTCGGCGATGCGCTTCGCCTCCTTCTCCTGGCGCGCCAGCGGGCTGGCGCAGGGATTGTGCCAGCCGCCGGATGATGGCCACCTGGCCGAGTGGTGGCAGAACCTCGGCGGCGTGGTGCGCTTCATGGGAGATGATGGGGTCTACAGCGGCTCGCAGTCGCCCCACCGCAAGCTGGGGCACTATACGATCGAATCATTCGACGGCGGCTTTGTTACCTGTGGCCGGGTGCTCGAAGGGGTGGATCTGGTCGTGGCCGAAGGATGGCGGCGGCAGGCGCCGATGGCAACCCATCATCTCGCTTTCGCCGCGTTGCCCGATGGCCGTACCGTCATCGGGCTGCAACGCGTGCGCATGGACAACCTGCGCGGCTACACGCTGGAACTGAAGGGGATGCACCTGAACATCCCCAACGACCTGTTCAACGACTATCAGCGCCGGCTTGCCACCGAGGCCGGCGAATGGCTGCTGACCAGCCCGGTGGGGCGCGAGCAGGTGATCGACCTGCAAAGCCGCTGGGCCGCCATCGATGACCGCCTGGGCGCGGTTGCCCTCTACGGCCAGCCGACGCTGAGCCTCCACCGCGCCCCCCACCGCCGCGGCGGCCAGTTTCGCTCGCTGTACGTTGATGAACTGTGCCTCGGCTGCTGGACCGGCCCCACCGCCCACGCCGCCGGCGCCACCCTCCTCGATATCGGCTGGGCCGTGCTCTCCGCCGCCGATGCCGAGGCCACCGCCCAATTCGCCGCCGCCCACAGCGCTGCTCGGATCGATGATCTCCCCGCCGAAGTCCGCGGCGTGCGCATCGCCGGCATCGACGGCCGCACGTATGCCGTCCTCGCCAACTTCGGCGATGCGACGGCCACCGTTTCCATCGACGGGCGCACCATCAGTTTGCAAGCCGATCAGGCGATGGTCCTGTAAGGCTGGCTGTTGCCTGCCGGCCAAGACTGATTGCCCAAAAATGCCACCTGAGTGGTGGTTGCGTCGACAAGGACGGTGGCTGCGACCGGGGGCTTGATGGGTTCTCGCGAAACCAGCGCTGGCCGATCGCCATGCGCGCTTCCGCCTCGGCAGGAGCGCGCTGAAGTGTGGTCTCGATTGGCAGGACTGCGCCGGCGTGCACCTCAAATCTACAGCGTCAGCCCGCGCTTGCCGAAGTAGTCCTGCTTCAGGGCGGCCTTGGCCAGGTGCAGGGTTTCCTCGGCTACGGCGTTGGCCTTTTGCGTGCCGAGGCGCAGGGCGTCGATGACATCATCGGGGCGCTGCTCGTACTGCCGGCGGCGGGTGCGGATCGGATCGAGCAGGGTGTTGATGACCTCAACCAGCTTCTTCTTCACCGCCACATCGCCGACCTTGCCATTGCGGTACAGTTCGCGGTGCTCATCCACCCAGGCGGTGTCGGGATTGAAGGTTTCATGGAAGGCCCACAGGGGGTTTTTCTCCGGGTCCACCTCGCCGGGGTCGGTAGCGCGGATGCGCTTGGGGTCCGTGTACATCCCCATGATCTTCTTCTGCACGGTGTCGGCATCATCGGCCAGGAAGATGGCGTTGTTCAGCGACTTGCTCATCTTGAGCAGTTCGCCGGTCTCCGGGCTGGGGGCGCCGGTACCAACCAGGCGCTTCACCCGGCCGAGCTTGGGCTCGATGATGGGAAACAGGCCGCCGGCCTGGAGGTAATCCCGGTCTTCCGTGTGCGGATCGACGCCGCAGTAGATCTGGTTAAACCGGCGGGCGACTTCGCGCGTCAGTTCCAGGTGCGGCAGTTGATCTTCCCCCACCGGCACCAGTTGCGGCCGGAAGGCGAGGATGTCAGCGCACTGCCCCACCGCGTAGAGCGGGAAGCCGAAGGGATAGTTGTCGCCGAGGCCCTTGTCGCGGATCTCATCCTTGAGGGTGGGGTTGCGCATCACCCGGTTGAAGGGTATGAGCATGGAAAAGTAAAAGGTCAGCTCGTCGATGGCCGGCACCTCGCTCTGGATAAACATGGCACTTTTTTGCGGATCGATGCCGCAGGCCAGGTAGTCGGTGGCGATTTCGATCACGCTGGTGCGGATCTCATCCGGCCGGTCAGCGCGGGTGGTGAAGGCGTGCTTGTTGGCGATGATGAAGTAGCAGTCGTATTCATCCTGCAGCGCTACGCGGTTTTCCACGCTGCCGACCCAGTGGCCGAGATGGAGCTTGCCGGTGGGGGTATCGCCGGTGAGGATGCGCTTCTTTTCGCTCATAGTCCGGCAGTTATACCGCAAGGGGCGGGAGATTCGAACCGGCGCACCGGTTGGCAAAATGGTGAGCGCCGCTCCAGTGCCTCATTGACGCACGGCAGGCTGGAGGACGATCGCCTGGCCGGTCCATGTTTCAGCGAGTTGCGAAGGTGGCCAGGTCTGGCGGCCGGAGAAAGGGTCCGCGATGTCGAGCATGCCATCTTCCTGCACACCCAGCAGGACGATGGTGTGACGGTTGCCCGGCAGGGGCAGCAGGCCGGCGCGCTGGCCGGTGATAGACAGGACCGCCGGGCCGCGCGCCTGTGCGATCAGCCCCTCCAGCGGGCCATGGAAGATGATCGGCTTGACTGCGCTGCCGGCGGTGGCGCGCTTCAGGCCGCGCCACAGGCCGAGTTGTGTCGTGCCGGCCACACGCGTCAGGCACCATGCGGCCATCTGCCGCTCGGTGGCGTCGATCCCCACCTGCCGCAGGGCCGTTGCCGCGGCGGCGGCCGAGCAGGTGCTGGTGGTTGACTGGCGCACCACCGGCCCGCTCATGCGGTGCGGTTGCAGATGAGGAACTGATCCGGCCAGGTGCCCATACGCACGCCACGGCCCCAGCAGCGCCAACGGCACCACCAGCACCAGCCGCTGCCAGCGCGGACCCGGCAGCCATCGCCATGCCACCCCCGCCAGCACCGCCGCTGCCAGTGGCTGGGGATTCAGCCACACCAGCGCATCAGCCAGCGGCACCCACTGCACCAGCAGCAGATTGTCCGCCAGCCACACGCCCCAGATCAGCAATACCCCCACCGCCGCGATGGCCAGTGCGATGGCGCTGCGCCGGTCGGCGGCAATGCGCCAGCCGATGATCCCCGCCATGATCGACACCAGCAGCATGATCGTGATGGGCAGGGCCAGTGTGGTCATGGATGCTCGGGGCGGTTCATCTCCAGCCGGCAGGCGGCCAGGGCAGTATAGCGACTGCTACAGGAAAGACCGGGGCCGCGGCAGCCGGATAGTCTGCCGCGGCCCCGGGTGGTTTGCATGACCTGTCGAACCACATCCGGCCCGGCTTACGCACGGGGCTGGGTGTATTCGTAGTAGGTCTTGATATTGCGGCTGTAGTAGCCGCCGGCGTGATGCTTGACCGCATTGAGCACGACGCCCAGATGCTCGGCCCGCAGCTTGCGCAGGTCATCGCGCAGGCGCTGGAGCACGCCGCGGCTGTTGGTGCGGGCACGCACGACCGTGATCACTCCATCCACCCGCGGCGCCATGGCCACGGTGTCGGAGATAAACAGCATCGGGCCGGTATCGAAGATCACGTGGTCGTACTCGTCGAGGCAGCGATCGATGAAATCGATGAAGAGCTGGCTCTCGAGCAACTCGGTCGGGTTGGCCGGCTTGGGACCGGTGGTGAGCACGTCGAGGTTGGGGATCTCGGTTTCGTGCACCAGGTTGGGCAACTGCTCGACATCCGCCAGGGCATCGGCGAAGCCGCGGTCCATGCTCAGCTTGAAGATGCTGTGCAGCGCCGGACGGCGGAAGTTGGCATCCACCAGCAGTATGCGCCGGCCGTTGAGCGCCAGCCCGGTGGCGAGGTTGACCGCCACCGTGGTGGTGCCGTCCTCGGGGCTGGGACTGGTCAGCAGGATGCTGCGCGTGGTGTCCAGGGCTGCGGTGTGATGCAGCCGGGTGCGCATCTGGCGGAACTGCTCGGCCATCATCGAGTGCGGCGCCTGGGCGATGATCAGCGGCAGCGTTGCGCCGGCGGCCTGCTGGTCGTCGCTTTCGTGCGGGATGATGCCCAGCAGGTTGAGCTGGCCAACGCGGGCAATGTCGCGCGGGCTGCGGACGCTGGTGTCCAGCAGCTCTCGCAGGAAGGCAATGCCCACGCTCAGCGCCAGGCCGAGGAAGACCGCCAGCGCCAGCGTGATCGGCAGGCGCGGGAAGCTCATGATCTGCGGCTTCTCCGGCCGGGCCGACCAGTTCACCCCGGCGGACTTCTCCTTGCGGGTGATCTCCTGCACGAGCTGGATTTCCGCCGTCAGCTTGTTGATCTCATCAGAGATTTTCTTGTCATCATCCTGGAGGCGCAGGTAGGTGATCTGCGACTGCTTGAGCTGGCCCATCTCGCTCTTCAGCTCATTGATGCGATCCTCGACCGCCTGCAACTGGATCTGCGCGGAGGCTGCCGCCGAGCGCAGTCCATCGATCACCTGGGCCTGATAGGTGGCGCGCATCTCCGCCTTGTAGTCGTCCATGGCCTTCTGGGTCTGGTCCTTGGCGCGGAGCAGGCGGGTGCGGTTCTGGCTCTCATCGAGGATGTCGGGATTGAGGGCGGTGAGTTGCAGGTCCCACTCGTCCAACTGCTGCCGATAGCGCATGACCATCGGGTCCATGTTGAGGCGCTCGGCCACCGCCGGGGGGTCTTCGCCGCGCTGCAACGCCTCGCGGACGCCCTGCAACTGGCTCTCGGCCATCTCCGCGGCGGCCCGCAGTTGCAGCGCCTGCTTGACCAGTTCCATCAACTCCAGGTCCTTGGGGCTGACGCCGGCGGTGCCGGGCAGGCCGCCGCCGGCGGTGCTCAGTTCGGCGGTGGCGCGGTGCAGCTCTTCCATGATCTGCCGCCGCTTGGCGTTGCGCTCGTCGAGCAGGCGGTTGAGCACCTGCCCGCGATCCATGTTCATCTCCAGAGCGCGTTGCTGTTCCTTGCGGATGTGCAGGCTGATCAGCTCTTCGACGATCTTGCGGGCATCGTCCGGATTGGGCGCGCTCATCGACACCTGGATCAGTCGGGTGTCGGGCACGGGGCTGACGCGCAGGCGATCCTTGAGATCCTCCTTGGCATCTTCAACCTTGCCCCCGAAGCTCTTGTACCAACTGGTTTCCTGGATGGTGGGCAATTGCAGCACCTCGCTGAACAGCCGCTCGTTGGCCAGCTTGCTGGCCTGCGTGCGCTGCTCGATGAGGACGGCCTCCTTGGTGGGGGCGGTCTGCACGAAGGTGCGCGGATCGCGCTCGGCGTTGGGGTTGATCTCCACCACGCCGGTGGAAGTCCAGCGCGGGTGGTTGTTCTTGAGGTACTGGTTGACTCCGAAGCCGGCGCCGGCGAAGAGGACCACGCTGGCGAGGATCAACCAGATATTGCTGCGGATGACGCGCCAGACATCGGCGCCAGTCATCTGCGGCATGCCCGGCTGCATCAGGCCGGCCGGCGCCAGGGGGGCATGGCCGCTGATGGCCGGAGGCACCCCCGGGGCACGGGGAAGTCGCATGGTGGTGGTTGTCTGTGGCAAGGTCGTCATCGCATCTGCTCCTGAGGGCCTGGGCTGCAGGCCCCGCTACTGCTTGCTGCCGCTTGAGGAGGTGGTCAAGCCGCACCCCCGGATACTCCAGTTTACCCTAAATTCGTGGTTGCGGCATGGCGGTGTTGTGCGCCGCTCCATGCATGGTCAACACATCGCGCTGATACCCTGCTCCCTCGCTGCTCCGAGAGATAAGGCATCGGCAACAGATTATCGGCAACGGCCCTGTACGCATGATCTCACCTCGTATGGCCTGCCCGTGGCGGGATCTTGCTGCGGCGGGCCGCATCACGTTCCACCTCCAGACGCCTGGGCGGTTTCCTGATGCGCCTGGGCCAGCGCCGCCTCCACATCGCTCCTGAGCTGCGTGTACTGGCGGGCCCGATCCGGTTCCATCTGATCGATCATCTGCCGAGCCCGCTCCAGATGCGGGATCGCCCGGCGTGGCTCGGACTGTTTCAGGTAAGCCACCCCCAGGTGATAGTACGCCTCGGGGAAGCTCGGATTGCGCGAGACCACCTCGGCCAGCAGGTTCATCCCCTGCACCTGGCGCTGGGGGATGTGGGTCATCACCCAGCCGTGGGTGTCCTGGATCAGCGGCTGGATTTGCCCGCGCTGGTTCATCAGGTCCATCGCCCGCTGGCTGTAGGTGAACGCGCGGTTGGGATCGGCCGGGCGCATGGTATCGATCAGCAGGCACGCCAGGTTGTTCAGCACATCCATCGCATCCGGTTCGATCTCCAGCAGCTTCACGTAGGCATCCAGCGCCTGCTGGGCGCGGGGCATCGGGCGGGCGCTGGAATAGATCATGCCGGCATGACGGAGATACTGCCTGAGCTGGGCCTCTGTCAGCTTCGATTCATCCATCCGCTCCAGCAGGCCAATCGCCTCATCATGCATGTCACCGGACTGGTAAAGCTGCAGGGCCAGCAGTTGCCAGGCGGGATCGGTGTCGATCTTGTCGCCCATGTGGCGGATGGCGTCGCGCACGCCGATCTCACGGGCCATGGCGGCGATAAGCTGGGCCTGCACCTCGGCGTGCTGGCGGGCCTCGGGGGTGGCCAGGGCCTTCTCAAACTCGGCCAGAGCCGCCGCCGGATCGCCCGCGCCATTGTGAGCGATTGCGCGGGTCTGGTAGATCCAGGCCGGCACCGGCTCCTGCTCCATCAGCGGGCGGGTTTCATCCAGCACCTGCTTGAACTGCCGGGCCGCCAGCAGGGTGTCAAAGTAGCTGCTGAGCACCACGGGGTTGTCCGGCAGGAGCTTTTTCGCCTCCTGCACCGCCGCCAGGGCGCGGTTGTGTTGTCCGCGCGAGCGCCACATGGTTGCCTCGGCCAGCATCCAGTCGGGATCCTGGGCGAACTGCGGCATCTGGCGGGTCTGGCGCAGCAGGGTCTCGGCCTCCAGCCAGCGCGGCGGGCGGGCGCTGGCCAGCGCCTGCAGCAGTTGCAGGCGCAGCCCCTTGTTCAGCGGCTGGGCCTCGACAGCCGCCTCCAGCTCGGTAATTGCGCCGCCGGTGTTCCCCAGGCGCCGATGCGCCTCGGCCAGCGCCAGGCGGGCGTCGATGTTGTTGGGTGCCAGCTCGCGTACGAGGGTCAGCGTCTGGATGGCTGCCTCGGCCTCGCCCTTGAGCAGTTGCACCCGACCCTTGGTCAGCAGCGCCAGGGCGTTGTTGGCATCCCGGGCCAGGGCGTCTTCGGCCGCCGCCAGGGCATCGGCCGGCCGCTCGGTGGCCAGCATCAGGGCGGCCAGTTGCGCCTTGAGAATGGCTGAGTCGGGATGGGTGGTGATGGCCTGGTTGAGGGCGGCCTCGGCCTCCTTCAGCCGGCCACTGCCCAGCAGGATCTCGATACGCTGGCCCTGGACGCGCGGATCATCCCCCGCCGCCGCCAGCTCTTCCAGTGCCGCATCCACATCACCACTGCGGGCGAGGAACGCGGCCAGTTGCAGGCGGACATCCACATCCCCGTGCGCCTTGAGCATGGCCTGGCGCATCTCGACCTTGGCATCGGCGATGCGGCCAATGCGGGCAAAGAACTCGGCCAGGAGCTGGTGCGGCTGGGGCTTGTCCTTCCAGGCATCGCGCTCGAAGACCTGGCGCAGTGTCTGCTCAGCGCCGGGCAGATCCTGCAACGCCACCTGGGTGCTGGCCAGGGCGGCGTAAATGCTCAACTCATCGGGCCACTTGTTCAGCGCGGCGGCGAAGGTGGCGCGGGCCTTCTCCATGGCGGCCTTGGCGCCGGACTCATCGCCGCGCTGGGCGGCATAGCGGGCCGAGGCCTGGTAGACCTGCCCGAGCTGCGCCACCGCCGACAGGTTATCGGGATTCTGCTTGACCGCCGCCTCACGCGCGGGCAGGGCATCGGCGGGATTGCCGTAGCGCTCGGCATGCTGCAGCTTCGCTTCGGCAAAGAACGGATCGTTGGGGCGGATCTGCTGGGCCTGCTCGATGGTGCGCAGCATCTGATCGTACTGCTGAAGCGCCTCGTAGCAGGCGATCAGCCCGCGATACGCCTCCATGTTCGTCCGCTGACGCTCCAGCACGCGGTTGTAGGACTCGATCGCCAGGGCATACTGCTGCTGGCGCTGGCGTGCCTGGGCCAGCGCCAGGTGGCTCTGGGCGAACTGCGGCAGGCGGTTGACCAACTCGTTGGCGATCTCCACCGCGCGCTCGAGCTGGCCGCGCGCCAGGGCAAGCTGATAGCGGTACAGCCGTCCCTCGGCCTGGTCGGTGTTGGCGCGTCCCAGCTCATCGGCCATTTTTTCGGCCGCCGCCCAGTCGCGCTGCTGCAGGTGGAAGGCGAACAACTGGTTCTTCAGCGCGATATTGTCGGGACGCAGCTCGATGGCACGACGCAGGTGCATCAGTGCCGCATCGGCGTTGCCGCTGTCGCGCTCGATGTCGAACAGCGTCACCGCGCGATCAAACTCATCCTCGATGGTCCCGGCGACACGACGGCGCGCCTCCATCACCTGCTCGGGCGTGGGGTTCTCAATCTTGAGCTGCTCATCCAGCAGCCGCAGCACACGATTGTCGGGATCGGCCTGCAGGCCGTCGCGAATCACCGCGACAGCCTTCTCGCGCTGGTTCTCGGCCAGGTAGAGCACGGCCAGCGCCTGCGGATTGATCAGCCCGGGCTGCGCCTGACGCGCTTTTTCCAGCAGGCGGATCGCCTCGGGACGATTGCCCGTGGCCGCCGCAAGCTGCGCCTTGACGGCCATCTGCGGCGCTGTTTCCTCGGGCATCGCGTCGAACTCGCGGGCAACGGATTCCTTGTCGGCCCGGGCATTGGCGATCGCCAGGCGCAGGCGCTGGAGCTGGGCGGGGTTGGCGCCATGTTCCTCAAGCTGCCTGAGCTGGTATTCAGCGCCTGTGATATCGTTGCGCTGCAACAGCAGATCGGCCAGCAGCAGCCGCGGGAGATCCTGTCCCGGGTGTGCCCGCAGGATCTCGCTCAGCAGCCCCTCGGCCAGGCCGGTCTGGCCTTGCTGGATATAGCTGCGGGCGAGGGTGAACAGCAGTTCGTAATCGGTGGGCAGGCCCTCGTGCTGCATGATGGCGCGGGCCTGCTCCAGGGCCTGGATCGCCGGCACCGGCTTGTTCTGCGCCAGCAACAGTTGTCCGCGCAGGCGCAGCAGCCGCGGCGTCTCACCGAGACGGCGCGTCAGGTCGGTCATCAGGCTTTCGATCTGCTGCATCGCCTGCTGCTTTTGCGCGGCATCGGTGATCTCGCCGAGGCGGCCGATGCGCAGTTCCAGCAGCAGCACCTGGGTGGGCAGCTCAAAGTTGCGCACCGCGGTGGCGGGCGTGATCTGGCGCTCGGGCAGGGGCGTTTCGAGCAGCGCTACCGCCTCGGCCCGGTGCTGGGGATCGCGCCCCAGTGTCTGGGCCAGGTAGAGCCGCGCCTCCGGATCATCGGGGCGGGCCGCGGCCAGCTTGCGCATGATCTCCACAGCGCCTTCATAGTTGCCGGCGAGGACGGTCAGCTCGGCGGCCTGCACGTGCATCTCGGTGTAGTGCGGATCATCCTCCCGGGCCAGTTCCAGCGCCCGCATTGCCAGCTCGCGGGCACGCTCAAGGCGGGCATCGCGCGAGGCCTTGTCGCGTTCGAAGGCGGATGCCATCCGATGGATCTGGGCGGCCCGCCAGTGCATCGCGGCGTTTTCCGGCTGGCGCTGCAGCGCCTTGTCGAACAGCGCCAGCGTTTCATCGCGCAGCCGCTGGCGGATCGTCTCCCCTTCGCTGGCGGCCTGGTACAGCCGGGCCCGCGCCACCCAGTAGGGATAGAGCGATCCGGCCGGGTCCTTCTCCATCAGCTCCATCATCCCCGCCACCGCCTGCTCGAGCGTTTCACGCGAGGTGGGGTAGCCGTGCGCCACCGCCGGCTCGATGATCGTCTGGTGGATGACACCCTGGATTTCGTAGTTGTCCGGCTGGAGCGCCACGGCGCGCTCGGCCAGCCGGCGCAGCTCCGCGAAATTGCTGCTTTCGGGCGAGCTGGCCACGATCTGGCGGAACATCGTCAGCAGGCGGTCCAGCGCCGGCTGATGGGTGGGATCAACTTCCAGCGCGCTGTTCCAGGCCTGCATGGCCCGGCGCGGGGCATCGCTGTCGGTGCGTGACTGTTGCAGCCACACATCCCCCAGGCGCACGCGGAGAGTCGGATCGCCCGGCCTGGCACCGATCGCCCGCTGCAGGAACCGGGCGCCCTCGTCGAGGTCGCCGGCGGCCAGGGCTTCATCAGACTGCTGTACCAGTGCATCGGGGTTCGGCTTGAGCAGGAACTTGGTGGCCACCAGGGCCGCGACGCCGCCGCCGCCGACCACCAGCGTCAGGATGATGAGGAACTTGGTGTTGACTCTGCGTGCCATGGGTGTCTGTCTGGAGGGTTCGGGGATTCGGGGTTCGGCAAAAACGACCGGCTCAGGCGGTGTCCTGAACCCTCATTTCGCCTGCGCCTTCACTTTCTGCCAGTCGGGCAGGCAGGCGACGATTTCGGGTTTGGCGTAGGTCATGAAATCGACCATCGCCGCTTCGGCGGTGGCGGAATCGACCTGGCCAACCATCAGTTCAACCTTCGAGTAATAGCCGTATTCCTCGGCCAGATTCTGCAGCCTGAGGCGAACGCCCAGCGGGTCGCTGGTCTGCTCATCATTCACGAAGAAAAAGTACGCCACGTTGCGCGCCATCTTGCCGAAGGGGGTCTGGTCCTCGAACGCGATGAGCCGCACATGCGTTTCATCGGGCAAAGTTGGCCAGGTCTTCGTTTCATAGCTCTTGGGTTCGTAGCCATCGGCGATATAGCAGCGATCGGGGATGTGGGCGACGGTATCGACCATCCCGGTGTAGTACGTCACGCCCAGATGCATCACCGCCACTTCGGTGCCCTGCTGCAACTGCGCCAGCATCGCCATGCGGCGGCCCTCATCCATCTCGCGCAGGCGCTGGATCATCTCCGGGCCGACGATGCGCTCATCGACATACTGGCGGAAGACATACTGCCTGGTGCCCAGGGCATGCTCGAAATCCTCGTTCAGCCGGCCATCATGCGAGACCATTTTCCACGGGCCCAGGTCCATCGGGAGCGTTGTCAGTTCCTTGCCGTATACCGACAGCTCGACCGGTTTCTTCTGAAAGTGAAGCTTGAGCGCGGTGATGGCGCCATTCAGCCCGACGGCGCAGATCAGCAGGATCGTCGCGACGATGAGGAAGCTGGGTTGAAGCAGATGTTTCTTCAGCCCGGCGGCAGAGGCGGTGACAGGGGTCTCGTTCATGCGTTCTCCTGCGTCTTGGGTTTACGCGGACGCAGCGATCCGCCCGCAGGGGGCGGCGGCTGAATGATGACCGGGGCGCGCCGGGGCGGGGTGGCGGTCGAACCGGCATCCCCGCTGCGCTGGGCGTGGACCGCGCCGGTGGCGGCGGTACTGCTTTGCGCCTCGGCCACCAGGGCGGCCTTGTCATCCACTTCTTCGATGAACAATCGGTCGAGAATCCACCCCACCAGCAACAACAGGAAAAAGGCCGGGATCAGCATGATCAGGCCGGAGAACTGGTGGGCAAAGCCCTGGGAGATATCGCGGCTGACGTAGTAATCCAGCAGTCCCTGGCCGGCCACCCGCATGGTGTTGCAGAAAATTGCGATTGGAATAGCCGATGCGGTGAGAATCAGCTTTTGCCACATCGGTCGGGCCGACAGGAACGCCATCGCCGCGCCCACCGTCAGGAAGGTCATCAACGACTTCAGCCCGGCGCATGCCTCGGCGACGTTGAGCGTGCGCTGCTCACCACCGAAGCCGGTCATGACGATCTTGGTGCCGCTGACGTAGGAGCTGACCCCGGTGAGTTGCAGGACCTCAACCGACACCCTGGCGGCAACTTCCTGCAAGGGCATCGCCACCCAGCTGTAAACCAGCCCCGGCCAGGGAAGGGCAAAGATCAGGAACGCGATCGGGAACCACACCACCTTCATCACATCCCAGCCGGTGAGGGTCAGCACCATGCCGAAGAGGGTGATGACCATGCCGACATCCTTGATGTAGTCATTCTTGCCGGGATGGATGCCGTAGGCGAACAGGCCGATGCCGAACAGCGTGGTGGCGATGCCCCAGTTCAGCGCCAGTGCCAGCACGCCCCAGATCATCAGCGCCATCCCGCCCGCCTGGAGGCGCATTCCCTGGCTTGCGCTGAGGGTTGGCAGGATGAGGTAACAGATCGCACCCAGGCCGATAAAAATGCCCGCGGACACCAGGCGGTTGCGGGTCCAGCCGGTGATGCTCAGCGGCTGCACCCGCCGCTTGAGCAGGTCTTCGCTGTTGACATATAGGTAATACAACCCCAGCAGGGGAATGAAGATAGCGTGTTCCCAGTTGCCTTCGCCGGTGAAGGGGTTGGTCTTCTGCCACAGGCGCCGAAGGTTGGTCCAGAACAACGCGATGAACAGGATGGCCAGCACGCCGATCTTGACCCACGCGCTCAGCGGCAGCCCACAGCACCGCCGATCCCAGTAATCCTGGGCCGGCGGCGATGAATCGGCAACGGATGCTGACGGCGTTGTGATCGCGCTCACCAATTTCCTCCGGACGCTTACCGAACTAGATCGACCGAAGCCGCTTGACTTGGCAAGGCTTTATACCCGATTCAGGAAATGCGCCTCGCGTGGGATCATTCCTGTGCCGGACCTGCACCATCCCGCACGCCCCCATGACGCATAATGTAACCCATTGCAAGCCTTGGAACAGCATTTGACCCCGTCAAGTGCTACGAAATCTTGCACGGGCGGTTCGGTTCAATCCTTCTGCGCCGTTCGCTCAGGACCGATAGCCTGAGCGACCCCAACCGGCCTTCACTCCTTATCAGACCCACCCTGCGCCTTATTGTTCATGCGCTGCGCCCCGCCGGGGTTGCACGCATGCTGCCAACAGGCCTGCCAGCGCGTCCGTCACACAACAAAACCGCCCCGGGATGATGGCCCGGGGCGGTTTTCATATGCGGTAACTTGCTTACGACACGAGACTACCTGTTGTTGTCGTCGTCATCGTAATAGTTGCGGTCATACAGGAAGCCGAAGCCGTAGGTGAAGCGGAAGGCCCCGCGGATCGCCGCCAGGAAGGGGGCGGCGGCGTTGGTGCCGACGTTCACCACGTCGTTGGGCTTCAGGTACAGGTCCGACTGCTGGCCGGCGAAGATCTTTTCCAGATCCACCCGGACGAAGACCTCGCGGTCACCGGGCAGGCGGCGGATGATCTCGGTGCGGCTGGGGATCGCCAGGGCATCAAAGCCGGCGGTCGAGGCGATCGCCTGCTTGAGCGTAATGTTGCGGCCGGTCAGGCTGTACACGCCGGGACGCATCACGTGCCCGGTCATGTAGTACTCGCCAACCTCCGGCTCGGGAACGATGATCAGGTCGTTGGGGCGGATGACCACATCGTATTTGAACTCGCCGGCCTTCAGGGCCCGCCAGTCAATCTCGATGACGCGCTTGTCGCTCGGCTCCTGCAGGTCGCTGAAGCCCTCGAACTGCTGGGGCTGGACCGCGACGGCACCCTGGTTGGCGGCGGCCTCACCGGCCGGGCCCACCGGGCGCTCCTGGCCCTCAATCACCACGATCCCTTCCTGCGGCTGGGCGGCTTCACCACCCTCGGTCTGCAGGTAAACCACCTTGGCCAGCGGCGCGGGCTGGGCGGCATCGGTCGCGTTGGACTGCGGCTGGATCAGCTCCGGCGACGGCTGGGGCTGGTTCTGCTGAGGCCGCCCCTGCTGCGGCTGGGCCTGGCCATTCTGCGGATCCGATTCCAGCCGGCGGACGATGTAAATCTTGTCCACGCCCACTGGCGAGGTCACGCCGCGGGCCAGCACCAGCGCATCCATCACGCGGAAATCGGTGTTCACGATCGCGTACTGGCCGGGTGCGCCCACCGCGCCCAGGATGCTGAAGGTGCGGTTGCGCGCCTCAACCACCACCACCTGCACATTGGCGTTCTGGATCAGGTTGGCCCGGGCATAGGCATCGGCCACCGCCCGCTCGGCCTCAGGTTCGGTCAGGTCCAGCAGGCGAACCGTCCCCACCAGAGGCAGCGAGACGTTGCCGCTCTCGCTGACACGCTTGGTCGTCACCGTTTCGACGCCCTGCCCAACCAGGTCGGTGATCGACACCGTCACCAGGTCATTGCGGCCGATGCGGTAGTCTTCGCGATCGACTTCCAGGTCGGCTGCGGTGGGCGGCTGGGCGGTGGCAAACTGCGCACTGCCGGACTCAGGCATGATGTCCAGGTCGGTCAGGATGGGCACGACCAGCGGCTGGGAATGAATGTTGAAATTGCCGACGGCGGTCGGATCGAGCAGCCCTTTGGGGCCTTGCCCGTCATTCGGGTTGTTGCAGCCGCCCAACAGGGCCGCCGCCGTGATGAGTGCACCGACGCCAAGCGCTCGCGTGGCGCTGAAGAACCCCGTGGTAAACAAAGGCGTGCTCCTTTCCATTGAGCCGAAAGATCCGAGAGAGACTCTCCCGCCAGCGGTTCTGCCCGAGGCGGGATTTGATTGTTGTATCGGTTGGCGGCCGAGGCCGAAAGCCCTTTTTGCCCACATAAATCGAACTGGGCGGCTTGTTTGCCGCCTTCTGTGCCGCGCCCCGGGTCGGCCGTCGCCCGGCCTGGCGAACTGCGCCAGATGGCAGTTCCGCCAAGTTTACCAGCGCATCCAGCTTTACAGACAGGCGCCATTCTTAAAGGCGAGCATAAAATATTGCAAGAGGAAACGGATGAGGCAACTCTGAACGATTATCGGATTCTGGCGGCAGGGTCCCGGCCGGTTCGGGCAGGCTCCACAACCGGAAAAGCTGGCCGCGCCATCTCCAGGCATGCCATTTTCTTGCGCCTGAAAGCAATATTTAACAAGCGGCGAAATGTCGCACCTGCTGAAGGGATGGGTTGTTTCCGATTTCACACCTAACGAGTATGATTCGATCCGCGGCGGAGCGTCCGCCGGGCTTTTCGCATCGACTGAGGCGAATTTCATGAGCACGCACGCACACATCGGCCAGGACAGTGCGATGGAGGTGCTGGCCTCCCAGGCCGCCGCGCACGATCACGACCCCCATCCGCACCCGCCTTTTCTGGCCCACCATTTCGATACGCCCGCTCAGCAGTACATGACGGGCAAGATCGGGATGTGGATCTTCCTGGCGACGGAAATCCTGATGTTCGGCGGGTTGTTCTGCGCCTACTCCGTTTATCGCTACAACTACCCCGAGGTCTTCCTCTACGCGGCCAATGAATATCTCTCGACCGCCTGGGGGGCACTGAACACCGTCATCCTGCTGGCCAGCTCCCTGACGATGGCGATGGCCGTCCGCTACGCCCAGCTTGACAGGCACAAAGCCCTGACCACCTGCCTGTTCCTTACCCTGCTCGGCGGCGTGGGGTTCATGTGCATCAAGGCGGTCGAATATCGTGACAAGTACGACCACCACGTCGGTCTCGGCTCAACCGTCAATGCCTACAGCAAGAATTACAAGGGCGATGGCGGCAAGCTGAGCGAAGGGCAGACAACCAGCACCAGCGCGGTGGCGCCACAGGCCGCCGGCGGCGCGGCAGGCACCGCTGACCCGCAGGCCCCGGCCGCCCCCAGTGAGGCAACTGCCGCCAGCGCCAGTCCGCTGGTGGGCATCATCCATCCCAACCCGCTGGCCAACACCGCTGACGATCCGGCGATCAAGCCGCAGTACATCGCCCCCGCGGGCCTGATCCAGGCAGAACGCGCCCCCGAAGGCCATCACGCGGGTTGGGACACCATGCCCCCCCGCGCCAAGGAGCGCGTCTACTCCTTCTTCCAGATTTACTTTCTGATGACCGGCCTGCACGGCATCCACGTGATCATCGGCATGGGGCTGATTTTCTGGGTGACGCTGCGTTCGCTGCCCAGCCGTAAGCGCCCGCCGCTGCTGGGGCTGATCCCCACAGCCATCGGGGCTTACCTGCTGTTCATCGGCGGGATCAGCGGCACCCGCCTGCCGCTGATCATCGGCGCGGTCATCATCGCACTGGGAATCGGCGTGGCCGTGGTGGGGCTGAGTGTTGCCCGCAAGCGCCCGGTGACCCCGACCGGCGATTTTTCCAGCGCCTATTTCACGCCGGTGGACATCGTCGGCCTGTACTGGCACCTGGTTGACCTGATCTGGATCTTCCTGTTCCCGTTGCTTTACCTGATTCACTAGGACAGGCCGCAGCCTGAGGACACACATGGAACTGACCGAATCCAAACCCGGCCCGCTGGTTCCCCCGGCGCCCGCGACGCGGCATGCGACCGATGACCACGATGCCATCGCCCATCCGGTCCCGCTTCGCACGCTGCTGGCGGTGTTCGGTGCCCTGCTGGTGCTGACATTCATTACCGTGGCCGTTACCTGGGTGGATCTGGGGGCGGCCAATATCTGGATCGCCCTGGCAATTGCGGCGGCCAAGGCGGCCTTGGTTGCGCTCTACTTCATGCATCTGCGCTGGGACAGTCCCTTCAACGCCATTGCCCTGGTGGCGGCGTTGTTCATGGTGGCGCTGATGCTGGGGATCGTCATCCTCGACAGCAAGGAATACGCCCCCAACTACGATGAGCCTGCCGCCGGCTCCGGCCGGGTCTTCTCCCCGCGCTAGACGGCCCGCCGCCCACCCTCAGCCTCGCTCCAGCAGCCTGCGGGCCTGCGCCCGGCAGTGCTGGGGAGGCCGCTTAACCGGACCCGCCGCGCCCCTGCGCTGATCGTCCCCTGCCAGGCTGCGGTCTTGTTGTGGATCCCGCGCTGTTGTCCGGCCGCGCTGTCCGCTTGTTTGCGCTGTCGCCTCTGCCCCGAACGGCTGGCATGGCGGCAGGCTGGAAATCGACAACACCCAACCCTGGACCCTGCCATGTCCGTTGAACCGCTCTCTTTTTCCTCCGGCCGTCCTGAGCCGATGCAGGTCACGCCCCAGCGAACCCAGACGCTGGGCATGTGGCTGTTCCTGGCCTCGCTGACAATGCTGTTTGCCGCCGGCATGCTCGGTTACGGCATCATCCGCCTGAGCAGCCCCGCCGTGCCGGCTCATTTTCAACTGCACCTGCCGTGGCCGCTGTGGATCAGCACGTTCCTGGTGCTGGCGGCCAGTTTCACGATCCACGGCGCTGTGGCGTCGATTCAGCATGAGAAGCGGGACCAGTTGCGCCAGTGGATGATGATCACCGTGGGGCTGGCGGTACTGTTCATCGTGGTGCAGATTCCATCGATGCTCAGTATGCTCGCCTCCCATGCCGAGCTGCGCGGCAGCGGCATGCCGCTGTACGGCATGGTCTTCTTCCTGGTGCTGGTTCACGCCGCCCACGTGCTCGGCGGCGTCATCGGCCTGGGGCTGGTGATGCGCAAGGCCTTCCGCAATGAGTACGATCACGAGAATTATGTGGGTGTGTACCACTGCGCCCTCTACTGGCACTTCCTCGACATCGTCTGGCTGATCATGTTCGGGACGATGCTGGTGCTGGGATAGGCGTGTGTGCCAATGATGTGGACGAAAGGAAAATGAAGTTGCCCGGTTGCGGGCGATGTGGCCTAAGATTCCTGCACACCATTGACTGCTGTCGTTTTCTTCGCCCGCGCTGCTTGGCAGCGCATTTTCCCTGGCCTGCACCAAATGCGTATGCCTCGATCGATTGGCGTGATCCTGATATTGCTCCTGGGCCTTGGCGTCAGCGCGCTGGCGCAGGACAGTGATGCGCCAGCCCAGAGCAGTCCGGGTGTCTCGCATGCGGCACTGGACCGGGTGCTGTCTGCCACCGTGTCAGACGGCAGCGTGGACTATGCCACCCTCAAGGCCGAGCATCTGCCAGCGCTGCGGGCGTATCTTGATGGGCTGGCGCAGGTGGACCCGGCCAAGCTCGCGCGCCAGGAGCAGTTGGCCTTCTACATCAACCTGTACAACGCAACGGTGTTGCAGGCCGTGGCCGAGCGCTACCGGCCGGATTATTCGGTATCGGCCAACGACTTTGCCCTGTTCAAGGAGCCGCTGGTCCGGCTGTCAGGCAAGACGATCACGCTGGATGAGCTGGAGAAGAAAATCATCCTGCCGACCTTCCGGGATGTGCGCGTGCATGCGGTGCTGGTATGCGGGGCGCGCTCCTGCCCGAAGCTGCGCAGCAGCGCTTACATCGGTGAAAAGCTCGAGCAGCAGCTCGACACCGCGACCCGGCAGTGGATCAACGATCCCAGGCTGAATCCGGTCGATGCCCAGGCGAAGCGCATCCGCCTGTCCGAGATTTTCAAATGGTATGCCGATGACTTTGGCGGCGCTGAGCAGGTGCTTGCCTGGGTTGATCGCTACCATGAGGCCGACCTGTCCGGCTATGCCGTCGAGTACGAGCCGTATGACTGGACGCTGAACGACAAAAAATAGAGTGATGTGGCAAGTATCAGGCAGCGCGGGCCACCCGCCTGTGCCGCCTTGGCGAAGGGTTCCCGCGTGACACTGACGACGCTTACCATCCAGGGCCGCAGCCGCTTCGATGACCTGGTCGAGGCCTCGGGCCATCCGCCCCTGAACGGGCTGTCCATCGACACGGTGCAGGTCAACATCACGCTCAAGTGCAATCTCGCCTGCCATCATTGCCATGTGGAATCCTCCCCCGCGCGGGAAGAGGAGATGAGCTGGGAGACGATGCAGCAGGTGCTGGATGCGGCTGTGCGCAGCGGGGCCGGGACGATCGATATCACCGGCGGCGCACCCGAGATGCACCCGCGCTTCCGTGATTTCATCGCCGCCGCCACCGCGCTGGGCAAGCATGTGATGGTGCGCACCAACCTCACCATCCTGCTGAAAGAGGGCTACGGCGATCTGCCCGAGCTGTTCCGCCGGCACAAGGTCCACCTGATCGCCTCGCTGCCGTGCTACCTGGAAAAGAACGTTGATAAACAGCGTGGCCGCGGCGTGTATCACGACAGCATCGAAGCGATCAGGCGGCTCAACGCGCTGGGCTATGGCATTGATCCTGAACTGCCCCTGGACCTGGTTTACAACCCGCTAGGTCCGAGCCTGCCGCCGCCGGAGGACAAGCTGCAGGGTGACTATCAGCGCGAGCTGAATGCGCGTTTTGGCATCCGCTTCACGCGGCTGATCTGCATCACCAACATGCCCATCGGTCGCTTCCTGCACGATTTGCAGCGCGACGGCCGGGCCGAGCACTATATGCAGGTCCTGCGCAACGCCTTCAACTCGATGACGCTGGATGGTCTGATGTGCCGTCATCAACTGCATGTCGGCCATGATGGCACGCTGTACGACTGCGATTTCAACTACGCACTGGGCCTGCCGGTGGAGCGCAACACCTGCGGCCACATTTCCACCTTCGATCCGCAGACCTTCCTCGCCCGCCGGATCGTCACCGCCGATCACTGCCTCGGCTGCACCGCCGGCAGCGGCTCAAGCTGCGGCGGTGCGGTGGTGTAGGCCAGCGCACCTGGGGAATGGGATCAGGGCAGACAGGGGCATGCCGACTTGAGAAGGCCGCGCGGGAGAAAAGTGCGATCCGTTCGCCTCAGCCTGCGGCTCGCATTAGCCTGCGGCTTGCCTCAGCTTGAGGCTGCTGCTTCATCAGCTGCCGGCTCGGGTTCCTGCTTCACATACTCCCGGCGGCAGTGGGTGTAGAGGTCGGCCCAGCTCCAGTAGAAGCGGACATTGTGGATCTGCTCATCCACCAGCCGCCATCCATCGCCGAGGGCCGCAAGGATCGGATCATCCGCCGTGCGGGCGGTGGCTTCATCGGGATACTGTTCCCAGACGATCACCCGCCGCGCCTGCGGCTCGCGGGCGACTGCATTCCTGATCTGCTCCGGGGAAGCGTTGGTGCGCATGCGGAAATGCCGCTGCACGTTCCAGCCGCCAAACGTGATGGCCGGGACCGGCTCGTCGATCTGGTGGGCGAAGTAATAGCGTCCGTCCATGCCGGTGAAGTGCCCGCCGCCCGGCGTGCCGAAATTGTGGATGTTCAGGCGGGGGTCCTGGCGGTGCGTTCGTGGCATCGGTGTAAAGGTCAGTGTCTCGGCTTCGCGCGTGTCAGACAGGATGTCAGCCACGATCCGGTCCACCGGTGGCTCGTTGCCAATGAACACACGCCCGTAGACTTGGGCCAGGTTCACCCCCAGCACCAGTGCAATTGCCCCCCACCGCAGTGGTCGGGTAGGCAGGCGCACGATCAGCCCGCACAGCGCCAGCGCTGTCGCCGGCCAGATGAACGCCAGGTAGCGCGGCATCCAGACCGATCCATCCGCCGGTTTGACCGACAGGTACGTTGCGTAACATGCCCCCCACAGCGCCCCGATCAGCGCCAGCAGGATCAAAGCCTTGCGCGTGCGCTGCCAGAGCGATCTTCCGGCGAAATACCAGAGCAGCGGCGGCACCGCGATCAGCAGGAACAGGTAAATCCCATCCCGCAGCCGCACCTCCGCCGGCGACTGGGCATCGTACAGTGGCTGAAAGCCCGATTCGCTGACCAGCAGGATCAGCCCCAGCACGGTGATCGTGAAGCCCACAATCGCCGCCAGTGCCCGGGGGATCATCCGCCACAGCAGCATCAGCGCTCCCAGCAGCACAATGCCGCTGACCAGCAGAAAGGCGCGCATCTGCAGGATCGACTGCATCCCCGCTGCCGCGACAGAGCCGCTGTCTGACGGCCGCCACGGGCCTGTCAGCCAGGTGCCCAGGCCGGTCAGCCAGTTCATCGGGCTGACGACCGGTGGCTTGGCCAGGCCGGCCATCGGCTCTTTCGGGAATGACAGGCAGTAGACCCCATAGATCGGCACGATGATCCACAGCCCCAGCCACAGCACATTGCGCCACCATGCCTCGGCCGGCGGGTCACGCGGGCTGTCACCCCGCAGCTTCATCGCCCACGGCAGGGCGCCGATGGCACAGCAGCCCAGGAAGACCGCCATGATCACGATGGCAGTGGTGACGCGCCCGGGGGTCATCCGCACGACGCTGCTTTCGGGGACGAAATTCCAGGCGTAGAGGTAGGCGGCGATCGAGTCGAACGTCAGCTCAACCGGGCCGTGCCCGCGATTGCGCACCTCCACCCAGCCGATGCCGGTGGATTGCCAGCCGCGCTCCTCGATCTTTTCACCGAAGCGGTTGAAATACTGGTAATACCCCAGCGGGCCGGAAAAAATCAGCCCCAGTCCCAGCACGAACAGCACCGCCTGCACCCAGTGCGGCCGGCGCTGGGTCAGCAGGTAGACCGGCTGAAGGGCGATCACGCCCAGGCCGCTCATGTGCAGCCCCAGCGTTGCCAGTCCCGAGGCCACCCATCCCAGCCACCCCAGGCTGCAGCGCGTGCGCATCCACCAGAGGAAACACCCCATGTTCAGCGCCAGCGCCAGGAAAAACGGCATGTACATCTTCGCATCGCGGCTGTAGACGAAGACGTAGGCGCTGCACGCGGTGAACGCCGCGGTCAGCAGTGCGGCCCGGCGGCTCAGGAGCTGGCGCGCCAGGAAGTACATCGCCGGGATCATCAGCGTGCCGCAGATGGCCGGGATCAGCCGCATCATCCGGGGCGTCATGCGCTGCTGGCCGGGGTCGATCGCCTGCTCGCGGACAAAGCCGGCGACATCGCCCTTGAGCAGCAGCAGCGCATCGCCGGGATTGGCCACGGCCCACATTGCCTGGTAGTGCAGCGGCATGAAGCGCGTGCGGCTGAGCATCTCCAGCAGCTCTTCGTACGAGCCCATGATGCGCCAGTAAGTCGCCGCCTCATCCCCCCAGATGGCCGGGCGCTCCAACCACGCAAACCGCAGCGCCCCGCCGGCGAGCGTGAGCAAGATCAGGATAATCCAGTGCCAGTAAGGGGTGCGGACGACCTGGCGGACCGGGACCGGGCGGGCGGCCGCCTGGTCCTCGTCGAGCGCGGCGAACTCCCAGCCGCCTCGGAACTCATCCGGCGGGGAATCGGCGAAAATGGGCGTGGTCCCGGCGCGCGCGGCCATCGCCAGTTATTAGTCACGAAACGGCGGAAAGTTGACAGGGACGTGGTTTGGCCCGCCTGGCAGGGGGGAGATCGAGCGATTGGATTATGGTCCGCAAGGACCAGCCTGCCCATCTGCCGCCCGGGCAATCACCCCGGCACGGCCTAATCCCAGCGGAACACGCCCTTGCCCCATTCATAGACGTAGCCCACCAGGATGATCCCGATGAACACGAGCATGCTGACCAGCAGGATTGCGCTAAAAGTGCTGCCGCCGGCCACCGAGTGGGGAAACGCCGTGGCCCAGGGATACAGGAAGACCACCTCGACATCGAAAACGACGAAGGTGATGGCCAGCAGATAGAACTTGACGTTGAAGCGCTTGCGGGTGTCGCCGATCGGGATCATGCCCGATTCGTAGGTGGTCTCCTTGCCGGGGCCGGTGCGGCGGGGGCCGATCAGCAGCGACATGAGGATGTTGGCCACCGAAAACCCGATCCCGATCAGCAGCAGGATCAGCACGGGCAGCCAGGAGTTGGTCTGGTTGGTCAGCTGTTGAGCAAGAATCGGCATCACGTTATCGCACCTCAGGCATCTTGAGAGATGGGGCAGTCTAAACGCCCTGGCCGGCAAGAGCAATCCGCCAACGCCGCGGCCCATGTGGCAGATAACCTGACAGGCGGCCGGCCGGCCTTTGTGCCACCACGCTTCTCCCCTGCCGCCCCGATGGCATCGTCCCGCCGCCCGCGGTACAAACGGCACCGGCATGAACGGATTCGATCTGGCCTATGGCGCGGGGCTGGGGCTCACTGCCCCCATCTGGCTGCTTCACCGGCGGGCACGGCGGAAGGTGCTGACCGCGCTGTCCCAGCGCATGGGACGCGGGATTGACGCCACCTGGCGCGATCCATCCCGCCCGGCCGTGTTGATCCACGCTGTCAGCCTGGGAGAGATCAACGCCACCCGCAAGCTGGTTGATTTGCTGCATGAACGCCGGCCGGATTTGCAGTTTATCATCACCACGACCACCCAGACCGGCTATGATCGCGGCCGTCAGTTATACGGGCAGAGGACGGATGTCACACTCTTGCGGTACCCGCTCGACTTCACCGCCGCGATCGCCCGCGTGCTGGATGGACTAAAGCCGAGCGTGGTGGTGCTGATCGAGCTGGAGTTGTGGCCGAATTTCCTCCGCCAGTGTCGCCGGCGCGGCATCCCGGTACTGCTGGTTAATGGCCGTATCACGCCGGGAAGCCTCCGCAATTATCGCCGCGGCGGTCTGCTGACGCGGGCGATGCTGCGGAACCTGGCGCTGCTGTGTGTGCAGGATCAGCGTTTCGCCGAGGCCTTTGCCGGGCTGGGCGCTGAGCCCAGCAGCATCCGTGTCACCGGCACGATGAAGTTCGACACCGCCACCCTGGCCGACCGCATCGAGGGCGATGAGCAGCTTGCCGCCGCTGTCGGGCTGGATCCCGGGCGCGAGCCGATCTGGGTCTGCGGCTCCACCGGCCCGGGTGAGGAGGCGATCGTGCTCGATGTGTATCGCCGGTTGCTTGAAGCGCACCCAACGCTGCGCCTGGCGATTATTCCCCGCCATCCCGAGCGATTCGATGAAGTCGCCCGGCTGATCGCGGACTACGGCTTTGCCTGCATCCGCCGTTCGCAGGCGCAACAGGGCAGCGAAGGGGCCGCCAGCCCTCAGTCGCCAGCCACGGCGCCCATCATCCTCGGCGACACCATGGGCGAATTGCGCACGTTCTACTCCCTGGCGACCATCGTCCTCGTCGGCCGTTCGCTGGTGGACCTGGGCCATCGCCAGCACGGCAGCGATATGATCGAGCCGGCCGCCCTGGCCAGGCCCACCCTCGTTGGCCCCTTCACCCATAACTTTGCCGATGCGATGGCCCAGTTCCGCGCAGCCGATGCGATCGTGGAAGTGACCACGCCCGATGACCTGTACCGCGCTGTCGATCGGCTCCTCAGCGATGAGGCCGCCCGGGCTGATCTTGGCCGCCGTGCCCAGCAGGTTGTCCGCACCCAGCAAGGGGCCACAGCCCGCCACGTTGATGCCATCCTCGACTACCTGCCCGCACTCCAGGCCGTCAGCAATTGACTGACCCCCTGCGCGTGCGGCGGCCTCATCCTATGAAGCATCAGTGCCGCAGTTGAAAGCGGACCCGATTTTTGCTCCGGTAGTGGATCAGGAAAAGTGGGTGGATCAGGGAGCCGTGGCAGGGCCGCGCAGGATGCGGGGGTCGAGGAGCTTGCGCATCGGGACACCGGTGCGGGCATCGCCGCCGATGATGGGGATGGGCCGATCTTCTTCCGCATTGGCCACCTGGCGGGCCACGTACTCGGCCATCGCCTCACCGATACGCAGGTTCAGTTCGCGCAGGACCAGCGGGTGAATCTGACGTGCCTCCATCGTTCCATCTCCTTCCCTGGCACCGCCGGCTGCCAGCGCGGTTTGCAGATCAGGGCAAACCCATGCCGCGAAAGACGGTGTGCATCCGCCCGCAATCCAGCCCCGCAATCCGCTCCAGCCCGCGATGAGCGGCAGTGTGAGTTCAGTCGGACAAATGATACAGGTAATACGAAGTGGCCGGTGATTCAACCGCATATACCGGCCCCATTCCCTCCAGCGGGCGCTCGGTGATGAGGTAGTCCGCTCCACGCCGGCGGGCAACCGCCAGCAGATGATCAGCCGGGAGATCGCGGTAACGCTGGCCGATTCGGTCCAGTGTGTCGTAGAGGTTGCGGCCCTGGACTCGGGTCAGGTCATCCAGTGCCAGTACTTCCTGCAGGCGATCGCGCCATTCAACCAGCTCGCCGTTGAGTTGCGGCACACCCTTGAAGTTGACCACGATCGCCCGGCGGGCATGCAGGCGGAAGCTCTGCTCCTGCGGCGGCACGAGAAACAGGCTGTCAACCGGCGTGTTGCGCTGCACCCATCGGCACAGATCCAGGTAGACCGCCTCATCCTCCGGCAGCACGCGCACCTGCAACCACTTGCCCCAGGCAAATAAGAGCACCGCCGCCATGCTGATGATCCCTGCCGCGTGCAGCAGATCATGCCGCCAGCGTTTCCAGGGGCGGGCATAGATCATCTCGTAAACGGCCAGCACCGCGCACAAAATCACCGCCAGCCCCGCCACCCCGCGATGCCGCCAGACAAATGAAGCCAGCCAGTCAACCAGCTTCCAGCCGGTGTGGCCGCTCAGCAGCAGCGCCACGACGGTGCCGCCGAGCAGGATCGGCAGTGCTACCAGGACCGAGCGCACATGCCGGCGATCCCAGATCCCGGCGTTGTAGACCAGCCATGCCGTGCCAATGCATGACAGCAGCTTCACGTAAATGGAAAAGCGATGCAGGCTGAGCTTGACCAGTGCTTCGCTGACATACCAGATCCCTGCGCCGATCAGTGACACAATCAGCAGGAGGCTGAAGAGCACGAAAATGCGCATCGCCTGCTGCCAGGCGTACGCCTCGGTAAAGCCGAGCCGTCGATCGGTGTCTTCGGGATCAGTGCTGCCGGCCGGGTGAGACAGACCCTCGGCGCGCGCGGCCGGCTCGCCGGGGTTGAAACCCCGCGCTGCGGAAGAAGGGCCAAGCTTCCGCCAGGCTGCCCAGGCGGCGAAGGGAATCGGCAGCAGGAAGCATGCCCACAGCGCGATCGGCCAGGAGGCCGGGTGGTAGTGGTGGGGATGGCGCAGTTTGACGTACAGGGCCAGGAACTGGTCGAACGGCAGCGGCTTTTCCTGTCCCAGGATCGCCGGCATGGCCAGCAGGACGTTGCCGATGCTGATGCCCAGCACCATGATCGAGCCGATGAGGAAGCCGCGCGGATTGGCGCTCTGCACCGTCCGCCGCAGCGCGGCCATGCCGCCCCGGTCGCTGGCCCGCCAGGTATCCCACATCCGCCAGGCGTTCAGTGCCGCCCACAGGCCGATGGCGACCAGGGCATGGTTCAGGTGGAACAGCCCCGATACCCCCAGCCACACGCCCGACCAGCCGGGCTTGCGCGCGATCCAGAAATAAAGCCCCCACAACATCGCCACGTTGGCGATGTTGCTCGGCAGGAAGGCCTGGTCCTGCATAAACTCATACATGCCCAGCCCCAGCCCGCCGGCCAGGATGAAAAACAGCAGGACGCTCAGCAGGTAGGTCAGGCGCGTGCCGCCAAGACGCAGCACCAGCCGGAACCACGCCAGGTGCATCAGGAAAATCAGCAGCAACTGCCCGACAAGGAACACCGGCTCGACGATCCCCATGCGATACAGCGCCCGGGTCATCAGCCCGAAAACGGCGTGATACTGGAGGGTCTGGGTGGTGAACCAGTCACCGGCCAGCAGCACCCCGCCGGAGGCCTGGTGCAGGGCATCGATCAGGTAGACGTTGTGGTTGGACCCGCCGAACTGGTAGCCGCGCACGCAGAGGGTGAGGGTCAAACCGAAGGCGATGGCAAAAGTGCCCGGCAGCACCTCGAAGCGCAGCCGTGCCCAGGCTCGCTGCAGCAGAGGCAGCGCGGGCAGCGTGCTGAGATGGGCCGCATGGGGCCGACCGGGGTGCATCGCCGTATTGTGAGCCGGGGTGGGAAGGCTGTCACGGCGCAATCGCCCCGGCGCCAGTGGCCGCGACGTCCGATAATGGTGATCGCAGGCCCGATGGAAGGCAAAACGCGCAGACGCGACGGGGCGGAGCAAGCGCAGAAAAGCATGAGTCGTCGCAACGCACCGGATCCGGGCAAAACAACAAGACCGCGGGGATGGCCCGCGGTCTTGCCGAAAGGAGCGTCATGGCTTCGCTCATGCTGCCTGGTCAACTGGTTCGATGCGGTAAAGCGGTGCTTCGGGGACGTTTTCCAGCTTGATTTCCCGCGGCTGGACCTTGCGATAGCCAAGCTGGCGGACGACCTCGAGGATTTCCGTCCAGGTGGGGTACATCTTGCGGTTGACCTTTTTATAGGTCTCAACCGCCATGATGAACTCGAACTGCTCGGCGTTCATCTCGCCTTCCTCAGCGCTCTTGCGCTCATCTGAGCGGCGGATACCAGCCCCGCGACGGCGTTCCAGACCGGTGCGGCGATCGATGCTCGCCAGCCGGCGCTCCGGGCCGGTATAGCCCGATTCCTCGCGACTGCGCTGGCGGCGATCGCCCCCACGACGCCGCTCGGCGGCCTCTCCTCCGCGCTGATCCATGATCTCATCATGGATCCCCTGCTGTTCATCATGATTGGACATGCACAAGCCTCCAATACAACCCTGTTCAGCATCGGCAGGATGCGGGATCGACTGAACCAGCCTGTTGCCACATTCTTCCCGCAGGACGGCCGCTCGCTCACCTGGCGCGTCCGGTTATGTCCGCACGCCCGCGCAAAACGCGGTTTTTCTTGGCATAAGAGGGGCGCACCGCTTCATAATAGGATAAGCACGTCCGATTCACGCAGGGATCCGATGGCCGCAGGTCATACCATCCTGGTGGAGAAGGAAGCGCCATTTGGCCGGCCCCCGGTGCGCGTTCGTTTTCGCTGGCGGGTCAGCGGCCAGGTACAGGGCGTGGGGTTTCGCCCGTTCGTCTATCGCCTTGCAAGCGAGCTCAACCTGACCGGCTGGGTCCGAAACGGGGCAGATGGCGTCTGGATCGAGGCTCAGGGGGAAACCGAACAGTTGTGCCGGTTCGAGCAGGGCCTGCGCGACCAGTGCCCGGCACTGGCTGTCATCAGCGACCTGCGGCGTGAGCGCGCGGCCCCTGTGCCGGATGAGTCCGGTTTTGTGATCGGCACCAGCACCTGCACCACGCCTCCCACCGCCGCCATAACACCCGATGCCGCCATTTGCCCGGCCTGCCTGGCCGATGTGCGCAATCCGGCTGATTTCCGGCGATTTGGCTATGCCCTGACCAACTGCACCGCCTGCGGGCCGCGGTACAGCATCGTGCGCGGCATTCCCTACGACCGGGCGAATACAACCATGGCCGCGTTCGCCCTCTGCCCCGCCTGTCAGCACGAATATGGGAATCCGCTGGATCGCCGCTTCCATGCCCAGCCGACCGCCTGCCACGCCTGCGGCCCGCGCCTGGAGCGGGTGGATCCGACCGGCGCCCCCCTTCCCGGCGATCCCATCCGCGAAACCGCGCGCGACCTGCTGGCCGGCCGGATCATCGCCATCAAGGGTATCGGCGGCTATCACCTGGCGCTGCGGGCGGATGATGCGGCTGCGGTAGCGCGGCTGCGTGCGCTCAAGCACCGCCCGGCCAAGCCGCTGGCACTGATGGTGGCGACGATGGAGCAGGCCGAGCGCCTGGTGGTATTAAGCGATCCTGCCCGGCGGGAACTGGCCGGGCCCCGGGCACCGGTGGTGCTGGGCAGTCGCCGGGCCGAAGCGGCAGTAGCTCCCGGGGTTGCGCCGGGGTCGCACCGACTGGGGGTCATGCTCGCCTACACGCCGCTGCATCATCTGCTGTTTGATGCGATGGGTGCCGATGCTCCGCCGCTGGTGATGACCAGCGCCAACGATGGAGATCGACCAATCCTCTACCGCGATGCGGATGCGATAGCCGAACTGGGTTGCTTGTGTGATGCGATCCTGCGGCATGATCGCCCCATCCAGCGCCCGGTGGATGATTCGGTCCTGGTTGATACCGGCGATGAGCCGATTCTCATTCGCCGTGCCCGTGGCTATGTGCCAGCCGCCATTGCCTTAGGAGGAGGAGATGGCGCATCGGCCGGGCAACGGGCCAATAGCAGCGCCGGCGGGGAAGAGCCCCGCCCGGCGCTGGCCGAAGCCGCTGAAGCACTGCCAGGGCCAGCGCTTAAGGCATGCGCCCAGCGCACAACGCTCAACACATCACGGCTGCGCACCATGCACGATGGCTCCCCCGGCCTGGCGCTGGGCGCGGAGCTGAAAAACACCGTTGGGGTGCTGCGCGGCGGTGAGGCGATTCTCTCCCAGCACCTGGGCGATCTGACCCACACCGCCACCTACCGCCAGTTCATCCGCGCCATCGATGATCTGCTGAGGTTGTTCGAGGTGCAGCCGGCATGGGTGGCGCACGACCTGCACCCGATGTACCTGAGTACCCGCCACGCCCGCGCACTGGCCGAGCGCTGGCAGGTGCCGCTCATCGCGGTGCAGCACCATCACGCCCACGCCGCGGCGGTGCTCGCTGAGCATGGCATGGCCGGACGGGCGCTGGCGATTGTCTGTGATGGCACCGGGTATGGGCCGGATGGAACGATCTGGGGCGGCGAACTGCTGCTGGTGGATGCAGCGCAGTTCCGGCGGCTGGCGCACCTGCGTCCACTGCGTTTGCCCGGCGGGGATGCCGCCGCGCGTCAGCCCTGGCGCAGTGCCCTGGCGCTGCTGTTCAACGTTTATGGCGAAGGTTTCGCCGATCATCCCGCCGCATACCTGCTGGCGGATCAGCCGCTGCGCAGGTTCGTGGCGGAGATGATTCGTGCCAACACCGGCTGCGTGGCCAGTTCTTCTACAGGACGGGTGTTTGATGCGGTGGCTGCGCTGCTGGGGCTGTGCCGGGAGAACCGTTTTGATGCCGAAGCGCCGATGGCGCTGGAGTCCGCTGCCGCCGAGGCCGCGGGCGATTGGGAGCGGGAGAAGGAGATTGCGGCGGGGATTGCCGTCGCGGAAGCGGCGGGCGCGGATGATCAGCTCGATGTGTCGCCGCTGATTCGCCAACTGCTGGCCGAGCGCCAGCGCGGTACGCCGGTGCCCCTGCTGGCTGCGCTGTTTCACGAGGCGCTGGCGGCGATTTGGGCGCTCGCGGCCGAGCGCGCGGCGCGCAGCACCGGAGTGACTCAGGTTGTCCTCTCCGGCGGATCGATGTGCAACGCCCGGCTGGTCGCCGCGCTGTGCCGGCGACTGGAGCGGGCAGGCATGCGCGTGCTGATGCCGCGCCTGGCCCCGCCGAATGATGGCGGCATTGCCCTGGGGCAACTGGCCGTCGCCGCAGCACGGCTCCATGCGGCCTAGTGGCCGCGGTGCCGGGTATTGCGGCGGCGCAGGTGGCTGTTGGGACAGATGTACGGATGTGCAGCAATGGAGGATACCCATGTGCCTGGCCGTACCAGCCTGTGTGATCGAGGTGGATGCCGACAGCCAGACCGCGCTGGCGGATCTGCACGGCAACCGCATCCACATCAGCATCGCCCTGGTGCCGCGGGCGCAGCCCGGTGACTGGGTTCTGGTACATGCCGGTTTCGCCATCCAGGTGCTCGATGGCGATGATGCAGCCGATACCTTTGCCCTTCTGGAAGATGCGGTGCGGGAAGGAGGGGTGCGATGAGCCATCCCGGACGGATTACTCCCGCAGAGGCGCTCGACCGCCTGCATGCCGCCGCAGCCCATCTCCAGTATCCGGTGAAGTTCATGGAGGTGTGCGGCACGCACACGGTCAACGCATTTCGCAGCGGTGTGCAGTCGCTGTTGCCGGCGGGCGTGTCACTGCTGAGCGGGCCGGGATGCCCGGTGTGCGTGACCGCACAGGGGGAGATCGACCAGATGATCGAGCTGGCCGGTCATGAGCAGGTCACGCTCTGCACCTATGGCGACATGATGCGCGTGGTGGGTCGTAGCGGCACCCTGGCCGATGCGCGGGCAGCGGGGGCGGATGTGCGGGTGATCTACAGTGCCCTCGATGCGGTACGCCTGGCGGTCGAGAGGCCGACACGGCAGGTCGTCTTTATCGCAATCGGGTTCGAGACGACCACGCCGGCCACCGCGGTCGCGGTGCGCGAAGCAGCAGCGCGCGGACTGAAGAATTTTTCCGTGCTCACCAGCCACAAGATGATCCTGCCGGCCATGCGCGCCCTGCTGGACAGCGGTGATGTGCGCGTGGCGGGGTTTGTGTTGCCGGGGCATGTCTCGATCATCACCGGTTCGGATCTGTTCCGGCCGATCGTGGATGAATACCACTTGCCGTGCATCATCACGGGCTTCGAGGGCGAGCAGATCCTCGCTGCACTGGCACGGTTAACAGAACTGGCGGCCGCGCAAGAGGCAACGCTGGAGAACCTCTATCCCCAGGCGGTCACCCGGCCCGGCAATCGCGTGGCCCAGCGGCTGATCGAGATGGTCTTTGAGCCAGCCGATGTCTGCTGGCGCGGGCTGGGCAACCTGCCTGCCAGCGGCTTGCGGCTGCGCACAGACTACGCGCGCTATGATGCCCGTCTGCGTTTCGGGCTGCCGGCGGCAGGGAATCATGAGCCACCCGGCTGCCGCTGCGGCGATGTCATCACGGCCCGTGCCACTCCTGCCGACTGCCGGCTGTTTGGCACTGTCTGCACCCCGGTCCATGCGATCGGTCCCTGCATGGTCAGCAGCGAAGGCACGTGCCAGGCATGGTTCCGATATCACCGGGCGGAAACGAGCAAATCAGGCAGCCAGGTAGCCCGCAAGCCGGTCAGGCGGGCGATCTCGGTGTCGGCGGGACGCGCCCGGTCCGCATCGATGCTTTCATCGGCACCTATTTGTGAAACTTTGCACGAGGAGGCGCCATGAACCGACCTTTCAGCGACTCAGGCGCCTGGCGTGCAGCCGGCGACGTGTTGCCAGCCGGGCTTGAGGGCAAGCGGGAGACGCCGGCCCAGCCGGCCATACAGCCCGGCCGCAACACGGTGCGCATTACGCTCGCCCATGGTGGCGGTGGACAACTCACGGATGAGTTGATCACCAGCACCCTCCTGCCACGCCTGGGCAATGAGGTGCTCAACGACCTGCTCGACTCGGCCCTGCTCCGGGCGCCTGGCACGCGGCTGGCAATGACACTCGATGGCTATGTCGTGCAGCCCCTGTTCTTTCCCGGCGGCGACATCGGGCGGCTGGCAATCAGCGGGACGGTGAACGATCTGGCTGTGAGCGGTGCCCGGCCGCTGGGGATCGCCCTGGGCATGATTATCGCCGAGGGCTTCGAACAGCACCTGCTGGAGGCGATTCTCGATTCCATCGCTGCCACTGCCAAAGAAGCGAACGTGCGCATCGTGACCGGCGATACCAAGGTGGTCGGCCGCGGGCAGGCCGATGGCATCTACCTCACTACGGCCGGCATCGGCGCCGCCTCTGAGAAGCGCTATCACGTGGACCAGGTACGGCCGGGGGATGCGGTGCTGATCAATGGCTCCCTGGCCGATCACGGGCTGGCAGTCATGCTGGCGCGCGAGATGCCGCAGGTCGCCAGCGCCCTGCGCAGCGATGTGGCGCCGCTCAACAGCCTGATCGAGTCGCTCACCACGCAGGTGGAAGGCATCGCTTTCATGCGCGATCTCACCCGCGGCGGGCTGGCCGGAGCGGCGGCCGACCTGGCAGAGCGCAGCGGACTGCATGTGTCGCTGGATGAATCGGCCATTCCCATCCGGCCCGAAACCCATCACGCCGCCGAGATGCTTGGCATCGATCCGCTGGATGTGGCCAATGAAGGAAAGGTGATGATCGTCGTGCGCGGCGGACAGGCGGAGCAGGCACTGTCGATCCTGCGCGCTCATCCGCTGGGCCGTGATGCCGCCCGCATCGGCACGATCGAGCCGGAGACCGATGGCCTGTGCGACATGCGCACGCGCCTCGGCGGTCGCCGCATTATCCAGAAACCCTACGGCGAGCAATTGCCGCGCATCTGCTGATGCGCTCTGATGGACACGCAACGAGTGGAGGAATACGCATGCACTTGGGCAACGGAACAGTCACGCTCACCTGTGCCGCCTGGGGGCTGGCGCTGGCGGGATCAACCGCTGCACTGGCACTGTCACGGCTGAGACAGCGTCCCACGCCTGCGCCCAGTCATTTTGCCTGGGCCACTGCTGCCGTCTTCGCGCTGCAGGCACTGAACCTGCCGGTTCTGCCAGGGGTGAGCGGCCACCTGATCGGGGGCTTCCTGCTGGCCTGTTGGTTCGGGGCAGCGTGGGGACTGATGGGAATCACGCTGGTGCTGGCGGCACAGGCGCTTCTGTTCGGCGATGGAGGCTGGATCAGCCTGGGGCTGAACATCATCAACATGGGCGTCGTGAGCTGCGTGGCTGTCTACCCCCTGTGGAAGGCAATTGCCGGTGACAGCACGGGGGCGAGGCGCTGGCTGTCACTGGCGGTGGCGGCGTGGTGTGCGACGGTGCTGGGAGCGGCGGCGTGCGGGATCGAGCTGGCATCGGTTACCGGCGCCGGCTGGATGGGCCTGAGCAGAACGCTCATTGGCGTTCACCTGATGATCGGGTTGATCGAAGCCGTCATCACGATTGCCGCCCTTGCGCTGGTGCAGCGGATGAGCCGCGCTGACTGGCCTGCCTGGGCCGCACCGGCTGCCATCGGCGGGCTGATGCTGGTGGCCGCCTTCGGGGCCAGCCCCTGGCCGGATGGACTGGAATATGCCCTTCACCACCACGGCCTGTCCGCTGTGGGTTCTGTCCTGATGGAACGACTGGATGCCGTGCAGGCGGCGGTGGCGCCGTTCGCCGATTACACGCTGGCGGCCGGCCTGGTTGCCAGCGCCATCGTCGCACTGGCGGCGGGGGTGATTGCCCATATCTCCGCGGCGTCGAAAGCGAGGATCCCATGATTATGCAAGCCAAACCCGCGTTCCCTTCGGCCGACAAGCGCTGGCGCCTGATAGATGCCACCATGCGGCGCCACGGCTACGCCGGCCACAGCCTGATCGAATGCCTGCATACCGCGCAGGAATCGTTCGGCTACCTGGACGATACCGCCTTGCGCTATATCGCGGCCGGACTGAAGCTGCCGCTGAGCAAGGTGTTTGGCGTGGTCACCTTCTACCACTTCTTCACCCTCAAACCACAGGGCGATCATACCTGCGTCGTCTGCATGGGCACCGCCTGCTACATCAAGGGCGCACCAGCGCTGATCGAGTCGTTGTACGAGCGGTATGGCGTGCGGCCCGGTGAGACGACATCTGATGGACGACTGTCGGTGCTGACAGCGCGCTGCATCGGTTCGTGTGGACTGGCTCCGGCGGTCGTGCTGGATGGCGAGGTGGTTGGCCGACTCGACAAAGCCGATCTGGCCAACCGTATCACAGCGATGGTGAACAGTGAACCCCGCCTGGCAGCCCGGCAGGCGGAAAACGTGGAGCAGCCATGACACCTGAGGAACTGCACAAGATCGTCGTGATCGAGCGCGATGCCGAGGAGCAGTACCGGCATACGCTGAAGGTCTGCACCGCCGCTGGCTGCCTGTCCAGCCGGGCCGACCTGGTGAAAGATGCGCTGGAGAAGGAAGTCGGGCGAGCGGGGCTGGAGCGGCAATGCCAGGTCAAAGGGGTGGGGTGCATGGGGCTGTGCGCTGCCGGTCCGCTGGTGAGCGTCTCCTCTCCCGGGTCCGGCTCCGCCTCAGCACCGGTGCGGATGTATCGCCATGTGCAGGCGGCCGACGCCCCCGAACTGGTGGCCAGCCTGGAGCGCGATGAGCCGGTCAAGCGGCTGGAACAGCCAACCGATATCCCCTTCTTCTCCCGGCAGAAGCGCATCGTGCTGGAGAACTCCGGGATCATCGACCCTGAGCGCATCGAGCAGTACATCGCCCGCGGCGGGTATTCAGCGCTGCTGTGGGCGCTGACGGCGGCCGATCCGGCGGAGGTCATCGAGCAGGTCACGCGCAGTGGCCTGCGCGGCCGGGGCGGGGCGGGCTTTCCCACTGGGCTCAAATGGAGCACGGTTGCCAAAAGTTCCAGCCGCGATGGACGCAAGTTCATCATCTGCAACGCCGATGAAGGCGACCCCGGCGCGTTCATGGACCGCGCTGTGCTGGAGAGCGATCCGCATCGCGTGCTGGAAGGGATGGCCATCGCCGCCTATGCGGTGGGGGCAAGCCAGGGATACATCTATGTTCGCGCTGAGTATCCGCTGGCCATCAAGCGGCTCAAGCAGGCGATCAAGCAGGCCGACCGCCTGGCGCTGCTGGGCCAGAGCATCTTCGGCACACCGTTCAACTTCTCGGTGGATATCCGCTTGGGTGCTGGGGCATTTGTCTGTGGCGAGGAGACGGCCCTCATTGCCAGCATCGAAGGCAAACGCGGTCAACCGCGGCCGCGGCCGCCGTTCCCCGCCGAGAGCGGCCTGTGGGGCTGCCCGACTCTGATCAATAACGTTGAGACTTTCGCCAATATCCCGACCCTGCTGCGCAACGGGCCGGAGTGGTTCGCCTCCATCGGCACTGACAGGAGCAAGGGAACCAAGGTATTCGCCCTCGCCGGCAAGGTGCTCAACACCGGGCTGGTTGAGGTGCCGATGGGTACGACGCTGCGCGAGATCATCTTCGATATCGGCGGCGGCATTCCCGACGGCCATGCCTTCAAGGCGGTGCAGACCGGCGGCCCCAGTGGCGGATGCATCCCCGAGCAGTTTCTTGACATGGGCGTCGATTACGAGTCGATCGCCCGGGTCGGTTCAATCATGGGATCGGGCGGCCTGATCGTGATGGATGACACCTCCAACATGGTCGATGTGGCCCGCTTCTTCATGGAGTTCTGCAAGAGCGAATCGTGCGGCAAGTGCATCCCCTGCCGGGTGGGCACCAGCCACATGTACGACCTGCTTCAGAAGATCCTTGACCGTCGCGGCACTGCCCGCGATGTCCAGCTGCTGGAAGAGCTGTGTGACATGGTACGCAGCACCAGTCTGTGCGGGTTGGGCATGAGCGCCCCGAACCCCACGCTCACGACGCTGCGGTACTTCCGCCATGAATACGACCAGTTGCTGGTCGAGGATCAGGCAGATGTGACGCCGGCGGACCACCCGCAGGCCGAGCTCGAGCCCATCCGTCAACCCCTGCACAACGGCCAGGCCGTGGAGGTCAAGTAAGATGACGATCACTTCCTTTCCCATGTCCGGCACGGCGGTCGTGACCCTGAAGATCGACGGCACGGATGTGTCGGCCCGCGCTGATGAAACGATCCTCCAGGTGGCGCGCGAGAACAACATCGATATCCCCACCCTCTGTTTCCTGGAAGGACTCAGCGGATGGGGTGCCTGCCGGCTGTGCGTGGTGGAGGTGCAGGGGATCAACAAGCTTCTGCCCGCCTGTGTCACCCGCGTCAGCGAAGGGATGCAGGTGACCACCAACTCGCCGCGGCTGCTGAAGTACCGGCGGATGATCCTGGAGATGCTCTTCAGCGAGCGGAACCACATTTGTTCAGTCTGCTTCTCCAATGGGCACTGTGAGCTTCAGGCGCTGGCCCAGCGCCTGGGGATCACCCATATTGACCTGCCCTACCGCCACCCGCGGCTGGAGGTGGACAGCAGCCACGAGCTGTTCCGCGCGGATCACAACCGCTGCATCCTGTGCACCCGCTGCGTGCGCGTGTGTGATGAAATCGAGGGAGCACACACCTGGGATGTGATGGGCCGCGGCGTCGACAGCCGCGTGATCACCGACATGAACCAGCCGTGGGGCCAGAGTGAAAGCTGCACCTCCTGCGGCAAGTGCGTGCACGTGTGCCCTGTTGGGGCACTGACGCGCAAGGGGACCGCCTCGGCTGAGATGCGCAAAGATGATGCGTTCCTGCCCTACCTGACCCTGATGCGAGGAAACAAGCAATGACCACCACCGCAGCGAATTCAAAAGTGCGGGTTGCCACCGTCTGGCTCGACGGCTGCTCGGGCTGTCACATGTCGCTGCTGGACATGGATCAGCGCCTGCTGGAGCTGGCTGAGCATATCGAGCTCGTCTACAGCCCGCTCGTGGACCGCAAGGACTACCCTGAACAGGTGGATGTGGCGATCGTCGAAGGCGCGGTGGCCAGTGATGAGGACCTGCACAAGATCCGCCGGATTCGCCGCCACTCCAGGGTACTGATCGGCCTGGGTGACTGTGCAGTTACCGGCAATGTGCCATCGATGCGCAACCCCTTCACCCTGGCGGAGGTGATGGACCGTGCTTTTTGCGAGAACACCAGCACCCAGCCCCAGCACCCGGCGGTGTCGTTGCCGCAGTTGCTCGATCGCGTGCGCCCGGTGCATGAGTGCGTGCCGGTGGATGTGTATGTCCCTGGCTGCCCACCGCCGGCAGATGCGATCCATTATGTCCTGACCGAGCTGCTGGCCGGGCGAACCCCCGATCCCAGCACGCTGACGCGCTTCGGCAAGTAAGACTGGCCCTGCACCGGGAGAAACCCATGCCACGCGAAATCGTCATCGATCCCGTGACCCGCCTGGAAGGACACGGCAAGATCACCCTGCGGCTGGACAACGATGGCGCAGTCACCGAGGCACTGTTCCACGTTACCCAGTTCCGCGGCTTTGAGAAGTTCTGCGAAGGCCGCCCGCTGACCGAGATGCCGGCATTGATGGCCCGTACCTGCGGCATCTGCCCGGTCAGCCACCTGGTGGCGGCCAGCAAGGCATGCGATGCGCTGCTGGCGGTTGATATTCCACCGACCGCCAAGAATCTGCGCCGGCTGATGAACCTGGCTCAGATGGTGCAGAGCCACGCACTGAGCTTCTTCCACCTGTCCTCACCCGACCTGCTGCTGGGCTTCGATGCTCCGCCGGAAAAGCGAAACATCTTCGGGGTTGCCGCCGAGTTTCCCCAGCTGGCCAAGGATGGTATTCGCCTGCGGCAGATCGGCCAGGAAATCATCGCGCTGCTGGGAGGCAAGAAGATTCATCCCGCATGGTGCGTGCCCGGCGGGGTGAGCGAGCCGCTGAGCGTCGAGAAGCGTGATCAGATGCTCGCCATGCTGCCCGAGGCGCTGGCAATCGCCCGCCGTACCCTCCAGTGGTACAAGCGCATCATGGGTCGCTTCGATGAGGAAGCGCGCAAGTTTGCCAACTTCCCGTCGATGTTCATGGGACTGGTCGATGAGCAGGGCACGCTGGAGCACTACGATGGCTATCTGCGCTTCATCGATGCACAGGGCCGGATCGTGCAGGATGGGATCGTCGAGACCGAGTACGCAGACTACATCGGCGAAGCGGTCGAGCCGTACTCGTTCATGAAGTTCCCCTATTACAAGCCGGCCGGCTACCCCGCGGGCATGTACCGCACCGGGCCGCTGGCACGACTGAACCTGTGTGATTCCTGCGGCACGGAGCTGGCCGATGGGGAACTGGCCGAGTTCCGCCAGCTTCGTCGCGGGGCCGAGCTGAGCAGCTTCCATTTCCACTATGCCCGACTGATCGAAATCCTCTACGGCGTAGAAAAGATGATGCAACTGCTCAGCGATCCGGACATCCTGGATACCCGCGTGCGGGCGCGGGCGCGACCCAACCGCCACGAGGGTATCGGGATCTCCGAGGCCCCGCGCGGCACCCTGATCCATCACTATCGCATCGACGATGATGGCCGGGTGGTCTGGGCCAACATGATCATCGCCACCGGCCACAACAATCTGGCGATGAACAAGGGCATCCTGCAAGTGGCCCAGCACTTCGTCGATGGCAACCGCCTGGAAGAGGGGATGCTCAACCGCGTGGAAGCGGTGATCCGCTGCTATGACCCGTGCCTGAGCTGCGCCACTCACGCGGTCGGCCGGATGCCGCTGAGGATCGAGCTGGTGAGCGCCAACAACGAGGTGGTCGATGTGCTGGAGCGGCACTGAGCGGTCCCTGGCGGCCGACAGGCTGATCATCGGCTATGGCAATCGTCTGCGCGGCGATGATGGCGCCGGGCCGGCGGTGGTGGATGCCCTGCTGGCGCACGATGCGGATTGCCCGGCGATCACCTGCCACCAGTTGCTGCCGGAACTGGCGGAAACGATCAGCCACTGGCCGGAGCTGGTGCTGATCGATGCTTGTGCGGATCGACCGGCCGGGTCAGTCCACTGGCGCGGACTGTCAGCGCCAGCGCGGTGCGAGGTGCCGCGGATGCATGTGTTTGATGCCGGGGCGCTGCTGGGGCTGACACAACTGCTGTATGGCCGGGCGCCGCGCACCTGGCTGGTCACCATCGGCGGCTGTCAATGGGACCGGCCCGATGAGCTGTCCGCCCCGGTATGGCAGGCCGTAAGGCGGGTGTGTGATGCACTGCGCGCAGCGCACGTGAGCATAGCGGCCACCGGTGGAGATTGATGCCATGCATGAGTTTTCCATCGCTGAAGCCATTTGCGAGCTGGCACAGCGCTCTACGCCGGCCGGCTGCACCCTGCGGCGGGTAAAAGTGATCGCCGGGCCGATGCGCTGCATCGACCGTGCGGCCATGAACCTGGCGTGGAATGCACTGATGCGCGAGCGCTGTACCCCGGGGGTAGCGCTGGACCTTGAACTGCCGCCCTGGTCGCTGCTCTGCCCACGCTGCCGCCGACGCTGGCAAAGTGATGCGCTGGATACCCTCTGCATCTGCGGCTTCGACAGCCCTACGCCGATCGGCGGTGATGAGCTGCAGTTGATTTCGATCGAGGTGGATGACTGACAGGCAGGAAAGCGGTTGGCAGACCGCAGCCCGCGGCCGGCGCGAGCAGGCAGTAACAGGAACCAAAAGCCGTCATCCTGCCCAGTCATCAGAGGGCATGACCGGGCGCAAAGCCTGTTGGAAATGATGCCTGCGCGGCACGCTGACGGCTGACCGAGGAGCACGCATGAACATCCAGGTGGTTGAGAATGTGCTGAAGCTGAACGATGAGATCGCAGCGCTCAACCGCGCGGATCTGGAGCGGGCCGGTGTTTTCTGCCTCGATCTGATGGGGGCACCGGGGTGCGGCAAGACCGCGCTCATTGAGGCGACTGTGCCGCGGCTGGCGCCGAGGCGCGCGGGCACCATTGTGGGAGACCTGGCCACACGACGTGATGCCGAGCGTATCGCGCGCGTTTCACAGCAGGTCGTTCAGATCAACACCGGCAAGACCTGTCACCTGGAGGCCAATCATGTCCGCCAGGCATTGGGTCACATTGACCTCTCGCAACTGGACCTGCTGTTCATCGAGAACGTCGGCAACCTGATCTGCCCGGTGGGCTTCGACCTGGGCCAGGCGGTCAAGGTGGGTGTGTTCGCTGTCAGCGATGGCGATGACAAGGCCGCCAAGCACCCGTACATCGTCTCCGAGTCGTCCGTGCTGATCCTGGGCAAGATCGACCTGCTGGCGCATATTCCGTTCGACCTGGATCTGTTCCGCGAGGATGTCCGGCGGCTGAACCCGCGGGTGGAACTGATCGAGCTGTCCGCCCGCACCGGCGAAGGCATGGACCGCTGGATTGCCTGGCTGCAGGCACGCCTGGCGGAACAGCCCCGGGCAGCGGCCAGCGCAGCAAGCGCAGCTCAATCGGCCGCCAGCCGCCCGGCCAGGTAGCTGTCATACGACTGCATGTCCATCAGCCCGTGGCCTGAGAGGTTGAAGAGGATCACCCGCTTTTCCCGCTTCTGGCGGGCGTCGATCGCCTCATCGATCGCGGCCTTGATGGCGTGGGAGGATTCGGGCGCCGGCACGATCCCCTCGGTGCGGGCGAACTCCACCGCCGCGTGGAAGACCTCCTGCTGTTCGTAGGCCCGCGCCTCGATCAGTTTCTGCTGGAAGGCCGCGCTGACGGTCGGCGCCATGCCGTGGTAGCGCAGCCCGCCGGCGTGAATCTTGGGGGGCACGAACTGGTGGCCGAGGGTGTACATCTTCATCAGCGGCGTCATCTCGGCGGTGTCGCCGAAGTCATAGCGCAGTTCGCCGCGCGTAAGCGATGGACAGGCCGCCGGCTCGACCGCCACAATGCGTGTCCGCTTCCCATCGTGCAGGTTCTGGCGGATGAAGGGGAAGGCGATGCCCGCCAGGTTGCTGCCACCGCCCGCGCAGCCGATCACCACATCCGGCTCTTCGCCGGCAAGCTTCATCTGCTCAATGCATTCCTGGCCGATGATCGTCTGGTGCAGGCAGACGTGGTTCAGCACGCTTCCCAGGGCGTAGCGCGTACCCGGGTGGGTAACGGTTTCTTCGATCGCCTCACTGATGGCGATGCCCAGGCTGCCGGGATTATCCGGATCCTGCTGGCGCAGCTTGCGGCCGTAGGCGGTCTGCTCGGAAGGGCTGGCGTGAACGGTGGCGCCCCAGGTCTGCATCAGCATCTTGCGATACGGTTTCTGCGTGAAGCTGATGTTGACCATGTAGACGATGCACTCGATGCCGAAGAGCTGGCACGCCAGCGCCAGCGAGCTGCCCCACTGCCCGGCGCCGGTTTCGGTGGCCAGGCGCTGAATGCCCGCCTGCTTGTTGTACCACGCCTGCGCCATGGCACTGTTGGGCTTGTGCGAGCCGGCCGGGCTGGTGCCTTCGTACTTGTAGTAAATATGGGCCGGGGTGTTCAGCGCCTGCTCGAGGCGCACCGCCCGCAGCAGGGGCGTTGGCCGCCACAGCGCCAGCTTTGCCCGCACATCCGCCGGGATCTCGATCCAGCGCTCGGTGCTCATTTCCTGCTCGATAATCGGCTCGGCGAAGATGGCGGCCATGTCCGCCGCAGTCGCCGGCTGCCGGGTCTGCGGGTGTAGCGGCGGCGAGAGCGGCTCGGGCAGATCGGCGGCGATGTTGTACCAGTGCGTCGGAATCCGCTCCTGCGGCAGGGTGAAATGCGTGGTTATGGGCACGGGATCAGTCCTCTCTAAACGACCCCGCCATGCTACCGGCACCTTCGGACCGATCAACGATGCGGGTCGTGCTCCGCACTTGGCTTGGCGCTTATCCCGCATCGCCCCGCACACCGCAAGCCGGCCGGGCAAGGCGTGCGCGCACATCTCACGCGCTGTGGCGCACGGCTGAAGTGGCTACAATTCCGGCGATGGCTTCCCTGACGATCTGGTCCAACGTTCACTGTCCGCCCGAGGTTCATGGCCTGTTGGAGCGCGAAGCCGCGGCCCACCGCATCCTCTGGGCCGAACAGCGTCATGCCTCCAATCTGGTTGATGGCCGGGCCGATCCGAAGCTGGCGGAGGCCGATATCGCCTTCGGCCAGCCCGATGTGCAGAGCGTGATCGATTCGCCGCGTCTGCGCTGGGTCCACCTGACCACCGCCGGCTATACGCGCTTCGATACGCCCGCCTTCCACACCGCCGCCCGGGCGCGGGGGCTGGTGCTGACCAACAGTTCCAGCGTCTATGCCGAGCCGTGTGCCCAGCATGCCGCGGCGTTTATCTATGCCCATGCCCGCCGGCTGTTCGATGCCGCCCGTTCCCAGTTCACTGCCCGTGACTGGAGCAGCCTGGCGCTGCGGGACAACTGCCTGCTGCTGGGTGGGCAGCGCGTGTTGATTTACGGCTTTGGCGCTATCGCCCGCCGGCTGGTGGAGCTGCTGGCGCCGCTGAACCTTGATATCATCGGCGTGCGCCGCTCGCCCCGCGGGGATGAGCCGGTCAAGTGCATCAACACCGAGCAGGCGGACCAATTGCTCGGCGAGGCGGATGTGATCGTGAACCTGCTGCCGGCCAATCCTGCCTCCGAGCGATTCTTTGATGCCAGTCGCCTGGAGCGGGTCAAGCCGGGTGCGCTGTTCCTGAACATTGGCCGGGGCACCACCGTGGACCAGGAGGCCCTGCAGCACGCGCTGGCGACCGGACCACTGGCCGCGGCCTATCTCGATGTCACCGATCCCGAGCCGCTGCCGCCCGATCATGCGCTCTGGACGCTGCCCAACTGCTTCATCACCCCGCACAGCGCCGGCGGTTTCGCCGGTGAACAACTGGTCATCGTCCGCCATTTCCTCAGCAATCTCCGCCGCTTTGAGAACGGCGAGGACCTGGCTGATCGGGTGCTGTGAAAGCGCTGCGCCTGTCTGCGTGGATCTTGTGACATGATGACAGGGCTTTCTCTCCTCAACCAGCCGGCAGATACCAACCATGCTCCGCCAGATTGCCAATCTGCTCCTTGCTGTTGCCCAGATCGTCGCGGCCCTGATTTCGAGCATGGGGCTGATCGGTCCGACAATCGGCGAGTTGTCTGATCAGACCCGTTCGCTGATCGTGCCGGCCGGCTATGCTTTTTCGATCTGGAGCCTGCTCTACACCGGTTCACTGGTCTACGCCGTTGACCAGGTACGACCGCAGCACCGAAACGATCCGCTGCTGCGGCGGATCGGGTGGCTCACCGCTTCGGCCTTCATGGCGACGACCCTCTGGGTGCTGGTCTATCCGCAGGGTTGGTTTATCACCAGCACGGTGATCATTTTCTGGCTGCTGGCCAGTCTGGCGGGCGTCGTCGCCATCACCCTGCGCCATCGCGAGCACCTGGACGTGCTGCGGCACTGGACGGTGGACATCACCTTCAGCCTGTTTCTTGGCTGGGTGACGATCGCCGCCGCCGCCAACCTCGCCAGCACCCTGGTGGCCTATGGCCTGTTTGACGATCGCCAGGTTCACCTGCCTGGCGGGATCGCGCTGCTGGCCATCGCCGGCATCGGCGCGGCCATCGCCAACTGGCGGATGCACGGCAACATTCCATTCATCGTGGCAATCACCTGGGCACTGGTGGCGATTGCCATCGCCCACTGGCACGATGCCCGCCCGGTCGTGATCGTGGCAGCGCTGCTGATCCTCCTTCTCATAGCTGAAACCGGTTTTGCCTATCGGCGGAAGCTGCGCTGAGAGTCCGCGCACTGCGCTGGCTATCCCTGGCCGGCCCCGGCTGCTCCATCCTGTACGGCTGGACGGCCGCGATAGAGCGTGGAGCGTGGTGAAGCCGGAAAAGCTTCTCCTGAAGATGGCACGGGCGGCCCGCCCTTGTTGTTTCACATCGGCCAATCATCATGGGCGTTTGGGGGGTGTGCCACCACATGCCTGCCTTCGGATACACTCCGCCGGTGATGGATCGGTTGCCGATTGATGAGGTACTGCCGCAGGTGGTGACACACCTGCGCACAGCGCGGTCACTGGTGCTGGTGGCTCCGCCGGGGGCGGGCAAGACGACGCGTGTGCCGCCGGCGGTACTGGCGGCAAACCTGCTCGACGCGGCCCACCCCAACCTGGTGATCCTTCAGCCGCGGCGGGTCGCCGCTCGCGCGGTTGCCATGCGCATCGCCGAGGAGCAGGGATGGACGCTGGGGCGGGAGGTGGGCTATCACGTGCGCTTTGACCGCAAGATTACGCACGGCACCCGCCTGCGCGTGCTGACCGAGGGTATCCTCACCCGCCAACTGCTGGATGATCCGCTGCTGGAAGGGATCGGCTGCGTGATTCTCGATGAGTTTCACGAGCGCAACCTGAACACCGATCTCGCCGTCGCTTTGCTGAAGGAGGTCCAGGAAGCCCGTCCGGATCTGATCCTGATCGTCATGAGCGCCACGCTGGAGGCCGAGCCGGTGTCGCGCTACCTGGGGGGCTGCCCGATCATACACAGCGCCGGTCGCTCATTTCCGGTGCAAGTCAGCTATCGTCCCACGGCCGTCACCGGGCGTATCGAGCAGCATGTGGCCGCCGTGGTGGATGAGCTGCTGAGCGGTGCCGATGCGGACGCGGATGAGGGCGACATCCTCATTTTCCTGCCCGGCGCGGAGGAGATTCGCCGCACGCTGGCAGCGCTGGCGCCGCTGGGCAGGGCCTACAACCGGCTGCTCCTGCCCCTGCATGGATCGCTGCCGGCCGAGGACCAGATGCGCGCCATCCGCCCGGCCCGCCAGGGCAAGATCATCTGCGCCACCAATATTGCCGAGACCTCGCTCACCATCGAGGGTGTCACCACCGTCATCGACAGCGGCCTGGCGCGGGTGGCGGGATATGATCCGCAGCGCGGGCTGGACCGGCTGGAACTGAAGCGCATCAGCCAGGCCTCGGCTGTTCAGCGCGCCGGCCGCGCGGGGCGCGTGCGCCCCGGATGCTGTGTGCGCTTGATGAGTGAGAAGGATTTCCATGCGCTGGATGCGTTCGAGTTGCCGGAAGTGAAGCGGGTGGATCTGGCGCAGACAGTGCTGTCGCTGCATGCCTGGGGCCGGCCCGATCCGCGCGCCTTTCCGTGGTACGAGTCGCCGGATGAGGCGGCGATCGCCGCCGCCGAGCGCCTGCTGGAGATGCTGGGAGCCCTGGCGCCCGCCGCCGATGGCTTTGCCATCACGCCGCTGGGCCGGCAGATTCTTGCCATTCCCACCCACCCGCGCCTGGCGCGGTTGCTGCTGGCAGCGCGACAGGCGGGCCTGGTGCGCGAGGGTGCCACCCTCGCCGCACTGCTGTCGGAGAAAGATATTTTCATCACCAGCCGGCCGGAGCGCGGGATGCACGACATGGGCGGGGCGCTGGCATCGCGGCAGGCCATCGGCGATTCGGACCTGCTGCTGCGGCTGGAGGCACTGGAGCATCCCCGCCACCGGCCGGAGGTAGATCCGGCCGCCGTTCGCCAGGTGCTGCGCGTGCGCGATGAGCTGCTGAGAATTGCCGGCAGCAGCCGCACTGAACATGGTGGCAGGCATGCCGCCCACCATGCCCAGGCTGATCCCGGCGAACTCCTGCGCCTGCCGCTGGTGGCGTATCCTGATCGGGTCTGCAAGCGACGGACGGCCGATCCTGCCCTGGGGGTGATGGTTGGCGGCGGTGGGGTACGACTGGCCGAAGAATCGATGGTGCGCGAGGGCGATTTCTTCCTTGCCCTCGATGCCCGCCATGATGCCCGCTCGATGCGTTCCGAGGCACTGGTGCGTATCGCCAGCCGCGTTGAGCAGGACTGGCTGGAATCGCTGTTCCCCCATGTTCTCCGCACCGAGCGCACCAGTCTCTACGACCCTGCCCGCCAGCGCGTTGTCGGCATGCAGCGCATCTGGTATCGCGATCTGCTCCTGCGCGAGCATCCCACCGGTGAGATCGACCCGGCCCAGGCCGAGCGCGCCCTGTTTGAAGCCCTCGCCCCCCGCGCTGCGGAGCTGATCGAGAGCGATGAGCACCTGGCCCCGCTGATGCAGCGCTTGAATTTCCTCGCTCGCGCGCTGCCCGATGGCCGGCCGGCTAGCACGGGTGAGACGGATGAGATGGCCATCCCCGATGCCCGGTTGTTACTGGCCGATGCCTGTGTCGGGGCAACTTCGCTGCAGCAGGTGCGCCGTAACCTGAAGCATGCCATCGACGCCAGATTGACCTATGACCTGCGCCGATGGCTGGACGAGCATGCCCCCGAGACGATCACGGTCCCCACTGGCAACCGCATCCGGCTGGACTGGTCGGCTGCGACGACCGAGCCGGAGCTGCGCGGGCCGGTGCTGGCGGTGCGCCTGCAGGAGCTGTTTGGCCTGCCAGATACCCCGCGCATCGCCGCGGGGCGGGTGCCGGTGGTCCTTCATCTGCTCGGCCCCAACTATCGCCCGGTGCAGGTTACGAGCGACCTGGCCAGCTTCTGGAAAAACACCTATCCCCAGGTCCGCAAGGACTTGCGCGCCCGCTATCCCAAGCATGCCTGGCCCGATGACCCCCTGGCCGCAAGGCCGGAGGCCAAGGGAGGACGGAGGAGATGACATGGTGAGGGGGTTCCATGATGAGGATGCCCTGCGCATCTGCTCTGTGTCACCCCCTGGCCTTGTCACCTTACTATCTCTGATAGATCGGCAGCAGCCGGTATGGCACGGTCAACGTAAGCACCGACATGCTGGTGGCATACACCCGGCCGGGTTCTTCGCCGGTTTTGCTGACGGGCCAGCCGCCATCTTCGAGCTGCTGGGCGATCAGGTGCTCGCGTGTGCGCTTCCAGACGATCGACCAGGTCGGCTCGCCAAGCTGGAACGCGGCCTGGGTGGTGTAGTACAGGGAGTAGTATGGGAAACGCTCCTCGGCGGCCTTCGCCTCGGCCAGCAGCTTGCGCGACGCATCAGCCGCGGGGTGAAGCTGCTCGCTGAGCAGGTAGAGATTCAGCACCCCCACCCCGGTCATGCCCGCCGATGCCCCCCGCCCCGGCTGATAGCCAAATCCCTGCGGCGCCTGCTCGCGGTAGCACTTGAGCACGTACGCCACCGCCCGGTCAATCGGCTCGCGCGGCACATCCAGCCCCACGTTCTGGCACGCCCGCAACGCCAGGGCATTCCAGCCGGACAGGGACAGATCGCTGTCGGCCGACTTCTGCTCATAGCGCCAGCCACCGATGTGCGGCTCGCTCTTTTTTACCGCCTGGGCATCGAGGATCACCTTCACCGCCCGCGCCAGCACCGCCCGCATGCGCTCGCGGCGGGCCGGGTCGGTCTCGACGCCATACGCCTCGGCCAGGGCCAGCGTGATGATCCCGTGCCCATACATCCGGCTGCCATCGAGCCCACCGAAGTAACCGCTCTCGGGCGCAACCTGGACCAGGTAATCGATCGCATTGCGCACAACCAGGCCATGCTTGCCCACATCCGGTGTATGCCCGGCAGCCAGGAATGCCATCACCCCCAGCCCGGTCATCGCTACCTTCGGCCCGCCACCGTCAAACGCGCCATCGCGGTTCTGCTGGCGGGCCAGGAAAATCAACCCGCGCTCAACAGAGGCATCGAGCTGGGCATCGAGGGCCTCTTCTTCCGCACTGGATGCGCTGCGGGGCAGCCCCAGCACGACCAGGAGCATCACCAGGCAGGCGGTGATGGATCGCCGTGTTAATCGCACCGCTCGGCGCAGCACCCGCACCATGATCGGCAGATCAACCGCCGGGCGCGGGAACGCCGTCGCTTGCGGCATGCTCAGGGTGCGCGCAGCGCGGATCGGCGCGGGGATGGAGCCGGGATTGGGCGATGCCGGGGCGATCATCACGGTTTGGGTTTCTCCTGAGCCTGTCCAAGTGCTTCAAAATAAGCGCGCAAAGCCTCCTGGTAGCCGGGGGGATCGGTTTCACGGCCGGTGGCACTGCGGTCGGCTTCATCGCGGCGACGGGCACGGCCCCATTCGCGCTCACCGGGGATGCCGGCGCCGTCCATCGCCAGCCCCCCGCCGCGACCAGACAGCGGCAGCACCAGGTCGATCTGGTACAGCGAACGCATCGCCCCGGTGCCGGCGAGGCGGAGCTGCGCCGCCTGGCGCACCGACTGCTGCCACGCGCGCGCCAGGGCGCTTTGTGCCATCGCCTGGCTGCGTAAGGCCGTCTCGAAGTCTGGCGGCTCCTGCGCCAGCGCCATTGCCGCCTCGCGTGCGAACCATTCGGCGGCGACGAGCGGATCCTGCTCGGCCAGTTGCGCCTGGGCATTTCTCAGTTCTTCCTGGGCAGCGCGGATCGCCTGCCGGGCCTCGCCGGCTGCGCGGTCGGCGCTGCCGGCATCGGCTGCGTTCAACGCCTGGCTGAGCGTGCGCAGCGCGCCGGCCAGCCTGGTTTTCAGCACGTCCACCGCGGGGGCGGTTTCGGGGCTGAAGGGGGACAGATCCCGCGCCAGTGCTTCGGCCGTATCAGGGCTGACGTCGCGCGCGGTTTCGCGGGCTGCATCGGCAGCCTGCTCGGCGGCCTGGCGGGCCTGTTCAGCGGTGCGCTGGGCGGCGGGTTTGGCATCGGGCGCCGCAGCCTCGGCGGCCCGGCGGGCCTGCTCAGCGGCAGCCTGCGCCTGTTGCTGGCGGGCGGCGGCCTCCTGGGTATCGGTCAGTTGCTGCGGCATCGCCGCCAGGCGCTGCTGGGCCGCGGCAATGGCCGCCATTGCCTGCCCGCGGGTGTCGCTCTGCTGCTCATCGGGCAGCAGGTCCAGCGGGTCGACCACCCGCTTGCGCACCGCATCCAACGACTGGGCAACCCCTTCCTGCCGCTGGCTCAGGTCGCGCGCTTCATCCGCACGGCGCCGGGTGGTTGCTTCGGTGATCTGTCGCTGGCGGGCCGCGATTTCATCGAGCTTTTGCGAAGTCTGCACGGCCTGTTCCAGCCGCTGTTGCCGCTGGGCCTCGGCCGCCTGCTGGCGACGCAGCGCCGCTTCGGTGGCCTCGGCCTCGGTGGGCAGTTTGCCCGGCGGCGGCGCGATGCCGGGGTTGGCCGGGGCCATCGGGGGAGCGTTCGCCGGGTTGCGCTGCGCCAGCGCTTCATCGAGCTTGCGGGCGGCATCGTACTGCTTCTGCTGCTGTAGAGCGCTGCTTTCCAGTGCGGCCAACTGCTCGGCATGCATCGCATCGGCCGCATCCGCGCCAGGCACATCACCGGCTGGCTCGGTATTCGCATCGGCCAGCTTGGGAGACTCTTCCAGCCCGGCCCAGAGCCGCATCTTCTGCCGGGCGGCTTCGGCCTCGGTGGTGATGCGCTTTACCTCTGCGGGATCGTGCACATCCTGGGTGTGGCGGTTGAGCCGGTGCTCGCGCTGCAGGGCAGCCAGTGCATCGGGGTACTGCTGAAGTTCCGCCGGCCGGCGGATCTCGGTGTCGCTGATGATGGTCACCCGGTTCTCCAGCCCGCTCGCCGCCTGGGCCGACAGTTGCAGGTCTCGCGCCCGCAGCAGATCGGCATCGGGACGCACCGCCTCGGCCTGCGCTGCCGCCGCCAGGCGCTCCTGCAGGGCGACCGGCTGCTTCAGGTCCTCCGGTTTCTGCGCCCAGGGCTTGGAGACCTCGGCGAAGTCGATCACCACCAGTTCCCTGCTGAGCCGCTCCATCGCCGCCATCCGCGCCTGCAACTGCTGATCCAGGTCCGCGGCATCGGGGTTGAGCTTCAGCGCCCGTGCGCCAGCCGCCACCTCCTCGCGCGCCCGCTCCAGGGAACGGCGGGCGGCATCATCCAGTGACTTGGCATCGCGCGCGGCCACGGCGGCGATATTGGCGCGATCCGCGGCGATGGCGGCAGCATGCTCACCATGCAGGATGATCGTCAGCCGCTCGGTCAGCTTTTGTGCCTTATCCTGGGCACGGCCGAGCAGCGATTCGATGGTCTGGCTGTCTGACAGCGGCGTGCGGCTGACGGTGTGATCGGCCAGGCTGCTGGCAAGTTGCGCGTTGTCGATCAGGTTGGCCAGCGTGTCGGACATGTGCGGCGAGGTGCTGCGCATCATCGAGCGCAGCAGTGTCTGTCGCAGCAGCAGCCCTGCCTCACTGGCCGAGACCAGGTGCTGGTCGTACTCGCCGCTGACCAGCCACCCCTCGACCAGGTCAAGCTGATCGCGCGGTATGGCGCGGTATGCCGTCCGGGCGGCCTTCAGCTCTTCCAGCATCGCTTCGGCCAGGGCGTGCGCCTGCCGCAGTTCGGCGAGGCGCTGATAGGTGTTCATGTCGATCGACCGCGGCGAGATGAGGATATGGCGTGGCTCGCTCAGGGCGGCCTGTCCGCCGCCGTCAGCGGCGTCAAACCCGATGCGCACGATGTCGCCGATCTGCACATCCAGCGTGGCCAGGTCCAGGTCGATGCGGCCCTCCTGCCGGCGCGTGTCGCCGCGGAAGCCGATCGGCGTGCGTCGTGGGTCGCCACCATTGACCGACGTGATGAGCTGAAGCGACTCCAGGCCGTAGTCATCCATCGCCAGGTAGTGCAGCGCCACCACATCGCGGGGGGTGAGACGCAGGTCTTCGCTGGGCTGCACCAGGCGCACGATGGGGGCGCGGTCGGGCAGGGCACGGAGGATCATGCGCCCCGGCCCATCGCCGGTGGCGCCCTGGGCACTGGTAAGGCGCACCTCCCAGGACTGGTCTTTCTCGATCGGCAGCTTGATCTGTCGGACGGTCGGTTCGATGGTTGGCTGCGTCTCCAGTTCCTGGCCGTCGATCAGCACACGGGCATCGGCCAGCGGCTCGGAGGCCACAATGGCAATGGCGGCCTCGGTGCCAACAGGCGCTTCGAGGATGCCATCGCTGTTGGAGACGGTCAGGGGTGGGCGCTGGGTATACGCGGGATATGTGTAGCGAATGCGGAACTCAACCACGCTCGGCCGCCGCAGCACGCGCACGAACTGCTCGAGGGTGCGGCCATCACCGGCCGTGACCACGTAGCGAAAATCGCGCTCGGCGGCGGGCAGGGTGTAAACATACTCCTCCCCCGCCGGCGGCATGAGCCTGCTGGACCAGTTTCGGCCATCCGCGCTCAGGTGCAGGCGCACCGCTTCATCCCCCAGATGGGTAGCGCGGGCGCGGAACGTAATCGGCTCGCCCTGGATCGCCTGGCTGGGCGTGTGCGTGGCTTCGATGCGCGTGAGACTGGCCGGGGGGGCCGGTGACAGCGGTGCGATAAACCGCATCATCAGCCGCGGCAGGTCCAGCCATGCCCACATCGATCCCAGCGCGATCAGCAGCGCCAACGCTGCCGCCGGCAGCCAGCCGTGGATCGCATGGCGCCAGGGCATCAGGCGGTGGGGGTGATCGTTGCTTACCTGCGATTCAACTTCGCCGAGCAGATGATTCAGCAACTCGGCTGATCCGCGCTGTTCCGGTGGATTAAGCAGGCACGAGGTGACCGTCTGGAGCCGCTGGGCGAAGGCGGGGTCTTTTGACTCGATTTCGCCGGCGGCCGTCACCCAGTCCACCGCGGGGGCCAATGCGTCGCGCAGCGGCCGCAGAAGCAGCATCCCCACCGCTGCCACACCCACCACCAGCAGACCCAGGCGCAGCCATCCCGGCAGCGGTACCAGCCGATCCACCAGGCACCACGCCAGCATCCAGAACAGGAACACCCCCGCCGCAAGCCCGCCCGCGCGCACCAGGCGCACCCGTCGTCGTCGTGAGACGAAACCGCCGATGTAGCTGCGGACGGTCGGAGGCAGGAGGGTGAAGGAAGTCATGGATCAGATGACAGAGCGAAGTTGAACGTGAGATGGTAAGAACATACGTCTAAAGGCCGGAAGTATGAAGACTGAAAGGTCGCGACGATTACGCCTTGCAGACTTCATACCTGAGCCTTCAGCTGGCTTTCCGCCTTCTCACTCCTTCCATACTTACGCCAATCCCGCACGTTTGCGCAAGGCCCATTCAAGGCCGAGACAGGAGAGGACCAGGGCAAACAGGTACGGGCTGTCCCACAGGGACCACTGGATCGTCTTGGGCCGCCGCTCGGCCAGCTCGGCGAGCATCGACGGCAGCTCGCGCACGCTTTCGAGGGCCAGCAACTGGCCGCCGGATGCATCGGCCAGTCGGCGCATAAGCGGCTCATCGGGAGACAGGTCAAGCAGCTCAGCTTCGATGCGCTGGGCCACCTCCAGCGGCAGTGCGAGGGTTGCCGATGGATCGGCCGGATCGATCAGCTCAAGGGTGTATCGGCCCGGTTCGGGCAGTGTAATGGCGCGGGCAAAGCGCCCGGGGGCCTGCGGCGAGCCTGCCTGGGCCGGATCGATCGCCGGGAGGGGCGCTTCTTCGATGGGCTGCTCATCGCGCGTGATGCGCACACGCAGGCCATCGCCCGCACCCTGCAGGCGCTTGGCCCGCACCTGCACGGGCCGGCCCGGCTCGGTGCGCAGCGTATCGGCATCGAACGCCAGGCGCGCGTTGCGGACGGCATAGGGGGCTTCGCCGGCATGACGGACGAGCTGGACCCAGAATCGCTCGTGATAGGTTTCGCCGCGCTTCCATCGCCAGCGCCAGCTTTCCTGTGCCGCCCAGGTGAAGACCCGGCCCGCGCCCAGGCGCGATTCGGTCAGCAGCGGCAGACTCGATTCACGCTCGATCAGCAGCGGGCGGGCGTTGGGTTTCAGCTCGGGCAGCGCCAGCACGCGGTACATCGCCGGCAGGCGCAGCCACTGCTGGGCGAGTTCACTGCCGCCCTCATCCGACAGGCGCAGCAGACTGATCGATTCATCGGCCGGTGTCGGACGGAAGCCGGGGCTTTCACCCGGCCAGGTGCGCCAGGATACCCCGCCGCCGTTCCAGGGAAGCAGGTCAGCCAGCAGGATGTCCTGGGAATAGCCGTTGAGTTGCAGCGATGACCCGGCCAGCAGGATAACGCTGCCGCCGCGCTCAGTGACAAGGCGATGGATCGCGTCCTTCTGCGCCTGGCTCATCGCCGCTGTCGTCACTTCCGAGAGGATCAGCACCTCCTGCTCGAGAATGTCCTCCGGTGGAAGGGGCAGCGCCGCGCCGGCGGGCAGGATGTTTTCGGTCAGTTCGATGCTCCGTGTTTTTTCCAGGGCGCTGCGCAGGTACTGGAATTCCCAGGATGGCGCACCGGCGTAGGCGGCGACCTTCAGCCTGTCATCCAGCACCTTCACCGGACGGCTCATGGTGTTGTTGTCAGTGCTGGCTTCGCCGTCGATGGGCGCGGCTTCCACCGTGATCTCGGCGATGCCGGCTTTCTCCATCGGAATGGAAAACTCGGCAATGGCGGTGCCATCGTCCTGCAGATTGACCGCCTGGGTGCGCTGAAGCTCACCGGCGGTGAGCGTCAGATCAATGCGGTTGCCGCGCAGCCCGCGGCCGCGGAGATGGGCCCGCACGGCCAGGGTCTCGCCGATGAAAACGCTCTGGGGCAGTTCAAGGCGTTCGACGACCAGGTCGCGGGTAGCCCGCACGGGTGCTGTGAGGACCGGGAAGATCGGCGCTCCCCCACCGCCCAGGCCGGAGATGACACTGCCGCCAGCGCCCACCTCGCGGCCGTCGCTGAACAGGACGATGGCGTGCAGGTCACGCGCCCGCAGGTGTTCCTGCACGCGCAGCAGCGCTGCGGTCAGTTCGCTGCGGTGGGCATCGGCCGAAAGGCCCAGATCCTCCAGCACCTGGCCGCGGTGAACCAGCGGCAGGGGCAGGAGCGCATCGCCGACGGTATACCCGAACACCAGCAGATCCGGTGGCAACTGCCGCAGCAGGCCGTGTGCCGGGTCGACCAGTGCCTGCTGGGCCAGTTGCAGACGCGTGCGGCCGGCCAGGGCATCGCAGGCCGCACGGACCTCCGGGTTATCGCGGTACAGCGCCTGATCCTGTGCGGCCTGGTAGGAACGGATCGCCTGGTCGGCCTGATCGAGGCGGTTGCGCAGGTCGGCCAGCCAGCGGCCGCCGCGCTGGACTTCAAGCTGCTCGCCGATTGCCTTGAGCCGCCCCAGCACCGGCCCGCGCTGGATGCCCTGCTCGGCCTCTTCGATGGCCTCGGCCAGGGTGGCGCGCAGAGCTGCCAGTTGCTGATCGACGCGCGCCTGGACCTCGGCGATATCGCGACCGCTCAGGCGGGCGTAATCCAGTTCGGCATCAGCGCGGGCCAGCGCCTCGCCCAGTGCCCGCAGGCGCTCAATACGGGCCGGCAGGGCACGGGCCGCCTGCGGACGCGCATCCGGCGGCAGCAAACCCAGGCCATCGGCCAGCATAACCCACTGCGCCGGGCCGCGACTGGTATCGGCTACGCCCATGCTGCGCGAGGTGTCCACCAGCACCGCGATGGCCCCCGAATCTTCCGCCGGGCGGGGAGAAACCACCACCGGCTGAAGGAATGCCAGCACCAGCACGATCAGCGCGATCGCGCGCAATGTCGGCAGCAGCCAGCGCCCCATCCCGCCGACCGTTCGCACCTGCGGCGGATAGAGCCACACCACCGCCGCCAGTACCGCGCAGCCCCCCAGCACCACCCAGGGCAATACCCCCAGCGCGTGCCACTCCACCGCCGCGAACATGGAACCGGAAACCTGCATCGGCACTTCATACTACCCGCCGGGCGCGGGTGTGTTAGAGACAATCCGGCGAGGGCGGATGGCTGTGGTCCTCCGGTGAAACAGGCAGGCATGAAGCATGCGCGGGTGAAGGCGCCCTGCCCGGGATACCTGCTGTGCATGGGAGGGGCTTCAGGGCAGCGGCAGCCACTGGGGGTAGAAGGCGAACGCGATCGAGACGATCAGCAGCAGCAGCAGAGATGCGTACAGACGGCGCATCAGGGCGTCAAAATCGCGCGTGCGCTGGGGATCCTGGCCAAGTCGCTGGAGGTAGGTCGTACGGCGGGTGATGCTGCCGTGCAGGAAATGGTTGGTCCATTCGATGGCGCGGTCGAGCAGGAAACTGAGAAACGCCATCAGTCCCCCGCCGTTCCACCGGCGATGGGTGAGGGGGATGTTGTTGACCAGTGCCACCCGGTTCAGGGCCGAGGCAAATACCCCGGCACCGTGGGGGCCAACCGGTGGCGTGCTGTCTGCCACGTGTCGCGGGTTGTCAGCCAGGGCATCTCCTGCCGTGGGCTGGCTGACAACGGTGGCCTGGCCGTTGCCAACCGCTTCGATCGTGCGGGCGGCGAAAACATCGGCCTGCCGCTCAAACCGGCGGGAGAGGAACCCGAAGGCCAGAATGAAGGCCGTCGCGATGAACAAGGTCATCCACAGATCAACCGACAACCCCATCCATTGTGCCCGCCCCAGACCTGGCCACAACTGGTTGAACAGTTGCTCAAAGCCGGTCAGGCCCAGCACCAGGGTGGCGATCACCAGCACATACCATTGCAGGTGGTGATGGACGACATGGCCGATCTCGTGGGCGAAGACCGCCTCAATCTGCTCATCGTTCATCGTCTCAACCAGCAGATCGGTCAGCAGCACATAGCGGAAACGGCCAACGACCCCCATCACGGCGGCGTTGCAGATGTTGTAGTGCGTTTCCCAGAGCAGGATCTCGCGCACCTTCAGGTTGTGGCGGGCCGCCAGCCGCAGCAGGCGCTGGCGCAGGGGGGATTCATGCAGCGGACGGGTCTGAAGCACCCGCCGCAGGATCTCCGGGGAGATGATGTAAACCAGCCCGACGACCGTAAAGATAAGCCCCTGCTGGAGTTGTGCGGTGGTCTGCATCCCCAGGCGCCCGGCCAGGGGACGAAGCGCCACCTCGGCCACATCGATGATCCCCAGCACCAGGACAATCGGCACCAGCGTGAACAGGATTTGCAGGCGGAAATGGCTGGCAAAATAGCCGGCGAAGCCGGGCGGCTGATGAATCGGCAGATCGCGATCGAAGGCCGACAGGATGCTCTGCTCGCGCAACGCGTGTTCGGTAGGATACTGGCTCCACCACAGCCCCATCCATGCCAGGTAGCACGGCGCGGTGCCGATCAACAGACCGGGCACGTCAAAGTCGAGCCGATCCAGCCCCAGCGTATGGCCGATGAAGGTGCGCCAGCCCAGCAGGGTCAGCCCCACCGCCAGCCAGGCCGGCACCAGCATGCGGGTGAAGAAGATCGCGCGGTTGTAGCGGCCGATCCGGCGGTAAAAGTCGCGCGGGGCCGCCTTGTGCAGCAGCAGCCGTGCCCACGCCCCCATCAGCAGCACCACCCCGGCGTAAAACCCCAGGAACAGCCCCACGCTGGCCCACAGTGGGTACACAAGATCCCGCTCAGTCGCCGGCACGGGCCAGGACATCCACAGGATCAGCGGGATGAGCAGGAGAATTCGCGACACGCAAATAACGTCGTCGGTCAGTCTAACCGCTGGCGAGCGGAGGGGAAGAGGATTTGAGGGCGAGGATGACAGGCGGGCGCCCGAATGGGCGGCCGCCTATAACAAGCCCCCGGCGGCGGTTGTCACTCCAGGGGAGGAGCAGCAAGCCGCCGCCGGGGGGATCAAATGTCGCCAGGGGCAAGCGATTACTTCACTTCCTGCCCATGGATTGCCAGCAGGAGGTGATGGGTGATGTAGCGCTGGGCATCAACCGCACTCTCGGGCCACTGGGCCTGGTTGGCGGCGAGCCGATCCAGGGCCTTGTTCACGTTGTCGTAAAGCTGCTGGCCGTTGACCTGATCGGGCAGGTCAATCTTCCAGACGCCGGGGGCCTCGTGCAGCATGTTGACGGTCAGGGCCGGCAGGCCGTGGCTCTGCTGGATCTGCACCGTCGCGGTGTTGCGGCCAGCATCATCGCGATTGGCATCGCCGTCCTGGCGGGCGGCGGCGGCCTGCGCCTCGGTGATCTCAGACTGGGTAATGCGGGCAAACGCGTCACCCAGCACCCGGCCTTCATCGGCGATGTCAAACTCGGCCCCATACTTCGCCTGGAACATCTGGCCAATCTGCTGGGCCTTGCGGTTCAGTTCGGCAAAATCATCGCGATCCTTGATGAACTGGCCGATGCGGTTGCGGTCGGCGTCGACCAGGCGCTCCACCAAATCATCGAAGCCATCCTCGGTCAGCGCTGCCTCGGGCACCTGAGCCAGCACATCGCGAATGCCTTCGGAGTCATCGCGCGCCTGGGCCTGATCAGGCGGGACAACGCCATCGGTGCGCGGGCGCACGGTCACATCCTGGCGCGACTCGTTCAGATCGCGGTCCATCTCACGGCCAGCATCGCGGGCGGCCTCACCGGTGCGCTCACCGGCACGGTCCAGCTCGTTGCCGGTGTTGGTGATGGCATCCCGGGCGCGCTCACCGGTCTGGCGGGCGCCATCGCGCAGGGACTCACCGGCATCGCGTGCCCTGTCGCCCAGGTCTTGCATCCCTTCGCCGGCATCTCGGGCGAGGTTCTCAGTGCCGCGGATGGCCGAATCGGTGGCATTTTCCACCGACCGCCCGGTTTCGGTCTGCGGGGTGGTATCATCAACGGCGGTTTCGTTCCGGTCACAGCCGACAAACGTTACACCAGCCACGGCCAGCGCCAGGCTGGTCAAGTATCCATAAGTCTTCATAAGACAACTCCTTTCATGCGCGTTTCAGGTTCTGCGAACACACCCGATCAGGGGTGCAAACGCCGGGCCGTGCGGCCCTGGGGCGCATAAAAGGAGCAAATGGCGACAAATTGGCTGGGGGATAGCCAGGTGATCTGCGGCCATCAGATATTGGCGATCTTCAGGCGGTACTTGAGATAGCGCTGGCCTTCATCGGTGGCGGGCCGGACATCGAGCATGCCCTGGTGATAGCGGTTGTAGTGATCGATGATCGCCTTACGCTGGTCGGGATCATCGGGCAATTCCACCACCAGTGTGCGCGAGACGCGGCCGTCAAACGCGCGCACATCCTTGGCCCCCAGCTTGTAGAGATTGTCGCCGAACTGGCGGGCCTGTGAGGTGGTCATGCCCATCAGGCTGAACATGTTGTTTTCCAGGAAGGCCTTGATCTCGGTGCTGGCCTGCTCATCGAGCAGGGTCATGATCTCCTTGTCCTCGAAGTGGTAGACCACGTTCGATTCCGCCCCCTGCTTGAGCAGGACAAACCCACCGATGAGCCCGGCGATCAGGAGAATCGCCACCGCGCCCAGGATCACCATTTTCTTCTGGTTGGGATCGGTTTCGGCGGCCGACTGCTGCATGCGCTTGGGGCCGAGGGTGGGCGGGATACCGCCGGGAAACTGCGGCGCGATCGCCGCGGCGGGCCGGGCGGCCGGCGGCTGAATGGGCGGCGGCGCAGAGCCGCCCACAGCCGTTCCCATCTTCTTGCCGGTCTTGAGGTTGAAACCACAGTTGACGCACAGCACCGCACCTGGCTGCATGGGCGCTGAGCAACTCGGGCAGCGCGCCCCCGCCTGCTGGGCCGGGATGGTCACCGCTGCCTGCGGCGCGGTGCGCGCCGGTCGTGCAGGCTCATCCTCCGCCAGGTCGTACAGCGCATCCAGATCCGGCTCATCGCTGTGGAGCTGCTGCGGCACGGTCATCATCTGCCCGCACTTGCACTTGGCCCGCTTGCCGGCCAGTTCCGGTTTCCAGGTGTACTGCTTCCCACACGCCTGGCACGTGAATTTCGCCTGCTCGGACATGAAACCTCCCGGCTCCCCTGACTGTGCAAGCGCCGTGGGCCGCCGTCAAGCAGGATCGGGCGGATTCACATCGCCCAGACGCTGAGAGGCCGACGAACTGATGCACGCCGTTTTGCCGGCGGCAAGCTGGCACTGCATGCGCATGGTACCCGCAACAAGGATGCAAACCCCTGTCCCGCGTGCCGCATGCGGCGGCTCATCGCTCCCGCGCAACCTCCGGCACGGCCGTTTCGGGCTTGGGGACCGGTGGCAGGCCCACCAGCTCACGTGCCCGGTTCAAGGCATCATCGATGTTGGCGAACAGGTTTTCTTCGCCGATTTTGTCGAGGATGCCGTAGCGCGTCATGGCGAAGATCGGCTGGGCATGCACGCCGGCCAGGAGCAGCGTGGTGTTCTGCTTGCGGCACTTGTCGTGGAACTCATTGAGCGCGTGCATGGCGGTGGCATCAATCGCCGTGACCCGCCGCATGCGCAGGATGAACACCTGCGGCGGCTTCTCCAGCTCGCGCAGCGTGTCCTTCAGGCGATCGGCGATGCCGAAGAAGAACGGGCCATTGATCTCGTAGACCTCCACTCCCGCCGGCACATCGCGCTTGGCGATGGCGTTGGGATCGACGATGTCCGGCAGCTCGGGGCCGCTCTCCTCGATCTCATCGCGCAGCGCTGCGACATCCGTCACCTCGCTCATGCGCTTCATGAAGAGCATCGCCGCCAGCACCATGCCCACGCCCACCGCGATGGTCAGATCGGTCAGCACGGTCAGGCCGAAGGTCGTCAGCAGCACGGCGATATCGCTGCGCGGGGCGCGCAGCAGGCTCTTGAAATGGTCGATCTCGGCCATGTTCCACGCCACCATGATCAGCACCGCCGCCAGCACGGTCAGTGGGATCTGGCTGGCGTAGGGGGCCAGCACCAGCATCAGCACCAGCAGCGTCACGGCGTGGATCATCCCCGCCAGCGGGGTGCGGGCGCCGCTTTTGACGTTGGCGGCGGTGCGGGCGATCGTGCCAGTGGCGGGGATGCCGCCAAAGCCGACCGATGCCAGGTTGGCCACGCCCTGGGCAATCAGTTCGGTGTTGCTCTTGTGGCGTCCGCCGATCATGCCATCGGCCACCACCGCGCACAGCAGGCTTTCGATGGCGCACAGGATGGCGATGGTGGTTGCCTCGGGCACGAGAGTGCGCGCCTTGTTCCACAGCGCGCCCACATCGGACCAGGTGTTCAGGTCAAACGGAAGGGAAGGTGCGGGCAGCGAGCGGGGAATGCCCCCGAAGCGGGTGCCGATCGTCTCCAGCCCGCCGTTGGTGCGTCCCTCATCGACTGCCAGCCCCAGCGCGGCGGTCAGCACTGCTCCGACCACAACCACCACCAGCGCCCCGGGCACGCGCGGCGCATAGCGGCGGATCAGCGCCAGCACGATCAGCGCCCCGGCTCCCATCGCCAGCGTCAGCCAGTTGATCGTGTCGAGGCTGGCCAGCAGCACCTGCCACTTATGGATGAACTCGCTGGGCGGCTCCGTGCGCAACATACCGCCGGCATCGGTCCAGGCGACTGTCAGGCCGAGGAAATCCTTGATCTGCTGGCTGAAGATGATCACCGCGATACCGCTGGTGAAGCCGGTGGTCACCGGATAGGGGATGAACTTGATCAGCGCCCCCAGCTTGGCCAGCCCCATGATGATGAGGATCACCCCAGCCATCAGGGTGGCGATCGCCAGCCCCTCGTAGCCATGGGTCGCGACGATCCCGGCGACAATCGCCATGAAGGCCCCGGCCGGCCCGCCGATCTGCACGCGCGATCCCCCCAGCAGGGAAATGAGAAACCCCGCCACAATGGCGGTGTACAACCCCTGCTCGGGGCGCACGCCCGAACCGATCGCCAGGGCCAGGCTCAGCGGCAGGGCGATGATCCCAACGGTCATGCCCGCCGCCAGGTCGTTGAAGAAGAACGCCCGTCCGTATCCTTCACGGAGACAGACGATGGACTTGGGCAGGTAGGTATGAATCCAATAAGAAGTCCCGGCCCGGGCCGACTCCGGCCGGGAAGAGGACGCCGGTTGTATGAATGACATAAAAAGCGAACTCCAAGGAGGCAGATGCCATCGTGACGGATGGACATCGGCCCCACAATCCCATCACCCGCCGCCCGGTCAAAATCGCACGCATCAGGTCGGCTATCTGGCCAGGGCGCCAGGCACAGGTATCTAAATTATTCGATAGAAGCCATTTAAGACAAAATTGGCTTCGTTCCTGCGTGTTTTGCCCGTCGAACTGGCGTCGTTTCGCCCTTCTCATCCCCCCGGATTGGCTTCGTTCCGCCATATGCGGAACAGGGGGAGGGACTAACTCTGCGGCGGCCCGATGATGGTCCGGGCCTCCAGGCCAGATTGTCAAGTTGATGCGGACGTCGCTGCGCTCTGGTGTCACTGCGCTCGGATAGCGATGCAGCGCACGGGGTCGACGAGAGACGCGATCGAGACGCTTCCAGCAGTTCTACGTTGTGGTCGTGCCCGCTGTTCGTTTCAGTCTGCTGCCATCAGTTTGCCACCAGCAGCGCCACAGGCAAATCGGCCAGCAGCGAGGCGAGCTCAACCGTATCGCGGTCGATGTGCTGGCCGGCCAGAACCTCGCGCCAACCTCGCCCTGCCGGCAGCTTGAGCGTCGTGTTACCCCATCCAGCCACCACCCCGCTGACCAGCCGTGGGATGATCACCACCGCCGTGGACTCACCCAGCCGGCGGGCGAAGGCGAACACATGCCTTGCCTTCTCCCCCTGGGCGGCCAGCGGCTCATAACCCCCCTCGATAAACAGCGGCGACCGCTCCCGCCGGGTGTGCAGGGCACGCATGGTCACCCACAGCTTCACCCGCCCATCCGGCCATGATCGCATCAGCTCGGCGGGGCTGGCAGACTCAATCGAGGCCACCAGGCGCTGCCGCAGGCCATAATCGACGGGCCGGCGATTATCGGGATCGACCAGGCTCAGATCCCACAGCTCTGTTCCCTGGTAGGTATCCGGCACGCCGGGCGCAGTCAGCTTCAATAGCGTCTGCGCCAGCGAGTTGATCGCGCCGAGCTGGGCGATACGCCGTTGAAAAGGGGCAAAAGCATCGATAAATGCTTGTGATGAAATGACTTGCTCGATGAAGCGCATCGCCGCCGCTTCGTGGGCCTCGTTGGGGGTGGTCCAGCTTGTTCGCAGCTTGGCCTCGCGCATGGCCTTGGTCATGTACTGCTGGATGCGCTCGATGAACGCCGGGCGGGCTGGCCCGGCGAGCGGCTCGATCGGCCAGGCGCCCAGCAGGGTCTGATACAGCAGGTATTCCTCATCCGGCGCGGGGGCCGCCTGATCCCGCAGCGGGGCATTGATCCGCTGCCAGTTCAGCACCTGCTGGCGCCATTCGCCGGGCAGTTCGCTCAGCACGTTCAGCCGCGCCCGCACATCCTCGCTGCGCTTGGTGTCATGGGTGGAGAGGGTGGTCATCGCCTTCGGCCAGTCGCGCTGGCGCTGGGCGAACCAGGCGTGCAGGGCATCGGGCTGCATGCCGAAGCGGGCCGGCTCGCCACCGACTTCGTTGAGGGAAACCAGCCGGTGATAGCAGTAGAAGGCCGTGTCCTCCACCCCCTTGGCGGTGACGGGCGCGGTCAGTTGCTGAAACCTGCCGGCGAAGCGGAGCTGCGCGGCCTGGTCGTCGGCGCTTGCCCCTTCCGGGTAGATTTGCATCGCCGCATCGTGGATGAACTGGAAGAGGACCGGCTCGATGTGCGGATTGCGGGCGGTGGCCGCCTCCACCGCGCGGGCCATCTGCCGGCGGTCGGTTGGGCTGGCCCCGGCGGCATCAACATAGGTGCGGTAGACCGGGAAGCAGGCGATCACCTGTCTCAGCCCCTCGCGCAGGCCCGCCAGCGTGAAATCGCGCCACTGCCGGTGCCGCTGCGCGAGATGATCAAGCTGATGGGCCAGCCTCGTCAGCTCGCTGGCCAGCGCGCGGTCGAGAATCAGCAGTTTCTTCTCATAAACCAGCTCGTCGAAGGTGGCATCAAACCCGGTGAAGGCGCGATACAACTCGGTAAACGCCGCCTCGCCGGCCGGATCGACGAACAGGCCGTTGATCATGTTGAGCGCGTCATACCCACTGGTGCCGGCGATCGGCCAGTCGGTCGGCAGCGGCTCATCCAGCGCCAGGATTTTCTCCGCCAGCACATAAAGCGGCCGCGGGGTCGCTGGCTTGTGCGCAGGCTCACGATCAGCCGCCTGCTGGCGAGCGGCATCCTGCTGGCGCCAGGCGTCCTGCAGGCGCTGGAAATACTGCTTCGGATCATACAGCCCATCGGGATGGTCGATCCGCAGGCCGGCGAGCTTGTCCTCCCGCAGCAGGCGGAAGACCAGGGCGTGCGCCTGCTGGAACACCGCTTCGCGCTTCATCGCCAGCGCCGCCAGGCTGTTGATGTCAAAGAAGCGGCGATAGTTGATCTCATCGGATGCGGTGCGCCAGTACGCCAGCCGGTAATGCTGCCGCTCCAGCAGATCGTGCAGCGCATCAAAGCTGCGGGCATCGCCGGGCGTGCCGTTGACGGTGGCCGGGTCGATCCCCTCGGTTGTCCTGGGATCCAGCGGAAACAGGCGGTCGTAATAGCGGACTGCCAGCAGGGGCACCGGGCGCTGCCCGTGGTGCGTTTGTGCATCGCCGGCAATGGGCAACTGATCGCTGGCCACCGCTTCAACGCGCAATTCCCCCTTCTCCAGCACCTGGCCATACGGCGCGCCCAGCACCGGCAGCAGGATCTTGCCGCGCAACTGCGGACGGGGTGAATCATCCCAGGCGATATCGAAGCAGGCGGCATATTGCGAGGCCGGCCCGTGCATCAGCACATCGTTCCACCAGGCATTTTCGTGGGTGGCCACTCCGACATGGTTGGGAACGATATCAAGAAGATGCTCCATCCCGTCGCGCTGCAGGGCCGCGAGGAAGGCTTCAAAATCCTGCTCTGTTCCCAGTTCCGGGTTCAGGCGGTTGTGGTCGACCACATCGTATCCATGCGTCGACCCCGCCGCGGCCTGCAAATAGGGGGAGGCATACACGTGCGTGATCCCCAGCCGCGCCAGGTAAGGGACGATCTGCGCAGCATCCTGAAAGGTGAACCCCGCATGAAACTGCAGGCGATAGGTGGATTCGATGGTCATAATCAGACCCGCCAGCAAACCCGCGTCCGGCCGCAACGGGGCAGGGCGCACCGCGCCATCCCTTGGCCTGTGTGATCCATCACGCTGGGCGAAGAATATCGCCTGCTGCCGGCTTGCGGGGAGGGGCAACTTCCCGCCCCCGCGCAGGGTGGAGGGCGTTGCGCCCCTGCGCAAAAGGGCTTTTTTGTTTGAACTGTCTCGGAGACAGCGATATATTGCCGCTGCGACGGAATGGCAGTGCGGATTGGGTCGCGGCCGATCCGTCCGGCGTATTTTGTGAAATACCAGCACCGAGTCCGAATGGGCTCGGCCGAGCCCTCCGGGCAGTGTTCTGCCGAGGCGGCTCCCCCCGCTGACCCGTGCGAAACCGCGCTGATTGCGTCGGCCGATTTCGCCCCACCCGCATCCGTTCGTCGTCCGGTGACCGGATCGCAATGAACCCGAGAACGATGGGGCGCGTAGACTTACTCAGAGGATCAGGCCCCGGCCGGACCTGTCCCTGGCCTGCGCCTGCAACGTTCCCCAGCTAAACGAGACCACCGATGGCTGAACCCACTGCCCCGACATCCCCTCTGCCGCAACCACGGCCCGAGCCGGGCATGGCGACAGCCGACCCGGATCGTCAGGCCACCGTCGATGAGCTGCCTGAAGCGCAGCCGCAGGTTGGCTTCTGGCAGCAGCCGTGGGTGCAGACGGTCGTGCCCTTCGCCACCAGCTTCATCGTGCACGTGGCGATCATTGTGATGGGTATCGTGCTGGCCACCCAGGTGCCCCAGGTCTACGAGGTCATCCGCGAGCAGATCATCATCCCCGATGCCACCATGATCGAGGGGGCTGATCCCGGCGGCATCCCCAATCCCGGCCTCGGCGGCGACCCCAATCGCGCTGCCGCCCAGGACATCGACCCAACGATTTCCCCCGATGCCACCGGCCTGAGCAATACGCAGGTGCAGACCCTCAACCAGTCGCTCATGGGCGGCGGATCGGAAAGCGCGGGCACCAACCCCCTGGCCATCGGTCCCAATGTCGGCGCCCGCGGCCGTGGCGGCACCGGCATGGGCGAAGGCGAATCCGGCGGCGGCATGGCCCCGTTCGGCATCCCCGGCGGCGGCGGGGGCATCGGGCCCAAGAGCAAGTTCATGAACGTGGGCGGCGGCAACGCCACGCAGATCATCTTCATCTGCGACGCCTCCGGCTCGATGGGCACCAAGTTTGAGATCCTCAAGGATCAGATCCGCCAGTCGGTGGCCGCGCTCAAGCCGGTTCAGTTCTTCAACATCATCTTCTTCAACAACAACGTCGCCTATCCGCTGGACCCCAACCGCCTGGTGGCCGCCAACCCCGAAGGCAAGCGCCGGGCGTACGAGTTCCTCAACACCATCGTCCCCGGGCCGGATTCCAACCCGATCCCCGCGCTGCAGGTGGCGTTCAAGCAGAACCCGCAGCTTGTCTACTTCCTGACCGACGGTGAGTTCGAATTCTCCATGGATGCCAACGCCCAGGTTCTCAAGACCCTGCAGGAGCTGAACCGGGATGGCAAGACCAAGATCAATACCATCGCATTCGTCAACGCCGATGAGAAAGGCGCGCTCGCCGAGCGCAGCGCCGGTTTCGTCGAGCTGCTGAAAACCATCGCCAAGGAGCACGGCGGCGTCTTCAAGCTCGCCGCTTCGGATGAGTTCTGAGGAGGTTGTTGCTGACTTGTCACCGGGGCCGGGTGCTGGAAACAGCCCTGGCCGGCGATGGCAGCCCGACCGTGAATCGGGCCGGCAGCCGTCGCAAGCCACCCGCGGCCGCCCGGTGATGCAGGACGGATTAACCAGGATTCCAACCGAGCGACTTCAACCACGCCATCTTCCGCCCCCGGTGACAGAGACACAGATTCCGGCCGGCGGCGAGATGATGGGTCAGTGGGTGCTGTCGCTCGCCTCGCGACAGGTACGGCGGTGATGCGAGATCGGCTCCGGGCCGACGCACCGGCGAGGAAAGGGTGCCCAGCGCGCGCCACCCTCAGTCAAGCGCCCGCATGTAAGAAAGGATCGAGACCCATGGGTCGGTTTGCCACCCTGTTCCGCATCGGACTGCTCGTCGCCATCCTGATGGGTGGCGCCATGTTCGTCTCCCCCAGTCTCGCCCAGGATGGCGCGGCCGACGCCGCTGCCGAGGATGAGCCGGGGACGATGACCGTGCTGCTCAAGCTGGTCGTCAACCACGTTGACGCCGTGACCGTCACCATCGCGCTGCTGTCGGTCTACGCCATGACGCTCATCATCCAGGGGTTCATCCGCAACCGTGAGAGCGTCCTGATGCCGCCGGAGACCGTCGAACGCATCCGCGAGATGATCGCCAACCGGCAGTTCCGCGAGTTGATCGAGTTCACCGAGGCCGATCCCAGCTTCGTGAGCAAGGCGCTCAACCCCGCCCTCAAGCGCGCTCCCAGCTTCAATGCGATGAAGGAGGCGATGGAGACGGCCATCGGCGAGCAGACCGCCGAGCAGTTCCGCAAGATCGAGTACCTGAACATCATCGGCAACCTCGGCCCGCTGCTGGGGCTGCTGGGTACGGTGCTGGGGATGATCGTCGCCTTCGACGCCATGCAGCGCGCTGAAGGCGCGGCCAACCCCGCGCAGCTGGCCGGTGGTATCGCCATCGCCCTGGCCCACACCTTCATGGGTCTGTTCCTGGCGGTGCCGGCGCTGGCGGCCTTCGGCTTCCTCCGCACGATGGTGGACCGCCTGACCGTGCGCGGCGCCCTGCTGGCCGAGGAACTGCTGCTGATGATCAAGCCGGCCGATACCCGGACCCCCGCACGGGCCGCCGGCGCGCCCGCTCCTGCGGTCAAGAAGCCCGCCCCGGCCCCCGCGCCCTCGCCGGCGACGGCCTAGGCATTGCCGATTTGCGATTGTCGGTTGCCGATTGAGTGCGCCTGGCGCGCAGTCGGCAATCGGCAATCCGCAATTGGCAATCTTCCTCTTCATCACCGAAAGGAGATTGCGCCATGCGTAAGTTCGGCATGCCCGAAAGCAACGTGGCCCATCCCAACGTCACCCCGCTGATCGACGTGGTGATGTGCCTGATCGTCTTCTTCATGCTGGTGGCCAAGATCGGCGTCGCCAGCGGTGCCGAGGAAATGAACCTGCCCAAGGCGATCCTGGGCAGCGACATCAAGGACCTGGGCAACACCATCACCCTCAATGTCCGCAACGTGAACCAGCCGTTGCCGATGGTGACGACCCTGCTGCCCGGCGACGCCTCTACCCGCGAGCTGAAGTTCGAGGAAAACCGCGGCGGACAGGTTGTTCGCCCGCTGCTGGAAGTGCTCAAGGCCGGCCGGGCCAACAACCCGGAGTTCAAGGTCATCATCCGCGCTGAGGCCGAGCTGCCCTACCGGCTGCTGGAGCCGGTGCTGTTCATCTCGGCCGAAGCCAACGTGAAGAACGTCAACTTCGCCACCGAGTCGGTGACCGCCACGAGGTGATCGACCACGAGGTGATCGAACGGCACGAAGCGGCAAGATGAAGACAACGCCGCGGGCCGTGATGCGGAGATGACCATCCTGCTCCGGTTTGCTCTTCGTCGCTTCGGGCCTTCTGACAAGGACCATCCATGCGAATCAAAGGCGCCAAGACAGTTCACTACGATTCCGGGCCCAACATGACGCCGCTCGTGGACGTCGTGCTGGTGATCCTGATCTTCCTGATGCTCACCGGCAGTTTCGGCGGCGTCGAGCGTTACCTGACCAGCAACGTGCCGATCAAGCAGAGCGGCGTGGGCGGGGCGGCGGTGGAACAGACCGTGCCCGACACCCCGCTGGAGGTGCGCGTTGACCGCAACCGCCTCGATCCCGGCAAGTTCGATGTGCGGGCCGGCCGCATCGCCATGACCATCGACGCCTCCACCCAGGAGGCCTGGATGCAGCAGATGGCCGCCCTGACCAGCGCGCTGGTGCAGATGAAGCAGGAACTGAACGCCGCCGGCACCACCGACGACCAGATCCAGGTCGAGATCCACCCCCACAAGGAAGTGCCCTACGCCCATGCGATCCACGTCTTCGAGGCGGTGACCGATGGCGGGTTCAAGAAGATCAGCTTCGCCCAGTCGCATGACTGATGCGAACAGGTGCGATGGCGCCCGCGCCGGCGCGGAGGCCACCGCCGCCAGGGCGGTGAGCCGGGGTGATGGAGGGGCGATGGAAGGCGGGCGGTCGTGATCGGTGCCTTCAATCGCCCCGCCCGGATTGCCAGTGACACACCTTTGACGGGGGAATCCGCCGCCGGGGTGCTTTCGCGTTGAAATCGCCTTAGAATCGGAAGCCTACGGCTTCTTCGAGGGTTCTTGCATGAGCAGCAGACGACACACGCTTTGCCTTCTGATCGGGCTGACCCTGAACAGCGCTGCCGCCGCACAGCCGGCGCGGCCCGCCCAGGGGCTGGATTCGCTGAGCGATGATGCCCTGATGACCGAGCTGGCCGGCCGCGGGCTGGAGACGCTGCTGGAACGCGCCTTCGAGCTGAACAATGTTCCCCAGGACAAGCGCGACAGCATCAAGACCCTCTCGGCCTTGCGCCAGCTCAGCGACCCCGAGGCCCGCCTGACCGTGCGCGAGCGCGAAGCGCTGATCGCCAGCGTGGTCCGGGGGATCGACGCCGCGCTGCCCAGCATCAACGATCCGCGCCTGCTGGTGCAGCAGGCCAACACGCTGATCGCCGAGTCGATCAACAATGATGTCAACACCCTGGAATACTGGGGTGAGAATCCCCGCCTGCAGGCCAACCTCAAGCCCATCGCCGACAGCGCCAACCGCATCCTCGAGCGGGCGGTGGAAGTGGGCAACAAGGAGCTGGAGGCCGTCGCTGCCCAGATTCGCGCCCCCGGCGATGCCGCCTCGCGCCGATACCTGGAACTGGAAGCGTTCATCGTCACCGCGGACTTCACCCGCCTGATGAACCAGTACGCCCGCGCCCTGGCGCTGGACCGCGCCCACCCCCAGCGCAAGGAGATCGCCACCGAAACTATCGAAGCGCTGCGCGAGTTTGATGTTGATGAAAGCGGCGTGCAGGCGGTGGTGAAGAACCGCATCGCCAAGCTGCTGCTCGTGCGCGGCGATGAGGGAGACTTTGACGCCGCCCGGGCTGAGTTCGAGGCCGTTGCGCAGAAGAAGACCGAACCCGCACCCGACCTGGTGCAGATTTACGAAGCGATGCACGGCCTGGCGCTGACCGAGCTGCTGGCCGGGCGACTGGATGAGGCGCAGAAGCGGCTGGTTGAGCTGCGTGCCTGGCAGCAGGCGAACATCCCGGAAGACAATCCGCAGTGGCGCCGGGGTGTCGAGGCGATCGCGGCCATGCTCGAGCACCGCATCCTCGCCGCCCGCGCCGATGCCGCGACCGGCGAACAAAAGCAGAAGTTCAATGAGCAGGCCAACCAGGTGCTGGTGGCACTGGTGCGCGAGCAGCCCGAGTTCCGCGCCATGATCTATCAGCAGCTCATGGACCGCCTGCCGCCCGATGTGGATGTGGCCCGCCTCGACACCCTGATGCTGCGGGCGCTGATGCGCCGTGGCGAGCAGGAGACCATGAAGCCCGAGGATGAGCCGCGCGATGTCCCGGTGATCGAGCGCGCTGTCGCGGCGACCAATGAGGTGCTCAAGCGCCAGGGCGAGCCCGGCATGACCAACGATGATGTCGCCGCGGCCATGCTGCTCAAGGGTGTGCTGCTGGAAGCGCTCGACCAGTCGCTGGATGCCGCCGAGGCCTTCCTGGATTTCGTCGCCCGGTTCAAGGGGCACGCCAACGCCACTTTCGCGCTGGAAAACGCGATGGCGCTGATCAGCCCCCACCTCAAGGACCGGGAAGACAACGCCCGCATCGATAACCTGTACACCCGCGTGCTGGGGCTGGCGGTGAATGAGCCATTCAACCGGGTGGACCTGGCTTATCTCTACGGCCGGCAGATTCAGCAGGCCGGCCAGTACGCCGAGGCCGCCGCAGCCTTCGCCAAGGTGCCCGAATCCGACCCCAACAAGCTGTGGGCGTGCTACTTCCAGATGATCGCGCTCAAGCAGCAACTGGATGCCGATCGCCTCAAGGCCGCGGGCGATGCCAGCCGGCTCTCGGATGCCGAGGCCGGACAGATCCAGAACCAGGTGCAGCAGCTTGCCACGCAGGTGCGCCAGCAGGCGCAGGCCGCCATCGACTCGGCGGCCAACGATCAGGAGCGCAATCGCGCCCGCCAGCTCCTGGTGCAGACGACGCTGATGTCGGCCGACCTGGCCAATCGCGTGCAGGGCCAGCCGCAACGCGCCATCGAGATTCTGGAAGGCTTCGAGCAGGCGGTTGCAGGGATGGAACGGGCTGACCAGCTCCTGGCGCAGGCGTTGTTCGTGCGGGTGGATGCCTACATGGATCTCAAGCAGAACACCCGGGCCACCGATGCCCTGGTGCAGTTGCTGGAAACCCGCGGCGGCGATGAGGGGGCCCGTATCATCTATGACCTGCTGACGCGGCTGAACGATGACTTTGAGGCCGCCCGCCAGGCCGGAAACCGGCAGGAAATGGAAGCCCTGGCCGCCGCGCGTGCGGTGTTGACGGGGCATCTGGTCACCTGGGCGCAGCAGAGTAAGCCGGAGATGGTCTACCAGTACCGCGTCTACGATGCCGAATCGCAGGCCCAGGCCGCCCGCCTGACCGATGATCCGGCTCGCCGCCGGGAACTGCTGGAGGCCTCCAAGGCGCGCTATCAGAAGCTGCTGGAAGAGCGGAACGATCCGGTGGTGCAGCTTGGCCTGGCCAATGCGGCGTACGATCTGGGCGACTACCGCACGGCCCAGCCCTATTACACGCGTCTGCTGGCCGAGCGCAAGCTTGGCGGCCCCAAACGCTACAACGCCGATGGCGAACTGGTCGACAATGACCAGTACTGGGAAACGATGTACAAGCTGTTCCGCTCGAACCTGAAGGTGGCGGAGGAAGATCCGAGCCTGGCGAATCTTGCCAGGGAGACCCGCGAGCGCCTCGCCCAACTCTATATCATGCAGGGCGAAAGCGTCGGCGGTCAGCGCTGGGGCGAGGCGTTTGATACCCTGCGCCGGGAACTGCTGCCCGACCTGCAGGTGGGCGGCGCTGCCGCATCCGAAGGATGACAGGGGAAAGGCTCAGGGGGTGAAGGCTGAAGGCTGAGAGGTGCGATCAGGGCAACCTTTCAGCCTTCAGCCTTTTCGCTTCATCATCTTTGCTGTCTGTCCGCCGGGCCGCGGCTGTGGTACAAACCGCCGCGTGAGCCGTGCCGAATCCGCCATCAACTTCCATCGCGATCCGGGCCGTCTGGCAGTGCGCCTGCTCTGGGCGGCCAATCGCCTGTTCACGCACTGCTATCACCGCGTGGAGCTGCGCTCGCGCTGCCCTATCCCGCCGGCCGGGCCGGCCATCCTCGCGTGCAATCACACCAGCGGCCTGGACCCGCTGCTGATCCAGAGCACCTGCCCCCGCCCTATCGTCTGGATGATGGCCCGCGAGTTTTACGAGCTGAAAGCGCTCAACTGGATCTTCCGCACGATCGATGCCATTCCCGTGGGCCGCGGCGGGCGCGACATGGCCGCGATGCGCAGCGCCCTGCGCGCGTTGCATGCCGGCCGGGTGCTGGGCATCTTTCCCGAAGGACGCATCGAGCCCACGCGCGAGCTGATGACGTTCCAGACCGGCGTGGCCCTGATGGCTTACCGCACGGGTGTGACCGTCTACCCCGCCTACCTTGATGGCACCCAGCGCCGTCACGAGATGCTGCACGCCTTCCTCGAACCGCAGGAGGCAACGCTCGCGTACGGCCAGCCCATCGCTTTCCCCCACATCGATCCCGACCGCGAAGCGCTCGAATCCGCCACCGCCCGGATCAAAGCCGCCATTGAGTCGATGCGCTGTGCCGAAGAAACACGCCGGCGAAAGTAACCCCCCCGCGCCCTTCGGGACCGATATGCTTGCGCGCAAATCGCAAAAGAGCAGACGCTACCCTGTGCGCAGATCCGAACCGCCCCGGCGGGCAGTTGTGGGGGAGCGCTGACTCATCTACAATCCGCGCGATATGACCCGCGATGGGGATCCATGGACGGTCAAGCGGCTGCTGGAGTGGACCGCGGGGTTCTTCGACACCAGGGGGCTCGATTCGCCCCGGCTCAGCGCAGAGCTGCTGCTGGCGCACGTGCTGAACTACCCGCGCATCAGGCTCTATACCGATTTCGAGCGCCCGGTGATGGAGCCCGAACTGGGGCGCTTCCGCGAGCTGGTGAAGCGCGCCAGCAGGCACGAGCCGATCGCCTACCTCACCGGCCGGGCGCATTTCTTCAACCTTGAGCTGGAAGTCGGCCCCGGCGTGCTGATCCCGCGCCCCGAAACCGAGACGCTGGTGGAAAATGTGCTCCAGTTCGTCCGCCACCAGAGCGGCTTCGAAAGCCCGCGCGTGCTGGATCTGTGCACCGGCAGCGGCTGCATTGCCGCCGCGATCGCAACAAACCTGAAAAACGCCACCGTGGTCGCCACCGACATCAGCGATGCCGCCATCACCATCGCCGGCCGCAATTTCCAGCGCCTGGGCCTGGCCGAGCGCATCACGCTGCTTCAGGGCGACCTGTACGATGCCCTGCATCACCTGGTCGATCCGCAGCCATTCGATCTGATCCTGGCCAACCCGCCTTACATTGCCTCGGCGGTCATTCCCACGCTTGATGCGAACGTGCGCGACTACGAGCCGATGAGCGCACTGGACGGTGGCCCGGATGGCCTGGACCCCCACCGCCGAATCCTCGCCGGCGCCGCCGAGCGCCTCACGCCGCATGGCCGCGTGTTCCTCGAAATCGCCTATGACCAGGGAGAGTTGGCCATGCAGATCGGTGCTGAGGCCCCCGGCCTGGCCGAGCCCAAGCTGCTCAAGGACCTGGGCGGCCGTGATCGCGTGCTGATGCTGCGCAAGGCGTGAGCGGGCATGCTACAATGCCGCATTGAAGGCCGGATGACCTCGATCCTGGAAGCACGCTTTCGCAACCGCAAGCGTGCACCGCAGGCGCTGGGCATCGCCGATGTCATCACCGGCATATCGAACAAGTGAAGCCTGGTTTTCGTCTGCATCCATAGATCGCATGAAATTAGACATTCTCAATCAGCCGGCCGAGCAACTGTGGTACGCCGATGGACTGAGCTTCACCTGTACGCAGTGCGGCAACTGCTGCACCGGCGGGCCGGGGTTCGTCTGGATGAGCGACGTCGAGATCGAGCGCCTGGCGGCGCACCTGGGCCTGAGCGTGCAGCAGACGCTCAAGCAGTATTGCCGGCGCATCGGCGGGCGCATCTCGCTGAAAGAGCGGCTGAACCGCGGCAACCACGATTGCATTTTCCTGCGTGAAACCGAGGCCACCCGCTTTGATGAGCGCGCCGGCCGTGAAGTGCGCTACAGCAAGCGCACCTGCCAGATCTACGAAGTCCGCCCGCTGCAATGCCGCACCTGGCCCTTCTGGCCGGAAAACCTTGAGAGTGAGAAGGCCTGGAAACAGGCCGCCCGCATCTGCCCCGGCATGAGCCGCCCCGGCCGCCATTTCACCCGCGAGCAGATCGAGGCCATCCGCGATGCCAGTGACTGGCCTGATCACCCGCCCTCATCGAAGGAGTAGGCACGGCAATCGCCTGTCACCGCTGCTGCGCCTGGCCGGTGCGCTGATGCGCGTTCGCAGCCACCCTGCCCCCACTGCGCCACCCCGCGCTGCGTGAATTCGCTTGCGGGTCCTGATCCTGCGCAGATCGGCCCTTCTTTCACAGCGCGTGCCGACGTACCATTTGGCGCATCATGATCGTGACACAATACAAGCGCTGGACCGAAGCCAAGGCGAACGCCTGGTATGAGAAGCAACCCTGGCTGGTCGGGTGCAACTACACCCCGCGCACGGCCGGCAATCAGCTTGAGATGTGGCAGGCCGAGAGCTTCGACCCCGTGACAATTGATGAGGAACTGGGCTGGGCCGAGAAAATCGGCTTCAACAGCCTGCGCGTCTTCCTGCACGATTTGCTCTGGCGGCATGACCGCAAGGGTCTGCTGGAGCGCATGGAACGCTTCCTGGACATCGCCGATTCGCATGGCATCGGCATCATGTTCGTTTTCTTCGACAGTTGCTGGCATCCATTCCCGCGCCTGGGCCGCCAGCCCGAGCCGATGCCCGGTATCCATAACTCGATCTGGGTGCAGTCGCCCGGCGTGCCGGTGCTGCGCGAACCGGAAACCTTCGACGAGCTGGAGGGGTACGTGACCGAGCTGGTGCGGCACTTCCGCGGCGATGAGCGCGTGCAGGTGTGGGATCTGTGGAATGAGCCGGACAACTCAAACAGCAACTCGCGCGGCCCGCAGGATCTTGGCCCGGCCAAGGCCGACATCGTCGCCCCGCTGCTGGCCCGTGCCTTCGACTGGGCACGCAGCGCCAGGAACACCCAGCCGCTGACCAGCGGCATCTGGCTGGGCGACTGGAGTACCGAGTACCGCCTGCGCCAGATCGAACGCCTGCAGGTGGGGCTGTCTGATGTGATCAGCTTCCACAACTACAACACCGGCGACAAGCTGGAACGGCGCATCAGGCACCTCCAGCGCTACGGCCGGCCACTGCTCTGCACCGAGTACATGGCGCGCGGCGCGGGCAGCACGTTTGAAGGTTCGCTGCCGGTGCTGAAAAAACACCGCGTAGCCGCGTACAACTGGGGCTTTGTGGTGGGGCGCTCACAGACCCACCTGCCGTGGGATTCATGGCAGCGCCCCTACTTCACCGAGCCGCAGCTCTGGTTCCATGAGATTTTCCATGCCGATGGAACGCCCTACCGCCCCGAGGAAACGAAACTCATCGCGCGGCTTACCGCCCGCCGCAGGCGCCCTGCCACTGCGAAAAAGAAGTCGAGGTAGAATCGAGGCGAAGAAAATCTGAAGGTGGAAGTCTGAAGGCTGAAAGGCGCGATCGACGCGGCCTTTCAGCCTTCAGCTTTGTTCACCAGGCCGTGATTACTGATCGGCCGGCGGTGTTTCGGGGGCGACCGGACGTTTCAGGAGGCTGGCGGCTGCACCCAGGGCCAGCAGAATGAACGAGGCCACCACGGCAACCACGCCCCAGGCGGTGCGCGTGCGGGGGATCAGGCACGACACCCAGTTGCTTGACCAGACCCACGCCAGATCGCCCCAGCGCACGATCGTGGCCCAGGATGGGCCGAAAAGCGCCAGCAGCCCCGCCGCCGCCCCGCCGGCCAGGAACGGCAGCAGGTATCCGGCCGCGAACAGGTAGACCCAGGTCACATACGCCCCGGCCATCGTCAGCACGGTCGGTGTCAAATCGCGGTCCGTGAACGGCAGCGACATCACCAGCCGCGAGCCGGCATCCGTCGAGCAGATCACCGCCAGCAGCGGCAGCAGCAGCTTGAGGCCGCCCATTTGACTGGCCGGCAGAAAGCGGCTGGGGCTTGCCAGTGGCAGCAGCAGTGCCAGCGCCAGCAGCGGCGGGCCAAAATAGGCAAAGTGAAAATCGGCCCGGTAGACCCAGTTGCTCGTCCCCAGGTGCGCCACCAGCGACAGCAGCGGCAGGATCACCAGCAGTCGGGCGATGTGATCGCGCGGTGCCAGCGGCCTTGGCGGCTCCCAGCGATGGCCGCCGCGCAGCGCCAGGCCGATCACCGGCAGCGCGGCCACCACCCACCACGCCGCGTACAGCACGCCTTCATGCAGGTATCCCTGTCGCCGGCTGGCCAGCCACTCGAAGACAACCGGCATCGCCAGCAGCAACAAAAGCTGCAACAGGACAAAGGGCAACAGCAGTCCCCGCAGCGGCAGGCCCAGCACGCGGAAGATGACATATACCTTCGCCGCCCCCACCGCCATCAGCAGTCCGTTGACGATCATGCCGGCGGCCTGGCTGAGCGTGCAGACCTCCCCATTGAGAAACGCCACATCCACCAGGAACAGCACCTCCAGCAGCAGCAGGATCATCCCGTCGCGCACGATCCCCCGCCGCACGATCAGGTACAGCCCCAGCCCCACCAGCAGGATTTCGTAGACATTCAGCGTGACAATCAGCACCAGCAGGCGGGTGAGGCTGACATCGGATGGACTCCAGGAGGTGGAGTTGGTCAACATCAGGCATCCGGCCAGCATGCTCACAGCGCTGAGCAGGTAGAACGGATTATGGTCAATGATGAACCGAACGATGCCAGGCCGGCCGGTGGGGGTCGGGGTCATGTCAGCCTCCTCAAGGGTGGGAAGGAAAGCATTGTTGCAACAAAGGCTTTCGACCGCCGCTCATGTTGTCTTCATCATTATGACACGCAAAGGTGAGGAGGCAACGGAAATCCCGACAGCCGCCGGCGGGACTGAGGTGAAACGCCAGTGATTTGGAATCGCACTGTTCGGGATTGATGCGTATCGGCGATGCCGATGCGGCATCCTGCAGCACGGGATGCGGGCACGAAAAGCCCGGATGATGCGCCAGGCGACACGCCATGTGCCGTATGCCTTGGGCATCATCCGGGTTTCATCAGGCAGGCGATCGCCTTTATACCTTGTCGTTGTTGGTGTCGATGCTGTAGTTGGGGGCTTCCTTGGTGATCATGATGTCGTGGGGGTGGCTTTCGATCATGCTGGCGTGGGAGACGCGGCAGAACTTCGCGTTCTTGCGCAGCAGCTCGATGTTCCGTGCGCCGCAGTAGCCCATGCCGGCGCGCAGGCCGCCGACCAACTGGTAGACGAAATCGCTCAGCGGGCCGCGATAGGGCACGCGGCCTTCCACGCCTTCGGGCACCAGCTTGCCGCGATCGCGCACATCCGCCTGGCCGTAGCGGTCACTGGAGCCCTTGATCATGGCGCCCATCGACCCCATGCCGCGATAGGTCTTGTAGCGCCGGCCCATGTGGATGACCATCTCACCGGGGCTTTCATCCAGCCCGGCGAACAGCGATCCCATCATCACGGCCGATGCCCCGGCGGCGATCGCCTTGACGATGTCGCCGCTGTGACGGATGCCGCCATCGGCGATAATCGGGACGCCGGCTTCATCGGCCACGCGGACGGCATCGAAAATCGCGCTCATCTGCGGCACGCCCACACCGGCCACGATCCGCGTGGTGCAGATGGCCCCGGGGCCGATGCCCACCTTCACCGCATCGGCGCCGGCCTCGATCAGGTCGCGCGTGCCCTCGGCGGTGGCGACATTGCCGGCGATCACCTGGATGTTCCACTGTTTCTTGATCTGCCGTACCGTCTCGATCACGTTCTTGCTGTGGCCGTGGGCGGTATCAACCACGATCACATCGACATCGGCCTTGATGAGGGCTTCCACCCGTTCGAAGTTCATCACGCCGGTGGCCGCGCCCACCCGCAGGCGGCCGCGCGAATCCTTGCAGGCCTGGGGGAACTGCTCGAGCTTGTCGATGTCGCGCATTGTGATCAGGCCGCTCAGGTGCCCTTCGCGGTCCACCAGCAGCAGCTTCTCCACCTTGCTGCGATAGAGGATGCGCTCGGCTTCATCCAGCGTGGTGTTTTCCGGCGCGGTGACGAGGTTGTTCATCGTCATCACCTCGCTGACCCGGCGGCTGTCATCCTCCTGGAACTTCAGGTCGCGGCGGGTGAGGATGCCCAGCAGCCGGGGGCGCGGATGCCCGGGGCCATGCACTGGCCGGCGGACCAGCCGGTCGCTGCCATCACCCTCCCCTTCGACGATCGGGATGCCGCTGACGTTGAACGTCCGCATGATCTGCCGGGCGGTGCCGATGGTGGCGTTGGGCGGCAGGGTGATCGGATCGACGATCACGCCGTTCTCCGAGCGCTTCACCTTCTCAACCTCGCGCGCCTGGTTCTCGATTGACAGATTCTTGTGGATGATCCCGATGCCCCCTTCCTGCGCCAGGCCGATGGCCAGGGCAGATTCGGTCACGGTGTCCATCGGGGCCGAGATCAGCGGAATGTTGATCTCGATCTCGCGGGTCAGGCGCGAGCGCGTATCGGCTTCAGCGGGAATAAAATCACTGCGGGCGGGAATGAGCAGGACATCATCGAAGGTGATGCCATCGTGCAGGATCTTGGGGTGGTCCATGGGACAGAATTAGCGACGGCAGGCGGATGTGTCAAGGGGTTAGGGGAAAGGTCGTTGCCGGCGTGTCCGCCGCCGCTGATGCCCGATAACCATGCGACAACCCCGCCCCTTTCCCGCCGCATCAATTTGTAACCCGATGGTCTGGGATTCCTGTCTGCACAGTAGTAGACAAGGGCGTTGAGATATGTCATTCTTTCATCCGCTTATCCGGATGAAAGAATTAACCTGAGGAGTGCAATCGTGAACCGGCCGTCGTTTCTGGATGTGGTGAAGCAGCGCGTGATGGTGTTGGATGGGGCCATGGGCTCGGCGTTGCAGCTCATGGACCTGGACCTGCAGCGCGACTGGCAGGGCCACGAGAACATCAGCGAGATTCTCAACTTCACGCGCCCGGATGTGATCCAGCAGATCCACGAATCATTCCTGGCGGTCGGGTGCGATGCGGTGGAGACCAACACCTTCGGCGCCAACCAGATTGTGCTGGCCGAGGCCGACCTGGCCGATCGCTGCTTTGAGAACAACAAGGTGGCCGCCGAAATCGCACGGCGGGCATGCGAGAAGTTCGCCACACCCGAGCATCCGCGCTTTGTCGTCGGCTCGATTGGGCCGGGCACCAAGCTGGTGTCGCTTCAGCAGACCAGTTGGGATGTGATGCTTGCCAGCTACTGCGAGCAGATCCGCGGCCTGATTGCCGGCGGGGTGGATGCCCTGCTGATCGAAACCGCCCAGGACCTGTTGCAGGTCAAGTGCGCCATTGTCGCCGCCCGCCAGGCGATGCAGGAGGCCGGCGTCAGGCTGCCGCTGATGGCGCAGATGTCGTTCGACAACAATGCCGGGCAGTCAATGCTGATGGGATCGACCAGCGAAGAGGTCGTTGCCGCCCTCTCGCCTTACGATGACCTGGATGTGCTGGGCCTGAACTGCGCTACCGGCCCGACCGAGCTGACCGAGCATGTGGCCTACTTCAGTCAGCACTGGCCGCGCTTCGTGAGCGTGCTGCCCAACGCCGGGCTGCCGGTGATGGTTGATGGCAAGAGCCACTTTCCCCTGACCCCCGACGACTTCGCCAGGGGGATGATCCGCTTCGTCGAAGAGTACAAGGTGGACATCGTCGGCGGCTGCTGCGGCACCACGCCCGCCCACCTGAAGGCGCTGATCGATGCCCTGGAGAAAGGCGGCCACCGGACGCCGGGCAGCCGCCAGTCGGCAACCCGCCAGGTGGAGCCGGTCTGCCAGGTGTCATCGCTGATACAGGTGCAGGACATCGAGCAGGAGCTGTCTTACCTGGTGATCGCCGAGCGCACGAACACCAATGGTTCCCGGCGCTTCCGCGATCTGCTCCAGGCCGAGGACTGGGATGGCCTGGTGTCGATGGCGCGCGATGAGGTGCGCGACGGGGCGCACATGCTGGATGTGTGCGTTGACTTCGTCGGCCGCGATGGCCAGCGCGACATGCATGAGGTGGTCAGCCGCTACGTGCGGCAGATTCCCGTGCCGCTGATGATCGACTCAACCGATCCGGCCGTTATGGAGGTGGCGCTCAAGCTGGCGGGCGGACGCTGCGCGCTGAACTCGATGAACCTGGAGGAAGGCGAGGAGAAGCTGGGCCGCATCTGCCGGCTGGCACGCCAGTATGGCGCGGCGGTGGTGGCCGGCACCATTGACGAGGACAAGGAAAATGCCATGGCGCGCACGCGCGAGCGCAAGCTTGCCATCGCCCAGCGCATCCGCGACCTGGCCGTCAACAAGTATGGCCTGCGCGATGAGGATCTGATGTTCGATCCCCTGGTGCTGCCGATCAGCACCGGCATCGAAGAGGATCGCAAGAACGCGCTGGAGACCATCGAGGGGACGCGCCTGATCCGCCAGCACCTGCCGCGCTGCCATACGGTGGTGGGGCTGAGCAATGTCAGCTTCGGCCTCAAGCCGGCGGCCCGCGTGGTGCTCAACAGCGTCTTCCTGCACGAGCTGCGCGAGGCGGGGCTGACCGGGGCGATCGTCCACGGCAGCAAGATCCTGCCGCGCACGCGGATCGATGATGAGAAGTGGAACGCCGCCCTCGACCTGATCTACGACCGCCGCCGCGAAGGTTTTGATCCGCTGACCCACTTCGTTTCGCTCTTTGCCGATGCCGATGAGCGCACGACGCAGGCGGTGGCCAACCCGTGGGAAGGCCTGTCGCTGGAGGAGATCCTCAAGAAGCACATCATCGACGGTGAGAAGCGCGACCTGATCGCGCACCTCGATGAGGCGATGGCCGCCGGCATCGCGCCGCTGGACATCATCAACAACATCCTGCTGGAAGGGATGAAGGTGGTGGGCGAGCTGTTCGGCAAGGGCGAGATGCAGCTTCCGTTCGTGCTGCAAAGCGCTGAAACGATGAAGGCGGCAGTGGCCCATCTCGAGCCGCACATGGAGAAAGTTGAAGGCCAGAGTAAGGGCAAGATCGTGCTGGCGACGGTCAAGGGCGATGTGCACGACATTGGCAAGAACCTGGTGGACATCATCCTGAGCAACAACGGCTACACGGTCTACAACCTGGGGATCAAGCAGCCGGTGAACGAGATCCTCCGCGCTTACCAGGAGCACAAGGCCGATGCCATCGGCATGAGCGGCCTGCTGGTCAAGAGTGTGGCGGTGATGAAGGAAAACCTGGAAGAGCTCAACGCGCTGGGAGTGGATGCCCCGGTGCTGCTGGGCGGTGCTGCGCTCACGCGCGACTATGCCGAGGATGACCTGGCCAACCTGTACAAGGGCCCCCTGCTCTACTGCCGCGATGCCTTCGACGGGCTGAAGGCGATGGATCACATCAGCTCCGGTACGGTTGAGACGATCGTGAACGAGCAGCGCGAGAACGCCGCCCGGCGCAAGAAGCTGCGCGAAAACGCGGTCAAGCCGGCCAGCACCGAGGCGGCCAACGTCAAGCCGGTGGACCGCACCAACCCGGTGCCGCCACCCCCCTTCTGGGGTGCGCGAGTGGTGACCGACATCCCGCTTCAGCAGGTGTTCGGCTACATCAACGAGGTGGCGGTCTTCACCGGGCAGTGGGGTTTCAAGCGCAAGGGAATGAGTGCCCAGGATTATCAGCGCCTGCTGGAAGAGAAGGCCCGCCCCGTGTTCGAAGATCTCAAGCGCCGGGCCATCAGCGAGGGTTTCCTGGAGCCCAAGGTGGTCTATGGCTACTTCCCGGTGCAGGCCAGCGGCAATGACCTGATCGTCTATCACACCGAGGAGTTCGCCGGCTGCGTCTGCGGCCAGGCGCACGGGCAGGCCGCCGGCATCCAGCCCAAGGGCACGCCGCGCGAGTGGCTGCGTTTCAGCTTCCCGCGCCAGGAGGGCCGGCGGCGGCTGTGCATCTCCGACTTCTTCCGCCCGGTTGAATCCGGCGAGTTTGATGTGCTGGGCGTGCAACTGGTGACGGTGGGCTCCCGCGCTACCGAGGTGGCCGAGGCGCTACGGGCCGAGAACCGATACCAGGAGTATCTCTACCTGCACGGCTTTGGCGTTGAAACCGCCGAGGCGCTGGCCGAGTTCTGGCATAAGCGCATGCGGCAAGAGCTGGGCTTCGGTTCGGAAGATGCCGCCGATGTGCGCAAGCTCTTCCAGCAGGGATACCGCGGCAGCCGTTACAGCTTCGGCTATCCCGCCTGCCCGGACCTGGAAGACCGTGCCAAGATCATCGAGCTGCTCCGCCCCGACCGCATCGGCGTCACGCTCAGCGAGAACTTCATGCTCATGCCCGAGCAATCCACCGATGCCCTGGTGGTGCATCACCCGCAGGCGAAGTACTTCGATGTGGCATAGAAAAAGATGATGAGGGTTGAAGTGTGCAGGCTGAAAGATGCGCTGAATGCCGTCTTTCAGCCTTCACCTTTTTTGAGCGGTTTGCAATGGATGCTCACCCCGTTTCGTGGCACGATTGTTCAACCCGTGCAGAGAACGCCATCAGCGCGCACTTGAAAACCCGCGCCACCGGTGTGCATTGATCTGCAATCCACGCGAGCCTTGACTGCGCGTGTCTACAGTCGTCGAACGATGGGACGCGGAGCGAAGATCTGACGGCTGGCGGTGAGGGGCGCATCGGTGAGCCGGCGCTTGATGACGGCGGCAGCGCCGGCGGCCATCTCGGCCCAGGGGATGGCGATGGTGGTCAGGTCCAGCCGCTCGGCGATCGGGGCATCATCGAAGCCCACCACAGGCGGCGGCATCATCCCGGCCCGCGCGCACCAGTCCAGCACCGCTTCGGCCAGGCGGTCATTGCAGCAGAAGATCCCATCCCGCCCCGCCGCCACCGCGTCGGCGGCCACCGCGCAGCCCCCTTCGTAAAACCAGTTCTGTGAAGCGATGACGGTTGCGGGCGATACCGACTGGAATCCGCGCACGCGGTCGTTGCTGCGCGGATCATCCGCGGGCCCGGACAGGATCGCGAAAGCGCAGCGCCTCGAGCGCGGGCCGGCGGCTGTTGCACGGCGAGCAGCGCGGGCCAGGAGCTGGGCCGCGCAGGCGCCGCCGCCATGATCATCGGTGGAGACGCTTTCGAGATAGATCGCCGCCAGCCCTGCCGGCGGACGCTGGTTGAGCAGCAGCGCTGGGTGTTCGCGCTCGATGCAGGCCGCAATGGTGGCCGCACTCTCCCAGACGACCGGGAAATAATCGCGCGCCAGCCGGGCCGGACGCCGATCATCCGTCCAGGTGATTTTCCAGGCGATGCGCTCGCGATCGAGGCGGGCAGTCAGCTCAGCCAGCAGCCGCGCGCCGAAGCTGCCGGTGCGCCGGCCGCGCATGTGGAAGATAAGCTGCGCCCCTACCCGCGTGGGCCGCCGGCCCGGCAGATAGGTGCCCGACTGGGCCCGCCGCACCAGCTTTCCCTCAGCGCACAGCTCGCGCACGAGGCGGTCGGCGGTCTGGTAGCTGATACCGTAGCGCTCGGCGATCGCGCGGTTGGACATGAACCGGTCGCCCGGCCGGTGCAGGCCATCACTGATCCGCGCTTCCAGCCGCGCTTTCACTGCCGCCACCTTCTCGGATCGCGGTCGAGCCATGGGGGAAAATCATATCAGGCGGCTGTGATGGATGGTATGAGAAGCCCACAGCGCGGGATGGGCAACAAAGGCAACAGGCAGAGGAGAAGACGGGCAGGCATGCTGCCTTCTTCCCTTCTGCCTGTATTAATTGCTTTGCTGTTGCGTCAATGCTTCTCAGCGCCGGGCACCTTCATCTGGATGCCGTACAGGCTGGTGAGGGCGGTGATAAACAGCGTCTGGTTGTCGGCCCCGCCGAAGCGGAGATTGGACGCTGTTTCGCGATGCATCTCGCCCGGCTTTTTCGGATGGGGCACCAGCGGCGTGAGGATCTTGCCGATCAGTTCACCATCAGGCGAGAAGACATGCACCCCATCGCCAGCGCTGGAATAGAGCCGCCCATCGCGATCAGTGCGGATGCCATCGGGCACGCCGGTGTCGATCCTGCAGAAGATCCGCCCGTTGGCCAGGGTGTTGTCTTCGGTCACATCAAAGACACGAATGTGGGCCAGCTTCGGATCGGAATCGCCGATGTACAGGCGCTTCTCATCCGGCGAGAAGCACAGGCCGTTGGGGCGGGAAAAATCATCGATCACGCTGGTCAGTTCGAGCGTGTTGGGATCAAGGCGGAAAACGTGCTGCTTGTCCAGCTCTTTGCCTTCGGTGCCCTTGGGCAGACCGTAAGGCGGATCGGTGAACCAGATGGTGCCATCGGATTTCACCACCACATCATTGGGGCTGTTGAGCCGCTTGCCCTGGTATTCCTCGGCCAGCGTCTCGATGGAAGCGCCATCGTGGCTTGTGCGCGTGACGGTGCGGGTGCCGTGATGACAGGTGATGAGCCGGCCTTCGTTATCGCGCGTGTTGCCATTGGCGTGATGGCTGGGTTCGCGCCAGACTTCCGCGCCGGTGCGCGCGGTGTACTGGTAAATGCGATTGGCGGGAATGTCACTGAACAGCAGGTAGCCACCGTTGCGGCTGGACCAGACCGGCCCTTCCACGAACTGGAACCCGGTGGCCAGGCGCTCGACCTTTGCCGTGGCCGACACGATCTTTTCCCACTCCGCCGCGTTTCGCACGTCGAATTGCTCTGCCATGACATTCCTTCCAATCAGCATGAACAAAACCACGATGATCCAATGCATCGCAGCCGAGTGTACCCGATTGGCGCGCCGAACGTGAGCATGCGGGCCTGGCATCACCGCGAGAAGATGACCACGGGGCGAAGATGGGTTGATGATGCACCTGCCTGCGATGTCGTGGCCATGCTGGAAATCGTCAATATGAATGGTGGCGATGCCGTTCAACTTCGCCGCGGCCCGGATCAGGGCGCTTCAGACATGCATGAACTATCGGTAGACCGGCCTCCCGGGCAGCGAAGACCATTTCCTCTATCACCGACAGCGCATGGGCCGATGCGCTGAAGCGCTGGATGGCACAAACTGCGACATTGTGCCCCAGGAGTTTGCGGCGGGGCGATAAAGGGGTTTGGAGGTGCCCTGCTGCTGCGGATCACGCCTTCAATTGGCAGCATTCTGGGATGCGCCTCTGCTGACGTGATCGCATGGCACCCCCCCTACCGCATGTTGCTGCTGTGGCCGGGGAAGACGTTGGCGGTGGGGTCGAGGTAATGCCGGGCGAAATTGACCGCGGTGGCGGCCTCGCCGAAGCCGGTGGCGATCAGCTTGAGCTTGGCGGGATGGGCGGCAATGTCGCCGGCGGCGAAGATACCGGGACGATTGGTCGCCATCATCGCATCCACCTTGATCTGTCCGCGCTCAAGCTCCAGACCCCAGTTGGCGATGGGGCCCAGCGAGTTGACGAAGCCGATATTGACCAGCACCGCATCGACCTCGAGCGTTTGCTCTTCTTTGCTGCGGTTGTCATAGATGACCGCCCGCTTGATCCGCCCATCCCCTTCGATCGCTTTCAGCTCATGCCACAGGAGGATGCGGGTGGCAGTTGCCTGCATCTGCTCGACGCTCTGCTCGTGGGCACGGAAGCGGTCGCGGCGGTGGATGAGGGTTTGGGTGCGGGTCAGCGGGGCGAGGGTGTTGGCCCAGTCCACCGCGCTGTCCCCCCCGCCGACGATCAGCACGCGCTGATCGCGATAGATCTGCGGATCGGTCACGAAGTAGCTCAGGCCGCGACCCTCGAACCGGTCTGCACCGGGCAGATCGAGCTTGCGCGCCTGGAACGCCCCGACGCCCGCGGCAATCAGGATGCACCGGGCGGCGTGCTGCCCGCGGCTGGTCCGCACGGTGTAAATGCGGGTGGATTCATCGTATTGCAGATCCTGCACCTGCTCTTCGAGACAGACCTGCGGCTGATAGTGCATGGCCTGCTCGACAAGCTGTCGCACCAGGTCCTTGGCCAGAATCCGGGGGAATCCCGCCACGTCATAGATGTACTTTTCAGGATACAGCGTGGCGAGCTGCCCCCCCAGCACCGCCAGCGAATCAACCAGCTTCACCGACATCCCGCGCAGCCCGGCGTAGAACGCGCCAAACAGCCCGGTTGGCCCGCCGCCAACAATCAGCAGGTCCACCGGATCGGTTGTCGATGGCGTGTCAGTCATAGGTCAGACGCGAGTCAGACCCTATTCTCAGGAACCCCCCGCGGGGGTCAACCGGCCCGCCGAGATCAGCATGGATGAGAGGCGATGGACCCGGCGCAGGCGCGAACCCTGGCATCCCAATGGTGCGGCGGCTGGATAGCACCGCAAGTTGATGACGCGGTACCTGGATCACGTGGCAGCCTGGCCGGCGCCCGCCCGGTGTCGCCTTGTCATCGCCCTGACCGCCCTGCCGCCATCGCTGCAAAATGCCTTGCTACGGGTGACTGCCGGGCGGGTGGGTGTCTTTTCATCACCCGCATCCAAGCCATCACGCCGGCAGGAAACGGTCGATCTTCAGCGGGTGCCAGCCGGGGCGGCTGCCATGGCGGACATATTCGCAAGTCAAGGATTTACAAGGTATTGCAAGCCGCGTCATCCCCTGGCGGACAGCCGTCCGCCGGGCGTCAGTCGCTGGCAGACAGGCTGCTGAACAGCTTGCCGACCAGGCTGGACGGCTGGGTCGCCGGGACAGTTTCACGAATCACGCGGATGGGCTCGCTCTTGGCCTTCAGCTCCCCTTCTGCGCGAGCGGCGGCCAGGCGGGCCTGCTCAGCTTCCTGGCGCAAACGCTCCAGCTCGGCGGCCTTGATCTGGGCATCGGACTCCACCGCCTGCAACTCGCGCTGAACGGTGGTGACCTCCGCCTCGGCGGCCGTGAGTTTCTGCGTCGACCAGACGCCAATGCCGAACAGTGCCATCAGCGCCACCCCCACTGTGCCCCAGGCGCACCGGGCCATGATGCGCGACCGACGGGCCTCGGCGGCGGCAGTCATGACCGACTGCTGATATGCCATGATCGCCAGATCCGTCCGACGCAGGCGGTCCTCATGCAATTGCAGCATCGTGTTGTGCATGTCCGGCGGGATGCCGACTGCCTGCTGGCTGACGGTCTTGCTGGTGCCTTCGAAGATGTCCGCCTCGGCGCTGTCCGATGGGACCGGTTCGGGATCGGGGATCTCCACGAACACTTCGCGGCGGCCGTTTTCCAGGCGCGACTGAAGCTCGCCCTTGGCGATACGGCGATGGAGGGTGCGGACGGAAATACCGAGCGTGAGTGCCGCCTCTTCGACGGTCTGCCAGGCTTGAGCCATGTCTGCCTCCTTGCAGATAGACGGATAGGGAAGATGTCGGCCGGATCCTCCGGCTTTCTTCAGTCCGATAAGATAATGTCTGAACGGCGGCTGACAAGTCCCTGCTTGTGTCTGCCTGTCAGCGGACAAGACCGCCTTGGCGTGTCACAGTGACAGTTGAGCCCGCTTTACGCCACTCAATACCACCCTTCTCAGCAATGTTAGGAATATGTTCGATGCAGTGTTCCACGTGGAACACTTGCGCGCTACGGACTTGAGCTCGCCCTTTTATGCGTGCTGGGTGCATTTCCCATGCACTGTTCCACGTGGAACAGTGCACTATCAGGCGGCGGACAAGTGCGTGTGGGTGTGTCGGCAGTCTTCTTATATAGATGGGCTGCCGGGACAGGCGTGGCTGCACGATATGCCATCCCTCCGATCCCCCTGCGCGCGGCAGTATGTGATTGCGCGATGACCTGGCCTGAGGGCGTGTTACCAGTGCCCCGTGGATTCACGCGATGGTCGCGGGTTTCGCCGCAAGAAACACATCTGCCCGCCTTTTGGCCCACCCTGGCGCAAACCCAACAAAAAAGCGCCCGATGCCCACTGTGGCATCGGACGCTGCGGATTCACTGCACTGTTCCACGTGGAACAATGCACTATTTCTCCAACGCACTACTCATCCAGCCGAACGCCCAGGCGGGACAGGAGTTGATCGAACTGGTCCAGGTCGGCATAGTGGATGACCACCCGCCCGCGGGACTTGC
>CAYNMV010000001.1:95504-239552 GCA_964398315.1 uncultured Tepidisphaeraceae bacterium | reverse complement strand
CGACTACCTCTCAGACGCCCTGGCAGCGCAGGTGGGCGGCATCGGCATTGCCCCCGGCGGCAACATCAACTACGTCACCGGCCACGCCGTCTTCGAAGCCACCCATGGCACCGCGCCCAAGTACGCCAACCAGGATGTCGTCAACCCCGGCAGCGTCATCCTCTCAGGCGTGATGATGCTCGAGTACATGGGCTGGCAGGAAGCGGCCGATCTCATCATTAAAGGCCTGGAAAGCGCCATCGCCGCCAAGACCGTCACCTACGACTTCGAGCGCCTCATGCAGGGCGCCCGGAAAGTCAAGACCAGCGAGTTCGCCGATGAGATGATCCGGCACATGGGCTGAGTCTCAGCGGCCGTGTTCCAGCGCATCAGCGGTGTCCGTACCAGGGCACCGCTGATGCGCGGAAGCCGCGCGGTGAACAGCGCGGTTGGAGGAGCGATGACCGATGAGGATTTCTGCCAGAGACTTGAGCGCGGGCTGAGCCGTGGCACGTTTGACGGATTCGCCCAGCACCGGGTCAGCACGGCCCGCGCAGCCGAGGCCCTCTGCGCCACGCTGCGTGCGATGATGCCGGGGGATGGGGAAATCGCGCTGAATCACAGCTCGCCCCTTCGCGACCTCCTGTATCCATTTCAAAACGTCAGCACGCGCGAGGCGGCCAACGTCATTCGCGACAAGGGTACGCCGCTGTTGATCGAACTGTCTCAGCGCTCGATCCCGGGCAAGCGGGGCGATGACCACCTCGTATTCGTCCTGAAGTTGCTGTGCCTGTTTGGCACGGAGGCAGCAACGCGGGAAGTACTGCGACAGGCCCGGGCTGGCAGGAGTGCCGATGACTTTCTCTGGTCCATCGTCTGCTCCATCCTGGGCAGGGAAGACAACCCACACCCGTATCGGCACCTCTTCTGCGATGGCCTGCGCGATGCGTTGCCCGAGGGTTTTCTCGGTGTCTGCTATCTCGACCTGGCCAACACACTGGCCCGCCAGGAAGCAGATTTCATCCATCCGTTCGATCAGCCCGAGGGGCACAACAGGCTGCGCACCTGCCTGGCTTCGACCAATCCAGATCAGTTCAGTTTCGCCCACAGTGCCACGGCTGCCCTCCCGTTCATCAGCCGACCTCATCGCGATGAGTTGCTGGCCCTGGCCATGGACCACACATCGGTCGGTGTGCAGATCGAAGCGGCATGGGCGGCAGCCCGACTCGGAAGCGAGGGCGGCGTACAGATGCTGGCGCGCTATGCCCGCGATGTAAACCATGCAGTTGTGGCCTGCCGTTACCTGATCGAGCTGGATCGGGAAGATGCCATTCCCGCCGAAGCGTGTGATGCCGATTTCCAGGCGATGGCCGAGATGAGCCAATGGCTCCAGCACCCGAACGAATACGGCAAGGTGCCCGATCAGATCGAGGTCTTCGACACGCGAACACTTTACTGGCCGCCAACAGAGGATGAGCGGCAACTCTGGCTGATCCGATACCGCTACAATCAGCACGCCGAAGATGGCAGCGATGACGTGGGCGTGGGCCTGGTGGGATCGATCACCTTCGCCCTCTTTGGTGAAACCACCGCCGAGCTCACACCGCTGGAGGTCTACGCGCTGCACTGCTGCTGGGAGCTTGAGACCACCGGCAGCCCGCGCGCCCCCGCGAAACGCAGCATCGAGGCCGGCCTGGCCCTCCTGGAAGATGCCAATCCCGGCCTGACGGATGGAGCCCGCTAGCAGAGGCATCATCGCCGGATCCAGTGGGAGGTTTCTCCGTGCTGGCGGTGGACGGATGGCCCGCACTCCCGCACACTACCGGCATGTCTCACCCAGCCATCATCCTCACCAGTGGTGGACTCGACTCAACCACCTGCCTGGCCATCGCGCGCGATGAAGGGTTTTCGCCGCTCTACTCCATGACGTTTGACTACGGCCAGCGGCATCGCCATGAACTGGCGGCGGCCGAGCGGGTTGCGCAGGCACTCGGGGCGGCGGAACACCGCGTCATCCAGATTGACCTGCGGCAGTTCGGGCACAGTGCGCTGACGGCCGACATTGATGTGCCAAAGGACGAGGTAGGACAGGCGGGCATACCCATTACCTACGTGCCGGCCCGAAACACCATTTTCCTGAGCTATGCGCTGGCGTGGGCGGAAGTGCTGAAGGTGGAGGATGTATTCATCGGTGTCAATGCGGTGGACTACAGCGGCTACCCTGACTGCCGGCCGGCGTTCATCGAGGCGTTTCAAGAGGCTGCCCGGCGCGGTACGACGCTGCCCCACTTCACCATCCACGCCCCGCTGATGCACCTGAGCAAGGCCCAGATCATTCAGCGCGGCCACGCGCTCGGTGTCGATTACTCACTGACCCATAGCTGCTATGACCCGACCCCCGAGGGGCTGGCGTGCGGGCACTGTGACAGTTGCCTGCTGAGAAAACGCGGCTTCGAACAGGCGGGCATACCCGATCCTACCCGCTACGCCGGAACATAGTCTCACCTGCTGCCACGGCAAGGCCAATCGGCGGCGTGTCCACACCTGACCCGCCGGCCGCCATCGCCACCCCGTTTACCTGGTGCAGGCAAATTCACCTGGTGCAGGCAAAAAAGCCGCACGAAGGTGGCCTTCATCACCTTCGTGCGGTGGAGGCATTGCCCGCCTTATTCAGCACGGGCAAAAATCGACAGTCGTGGGCTGGCCAGGCGGTTCACCAGCACCACCACGCTCCCCGGCAATGGCTGCTGGCCAAGCAACTCCGGCTGGTGGATGCGAAATGTCTCCCACGCCTCTCCGCCGGCCTTGCGGGCGGCCAGGGCAGTCAGGACGACCAGATCCTCGCCACGGATCTGCTCGCGGTTGTGCTGGATTAACGCGCTCAACGACCCCGCATCCGGCCGTACCATCGGCTCGCCGATCCCAGGCAGATCGCCGATGCGCACCAGCCCCACCAGCAGATCCTCCGCAGTCATCGGCGGCGGCTTGGCGACATACGGCGGCAGTAGCTTCTCGCGCAGCGACTCTTCCAGCGCCTCTCCTTCGGGCCGGGCCATCGCCAGGTACAGTGTCGCCGCGTAGTTGCCATCGGTGGAGACGGTACGACCGATGATTTCGCGGACCTTCTCGCTCAACTGCCGCAGCTCCCCATCCTCAAGGGCGCGAGCGCTCTCGCAGATCGCCCACATCGACCGCATCGCAATCAGCTTCCCTTCCCCTTCCACCAGCTCCTTGATGCGCGGCGACTGCCACGCGATCCGCAGCTCGGTCAGCGCTTCCAGATCGACTTCGCCGCTCGCCGCCGCCGCCAGCAGCGGCCAGGTGAACGCATCCAGCCGCGCGGCCACCGCATACAGCTCTGCATCGCGCTTCCGCTGGGCCATCGCCTCCTTGCGCGCTTCCGCCCGGCGGGCGGTGTGAGCGTGCAGATCGCGGAACACCTCAGGAGGCGCTGCCTTCGGATCGGCCAGTTGGCTCAGCACCGCCGCCGCCCGCTCGTGCGCCTGGGGCGAGCCGATGATCAGCAGCATCCCATCGCCGCACCACTCGACCGCCTGCGCTTCCTGGTTCAGATGCGTGCGCATGGCTGTTAAGAACTGCTCCAGCGCCTGCGTCACAGCTTTGACCTGGTTCTGGCGGATTTCCTGCCGTTTCTGCGGATCATCGGACAGCGGCTGAGCCGGCGCCAGCTCTTCACTGGCCGGCCACGCCAACACCGCCACATCGTAGACCCACGCCCGCGCCCCCTCTCGCCGGCGCTCGGAGGCGATGCGGATGACTCCCTCCTCCACCCACCAGCCCAGCCGGCCGGGCAGGCAGAGCCAGTCGAGCGCCTGCGCCACGGTAGCGTGTCGCAGGTCGAGGAACGAAACGCGGGCCTCATCCACCCCCAGCAGGTCAGCGCTGTCGGCCAAGCTGCCCTCGATGATCGTGAACGACACGCCCGCCGCCTCGGATACCTGCTTCAGGCTGTCCGCCAGCGACTGATCGCGGATGACCAGGTCCAGCCGCTTGTCCAGTACCGGCAGATCCGTGGTCCACGCCGTGATCTGCTTGGCGCGAATCGCCTCGACCCCCTGCAGCGCTGCCGCCGTGTGCTGCGACGGCTGCCAGGGTTGGCCGAAGCGGTAGTGATCGGCCAGCGCCAGGAAATAGAGCCGCAGATACGCGCTCTGCGCCTCGGCCAGCCGGCCAGCCTCGGCCGCTTCCGCTGCCTGCTTCCCCAGTTCGTCCAACCGGGCCTGGGAGACGGTGCGTGCGGCCAGATCGGCCTCGTTCGCGGCCGCCGCGCGCAGCGCCTGGAACTCCCCACCCCCTGGCTGCGGGCTCATGTCCGCCACTCCCTCAACCGCCATCTCCGTCACCGGCGCTGCCGGCTGCAACGTCACGCGCATCGGGAGCGCCTCGCGCCGTCCGGAGGTGCGGCTACCGAAAGCCCCCTGCCCGATCTCCCCCATGCGCACATCCTTGCTATAGCCACCCCCACCACCGTCGGCGCCCGACACGGGACCATTCATGGGAGATGATGCATCGAACAGGATCTGCCCCCGCGCGTGCGCCATCGGCGGCTGGGCCGCGACCTGCTGCCGGGGTGCCGCGCGTAATCGCGACATAGGCTGGCTGTAGGACTCGCGCTGGGCCATCCGGTACATGGGCCCGCTGGCGATGATCTCCCCATCCAGGTCTATGCCTTCGCCGCCGAAGAACCCCTCGTAGCGCGTCCCGGCCGGCAGCGGCACCGGCACCAGCATGCGCCGCGGCGGGGTAGCGCTGGGTTGCAGCTCGGCCGCATCCTTCTCATCCACCGCCACAAAGCTGGTGTAAGGACTCATCAGCCGGTGTTCCAGCGCAATCTGCGTGACCGCCCGCTCCACTTCCGGTGAGCCGGCGTAGTAGGTCTGCTGCATCAGGTCTTCGATCTTCTTGCGTGCCCAGACTTTGCTGAGCTGGTCGTTGGCCGGTTCGTGGGATGGGAAGGTGATGTTGATCGTCCAGGTGGTTGGCTGGCCTTCCACTTCACCGCGGAGGGTCAGCACGGCCGGCCCGCCCCCCTGGTACTTGCCAAACAGCACGATCGGGCGGCCGGCCCACAGTTCCGGGATCTTCCGTGGGAAGGTCTCGCTCACCGTCAGCCCGCCAAAGTCGATCCTCACGTTGGAAAGCTGGGCGCGCTGGATGCGGGTCATGATCTCCTGCGCCAGCGGCACGGCATCATCGTTGATACCCAGCACCTTCCCCATCCCGCCCCCCTGCCTGGCAACCCCTTCCACCAGCATCATGTTGGGGCTGGAGCCGATACCGATCGCCCAGAAACGCACGCGATCGCCGCAGTTCCTGCCCACATGCGCGATGATTTCCGATTCGTTGCCGATATATCCATCGGTCAGCATGATGATGATGCGCACGCGCTCGGGATCGAGCGGGGCGTCGATGGCGGCCTTGACCCCTTCGAGCATGTTGGTACCGCCCGAGCCGCTGAACCCCTCGGTGAAGCTCAGCGCTTTGCGCATGTTGGCCTCGTTCACCGGCACGGCCTGCTCAAACAGCTTGCTGGTTGATCCGGCGAAGGTAATGAGCTGCATCGTGTCGCGATCAGCCCGGCAAAGCTTGAGCATGCCGCTCATGGCCTGCTTTACCTTCTCGGTTGGGGCACCTGACATCGAGCCGGAGACGTCCACCAGGAAAACGATCTCGCGCGGGGGCTGCTGGCTGAGCCGTTCATCTTCCTTCGGCTGCACCATCAGCATGAAATACCCTTGCAGCGCCTGCCCCGGCCCCAGCAGCGCTACGCGGGGATCGGTGGGCTGGTGGGTCAGCACGGCGATCTCGGGCTTCTCGCCCATCACCTTGTAGCGCAGGACAAAATCCTTGTTGGGCAGGGTGTCCGATCTGTGGATCGCCAGCGTGTAACGCGCATCGCTCTGCTTCTGCTGGTCGATGATGTGGTTGGTCGATTCCAGCCCCTGAACGGGCACGCCGGCGTTCAGGTTCACCGTCAGGCTGATATCGTGGCCCGTGCGCTCGCCCGGCTTGAGCACGGGCGGGTTGATGCGGGAGGCATCCGGCACACGATCGGTATCCGGTGTCATCGGCCCCACTTTGCCCTCCAGCTCGGCATTGGGCTGCGGCGGGGATCCCAGTGGATTGCCCGGCACGTAGCGCGGGCCAACCACCATCGGGAAGCGGAATTCATAACTGCCCATGTCATAGGCCAGCACATCCACATAGGAAATCTCGATGTCGATGCGCTGCCCCGGCTCGATGTTGCCCACCGACTGCGTGAAAATGTTGGGTCGTTCCTGCTCCAGCAGGGCCGCCGTCTGCCCCTGAGCCAGGGCGCGCTCGTAGATGCTGCGCGCTTCATCTCGCTTCCTGATGAGGCCGACTATCCGGCGCTCGCCGATCACCATCGTCATGTCATCCACCGCCGACTCGTGCGGCAGCGGGAACACGTAAACCGCTTCGATCTTCTCGTTCGTCGGATTGTGGAAGGTCTGCTTTACCCTCACCCGCGCGATGAACCCGGCGATATCCGCCTTCACATCCGTGTGCAGCAGTGGACATTCCACCACCTCGCCGCCCGGCCGCTGGATGCGCAAAGCGCCCTGTGTGACCGCCTCATCCATCCGCTGTGCCTCCGCCCCCTGTGCCGGCGCGGCAAGGATGATCGCAGCGAGTATCAGACCGAGGGATAGAACGCGCCTTGGCATGCTGGCTCTCCTGATAGACCTGCCGCCTTGGACGCCGCAAGGACGAGAGGGTTTCACGAAAAGTTCTCAGGAGTTGAACAAACCGGACCGGGGAGATGCATGGATGGTGGCGAACCGGGTGATTGGCAGTCTTTGGCCGCTCGCTCACGTGCGCTGCACTTCAGGCTGCTGCTGGTCATCCCAGGTAGGTCATCATCGCGATGATACCGCCGATAATGCCCAGAATGATGCCGGCGATGGCCATGCCCCGGCCGCCACCTCCCGCCCCGGACTGGCTCACCTGTATCAGGCCGATGACGCCGAAGATGAGCGCCAGCAGCGGTGTGATGACAGTACAGAAGGCGGGGATACCGATGATACCCAGCACCAGCGATGCGACGCAGAAACCATTGCTGGTGCCGGTGGCCTCCAGGGTTGTGCCTTCCATCGTGAAGGGCATGCCGCAGGCCTTGCAGTTGTTGGCGGTGATAGCAGACAGCGCACTGCAGCGGGGGCACTTGATCTGCTGGTTGCCGTGATCATCACGGATGATCCGCGGGGCCCGGTCGCCAGCGGCAGCATAGGCGTGGACCGGATGCGGGTCCTGCTTGATGATCTTGCCGGTCATCGGGTCGATCAGCCGGCCGTAGCGGTCAAGGATGGGGATGACAATGGTGTTGCCGCAGGTGGGACACTGCCCTTCCTGGGCCGCCATTGATTCGGTCGCCTCCAGGCGTGATGAGCAGTAGCCACAGTTGAAACCGTAACGCTTGCCCCCACCGCGCCCGGCCAGCGCCCCACCCGGCCGCGACATCGCCGCAAGTCCCTCTGCCCCACCACGCGCGCTCCCTGTCCCGGCGCTGGCCCCCGCACCAACCGCGGTTGCCACTGGCGCAGCCTGCTGGGCCGGCACGCGCAAGGTGGACATGCAGGTGGGACAACGCACCAACTGGCCGGCCTGGTGATCCTCGGCCGACAACTGCGTGCGACAGACGTGACACGGGAAGATGATCATGAACCCTGCCGCAAATCGTAAACCAACCGCACGCCGTTGCAAACGCCCCGGATCCGCCCTACGGTAAGCGGTCGATCACATGCAGCCAACACGGCACCGCCATGTTATCGCCCGTCGCCATCGGCACATTCGGCCAAGCCGTTGCAGATTGAGCATTTTTCCTTTGTGCGGGCGGGTTGGGTGCCAAACCGGCAATCTTTTCTTGCTCGCGCCCGGTTCCGGTGTCAGTATGTTGAGTCACCGCCGCCCGGGAGAGGGGGCAGGATTGCTATGGGAGAGAAGATGCCCGAGTTGTTCGATCGCCGATACCGTTCTGCCTGTCTTCCAATTGAAACCCTGGAACCGCGCCGGCTGCTGTCGGCGGCCATCGAGACCGAAGCGGCGGCCCTGGGCGCTTCGTCGGCCACGGTCATGGCACAGACCGAATCCACGACGGTGGCCTCACGCCAAGTGACAGTGTCACTGCGCGCCTGGCCGGGTTCGGTGCGCGTTGGCTCTAACTTCTATGCCGATGTCATCGCCGACGCCGGCACCCCCAAGGGCCTGGTCTACTTCTACGCCGATGGTCAGCCGATCGGGGCAGGCTGGGTGGTGAACGGGCAGGCGTGGATGCATACCAACCACCTGCCGGCCGGCATCCACAACGTCTATGCGGTTTATTCGGGTGATGCCGAGCATGACCGCGCTGCCTCGAACGCCATCACCCACGAGGTGTTGACCGCCAGCGCCCCGCTGGCCAAGGCAGTGTTTGGGCGCTGGGACTGGCGCGGCAATGGCCCCACCCAGGTGGTTGGACTCTACGCCCCCGGGGCGGCGATCATCCCCAGCGGCACACTGACCTTCCACGACCGGCCCAGTGCCGAAGCCAGCACCTGGAAGGTTACCGCCACCCTCGACGCTCACGGCCGCGCCCTGTTTGGCAACATTGATCCGCCGGACAACCTGGTTCACCTGTACTACACCTACAGCGGCGATGCCAACTATCCGCCCGAGCAGAACCTGATTTTCATCCCGACGCCCTACACGCCCGCTGCGCCAGCCCCCACGGGCATGGCCCTCAGCGTGCACAAGTCGGCAACCAATCCCGGCGAGCCGCTCACGATCAGGGCCGTCCTTCAACGCCCCTCGGCCCAGACACTCTCGGCGGCCTACAGCGGCACAGTGCAGTTCTGGCACGAGGAGATGTTCCTGGGCACCGCGATTGTCGATGCCACCGGTGTCGCCACGCTCACGGTGCGCGGCACCGAGACCGGCGGCAACCATGTCATCACCAGCGAAGGCCTGCACGTTCTCCGCGCTGTCTACAGCGGCGATGCCACCCACGCCCCTGTGGAGAGGGAGATCTGGCACGCCGTGGTCCCATCAGCGCGGCTGACGCGCACAACCCTTACCGCCAGCAAGCTCACCGCCCGCCAGGATGAGCCCATCATCTTCACCGCCACGGTTACGGATGTCTTCGACAACCCGGCCACCGGGCAGCCCGGCTACGTGCGCCTGCTGGATGAGTGGGGCAAGGAACTGCTCCCACCCGTGCGCGTGGAGAATGATGGCACGGCGACCTTCCACTTTTACCGCTTCCCGGCCGACACCTATGGGGTTCGCGCAGTCTATCTCGGCACACTGAATGCCGACGGCTTCACCCCCAGCAGATCCCCGGAGATGACCGTCACTGTCACGCCTGGTGTGCTCTCAGCGCGGCCGACAATCACCGCCAGGATCGTCAGCGTCAGCACCACCCGCTATCCGGCCAATCTGATCGTGACACTGACCGGATCCGATGCCCCCACGCCCACCGGGCAGATCGCGGTCTATCACGAACGTCCAGCGGGCTCGGACCTGATCGGCTATGGCAACATCACGGCCGACGGCACCGTCACCATGCCTTTCGAGCCGGGCGACAACATGTACTACCAGAAGTTGCGTATCGTCTACCTTGGCGATGGCAACTACGCCCCCACCGACGCGACGCTGTCGCTCACTCCAACCTACCGCTACCTGGAGGAGAAGGCCCCGGCCGGTCTTCCAGCCAGTGCAAACCTGGCCTTCTCAGCCGATGTAGATGGCGATGGTGTCAAGGATCTGGTCTATCGTGACAGCACTACCGGCGGCGTGATCCTGCGACTGATGGATGCAGCCGGCCAGACCACCGCTATCAAGACCCTTCCTGCCGCACCGCTGGAAACCTGGGCGCTGGATGCCGGCGGCGATGTGAATGGCGACGGTGTGGCCGACCTGCTGTGGCGCAATCTCTCCAGCAGCCGGGCCTATGTCTGGTTCCTCGGCGCAGGCGGCCGTTTGCAGGACCAGGGATACATCAATGCCAACGGCACCGCCGCAGGCTGGCGCATCGTTGGCACCGGCGACTTCAACGCCGATGGCCGCGCTGACATCGTCTGGAGTAATGACCTGACGGGCCAGCGCGCTGTCTGGCTGCTGAACGGCCGGAATGTCCGCGGCGTCACCATGTTCAACCATGCCCCGCGCGACACGGCCTGGATCATCGAAAGCATCGAGGACCTCGATGGCGATGGTGATGATGACCTGCTGTGGCGCAACACCAAGACCGGCGGTACATTCGGGTGGCTCCTGACCGGCACCGCCGTCACGGGCGGCCTCTCGGCAACATAAGCCCAAGACATGCGGGAAAGCACGGTGGAAGGCTGGCACTCAGCGACCGGGACGTTGCAGAGGATGCAAAAGCGGACCCGGGCCAGCATCCCGGGCATCGCGCTGCCTCGAGCGCCGCGTATCCCTCTGCCGGCAGCCGTCTATGAGTCCTGGCCGCGCTCGGATGGGCTTCACACCTGGCGTTTCAATCCCAGCAGGTCGATCACCCGCACGGCGGTTTCCTCGATCGCCTGATCGGTTACGTTGAGCGTCGGCCAGCCCTGCTCGCGGAAGAGGCGGCGGCTCCAGAGGATCTCCCGGTTGACATACTCGGGGTCGTTATACGTGGTATTGCCCATGCGCCAACTGGCGTTTCGGTTGGTGCGGATCTCGACCAGTTGCGCGGGATTGATGAGCAGGCCGACGACACGATCCTTCAGTGCCAGCAGTTGTCGCGGCGGCGGGACGGTGATCGCCAGCGACACGTTGGCCACGCGAAACCCCTGCTGCGCCAGGTAGATGCTGGTTGGGGTCTTGCTCGTGCGCGAGATGCCGGCCAGCACGATGTCGGCCTCATGGATCGTATCCAGTCCCAGACCATCATCGTGTTCCAGCGTGAACTCGATCGCCTTGATGCGCTGGCTGTAGCTGGCGGCATGCACATGATGCAGCCGGCCAATATCCGGCCGCGGCTCGATGCCGGAGGCGGCGGCCAGGAACTCGACAAACCGCCCCGTGAGATCGCAGAAAGGGACTCCGATCTCACGGCACCGCCGCTCGATCATCTCCTTGAAATGCTGATGCACTACCGCGTGAAACACAATCCCGCCCAGGCGGGCCACTTCATCCATCGCGCGCTCCAGCTTTTGCTCAGTCTGGAGAAAGTGATGCGGATGGAACTCAAACGCATCGCGCGGGAACTGCGTGAGGAAGGCCGTCAGCATGTGCTGGGCGAGGTTGCCGGTCGAATCGGACAACACGTGCAGTGGAATAGCCGCGCGCTGGGCTGATTGTGCGGCCGACCTGGCAGTGCGCTTCGCTGCGGCAGCGGCTTTCTTTGCACCGGCCGGCGCGCTGCGAGTCGCCCGGGCAGGCGCACCTGCTTGCGCCCGCAGTGCGGTGGATTTCGACCGGGATGCCGGCTGCGCTCCATCCACATCCGCCACGACTGGCCGGGCGCTGGCGGCGCGTTTGCTGGAGTTGGTTCGCCTGCCTGCAATGGATGCCCGACCTGTAACGGAACGCGATGGGGTTCTGGATACCTGGGCGCCAGTGGCGCGCTGAGCAGCTTTTTTACCGCTGGTTTTCCTGCCGCTGTTCTTCTTTGCGCTGCTCTTCTTTTTTACGCTCACCGAGAATTCCTCCCAGGCCTTCCTGTAAACCCTTTTCAATCGCCTTGCCCGGATCACCGCCGGGCGTGGTCACTTCCTTGAGCGTCTGATCGAGGGCCTTGCCCGCTTCGCCCGGCAGCTTCTTTGTCAGGTCCTCGGCCACCTTTCCGATCTGCGCCTTGAACTCGGCCTGCATCATATCACCGATGGCATCGAGGTTCCCCGACAGCAGCATACGCACTGGCTCGGGCAGTTCCGGCGACTCGGCCGCCTTGGCCGCCATGGCCGACATGACCTGCATCACCACTTCGCGGATCGCCGCTCCATTCTCGGCCCCCTCGGCGGTGCCGATATTGGTGATATCGATGGCCGGCAGGGTCAGGCGGTACTCTTCCTTGATATCCAGCTTCTCCAGATCGATGTTGCCCAGCAGGGGCACGCCCGACAGATCACCGGGCCGCAGGGCAACGGTGGCGCCGTTGATGCGCAGGCGGTCGATGATCAGCCGCAGTGGCTCCTCTTCGGTCTCGGGCTGCTGCTGCGGCTCGGGGGCCTGCTGGATCTTTTCCATCAGCGCCTGGAGATTGAAGCGCCCTCCGCCGCCGTGTTCAAGCACGAGCAGCGGCTTTTCGATCTCGATGCGCTGGATGCGGATCGGATCCTGGCGCAGCTGGCCATAAGACACCGCCACGCTCACATCATCCACGCTGAACATCGCCGGAGCGCTGAAGCCCTGGGGCGACCCGATGACGTACTTCTCCAGTTGCAGCGTGCCGCCCAGCAGCCCTACATCCGCACCGGAAAGCGTCACCGGCACATCAAGCTGCTTCTGTGACTGGCTCTCAACCGTGCGGCGGACAACCGGATCAATCCACAGGATCAGGGCCCCCACCGCAATGACGAGGATCAGGACGACCGCCAACACGACCCACAGTAGTTTCTTCATTCTTGCTCCGGTTACATCGATTGTCGCGTACGCCTGGGGCCAGGGCAACAGGCAATCCCCGGTGGATGCGGTGCCGGCCGGCGTGGATCGTGAATTGTCATATTTTTCCCCGATCCACTGGACGGACGCTGGCGTATTCCTATAGTACGAATCGTCAACTGCCCGCTTGCTCCTTCACGGACCGCGTTCCGCGGCTTTTTCCTGAACGACAATCCCAGTTGCCAGCGCACCTGACCGGCCTGTTTCGGCGTTCGCCGTGGCCTTTCTGATTGGTCTGCGGTGCGCAACCGCTTTGTAACGACCACCAGAAAGGGTGTTCATGCAGTTTGCTGACCTTCGGCTCGCCGAGCCGATTCTTCGTGCCCTCGTTTCCGAGGGTTATTCCACCGCCACGCCTATCCAGGCGAAGGCGATTCCCCACGTTTTGGCAGGGCTGGACGTACTGGGCTGTGCCCAGACCGGCACCGGCAAGACCGCAGCCTTCGCGCTGCCGATCCTTCAACGCCTGGCCGAATCGCGGCACGGTGGCGATGCGATGCGCACGCCGCGGGCGCTGATCCTCTGCCCCACGCGCGAACTGGCCACCCAGATCGCCGACAGCTTCCGTGCCTACGGCCAGAACCTGCGCTTCCGCCAGTTCGTTCTCTTCGGCGGCGTCAACCAAAACCCGCAGGTGCAGGCCTTGCGCCGCGGGGTTGATATCCTGATCGCTACGCCCGGCCGCCTGCTGGACCTGATGAATCAGGGGCACGTTGATCTGCGACGGATCGAAGTGCTGGTGCTGGATGAGGCCGACCGCATGCTCGACATGGGGTTCATCCATGACATCCGCAAGGTCGTGGCGGCCGTGCCGAAGGAGCGGCAGACGCTGCTCTTCTCGGCCACCATGCCGCCCGAGATCCGCCGGCTGGCCGATGATCTGCTGGATGATCCGGTGGATGTGAAAGTCGCCCCCGTCTCCAGCACGGTCGACACAATCGAGCAGTCGGTCTACTTCGTCGAGAAACGCCATAAGACGTACCTGCTGGCCCACCTGGTGAACCATCTGCCGATGACGCGCGCGATCGTATTCACCCGCACCAAGCACGGGGCCGACAAGGTTGTGCGGCAACTGCACACCCGCGGCATTCGCGCTGAGGCGATCCACGGCAACAAGAGCCAGAACGCCCGCGAACGGGCGCTCAACAACTTCCGCGCCAGCAAGACGCCCGTGCTGGTGGCGACCGACATCGCCTCGCGCGGCATCGACATCGACGATGTCACGCACGTGGTGAACTACGATGTGACCCACGAGCCGGAAACCTACGTCCACCGCATTGGTCGCACCGGCCGGGCCGGGGCGAGTGGGATGGCGATTTCCCTGTGCGGGCCGGAAGAGGTATCCAACCTGAAGGCGATCGAAAAGCTGATCCGCCGGGCCATCACCGTCCGCACGGATCACCCGGCGTACCCCGCCTCCGATCCTGCCGCCCGCACGGCCGTGCCTGCTGCGCTGGAGCATCGCCGGCCCATCCATGCCACCCAGCCCGCGCACACCCGCCGACCAAAGCACGGGGCGAAGCCAATGTCCGCACCCCAGCCAAGGCAGTCGTCCGGCCACGACCGGGCTGCCGCGCCCGCCCACCGCAGCAGTCCGGGCGGCCGTCCCAAGCAGCGCGGGGGGCGCAAGCCCGTTCGTGCTGGCACCCGCCGCCGCGGCTGGTAACCCAGGCACCCGGCATGCACCGCCTCTGTTGAAAGACCCTGTCGCCCGCGCTGCCACGATCCACTCGTGACGGCGCGGGCGAGCTGCTCGCCTGCACCATGAGGCAGGACAACGCGACTGCGCAGTGTTCCGTGTTGAGGTGACCCCGGTTCGTGACGAAACAGACGCGCCGCAGGGCGCCCACGGCCAGCGCGTTGCACACACATGCCGCCGAATGGCCATCCCAAGTGGATGCTGCTCTAATAGTGCACATGAGCGAGCAACTTGGATTCATCGGGCTGGGGATCATGGGCAAGCCGATGGCGGGCCACCTGCTGGCGGCGGGACATGCACTGACGGTGCATACGCGCACGCGTTCAAAGGCCCAGGAACTGCTCGATCGCGGGGCAACCTGGGCGAATCGGCCCGCCGACGTGGCTCAGCGGGCGGACATCGTCTTCATTTGCGTGACCGACACGCCGGATGTCGAGGCAGTGATCGCCGGGCCCGGGGGGATTGTGGAGGCGGCCCGGCCGGGGCTGATCGTGGTGGATCACTCGACCATCTCCCCCTCGGCCACGCGGGCGCTGAGCGCCACGCTCCAGCAACACGGTGCAACATTGCTCGATGCGCCCGTTTCCGGCGGCGATGTGGGGGCACAAAACGCCACGTTGTCCATCATGGTCGGCGGGGATGAAGCGGCCTTCGCGCGGGTGGAGCCGCTGCTGCATCACATGGGCAAGACCATCACCCACTGCGGCCCCAGCGGCGCGGGGCAACTCACCAAGCTGACCAACCAGATCCTTGTCACCATCAACAACCTGGCAGCGTGCGAAGCGCTCAATTTCGCCCTGCGCAACGGGCTGGATGCGCAGAAGACGATCACCGCCCTTGGCGCGGGGGCGGCCGGATCGTGGCAGTGGAACAATCTCGGTCCGCGCATGGCGGCCGGCGATTTTGCCCCCGGATTCATGATCGACCTGCAACTCAAGGACCTGCGTCTGGTGCTTCAGGCGGCCGAGGAAAGCGGCCTGAAACCACTGGCGACCAAGCTCGTGTTCGATCTTTTCACCCAGGCACAGCAGCATGGCTGGGGACGGGAAGGGACTCAGGCGCTGTACAAGGTAGTGCAGGAACGTGCGATGGACGCTGAATGAGTGATCGTGGCCCTGGCTGCGCGATCCGCCGTGCCGCACCGAACGCAGCGTTTGAGACTTGCTCATTCACATTTCAGCCTTCGAGACGGTGTCATGCCCGCTGGAACTGTCGGCGCTTTGGATCGGCGACAGCCAGGACAATTGCGCAGAGGCTGGCCGGGCGGGCAGGCAAGAGGGTGCGGGCCAGGGAGCGCAGGGTTGCGCCAGTGGTCATCACATCGTCGATCACGACGATATGCCGGCCGCGGATGCCCGGCGGATCGAGCAGGACGAATGCATCGCGCAGATTCTGCATGCGCCTGGCACGCGCATGCTGGTGGGTCTGGGTGTCGGTCCATTTCCAGCGTATGGCCGGGCGGATGCAGGGAAGCCCGCAGCGATGACCCAGCCGGCGGGCAATCAGTTCGGCCTGGTTGTACCCCCGCCCGATCCGTCGCCAACGATGCAACGGCACTGCCAGAAGAGCGCCGTCCAGCTTATGTGTCTCAGACAGCAGCCCCTTCACCGCTTCCTGCTCCAGCAGGCGATCGGCCAACAGTTCGGCCAAGGGCCAGCGCTGGTGGTATTTGACGTGATGGATCAGGTCCCTGAGGGGCTCATCGTAGCGCCCGAGTCGCAGGATGCGGGTAAATGGCCGCAATCCCTTGCCCGCGCAATGCGGACACGATCCGCCGGGGCCGATCGGGGCAGCGCACAGGTCGCAGGCCGGCTCGGCCTCCAGCGCCCGCAGATCCGTCTCACAGCGGCTGCACAGCAGCCCTGCCGCCGCCAGCGGCGATTCGCAGCGCGCACACAGCGGCGGATAGCAGAAATCGAAAGCAGCCTGGATGAATGGCCGTACGGACACACCTGCCACGGTTCGCACCAGCCAGCGCGGTGCCGAAGCCCGGAGCAAAACCGATGGGCGTCTGATCTGCACTGCTCCATCCCTCCATGCCATCGTGGTCCTTCAGGCAAGGATCATCCGGCAGGGTTGTCGACCGGCACCACGATATATCCGCTCAGACCGCCTCCATCTGCCGGGCCGGCGCGGGCGTCTGCGGCAGTATATAGCGCGGCAGGCGCAGGCCACGGCCGAGGGTGTACTGGACGTAGTCTGCGAGAATGCGGTTCAGCGGATCGGTCTGATGACGGGTGAGCTGTGGCAGGCGCTGGGTGGTCCCCCCCTGCCGCGGGAGGCGCAGCAACGTCAGCATCAGCCGCAGCAGGCGCGGGTCGAGCGCCATCCGATCATGCACCACCGCTTCGCAGTTTCGGCAGACCACACCGCTGTTTCGCGGGGAGAAGTATACCCCCTCGCCTGAGATGATCACCTGGCCACAACTGGTGCAGCTTGCCAGTTCCGGCAAATGGCCCGTGTCGCGCAGCAACTCGAGCTGGAAGGCGAGGAACGTTTCTTCGCGGCGGGGCGTCGCCATGGCCAGGATGGTCTGTTCGAAGCGGTCGAACAAGGGTGGATGCGGATCGTGCGCTTCCAGCAGGACCATCACCAGTTCGGCGGCATACTGCGCCAGATAAACCGCCCGCAGCTCACGCCGCAGTTCCAGATGCCCCTCGAGCAGGCGCCACTCGGTCAACGTCTGCAAATCCCGGCCGGGATCGTAGGTAAAGACCGCCTCGCCGCTGTCGAGCAGATCCACCCCGCCATCAAATTTACTGGCCCCGGCCTTGGTTCGGCGATGCGCCCCCTTGGCCATGGTGCGCAGCAGCCCATGCTCGCGCCCGAACAGCGTGAGAATCTGGGAGGTCTCCGAATAGTCAAATTTACGGAGGCAGATACAGCGATCACGAGCCAGCGCCATGACAGTGATTATAGGCGCTGGCCCCCTGTTCAGGCGACATGCCGCATCAGGCGGCGCAGCGACGGCGCATCAGCCCGATGGCCACACACAGCCCGACCAGGCCGATCACCCCCGGCTCAGGCACGGTCGCCAGGCGCAGTTCGCCGGCGGCCTCATCGAAGACGAAATAGTCGAACCCGCTGCTGACCAGGAAATTACCGTCAATGTCATGCGAGGGAAGGAACAGGTTCATGCCGATGTCACCATCGAGCAGGATGGTGTTGCCATGCTCATCAGCGATCTCAATATCGATCACCAGGACAGGGACGTTGCGATAGATGATGTCCCCTTCTACCGCCGGCAGCACCAGTTCCTCCAACACGAAGCCAGGCACGATAACGATGGACCCGGGATCAGCACCGCTGATGAGCGTGTAAAACGTCGTCAGGTCCATGTTCCCCTTTTCATCGAGGATGACCGGGATATCGAGAATGGGCAACGTGCCCATGGACATACCGATATTGCCCAGTTGCTCGGTGGACATGAAGGTGACCTGCGCACCGGTATCCAGCAACCAGTTGCCGGTGCTTTCGAAGACGGTGCCATCGCTCCCCGTGCGCGCGATGCGCACGCCGGGCGGATCATCCTCGGTAGCGGCCAGGCGCGGGTTGCGGCCGATGAACGGGTTGTGCGCCAGGGTCGGCGGTTCAACACCCGGCTCATCGGGCAGGGTGATCGTCAGATCAGCCATATTCGCGTAGCTCAGGCGGATGGTGTAGTCGGTGGCCGGAATGGCCGAATCGCCCGAGTTGTATACCGTGGTCTGGATGAACGGTATGAAATCGGGATCCTGGTCCAGGTACTCGGGCAGGTGGTTGTAGTAGGTGGAGTCGACCACCATCGTCTTGCCGGCCAGCAGCGGCATCCCGATCACGTTGCGCACCTGCGGCATACCCAGTTGGTTGGTTGGGGCATAATCAGGGGCAATGTAAGGGCGAACAAGCTGGGGCGCGGTAAACGTCTGGTTGATCGCATCCATATCCGCCAATGGCGGCTCATTGAACAGCGGAAATGGCGCGATCGATACGTAGAGTTCCTCGCCAATAAAGAACGACTTGGTGCCATCGATGGTGATGTCGCCAAAGTGCGATGGCTGGCCATTGGAATCGAGCTGCAGATTCACTTCCAGCAGCTCCTGGATCTCACGGCTGATCAGCACGCCGCTGGTACCCGTGTCCAGGTATGCTTCGAAGGCATACTGCGGGAGGGTTACATCAAAAATGGGATCGTACTGCTCCACCCATAGCGGCTGGATCTGCTCGGGGGCCTGACCGGCCACCGGACGGCGGAGCAGCGCAGCCACGTGCGGCATCTCGGCGGCGGCGGCCTGCACCCCTTCGATCAGGTAGTTCTCCGCCAGCGATGGAGCCTGCGCCATCGCCACGGCCAGAACGCCCACCCCCAACAGCCCCATCCCCCTCCGAAACAGCGCGCGCTGCATATTATCTCCTCAGTTCGGCCAAAGGTGTGAAGCTGCCTCAAAGATAGCCCATTGTCTCAGTTGAGCCTAGTGAAATTTGGATGAGGAACTGCGGGGCCGACAAATTGTCCCGGGGAAGTGCGTTGCAATGGTTGAGGATCGGCCTGCCGCCCACTATGATCGGCCGCTCCGGTCCCCAAACGGGGCCCACAATCACCGAGCCGGTAGCTCAGTTGGTAGAGCAAGCGACTTTTAATCGCTAGGTCGCGAGTTCGAGTCTCGCCCGGCTCATTTTCGTTTTCTTGCGTAGCGGTGGCTGGGGCCAGGGAGGAATCTTTCGTGCGCCGTTGTTTTGTCAGAATCCTGCTTGCTTCCCTTGTGATGACATGGGCGGCCCTGGTTGTTGGGGTGGATGTGGCACGGGCCCAGCCAGCGCCGATGCGGGTGGAGCGGGTAACGGCCAAGGTCTTTTTTCCCCGGGGTTTGGCGCTGCATGATGGGGTGCTGTACGTCCTGAGCCGCGGGCGGGTACGCGAATATGGCGGGGCCAGCATCGACATCATCGACCAGGCCGGAACGATCTACGCGGTGGATCCCGCCATCGCCCAGCCGATTGACCAGCCGATCAGCGATGCCATCGCCAACAACGGCCGGATCGTCGCCGTCCCGACCGATCCCCCCTTTAAGTTGCTGGACACCTCACTGCCATCGGCCATAGATGATCACAACACCGATCGTCCCTATTGCACGCTGCGGTTCGATCCACCGACGCAGAGCTTCTACATATGCGCATTTTCCGGCATCGACATCGCCGCCAAGCCGCCCGCGCCCAATTTCCGCAAGAATCTAACAGATGCGATGCTGCGCTATGATCTGCGCACGAAGAGATGGTACGAGATTGACCGCCACAACCCGGCAGCCGGGGCGGCGTATCCGCATCATGATCCGGCCACCAATCCGCCACCCCACGGTTGGCTCAAGGGGCCGGACAACTGCCTGGTCGTCGGGCGCTGGCTCTATGTCGCCGCCAAGGACAACAGCGTCCTAGTGCGCTACGATCTCAAACCCTACGTTGACAATCCCGATGCGCCCCCGCCGGCCGGCGAAATTGTGCTCGGCGAGGAGGTGCAAATCGAAGGGGCCGGTGTGCAAAAGCATCTGGGCCAGAGCATGCTCGCCCGCCACGGCGACTGGCTCTACGTCGGCTATCGCACCAGCAGCACGATCCTGCGTTTTCGCCTGGCCGAGGATCGCACCCTCGCCCAGCCGGCCATCGGGCAACTCGTGGCCCGGTTCGAGCCGTGGGATCCGCAGACCCGCAGGAGTGCCAACCTCACGGATATGGATTTTGATGCCCAGGGGCGGCTCTATGTCATCTCCGCCCAGCCAGCACGGCTCTACCGCTTCACCCCCGACCCGGCCAATGTCTTCGATGCCACGCAGGAAGGCGTGCAGCCGTGGGCTGATCTGTCGATCCTGACCAACAACCCCCACATGAAGGGTGAAAACGTGCTGGTCGATGACCAGAACCGCGTCTACGTAACCTCCGGCGATGCCTACGGTCACGAAGAAGGCTACGGCGGCGTAGTCTATCGCGTCAGCGAACGCTGAGGCTGCCTTGAAGTGGCAAGGGCAGGCAGCCCGTGCCACCGCGATTCAGGCCGCCGCTTCACACCAGCGATTTCTTGTAGATCAGCAGGTCCTGCCCCTTGAGCAGGTTCTGGACGGTGCCGACGTGGTGGAAATTGTTGTGCATGAGGAAGGCCCGGCCCGCAACCTGCGATTTCTGCTCGACGCCGTACCAGATTTGGCGCAACGTCAGCCCCCGCCGCTGGAAGTAGGTCCGCGCCTCTTTGATGACCGCCTCCAGCAGGCGGCTGGCCTGGCGCTGGCGGCGGGCGGCCGGCTCAACCCGCAGGCTGACAAGCTGCACGACCCCATCGGTTGATCCTGAGCAGTTCCACACCGCCGTCGCGATGGGCACATCACCCTGGAACAGCGTCACCGTCTGCGTAAACGGCTCATCGGTCGGCTTGGCAGGAAGTGGAGGTTGGTGCTGTGTCTGATTCATCTTGTCTAAGCAGGGTGAAGATCGGTTGCCGCCTGGGTTTCTGCCGATAGCTGGTGCGCTGGCTACCGCGCCTCGGCGGTGGCGCTGGTCAATGCGCGCATCTCGGCCAGGCGGCTTTCAACCAGTTGGCGGTCCCAGACCGCCTGCAGGGCCCCGGTCACTTCGGCCCGGCCGATCGGATCGGTCATCTGGCCGTGCACCAACTCCGGTTCGAGGCGCACGTTGCGCATGGTGATGCTGGCCCCCCGCTCGCCGGGGTAGATCCCCACCAGGCCCGAACCGCGATACCGCAGCACATCCTCCCCTTCGCGCGCACCGGGCGTGAGGACAAACCAGTCGATCGCCGCGTTGCTGGTGGCGGTGTCACTGGCGCGCATGCCGCGCAGTGGCCGCCAGAATATGCGGAGATGGACCATGTGCCGCACCGGTACATTCGCCGCCGGCTGAAGTGTATTGCCCCGCCGGGGGGCCGCCTGGTCCGTGGTGGTATCGGCCACGAGCACCACATCGTAATCGCCATGCTCGCTGCGCGTGATGTACGCCTGGTCAAAACGCTGTGCGAGCGTGCGCCCATCATTCAGCCTTCTGACGCGCACCTCACCCCCCTGCCGGTCCGATGCACACCCGGCCGCAATCAACAGCAGCAACAGCAGACCGCAAACTCGCATATGCCTCCTCATTTCCCGTCGTGGGATCCGCCCTGCCGGACCCTGCGCTTTCATCTCGCACAACCCTGCCGCTCAGGGAGATGGCCATCCGCCATATCTATTCCTTCCGCCAGAGGGTCTGGCCGGGTCGGTCCTCCAGCGTGATGCCGATTTTGTTCAGGCCGTTGCGGATGGCATCGGCGAGGGCGAAGTTCTTGTTCTTGCGGGCATCAGCGCGCAACTCGATGAGAAGCTGCATGAGCTGGTCGGCCAGGTCGGAGGTCTCGGCCGCCTTGGGGGCTGCGCTCACGCGGAACAGGCCAAGAATTCTCCCCAGGTCCTTCAACTCGGCAACCGCCGCGCTGGCGATGGCCACGGCGGCGGCATCGGGCGTCTGTTCCAGCTTGCGGCTCTCGATGAACGCGTTGATCTGCCCGGCCATCTGGTGCAGTTCGGCGATGGCGCCGGCGGTGTTGAAGTCATCATCCATCTTCGCCTCGAACAACTGGCGATGGACAGCGAAGTCATCGAGCTGGGCAGTCGTGGGCCGCACATCAGACACCGGCTGGCCGGTCAGCCGCTCGATGCGCCCAAACAGGCGGGTAAAGACGGCGTACGCCTTCTTCGTATCGGCCAGCACCTGGTCGGTGAACTCGATCGGGCTGCGGTAATGCGTGGCCAGCAGGAAATAGCGCACGATGTCCGGGCCGTGCTCGTCGATCAACTGCTGGGCCGGCACGACATTCCCCACCGACCCGGCCATTTTCTCCACCTGCCACTCGCCGCTAGGGGCCTTGGTCCTGATGCGGGTCAGGCCATTGTGCATCCAGCACCTGGCGAAGGGCTTACCGGTGGCACTTTCGCTCTGGGCGATTTCGTTCTCGTGGTGCGGGAAGATCAGGTCCATCCCGCCACCGTGAATGTCGAAGGTCTCGCCGAGGTATTTCATCGCCATGGCGGAGCACTCGATGTGCCAGCCGGGCCGGCCGCGGCCCCATGGCGAATCCCAGGCTGGCTCGCCGGGTTTGGCGGCTTTCCACAGGCCGAAATCGGCGGGATTTTTCTTCCCTTCACCGGCCAGGTTGGCGCGCACGCCCGACTCCTGCTCCTCGACCTTGCGGCCGGAGAGCTTGCCGTAATCCTCATCGGATTCCACGGCAAACCAGACGTTCCCCTCGGCGGCATAGGCGTGGCCGTTGTCGATCAGCCGCTGGCACAGGGCAATGATCTCGGGAATGTGCTCGGTCGCCCGGGGAAAGCGGTCGATGGTGTCGATCCCCAGGTCGGCCAGCACCTTCATGTACTCGGCCGTGTGCTTCTCAACCAGTGCCTCGACGGTGGTGTTGAAGCGCCTGGCGGCATCGATCAGCTTGTCCTCGATGTCGGTGATGTTGACAACCCAGGTGACTTCAAAGCCACGGTAGGTCAGGTAGCGCTTGATGGCATCGAAGATGACCGGTCCGACCATGTGGCCGATGTGCGGCGACTTGTAGACGGTCGGCCCGCACAGGTACATCTTCACCTTGCCCGGCTCAACCGGCTCGAACGGCTCTTTCTTCCGCGTCAGCGTGTTGTAAACCCGCAAATTCATAAGCGGGTGGATTCTATGCCGCATGGCGGCAAACCGGAAGTGCAGCGGCGGTGCAGCGCCATCAGTCCGGGAGGGCAACAATGCGCATCCCCACGCGGAGGCCTCACAGCAGGCCCACCCGGCGGCGCGGCATGGTCATCCCGCAGCCGTGCCGGGTTTCAGCCCGTGCGCTGGGCTTCAGCTTGCCGGCGGGTGACGGCCGGGTGATGCTTGACCAGCGGCACGATCACCTCGACAAGCTGCTCGCTGTTGAGCCGGCTGGTGTTGATGGTGAGATGGAACATATCCGGGCCAAGGGTGCGGTTGGGAAAGTAGCGGGCAAAAAAGGCCGCGCGGTTGCGCTCCAGCCGCTGTATCTCGGCCTCGGCCTGCTCGCGTGTCAGTTTGCGGCGGCGAGCCAGCAGATCGACGCGGTACGACAGCGGCGCCACCAGGCGTACATGCACCGCGCCTGGCATCTTCTGGGTGATAAACACACCCCCCAGCCCGACGATCACCACCCGTCCCGCCCGCGCCAACGCCCGCACGGTCGTGGAGGCGTTGCGAAAGACGGTCTCCTCGGAAGGTGAGTCATCGCTGATCGCCAGGCCGGCGAGGAAATCACTCAGCCAGTTCTGGTCCCGCTGGCCCAGCGATTCAACCAGCTCTTTCGACAGGTTGTGATCGGCGGCAACCTTCTCCACCAGTTCGCGGTCCCAGCCGCTCCAGGGAACGGGGCCGGGATCAACCTGGTTGAGCCGTTCGACCAGCCGCTCGGTGAGTTGCCAGGCACCGGCGCCGGGCTCACGGCTGATGGTGATAAACGGCACCACCGGCGGCGGCTCAGGTTCTTGCAGGATGCTGCGGATGACCGGTGTACGAAGCGCACCGATGATCGGCCGTGCCTGACGCTGCCACGCGGTAGGATCAATCGTGGACATGCGGCCTCCGGGGTTAGGATCACCCTATTATAGCCTCATCCCGGCCGCAGAGGGGCGAAGCCCGCATAAGACAGGTCCGCGGTGCGGCACTGCGTGCTGCCACACCTGATCCACGCATATTCAAGCTGGCTGATCCGAGCCTGGCAGTAAACATGCCCTGCCGGCTATCCAATTCGTTCCCGGCCGCCCAGGTATGGACGCAGCACCTCGGGGATCGTGATGCTGCCATCCTCATTCTGATAGTTCTCCAGCAGCGGGATGAGGATGCGCGGGCTGGCAACAACCGTGTTGTTAAGGGTGTGGCAGAAGCGAATCTTGCCTTCCTTGTCCTTGTAGCGCAGATTCAGCCGGCGGGCCTGGAATTCATACAGGCGCGAGGCCGAATGCGTTTCGCCGTATCCAGTGGCCTCATCCTTGCCATCGTAGCGCGACGGCATCCACGTCTCGATATCGAACATCGCCGCATTCTTCACGCCGATGTCGCCGGTGCAGCACTGGATCACCCGATACGGCAGCTTGAGGCGCTGCAACAACTGCTCGCTGTAGCCGAGCATGGCTTTGTGCCACTGCTGGCTTTCTTCAACATCGTTGCGGCAGATGACCACCTGTTCGCACTTGTCGAACTGATGCACGCGGTAGACGCCGGCGGTGTCCTTGCCGTAGGTGCCGGCCTCGCGGCGGAAACAGGTGCTGATGGCCGTATATTTCTTGGGCAGTTCGCTCTCTTCCAGCACTTCATCCATGTGATAGGCGGTGAGCCCCACCTCGGCCGTGCCGGTCAGGAAGCGCACCTCCTCATCGGTTTCCTCCGGTTCGCCAACGCGATACGCCTGCTCACGGCCGGCGGGGAAGAATCCCGTGCCGCGCATCGCCGACTCGCGCACCAGCACCGGCACATTCATCGCGGTGAACCCGTGCTCCTGGGTCATCATGTCCATCGCCAGCCGCAGCACGGCGTTGTGCAGCTCAGCACCCAGGCCCACCAGGAAGTACGAGCGGCTGCCCGCCAGCCGCACGCCGCGCGCGGTGTCGATCAGGCCATGCTTCTCACCCAGCTCGGCGTGGCTCCTGGGCTGGAAGGCGAACTTGCGCGGCTCGCCCCAGCGGTACATCACCAGGTTGTCGCTGGCATCCTTGCCCACGGGCACATCATCATCCGGCGGCTGGGGGATGCTCAGCAGCAGCGGCTCCAGCTCGGCTTCGGCCTCACGGGCACGCTCCTGGGCCGCCTGCACTTTCTGCTTCAGCGCCTGCATCCGCGCCACGGCCGATTTTTTCTCGGCCGGATCCTTGAGCTTGGCGATCTCGCCGGAGGCCTTGTTCTGTTCAGCGCGGAGCTGTTCAAACTCTTTTTGTGCCTTGCTGCGCTGCTCGTCGAGCCGCAGCAGTAAATCGATATCGACCGCCACATTCTTGAGCTGCGCGCCCTTGCGGTAGCGGTCGGGATTCTCGCGGAGGTCTTTGAGATCAATCATGAGGCGTTCCGTGTGCGCTTAAGGTCAATCGAACCGGGATTTGTAACACAAGCCGGGCGGGTGGACAAAACACGCCCGGCGCCCCCCCCAAAGCAAAGGCCAGGCCGGATTGGCGCTGGGCACGGTCAAATGACACGCCTGGCTGAGGAAAAGACGGGCCGCCTCGCAGGCCGCGCGCTGGCGCCTGTGGCGCGATCGCTCATTTCCAATGTCGATGCGCGAGAGGTTTTTGCCGCCTCCGGGCGGATCGCTCAGCGCAGGACGATCACCCCGCCGTATCCCGGGCGGCCATCGCGCGCCTTGCCGGGGTTGCGGGCCACGTAGTCCTGGGACAGTTGGATGCATCGCTCCCAGTGCGGGGTCGGGATCATGCCCTTGAGCTGGGCGAGGCGGGCGGTGTCATCGGAGAGAAAATCGCCGATCAGCGGCCAGAAGTCATCCCACGCGCCGCTGCTGCCCGGTCCGGGCAGCAAATCAGGCTCGGGCGGGCCGCCGGACTGGTAGAAATTGATCGACACCAGCCGAGTGCCGGGCGCGGGGGGCGGGCCGACGATCGCCTCGGGTGGGATTCTCAGCACCACGGCGGCATCGAGATCTTCGCTGTAGACCCCCACCAGCAGCGGATCGGTTTTCAACACGATCGCCGCATTGGCATCTCCCTCAAAAAGCTGCTGGCGAATGGCGTTCTTATCACGTATGAGCGGTGGTCCGATAAACGCGCTGATGGCACTGAGAACGCCCCGCCACCCGTACTGCCAGGGACGCTGTGCGCGCAGCTTGTCATCTGATAGCCGCAGCCGTCCCGCCCGTGATGCCATGTTGGATGTCATGAGATGGCCCCTGGAAATGGACGGCAGTGTAGACCGTGCGCACGAGGCCGACAACTCAGAGGGCAAAAGATGGCAGGAGCAGGATGCGAGAACCAGAACGGCGTGGCTGCCTGTGCGATAGCACTTTATTGCGGAGTGCGATGAATCAATCGAACAGCCGCGCATCCGGCCGGGCCTTAAGTTGCTTCTCGGCGGCCCTGAGCTTGGCCTGCGACTGCGCCAGGTCTTCGCGCAGGCGCTTGATCTGCTGCTGGTAGGAGAGGATGGCGGTCTGCTTCTCGTCGATCTGGCGGGTCAACAGCATCACCTGTTGGTCTTTCTGCTCGATCTGGCTGCTGGTCCAGGCAAATCCGGCGACAATGAACAGAATGAGGATCACCACGGCCGACCAGGCTTCGCGGGCACTGGTGCGCGCGGCCGGGACAGTGCCGGGCTGGGCGGACTCCGACGGCAGGATCGGCCCGGCCATGTGCTCCTGAAGCTGCTGGGTGAGCGCGGCCAGGCGGTCCAGTTCCTCATTCAGCCCGACACCAACCGCCCGCTCGGGGGCACGCTCGCGCACGGCCTGAGCAAGAGACTGCAACGGATCATCATCGCTGACGATCATCACGCCGGCATCAGTCGATTCGGACACCTCGCTAAATGCAGGCATCTCCCAAGCCGGTTGCGCGTCCCGGGACCGGGTTCGATGAGGTTTCGTCGCAGCGGCCATGACGTCTCCTGTTCCAGCCGATCATCGGCACCGGCGCATACGCCGGAGCGGGTCTCTGCTGGACCATCGGGCCGATTCGTGCTCCGCCTGACGAAGTTGCCGGCAATCTCCCGATTCGCTCCTGCGGGCTGGGTCCATCTGTAACGGCTGTAACGGTTTTGCCTGCCGGGAAGGCGGGATTGCTTCCTTTGTTGGCGGCGGTTCATACAATCCCGCCAGACATGTCCAAGCAGCGCAATGATTTGCTCGATCGCCTCACCTACCTGGCACTGCGCCTGGTTTCGATGGCGCTGCACTGCTTCCCGATCAACGCCAACCTGCGCACGGCCCGGCTGATCGGCAGCCTGATGTACCGCCTGGACCGCAGGCACCGCGAACGTGCTTTGCACAACCTGCACCGCAGCTTTCCGCAAATGCCCCGGCACGAGCTGGAGCGGATGGCCCGCCGCAGCATGGAACACCTGATCATGCTGGGTGTTGAGGTGCTGTTCACCACACGGCTGATCCGCATCGACTCATGGCGACAGCACATAGAGCTGCACAATCTCGCCGAGGCGATCGACCTGCTGGTGCGGCGCCGGTCACCCGTCATCATGCTGACCGGCCATTACGGCAACTGGGAAATTCTGGGCTACACCCTGGCAACGCTGGGATTTGAATCCGCCGCCGTCGCCCGGCCACTGGACAATCCCTACATCAACCAGTGGCTGCTGGGCGTGCGCCAGAAGCAGGGACAGCGCATCCTCGACAAGAAAGGCGCCACCAGCGAGATCACCGACATCCTCGATGCCGGCGGTGTGGTGGGGTTCATCGCCGACCAGAATGCCGGCACCAAGGGACTGTTCGTCGATTTCTTCGGCCGTAAGGCCAGCACCTACAAATCGATCGCCCTGCTGGCGATGCGCTATAACGCCCCGGTCATCATCGGCTACGGCCGAAGGCTTGGCGATCAGTTCCGCTTTCGCATTGGCGTCAACGACATCATCTATCCTCACGACTGGGAAACCCAGGATGATCCGCTGAGATACATCACTCAGCGCTACACCAAGGCCATCGAGGACTTCGTGCGCGAAGATCCCGGCCAGTATCTCTGGGTCCACCGCCGCTGGAAAACCCGCCCCAAGGGCGAGGAGCCCGAGCCCTACGACTGATGCGCACTTCAACGCATCCAGGCGGTCTGCACTGCCATGCACACAGCATGTCGCAGCGCGGGTTGGTCATGCGCGCCCGACAGCACCTTCTGCACGGATTGCTTGTCCGTGCAGAAGGTGCCGCGATTGGCGGTTGGGCATCGATCGGCAAACCGATCCAGGCCGTGGGGTGCGGGGGCGGCCTAGCCTCTCACCTGCCAGTTTGCGCCAGGCTGGTCGGTCAGGGTGGTGATCATGTGGTCCGGGGTCCAGCCGTCCATCCGCCAGACGGCCAGGGAACCGGTGGATCGACGCATGAGGATGTCATCATCGCCATCCCCATCGAAGTCACCTGCACCGATGATCCGGTCACCCACGTTCAGGATCGGGTGCAGCGGAGAGAACCCATCATGCTGCGTGCGATTCATGACCCACAGCGTGGCGGCCCCGCCCACGCTTGGGCGGCTCCACGCCAGGTGAAGGTTGCCATCGGTGTCAAAGTATCCGGCCCCGCCAAGCTCCCAGCGCAAATCGGCTGTCTGGCCAAAGCCCTTGAAGCCCTTGATGCTGGTTCCGTTCATCAGCCAGAAGGAGTTGAGGCCGTTGGCCGAGTTGTGCCAGGCCAGATCCGGCTGGCCGTCACCGTCAAAATCACCCACCACTGCAACCTTCCAGTCCAGGTTAGGACTGTAGGCGATCCCCTTGAAGCCCTGGAGTGATGTGCCGTTCATCAGCCAGACGCTGTTTCGATTGTCGATTGCGTGCTGCCAGAGGATGTCGTTGTGGCCATCGCCGTTGAAGTCACCCGTGCCCACCAGCCGCCAGTTCGGATCGGCCAGCGTCGGCAGCTCAACAACCTGCTTCAGGTTCATGTTGTCCATGAGCCACAGGCGCACCTGACCGGTCTGGGTGTTGACCAGCGCCAGGTCGGGCCGGCCATCGCCGTCGAAATCGCCGCGTGCTGCCGGCGGGTCTTCGCCGGGATTGGCCCCGGCAGGCTGGATCATCACCGTGGTGGTCGTGCGGGTGCTCCAGCTTTCACCATCGAAGGCGAAGGCGAAGAAGCGATGGGTCCCGGGGGCCAGGTTGGAGGTGTTCACCGCGATCGACCAGCCATCGCTGCCATCCATGTCATCGCCCAGCCGCTCATCGCCGGCATCGTACAGGCCGTTGTTGTTCACATCCCGGAAGAAGGTGATGCGCTCGATGGCATCCCCATCGGGATCGCTCACGCCGCTGGCGGTGAGCGTCAGCGGCTGGCCCTGTATCACCGTACCCGCACTGGCACTGAGCGACCCGATGGTGGGCGCCTGGTTCTGCGGCGCCTGCGGGGCCGCGGTCATCTCGATGGTGTAATCACCAATGCCGGTTCCTGCGGCATCAACCACCTCGACATAGATCGTCCCGCCCGGCGGGTAATCCACCAGCGCTTCGGCCGCGGTGCGACCGGGGCCGACGTTGTCATTCTCGGCCAGCAGGATCTCCTGGCCATCGTCCACGCGGAAAATGCGCACCTTCGGATCCAGCGTCGCACCCGCATCGGCCGCTACGCGCACCTTCACCGGCGTATTGGCCGGCAGTTCGAAGCGATGCACGTTCACATCGCCCTGGTACTGGATGAATTCGCGCGCGTTCAGCGGTTCGCCGGCAAAGCTGCCTGAGTCGATCGCGCCAAAGTGGCTCTGGTCGCTATCGTACACGCCCAGGCTGGCGTAGATGTTGATGCGGTAGCCGCCGGTCGTCTGTCCATCTGAGGACACTTCGACAAAGTGATTGCCATCCAGCAGTGAGAATGGCACGGACAGCGGCTGGTCAGCGGTGGCCGGGCCGTAGTCGTACAGCAATACGCCGGGGCTGCTGTAGACTTTGACATACATGCGCAGGTCGCCCTGCGGGATCAGCTTGGCGCCGAAGGTGTCGCCCATGCCGCCACCCGGAATCGGCCCGAAACGGAACAGATCGACATCGTTGGTGGTGGAGATAGCGCCTTCGATGACACCGCCGTAAATGCGATGCACGCCGAACACCTCGGCCGATTCCCATTGCCCCGCCCCCGGCTGGTCGCCAGCGGTCACGGGGGTCACGGTCAGGACGTAATCACCAAGGAAGCCGTTGTTCCAGCCCATCGAGCCACCCGGTTCGTGGGGGTCGTAGAGGGTGTTGCGGCTGGTGGAGACACCGACATAGTAGGTACCGGCCTCGGTGAAGGTATAGGTAAGCAGTTCGAGTGGCCCGCCGCCTCCACCGCCGGCGAGATTGTTGCCCTCTGCATCGAAGATGCGCAGGTGGTGATCTCCCTCGCTGGTGATTTCGAAGCGCACCGTCTGCCCCGCCCCTACCGTGAAGCTGAACATCTCACGGTCGTCATTGAGCGCATAAAACTCATCGACCACGACCGTGTCGGTCAGCGTGCCCAGGGGGATGGCGGTGGCGATGGTGGCATTGGGATCAGGCACCGGCTGCTCATAGGCATGCCCGATACGGAAATCGAGATCCTCGGCGATCTCCTCGGCACCGACGGTGACAATATGCACCCCATCGGCCGGGGCGGTCACGGTCAGCGATGGCCGCACGTTCATCCGCACGTGGTAGGTGCCACCGCCCAGTCCCGTGAAGCGGTAGTTGCCACTGGCATCGGTTTTCACCGTCGGCTCATTATCGAACTGCCCGTTCTGGTTCAGATCCAGGTAGACCTGCCGGTCATACTGCGGGGTATCCGTTGCGTGAACGAAAACGGCGCCGGCGATTTCCGCCAGCAGGGTACGGGATTCAAGTGACTCAAAACAACCGGCGTTGTTCGCCAGGTGACGAGACATGATGCGACTCCTTCGCGTGTATTGTCAGGGCGATTAATCCACTCCACGCGCCCGCGGCACACCATCGCCCGGGGATGGTGCTGGGGCGTGAATTCGATCGACACTTATTGGACACACTCCACGCGAAAAGGTGAGTGTAAAATTTCGTCATACCTCATTTTTCTCCTCCCCTGCTCGGATCGACATGACTTTGGGCGCGCAAAAGCACGACCCGCGGCACCGCGCCACGGGTCGTGCGTGAAGGAGGATCCATCCTCGCGGAATACGATCCATCAATGTCTGCGGACGATCAGGCCGCCTGGCGGAAGCAGAACACCGACCGGCGGTCTTTTTTGCCGGCGGACGCCTGGGCTGCCTCGGCGACAGCGGGCGCGGCGGGCTGCTCGGGTGCCGGCGCTGCGGCCTCATCCACCTCAGCTTCGGCGGCTGCGGCCTGCGGCGGGTTGGCCGGCTGCTCAGCGGCATCCGCCTTCAGCTTCAGCAGCTCTGCCATCTCACGCAGGGCCGCCTTGTCGGCATCGGTGGGGAGCTGGGCGCGGGTCGCTTCCAGTTCTGCCTGGATCGCGTCAATATCGTTGCGCAACGTCTCGATCAGTGCCTCCTGCCGGTCGATCGTCTCGGTCAGCTCAAGATTCTTCTGCTCCATCTGCTCGATCTGCACCCGCTGGCGGCCGCAGGTGGCTTCAGCCTGCTCGCGATGCCCGCGTTCAGTGGCCAGATCGGCCTCAAGTTGCGTGCGGCGATCGATCTCGGCCTCCAGGTCCTGCTTCAGACTGCGGGTTTCTTCCTGATATTGCTCAATTTCAGCCCGGCGCTGGGTGATTTCCTGGGTCTGCCGGCGAATCTGCTCCTTGTGCTTCAGGATGATCGCCTTGGCTTCGCTGAGCGCTTCGGCGTAACTGATATCTGCCATATTGGCCTCCTTCGATTGCGGTTCGTGTCAATTGCCTGCTCGCGTCCATGACACCCACAGCCCCGCGGCGGCATCCCAAGCATCGACTCGACCGGCTGGGAGGTTTAGGAGGCGCACAACACTTATGTTGATCAGGCGGGGACCGATAAACGAAACCCCGGCCAGGCACACGACGATTCGCCGCATGCAGCTTTCCGCGATGACATGAATTGGCATGCAGCAGGTGTGCTGGGATTCAGCGATGGGCTGTGCCGGTGGGATGGGAGGCGGTTTCTTCCTCACCCGCGGTCAGGATGTACCCATGGCCGCGGCGGGTCTGGATCAGCCTGGAGCCGAAGGGGCGATCGATCTTGTTGCGCAGGTAGCCGATGTAGACATCCACCACATTGCTGGTGGTCTGATCGTGCTGGTCGTAGAGGTGTTCCCAGATATCGCTGCGGGTAACCACCTGCCCGGCACGGGTTGCCAGGTATTTCAGCAGGGCATATTCGCGGGCGCTGAGCACGATCTCCTGGCCGCGGTGCCGGACGGTGCGGGCGGCAGTGTCGATTTCCAGCTCGCCCACCCGCAGAATCGAACTGCCCTGCCCGTGTGCCCGGCGGATCAGCGCCCGCACCCGCGCCAGCAGTTCTTCCCATTCAAACGGCTTGACCAGGTAGTCATCGGCGCCCAGGTCCAGGCCGCGCACGCGGTCCTCGGTGGTGTCGCGGGCCGTCAGGCAAAGCACTGGGGTCTTGTTGCCGTGCCTGCGGGCTTCCTCGATTACATCCCAGCCGCTCTTGCCCGGCAGCATGATGTCAAGCACGACGCAGTCGTAGCTGTGGGAAGCCATCAGATGGGCCGCTTCATCGCCGCTGGCAGTCAGGTCGACCGCATAGCCATCATCGCGCAGCCCCCGTGCAATAGATCGTCCCAGGGTTGGATTGTCCTCCGCCACCAGTACACGCATACACCACTCCAAAATAACCAGGGAGACGCTATTCTACCGCCGTCGGCGGCTGGGCCGTCAACGCCCAATCCCCTCAGCGCACCACCGCTGCCGGCCGCAGCGGCCCTTCATCGCCCATTGCCAGAAGTTGCCGCAAGGCGGTCTGCCGCGCCACATCCATCGCGCTCTGCATGTCCCCCAGGCCACGTCGCACACCGCACAGCAGCAATGGGTGGGCGTGGCCATCGCACTTGGCCGAGGCATGCTGATTGAGCTTCCTGATGGCCTCCCTGATTGACTCGGGCATGGGTTCACCGTTGACCGGCGTCACCAGGTCGATCAGGCAGGCGCGCTCGTCGTAAGTCTGTACCGAGCCATCCACGCGGACAGCGTTCATCTTCTTTTTCGCGTGCCAGCCAGGCAGGGATTCAAACGCCAGCACGACCCCTTCGCGCCGAATGTCGGTCAGCCGCCGTCCGGCCAGTGTGGTGATCGGGTCGCCGGTGTCGCGCCAGTCGTAGCTGGATTCAAACGCCGGATAAAGCTCTTCATCCGAGGCACAGCGGAAGACCGCCTTGGATGGCACAATGCCCACCAGCGCGTTTTCCCAGCGTATGCCCGCCCGCAGCGGATCGGGGAACGCGCCGTTATTGTTCAAGGCATAACTGGTGAACGCCTGGCCGATGGCCCGCAGGTTGCTCATGCATTCAATATTGCGGGCCGATTGACGGGTACGGACAACGACCGCGAGCGTCAGCCCCACGAGGATCAGGATGATCCCCATCGTCACCAGCATTTCGACAAAGGTGAACGCCCCGCGGTGAGGGCGGCCGGGCCGCGCATACCCATCCTGCCGGGCTGCGAGCTGGGGCAGCAGAGGAGTCCGTTCTGCACAGGTCATCTCATCCATGGGTCATCGGCTCGCCCCGCCCATCCCCATCCAGTGCGGGGAATCACGGGCCATCGTCCCTGCACTTTACCACGATCCGTGCCCTGATGTGACCTGTTTTGCCGCCCCAGCGGTGCCCAAACCCGGCCGCACCCCATGGATAATCGACGCAAAGCACTTATTCCGCCCCGCTTTACATCAACTCCTTGGTTTCGACCAGCTCGATCCAATTGCCTGCCGGGTCCTGGAGAAGCAAGCTTTCGTAACCCACCGCCACCCCCTTCTGGCGGGTGTACTCGATCTCCCGCTCGATCAGCTTCTGCTCGGCCTCGGCCAGCGACCGTACCTCGATCATCGTCGGCCGGTAGTCCTGCCGCTCGATCAGCCCTTCCTGCAGGACAAAACGCAGCGCAAAGTTGTCGGCCTGGTAGGTCAGGGACTGTCCCTCCTCCCCCGACACATCGACCCGCACGAATTCGAGCATGCGACAGTAGAAGTCATCCAGTTCGCGTTCCTGCCCAGCCTGGGCCGGTAATGTGACATCGGCGATGGCCACCAGCCGCACCGGCAGCGGTTCTTCAATCCGTGGACGGCGATCAGCGCCTGAGGCGATCGGCTCCCGCGTCCCGGCCGGCTCCAGTTCGATGGCGCTCTCATCCTGGGGTCTGCGCGCTGCCATGGCTCTCATCATACCGTACTCTCCCCATGCGAGTTGCAGAAACCACTGATGAGGCCGCCTGAAATGAACCCTGCGGAGTCCCTCTGCCCGCTTGCCTATGCCATCCGCTGGCCGCAGCGGGGACAGAACCGCGCACCGGCGGGAAGGAGCTGGCGGCAATCATCATTGCTACAGCGGCGGACAGGCAACACCTCGGTCGGAATACCCATCGCCGGCCGTCGCAGCATCAGCATGGATCTGAGCGTGCGCGCCAGCGCCCCGCGCAGCCGCGGCGCCTGGCGTTGACTGATGTGCACCTGCGCCCCCGCCGCCAGCGCCAGCCCGATCCCCCACACCGCCCCCAATGCGCACAGCACCGCCCCGGCCAGCATCCACCGCATCCGCACCCCCACCACGAAGCGCGGGAGCGCCACCGGCGGCAGGCTCTCTCGTCGGGCCAACTCGTTGAACGCCCGCACCACCCGCCGCATGTCACGCACATGCAACTGCACCTGTAACCAGTGCAGCAGATATGCTCCGGTCAGTGCCAAGGCGCACACCAGCCGAGCGTGTGCCTGTCCGGCTGTGGCAGCACGGCCGAAAGGCCCCAGGGGATACACCGCCGCGAGGATCTCACCGCCGGTCCAGTGATCCCGGTAAGCCAGGTAGCCGATCTCCGCCGCCGCCCCGGCCAGCAGGATCAGGCTCATCAGCCACAGCCCCAGGCGAAACTGCACGCCGTCTGCTGCCTGCGCCAGAGGCGTAGTCTCACCGAATCCTCCCTCGCTGCGGACCCACTCCGACAGATGCCACACCTGGTTGCGCTGGATGAGGACAAAATCGCGAAAGCGGCGTGGCCAGCGTAACACCGGCCAGAGCCCCGCCGTCAGCCCCGCCCCGATCAATCCGCGCAGCGCACTGCCGATGTGCACCTGTCGATGGGGCCGCATCAGGTGTCGCAGCAGCGCCCCGGCCAGGTAATCCGGGCCGGCGGCAACGGACGGAATGGGTGCGTTGAGCGTGGTCACAGACGCAGGTTCCTTCACAGCACCGCCGCCCGGCGAACGATCACCTTGGTGGCAGCACGCATTGGGCTGCCGCAGCGACGGCAGAAGCGCGCCTCGGCTGGATTGGGAGCGCCACAGTCACGGTTACGGCAGGCGACCAGGCGAATCCGCTTCGCCCTCATCACTGGCAGGTGGCGGCCGAAGATGCGCTTTCCGATGCCCTGCACCACGTTCAGCATAAAGCGCACCAACACCACCATCATCCAGCCTGCAAACAGGACGGCCGTCAGCACGATGACGAAAACGATGATGAGGATGGTGGTCAGGATCTCCAATGTAGTTGCCTCACGAACTACGCTTTGCCTGCGGCCCCTGCTGCCTGCTCTATTTCATTACCGCACTTGGGACAGAAACGTTCGTGAACATCCGGCCATGCCCCACATTTTCCGCAACGCCGCGGCCGGGCAACGAGCTGCACGCCACAGTACATGCAGAACTGGTCGGTGGCCCCCACCACCTGCCGGCACTGCGGGCAGCGCTTGTCAACCGAACCCCCACCCATCGGCAGTGGCGGCGGAACAGCCGCGCCGGCCAGGGCTGCGGCGAACGCTGCCGCGCTCTCAAAACGCTTTTCCAGCCGGGTATAAGCCCGGCGGAAGGCCTCATCGAGATGCCGCGGGACCTGGGGGTTCAGATCACTGGGCAAGTCGGTCCCCGCGGGGCGCTCGCCGGTGAGCATTTCATAGAGGATCACGCCGCAGGCGTACAAATCGGAGCGGGCATCGATCTGCCCCCCTTGCCGCTGCTCGGGGGACATGTAATCGAGCGTACCGGCGATCGCCTGGGCCGCCGGATCATGCATCGACTGCGAGTAGGCGATTGACCCCACCGTTGTCGTCGCCGCTGCCTGTCCAAGGCCGAAGTCGGTCACTTTCACCCCGCCGGCGGTGTCGAATCCATCGCTCAGCGCCCGCTGGTGGATGAGAATATTCTCCGGTTTGATGTCACGGTGCACCAGCCCCGCGGCGTGGGCATGCGCCAGCCCCTCCAGCACCTGGCAGAGGATCTGCACGGCCTGTGATGGCGAAATCCGGCGGCCCGCAATCAGCGGCCGCAGGCTCGTACCTGGCACATATTCCATGATCAGATAGGGATCGGCAGCAAACGGATCGAACCCAAGAGCGCGCACGATGTTGGGATGCTCCAGCCCGTGCATCGCCACGCCCTCGCGTTGCAGGTTGCGCACGTACTGCGGATCGGTCGGCAGCTTGATCGCCACCATCTGGTTGAGCCAGACGTGGTGGTGCGCCCGCCAGACTTCGCCAAAGGCGCCAGCCCCGATCTTCTCATCAAGGATGTATTCGCTGATGCGCTGGCCGGTTGTGGGCATGGCTCGATCCGCATGAGGGCAAGGCAGGCAGGCTGCCGGCCCGGGTTACTCCAGTCGTTCGGCGATCCAGTCGCAGGTGAACAGATTGTACACCGCGGCGAAGAGCGTCCCCACCGCCAAATAGCCCCACCCGATCGCCCCGCCGCCGAGATTCCAGTCAAACAGGAAACCCAGGACCAGCAACTCGATCCCGGTCAGCCCGGCAACGAGGGCCGCCCCGGCGCTGTTGCGCTGGAATCGTGCCACCCAGGCGATCAGCCAGAACAGCGCCCACGGCGCCAGCAGGACGATCAGCACCCACGCGCCGATGCGCCCGGCCGTGCCCAGGATCGCCTGGCGCTGGGCCTCCTCCATGCGCCACCACGAGATCCCGCCGCCAATGACCAGCAGTGCGACGATCCCGGTGATGATCTTCCCGCCAATGCCCTTCAGAAACTCCATCCACCCATAAGTGTACGCGCAGCGGCCATTCTGTCGCGTTACAAATTGCGGCGGTGTGCGTAACGGGAGGAGGTGGGCCCGGGGTTCAGAATGCAGGATTCAGAAAGGCCGTGGCGACGTCGTGCGGCTCGCCGACGGCCACCGGCCGGCCCAGTGCCTGCTGTGGCGCCGGTCCTGCGCGTCTTTTCCCCCTCCCCAATTGCCCCGTCCCCGGCGTAGAGTCGGTGTCAGTTCCGTCAGGAGTTGATCCATGAATCTCAGCCAAGCCTGGCCGCTGATCAAAGAAGTCGGGAAAGAATATTCCAATGACAACATCCCCCGCCTGTCGGCGGCGCTGGCTTATTACACCATCATCTCGCTGGCCCCGATGCTCGTGCTGACGGTCATGATCCTGGGGCTGGTTTACGGGCAGGAGGCAGCGCAGGGAAAGGTGGATGAGCAGATCAGTGAGTATGTCGGCTCAGCGCCGGCCGAGGCGATGAGCCAGATGATCCAGGCCGCCGGCCAGCAGGGCGCCAGTGGAATCGCCATTGTCGGGAGCGTCATCGTACTGCTGTTTGGTGCTTCGGGCGTGTTCGCCGAACTGCAAAGCTCGATGAACACCATCTACGATGTCGAGCAGCGCCGGGAAGGTGGCTGGAAAGCGCTGGTTAAGGCGAGGCTGCTGTCAATCAGCATGGTGTTCGGCGTGGCGTTTCTGCTGCTGGTCTCGCTGGTGATCAGCACCGTGCTGTCGGTGGTGATGGGTAAGCTGGCAGGCGGGTGGTCGGTGCTGGGTTTCGCGGCCGACCTGGTGGTGTCGCTGGCGGTCATCACCGCCCTTTTCGCCGCCATCTTCAAAGTGCTGCCGGATGTTGATATCGAATGGAAGGACACCCTGGTTGGTGCGGTGACGACAGCGGTGCTGTTTACCCTCGGCAAATATCTGCTGAGCTGGTATCTCAGCCGCGGCTCGACCGCCTCGGCCTATGGGGCGGCCGGCTCACTGGCGGTGTTGCTGATCTGGGTCTACTACTCCAGCCAGATCCTGTTTGTGGGGGCCGAGTTCACACAGGTCTATGCCAATCGTTTCGGCAGTCGGGTCAGGGTCGAGGGAGACAAGGCCAGGGCCAAGCTGGGACAGGATCCCGGCTCAGCGGTTGAGCCCAGCCGCGCCGGTAAGATTGGCCGTGGCGATGAAATTGGCCGCGAAGAGCAGATTGGTGATGGCCGTGGTCGCCGATCCGCTTCACGATCGCGCGAAGGTCGGTCCGCCAGGGCGATCCCCGCCCCTGCATCCCCGCTGGGCGGCGGGCCGCTGGGGCCGCGGGCAGCGCATCGGATGACCAGTGTTCACCTCTACCAGCCGGATGTGCCGGGGGCATCGCCGGAGAAGATCGGTGCCCTGACAACCGGTGCGGTTCTCGGCGGTGTGGCCGCACTGGCCGGCCTGCTTCTCAAGCGCAAGATCACGGCCACGGAGCGGACGGCCGATGGTGTCGATGCCCGGCTTGATCGCATCGAACAGCGCATCGGGTCGATCCGCCACTTGCGCGTGGCCGATGCCCAGGATCGCATCGCCGATCATCTCCGCCGTATTGAACAGCGCATCCTCGACGATGCCCGAGCCGCGCGCAAAGTCGAAACCCTGAGCCTGAAGGATCGCCTCATCGCCCTGATGCATCCGCGGCCCCGAGCATAGCAGGCGGCAGCGCACACACGACAAACCACCGCAGGGCGCCCCCCCATGCCGCAGCCGCGTGCCCTGACAGCCCGGCCCGATCATCTCTTTGGTGCCGCGGTGGTTCAGCTTCGCCACGCACGACGGGCTTCGGATGTCTGCTTACTCTCCCAGGAACACCTCCACCTGGTGATCGCGGCGGTCGTCGATGAGCTGGATCATCTTGTCGGGGCGTTCCTGGCCATCCTGGATGACCTTCACCGTGCGCGTGCCGCCTTCTGCGCAGTGGACCGTTATGTGGTGGAAGGTTTCGCGGTAGCGATAGTGGATCTTGTAACTCTTCCACGTCACCGGCAGGACCGGTTCAATCGAGAGCTTGTCCACGTGCAGGCGCAGGCCAAGCAGGCTCTCGGTGATGAGGCGGTACATCCAGCCGGCCGACCCGGTGTACCATGTCCAGCCACCGCGGCCGGTATGGGGGTGGACACCGTACACATCCGCGGCCACCACGTACGGCTCGACCTTGTACACCTCGATCGTCTCGCGGTTCGCCCCGTGATTGACGGGGTTGATCATGTGGAACAGCTCCCACGCGCGATCGCGGGCGCCCATGGCGGCGAATGCCATGACCGTCCAGATGGCGGCATGGGTGTACTGCCCGCCATTCTCGCGCACACCGGGGACATATCCCTTGATGTAACCGGGATTGAGGTGGCTCTTGTCAAATGGCGGATCGAAGAGCTGGATCAGATTGGCATCGCGGCGGACGAGGCGGGTGTCAACCGCCTGCATCGCCTGGCGGGCGCGGTCAGGATCGCCCGCGCCGGTAAGGATGCTCCAGCTCTGCGGCAGCGAGTCGATCTGGCATTCCGGGTTCTCGTGTGAACCAAGCGGCTCGCCATTGTCGAAGTAAGCCCGGCGATACCACTGTCCATCCCAGGCATTGGCCTCGATGGCCTCGCGCACCTTGGCCGCCTGTTCGCGACAGCGGGTGGCGAAGGGCTCATCGGCCACCAGGTCAGCCACCTGGGCAAACTGGAGCAGCACCTCGTAGAGGAAGAACCCAAGCCAGACGCTCTGGCCCTTGCCGTGTTCGCCGACGAGGTTCATCCCGTCGTTCCAGTCACCGCAGCCCATCAGCGGCAGACCCAGGTCGCCGAATTTCAGGCCGTTCTCGATGGCGCGGACGCAGTGTTCATACAAGGTGCCGCGCTCCTGCGAGCGGCTGGGCAGGTCATAGTAGCTCTCCTCATCGGCGCGAATGGGACGGCCTTCGAGGTAATGCACGCGCTCTTCCAGCACGCCCGTGTCGCGCAGGCTCAGGACGTAGCGGCTGGTGATGTAGGGCAGCCACAGGTAGTCATCGGAGAAGTGCGTGCGCACGCCGCGCCCCTGCGGCGGATGCCACCAGTGCTGCACATCCCCTTCCTTGAACTGGTGGGCGGCCGCGCGCAGCAGGTGCTCGCGCAGCAGCCAGGGCGCGGGATGGAGCAGCGCCCCGACATCCTGGAGCTGATCGCGGAAGCCGTACGCCCCGCCGGACTGGTAGTAGCCGGTGCGGCCCCAGACCCGGCAGCTCAGCACCTGGTAGACCAGCCAGCCGTTGGCCAGCACATCGAGATTCTTCTCGGGTGTCTCGACGTAGACGGTGCCGAGCATGTGGTTCCAGTGCTCGTGGACCTTGGCCAGCTCCTCGTGGGCGACCCCGACAGTGCGGTAGCGGGCGGCGAGATTGCGCGCCTCCTGGGCGCCCTCGGCCGCCCCGAGGACGAACACAACCTCCGTTTCCTGTCCATCGGCCAGCTCAACGTACGCCTGCATCGCTGCACACGGATCCAGCCCGGCCCCCACCTTGCCCGACAGCCTGGCGCGCGACATGGCCGCCGGGTCGGCCAGCCGGCCATTGCGCCCCAGGAACTCAGCGCGGTCGCCGGTCACCCGGCGCGAGGCCTCGCTGCAATCCATGAACGCCACGTAGTCGGGGAAGTCGGTGTTGTAAGGATTCCGCGCGATCAGCGCGCCGCCACGGCCATCGACCTCGGTGACGACGTGCATCAGCGTCTGATGCCGCAGCTCACCCAGCACCCACTCGGCGTAGCCGGTTACGCTCAGCCGGCGCGTGCGGCCGGAGGTGTTGCGCAGCTTGATCAGCGTGAAGCGCACCGGGGCGTCCATCGCGACATAGATCGTCATCTCCGAGGTGATTCCATCCTCGGTGTATTCGTAGACGCTGTAGCCAAAGCCGTGGCGGGTGACGTACGGCATCGCGCCGCGTGCCGGCAGCGGCGAGGGCGACCAGAACCGGCCGCTCTCCTCATCGCGGATGTAGAAGGCCTCGCCGGAGGTGTCGCAGACGGGGTCGTTGTACCAGGGGGTAAGACGGTACTCGTGACAGTTCTGGAACCAGGTGTAGTTCGGCCCGCTCTCGGTCACGAGAGTGCCGAAGTATGGGTTGGCGATCACGTTGCTCCAGGGAGCGGGCGTGTTCTGATCGGGCGCAAGCACCGTGATGTACTCGCGGCCGTCCGGGGTGAAGCCGCCGTAGCCGTTGAAGAAGATCAGGTCGCGCTGCGGCATTTCCGCGGCGATCGGCTCGAACTCCTCGGCCCCCTTGGCCGGCTGGAAGGCAGGCACCGCCGGCTCGGTGCGGCCCCGGCGCTCGACCTGCTCGGCCAGCGTGCCACCGGCATCGGTGATGACGACGCGCGCCACCGTTTGCAGGAGGATGCGGTCTTCCTCGCTGAGCTGCTCGCCCCGGCGGACGAAGATGCCACCAGGCTTGTCCACCAGGTTGGCATCAGCGCTGGAGGCGATGAGGCCCATGATCTGGTCGTACAGCGCCTGGCGATAGACCGAGGCATCATCGTTCCAGATCACCAGGTCAGTGGTCAGGCCCTTCATGCGCCAGTAGGCATGGGCCTGGATGACATGGCGCACCAGCTCGATCTTCTCCTGGTCGGCGATTTTCAGCAGGAGGATGGGCAGGTCGCCGCTGATGCCATAGCCCCACAGGCCGGACTGGCCCTTGTGGTTCTTGATCAGCGTGCCGGCATCGGCACGGCGCTGCGCGTTGGCATAGATCATCGAGCCGGCCAGCCGGCCGTAGATCTGAGCATCGGCCTCGGTGGCATTGAGATGGCGCAGCACCACCTGGCTGTGGGTCCAGGCCATCTCAAAGACGCGATCAGCCAGTCGCGGATCGTGGTACTTCTCGGCGAGGATGCGCACCTGCTCGCGCGTCTCGGCCACGCCGGTGATCACATCCACCCGGGCGGTTTCATCCGGCGCCAGGTAGATCGTGCGGCGGATGGCGACGATCGGATCGAGCACCGCCCCCTCGCTGTTGGACAGGGGGCCGCCCTTCACCACCGAATCGGGATTGGCCGTTGTACGGCCGCGGCCGATGAACTTGCTGCGGTCCGTCTCATAGGTGGTTTCGCCGACCGTTTTGCCCTGCACCGTCATGAGGTGCAGCATCCACGGCGTTTTCTCATCCACCGAGCGCGGGCGCCGGGTGCAGGCGATGGCATGGTGGGCGCGGTCGATGCTGGTCTGCAAGAACAGGTTGGCGAAGGCCGGGTGGGCCATCTCCGCCGCCGGCGGCGTGAGCACCGCCTCGGCGTAGGTGGTGATTTCAATGGTGCGCGGCACGCCCGACCTGTTGGAGATCGTGACCCGCCGCAGTTCGATATCGTCCTCGGGGCTGACGCTGATCTCGGTGTGGGTGTCGATGCCCAGGTCGCGGCGGCGGAACTCCGCCCGCGCCTGCGTGAAGACCGCCTCGTAATGGCGGCTGCGGCGCAGGGTCGGCTGGTGCGAGGTCGACCAGTAGTCGCCCGTCTCGGCATCCCGCAGGTAGATGAAGGTGCCGTAGTTGTCACGGGTAGGATCCTCGCGCCAGCGGGTAACAGCCAGATCCTTCCAGCGGCTGTAGCCACCGCCAGCGCTGCTGATGCAGACGCTGTAGCGGCCGTTGGAGAGCAGATGCACCTCGGGCACGGGGGTGCCGGGGTTGGTGAAGACACGCATCGTGCCTGCAGCGTCGCTGCTGGCGGTCCGTCGCATGTTGCTGGCCTCGGCAGCGTGCGGGAAGAACGGGGTAGCCTTGGGGATGCGCTCCTGCAGCAGCAGTTCGGTGGCCGCCAGGGTGGGGTCGGCCAGGAACCGGCGCTGCATCGGCTGATTGAGCAGCAGGTAGGCCAGGGACAGCAGGCTCATTCCCTGGTGATGCGCCATGAACGAGCGCAGGGTCACGCTGTCCTTGCCGCGCGGCAGGCGGCTGGGGGTGTAGTCGATCGCCTCATAGAAGCCATAGGGGCCCAGGCGCCCCTGCTGCGCCATGCGCATCAGGTTGTCGGTTGCTTCGCGTGGCAGCACCATCAGGGCCATCACCGCGGCATAGGGGGCGATCACCAGGTCATCAGCCAGGCCGCGCTTGAGCCCCAGCCCGGGCACACCGAAAGCGCGATACTGGTAGTTGAGCGCCACGTCGGTGGTGTTGTAACCCGATTCGCTGATGCCCCACGGCACGCCGCGCTGGCGGCCGTACTCGATCTGCCGCAGCACGATGGAGCGGTTGGTCTGGTCCAGCAGCGTCCCTTCGTAGCTGGGCATGACCAGGTTCGGCATCAGGTATTCGAACATCGAGCCGCTCCAGCTCAGCAGCGCCACGCGCCCACCGGTGTTGGTGAGCATGCGGCCCAGGGCGAACCAGTGATCCTGCGGCAACTGCCCCTGGGCGATGGCAACAAAACTGGTCAGGCGCGCCTCGGAAGCAAGCAGGTCGTAGTAGCTCAGGTCGATGCGGTGATCGGTGACATTGAACCCGATGGTCAGCAGTTCGCGCGAGCGATCGTAGAGGAAGGTGAAATCCATGTCCTCCAGCTCGTGCACGCGCGCTGCCAGGCTGTTGATCTGCTCGATGCGGCGGGTGGCCAGGTGGCTGCCGCGGATGATGTGCTCGCGCAGCTCGCCGAGCCACTGCGTGTCGGCGGCGACCGCCCCATCGGTCTTGGCAATGTCGACCAGGATGCGGTCAAGGTTGGGCAGCAGCGTCTGCTGCAGTTCCGCCACCTGCCGCAGGGTGGGGATGTTCTCCAGTTCGCGCAGCAGCTCGCGCAGGCTGGCCAGGCGCTGGAGTTGCTCGGGTGTGCCGCGCCGCCACATGGCCTCGGCCGGGGCGTGCTGCATCGTCCAGGGGGCCAGTCGCGACAGCGCTTCCGCATGATCGCGGGCCTCGCGCTCCAGCGCCTGCGCCCACCATTCCAGCTCACGCTCACGGTGACCAACCACGGTGGCTGCGATGTCGCTGGCGCTGCGGATGATGCGCTGCAGGAACAGGGCGCTGGCCGAAAGCGTGCGCGGGGCGTTGCCCAGCTCCGCCTCGATCTGCTCGATCTTGCGCACGACATCCAGGGGGGCGGGGATGGGCTTGCGCTCGTTGTCGTAGTTGTACTCGCCCTGGGCGACTTCCAGCAGCACCTGGGCCGTGGTGCGCAGCCCTTCGAACATGCGCGGCGGCAGAATCGGCTGATCGGGCAGTTCCAGCAGCGCCTGGTGCATCACCATCAGGTGGCCGACGAGGTTGCCGCTGTCAACGGTGGAGACATACAGCGGCGGCAGTGGGCGCAGGGTGCGCGTGTCGTACCAGTTGTAGAAGTGCCCGCGGTACTGATCGAGCCGATCGAGCGCACCCAGTTGTTTCTCGGTCCGGTCCAGCAGGCGATCAGAACTGATGAAGCCGAAATCCCATGCGCTCACGTTGGCCAGCAGCGCCAGGCCCATGTTCGTCGGGCTGGTGCGCCCCGCAACCACCGCCACCGGGTGCTCCTGGAAGTTGTCCGGCGGCAGCCAGTTGTGCTCCTGGTCGACGAAGACCTCAAAGTAGCGCCAGGTGCGTCGGGCAAGCTTCTCGAGGAAGACGCGCTCGTGGGAGAGCAACTGCGGCTCGCGCCGTTTCAGCGGCTTGCTCAGCCACCATGCCACCGCCGGCGAAACAAACCAGAGCAGCAGCAGCGGCCCGGCCACCGCGATATGCGCCGGATGGGCCAGCGTCACCAGCATCCCCACCAGCAGCGCCAGCGTAGGTGCGGGCCACAGGCCGGCCCAGTGGCCCGCCAGGTCGGTGCGGGCGGTGCGCTCGGCATCACTGGCGGTGCGCCATTCCAGCAGGTGTCGGCGCGAGATGAACAGGCGGTGCAGCGTACGCAGGATCGCATCAAGGCAGATGCACGCATCGTAGCCCAGGAACGCCAGTTGATAGAGGAACTGCCCAGCCGCCCGCGCTGAGCCGCGCAGGGAGCTGCGCGCATGCATCCCCAGCGGCACTTCCGCGGGCTTGCGCACGAGATCCACGATCGCGCCCAGCAGCGAGGGCAACCCCAACACCGCCAGCACGAACAGCGTTGCCCCCCCACCGGCCCAACCGCCGGCCAGCCAGCCGGCAATCAGTGTCAACACCAGGGCCGGGGGCACCAGGCTGCGCCGCAGGTTGTCGAAGAACTTCCAGCGCGACAGGGCGCTGGTGGGGTTCTTCACCCAGCGGCCATCGGGCGCGGGGACGCGCGGCAGCAGCCAGAAGAGGATCTGCCAGTCGCCGCGGATCCAGCGGTGACGGCGGCTGATGTCGGCGGTGACCCGGCTGGGGTGGTCCTCGATCAGGACGACATCACTCACCAGGCCGCTGCGGGCATACGCCCCTTCCAGCAGGTCATGCGAGAGGATGGCATTCTCGGGGAAGCGGTCGGCCAGCGCACGTCCGAAGGCGTTGACGTCGTAAATCCCCTTGCCAATGAATGAGCCCTCGCCGAACAGGTCCTGGTAAACATCGGAGACGGTGCGGGTGTAGGGGTCAATGCCGGGGTCGCCGGCCCACAATTTCGCGTAGAGGCTCTTGTTGGCACTGGGCAGCGCTACGCCGACACGCGGCTGGAGAATGGTGTACCCCTTGACGACAACATTGGTACGGGGATCGAACACCGGCCGGTTGAGGGGATGAACCATCGCCCCCACCATCTCGCGCGCGGCATCGCGCGGAAGCTGGGTGTCGGTGTCGAGGGTGATGACAAACTCGACGCTCCGCAGCACCTCATGGTTGCCCAGGATCACCTCGAACTTCTCAGCGCCCGTGCCGCGCAGCAGCGCGTTCAGCTCAAAGAGCTTGCCGCGCTTGCGCTCGTAGCCCATCCAGACGCCCTCGGCCGGATTCCAGCGGCGCGGACGATGGAACAGGTAGAAGATGTCATCCCGGTCGGCGGCATAGCGGCGCTGGAGATTCTCGATGCCCGCCTTCACGCGCTCCAGCAATGCCGCATCACCGGGCATTTTCTCTTCGGGTGCATCGGTGTAGTCGGTCAGCAGGCCGAAGTGCAGATACTTGTCGCGGTTGGCCAGGTAGCGAATCTCCAGCAGCTCGATCATCTCGTCGATCGCCGCTTCGCTGGTGAGCATGGTCGGCACCACAACCAGCGTGCGGTGGTCAGATGAGATACCGCGCGAGAAATCCAGCCGCGGCAGCTGCCGCGGCGGCACGGTCAGGCTGGTGATGAAGTTGACCAGGGCGATCGACAGGTGCAGCGATCCCCAGATCGGCAGGATAGCCAGCGCCACGATCCAGCCCGCGCTCATGCCCGCCGCCGCCGCGCCCCAGAACACCAGGGCTGAAAGGATCGCCGTCAGCAGGCCAATCGCACCGAGGTAGTTGGCCAGCGGGAACCTTTGCAGGAACCACTTGACCAGGAACCAGGGCGTGCGCCGGCGACGACAGAGCCGCTGGAGCTGGGGCAGCCCATCATCAATCAGGAAGTAGCCCACGTGGGCAGCCCGGGCCTGGGGGCCCTGGGCGGCCATGGCATTGCGCGCCAGTTCGATCGCCTTGGCCGCCACCGCCTCCTCGCTTGTGGGGCTGTTCTTGGCGATCATCTCGACGACATGGCGGTAGTGGTCGCGCGTGGCGAAGTCCATGTCGTTGTAAACATCCGCCGGGTCGCTGCGCAGGGTGTGCTCGACGACGCTGAGAGTCTCAACAAACTCCCGCCAGTCCATCGAGCCAAGGAACCGCAAGCTTGTGATACTGTTGCCGATGGAGACCTGGTCGCCGGCCTGGTCCTGGCTCTCGGTGGCAACAAGCTGCTCAACGGTGGTGCCCTGCTCGCCGAGGCGTTGCTCCAGCCACCCCATCACGAATGACAGCGAGGGGTGCCGCCCCTGGATACGGCGGACGAACTCGGCGACGAAGGCGCTGGTCAGGTTGATGCGCGTCCGGGCCAGGTCGGCCAGCACCAGCACCAGGTCGGCCGGGTTCTTTTCGACCACGGCGAGCATGCGTTCGGCCCATTCGTGAGCCAGATCACGGTCTTTCCGGCCTGCGCTGATGCGTGAGGCCACCCGCCGCAAGTTTTCGATCAGCGCCAGGCGGAGCATGATCGGGATGGCCCACAACTCACCGAGGCGCAGCGTCTGTACGGTCTGGTAGGCCGAAACGAAGCTGGTCAGGCTGGTGGCATCGACGCGTCCATCCACGTGGCTGATCAGCTCAAGGGCAATGTCGTACACGCGCGGCGCGCCGGCACGCGGCCCGTTGGCCAACTGGGGCAGTTCCAGCGAATAACCGCGTGGGAAATGCCGCCGGGCGGTGCGGATCTGCTCTTCGACCAGGTAGAAGTTGTCCAGCAGCCATTCGCCGGCCGGGGCGACGCGGCGTCCCTTCTCGACCGCCGCCGTCACCAGGTCGTAGGCGGTCAGGAGCACGTTTTCGTTTTCGCGCAGGCGTGGCAGCAGCAGATCCGGGCCGTTGCGCTCGGCCAGGACATGCCAGCCGGCCAGGCCCTTGGCATGACGTTCGAGCTGCTCAACGCTGAACAACTCAGCGCGCAGCGGCTGCTCCTCGCGAGCCGCCTTCAGCCGCGTGTCATCGTTGGTCTGAAGCCTCTGCAACAATTGACCTTTGATCTTCCGTGCGACAATCAGGGGCAAGGGTCACTCCGTTGGTGTTACTAATTGAGCGCAACCGGCCACTTGTATAAGCCAAAGCCGCTTTTTGTAAAGCGTGCATCTGGGTCGCCTGGTGGATGCCTGAGGCTGATCAGGCCGCTTCCTGGGGACGGAGATGTGCGCGCTGCAAAGGATCCGTCAGCGGTCCAGGCGATGGCAATGGATCCATGCCCAACCCGGGCAAGCGGGTGGCATGTGATGGCTGCGATGCGTGAACGCTTCCCGGCCACGGGGTGGATGGGCTCATCGCACCCTCGAAGGACGAGCCGACACCTCGCCGTGCCAAGCGCCTGCCGGGAAACATCGACACGACGGGCCGGGATGCGACAAAATGCCGCAGGCTGGAAGTCTCCGAAACTGGGGCATCCCAAAAACGACACAAGCCCCTGAAGAATCAGGGGCTTGCACACGTCTGACTGTGGAAGTCTCCAGCGAGGGCGACGGGACTCGAACCCGCAACCACCGGATCGACAGTCCGGTACTCTAACCAATTGAGCTACGCCCCCGGCTCGCTGGGCCGGGCCGCTTGCCCGACCGAACGGGTCCTATTCTGTGTACGATCAACGGGTTTGTCAAGTTCCCTTGAAGCGTGGCCCGCACCTGCTGGAAAAGACTCGCCTCTTTCCCATGCCGCAGGGGGTGTAATCACGCCGAACCCGCGCCGGTGCAAGACCTTATGACGGCGGGCCAGGGACAAAAGCAAGGCGGCGATCGTGCATCCGAGCAGCGCCATCGCCCCGGCTGCAACCGGGATCATGCCATCCATCTCATCGAAGCGTGCCTGCCCCGCCGCCGTCAGCATGCCCCAGGCGCTGAAGACGCCCAGTGCCAGGGACAGCACCAGCACGATGGTGGCAGCTCGGCCCATGCTCAGTGTCCTGGGGCCAGTTCCTCGAAGAAGTCGTTGCCCTTGTCATCCACGACAATGAACGCCGGGAAATCGACCACGTCAATCCGTCGCACTGCTTCCATGCCCAGGTCTTCAAAATCAACCAGCTCAACGCGCTTGATGTTCTGCTGGGCCAGAATCGCCGCCGGGCCACCGATGGAGCCGAGGTAGAACCCGCCGTGCTTCCTGCACGCTTCTGTCACCTGCTTGCTGCGGTTGCCCTTGGCAATCATGACCAGACTCCCGCCGGCGGCCTGGAACTGGTCCACAAAAGAGTCCATCCGCCCCGCCGTCGTCGGGCCAAACGATCCGCTGGGCATGCCCTGGGGGGTCTTAGCCGGGCCGGCGTAGTAGATCGGATGGTCCTTGAAATACTGCGGCATGGGCTGGCCTTCATCCAGCATCTTTTTGATGCGTGCATGGGCCGCATCGCGGGCCACGATGAGCGTACCGGTGATCTCCAGGCGCGTCTTCACAGGGAACTTGGTGAGAATCTGCCGCACCCGGTCCATGCCGATCGACAGATCGATCTTGACCGGCGGCGCCATGCGCGGCGCCTCGGCGGGCAGGTACTTCTCCGGGTGCATCTCGAGCTGCTCGAGATAGATGCCATCGGCGGTGATCTTTCCCTTGATGTTGCGATCGGCCGAGCAGGAAACCCCCATGCCGATCGGGCAGCTTGCGGCGTGGCGCGGCAGGCGGATCACGCGCACATCATGTGCCACATACTTGCCGCCAAACTGAGCACCAATCCCGCAAGATTGTGCCATCTTCAGGATGCGCTGCTCCCACTCTAGGTCGCGAAACGCCCGCCCGCCGGGCGAGCCGCTGGTGGGCAGGTGATCGAGGTAGCCGGCACTGGCCAGTTTCACAGTCTTGAGGTTCGCCTCCGCGCTGGTGCCACCGATGACAACCGCCACGTGGTATGGCGGGCAGGCACTGGTCCCAAAATCGCCCAGGTGCTGGCTGAGGAACTGCGTCAGTGCGGCCTCAGTCAGCACGGCGGGAGTCGTCTGGTGCAGGAAGGTCTTGTTGGCGCTGCCGCCGCCCTTGGCGATGAAGAGGAAATGATACTCCCCGCCGGTCTCGGCCAGGATATCAATCTGGGCCGGCAGGTTGCTGGCGGTGTTTTTCTCCTTGAACATCTCCAGCGGCGCGATCTGCGAATAGCGCAGGTTCTTCTCCTGCCAGGTCTGCCATACGCCCTCGGACAGCGCCTCGGCATCATCCCCATCGGTGAGGACATATTGCCCTTTCTTGCCCATGATGATGGCGGTGCCAGTGTCCTGGCAGCTTGGCAGTTGCCCCCCCGCCGCTACCACCGCGTTTTGCAGGTGGGTATAGAGCACGAACTTGTCGTTGTCTGATGCCTCGGGGTCGTTCAGCTCATCGGCCAACTGCTTCAGATGGCTGGGCCGCAGGTAGAATGACACATCCTCGAATGCCTGTTTCGCCAGCAGCCGCAGCCCCTCCGGCGCTACCTTCAGGTAGCGCCGGCCGTCGACCTCGATGGTTGATACATGCTCGCGGGTGAGCAGGCGATACTGCGTGTCATCCTTGCCGATCTGGAACAGCGGTTCGTATGCGAAGCCCATGGTTGCGTCTTATCTCCGGTTGTGGTGTTGAGGCTGCCAATGTAGCGGATTTGTCCGCCAACAGAAGACGCCGGCGCCGCCGAATCAGACAAAGGCATCGGCGATGTGATGGAATCAGCCCCCGCGCCCGGCCGCAATCCGCTCGGCTGCGGGTTTGCCCGTATCGCCCCTTAACCGGTACCCTGCCCCCATGGCCAAGCAACCCAATATCCTGCTCATCTTTCCCGACCAGTGGCGCGGCGACTGCCTGCAGCACCTGGGCCATCCGGTCGTTGAGACACCGTATCTCACCGATCTGGCCGCCAACGGCATCACGTTCACCAACGCTTATACCACCTGCCCCAGTTGCATTGCCGCCCGGGCTTCACTGATCACCGGCATGTCCCCCAACAGCACCGGCCGGATGGGGTATCGCGATAACGTTCCCTGGCGCTACCGCCACACCCTCATGCAATGCCTGCGGGATGGCGGCTACCAGACCATCAACGTCGGCAAGACCCATTTCTATCCCACGCGGGCCCACCTCGGCTATGAGATCAATGAGCTGTACGAGGTCCCCCTGCCCGACGGCGTGCCGCCCAGCGACTACCACCAGTGGCTGGCAGAGAAAACCGGCGGCCAGATCGTCGATACCACGATGGACATGAATTCCAACTCCTGGCTGGCGCAGCCGTGGGTCCACCCCGAGCATCTGCACCCCACGAGTTGGACGAGCACCCGCGCTATTGAGCTGCTGAAGAAGCGGGATCCGCAACGGCCGTTCTTCCTGACGCTGAATTACCATCGTCCGCATCCACCGATCGACCCGCCGCTGAGCTGGTACGAGCGCTTTCAGCACCGCGAGCTGCCGCCGCCACCGATAGGTGACTGGGCCGATGAGTTCGATCATCCGGTGACGGACCTTCAGGCATACACGGGCAAGCTTCCGCCTCACATCCTCGATCGCACTCGCCGGGCCTATTACGCGCAGCTTGCCCATCTCGATTTCCAGATTGGCCGGGTCATCTGGTTCATCCAGCGCCACATGCGGGAGCTGCACAACACGCTGGTCATCTTCAGCTCCGATCACGGCGAGTTGCTGGGCGATCACCACCTGTGGCGCAAGTTCATCGCTTTCGAGGGAAGCATCAAGGTGCCGATGATCATCCGTCCGCCGCATTCGGGCGGCGATGTGCCGCGTGGCTCGTGCGACGATCGCAACGTCTGCCTCGAAGACATCATGCCCACGCTGCTGGAGGAAGCGGGCATCGATATTCCGCCCACGGTTGAGGGGCGCTCCCTCTCGGCCGCACTGCGCGGCGGCGGCCAGGACGGCTGGCGGGAGTACATCCACGGCGAGCATCACCGCCCCGATGGCACCTGGCAATTCGTCACGGATGGCCGGGAAAAATTCATCTGGCAGACGATGAGCGGCAAGGAATGGTTCTTCGATCTGCGCAATGACCCGCAGGAGTTGCGAAACCGCGTCAACGATCCAGCCTTCGCCGATCGCGTCAGCCTGTGGCGACAGCGGTTGATCGATGTGCTGGCCCGCCGCCCGGAAGATGGCTTCGTCAGCGAGGGCCGGCTGGTACCCGGCACGAACCTGGCCGGCCCGATGCGCCAGTGGTTGCTGGAGGAGTCAACCAACTAAAGCGGCCTTAGCCTGATTCGCAGCGGTCGTCTTTGCGGTCGACGCTGCAATGGAATCATCCATGCAGCGCAACGCGCCATGCGCCAAATACCTGATCGGGGCAGGTCTTTCTGGATAGCAGGCCTCAAGGTGACCAGTCAGGATCACCTGCGCGGGCAGCCGGTTCGGCCCAGCGGGTCATGTCGCGCAGCTCATCCACTGTGAGGGCCTCGGCATGCCCGTCCAGGCAGCCCACCACCGCCCGTCCCTGCCAGCGCGGGTGTACGTAGCCCCACAGGCTGGCATCATCGCTTTCGGCAAACTTCCGATCCGGCCAGCGCTGCGCTGTGGGCCATGTTCGCATGCGGTAGACGGGGGGATGCACCACGAAATAGCCGTGCGTGCTGGCATCCGCGCGGGCCGAGGCAAAGACGATCAGCCGGCTGCTGTGCCGCGCCTGCGTGATGCGGCGAAGGTAGCCGGGATGGTTCTCGTTGGGCGCCTGCAAGTCACCGCCGACGTTGAAGAAGTTCATCCCGAAACTGGGAAAGACGCTGACCAGGTAAGCCCACATCGACTGCTCCCGATCGGCCAGGGCAATCGCGCGCTCGTTGACCAGGATGGTGCCGCGCAGGCCGTAGTCAATGTAGGCAGTCAACCGCCAGGGCCAGCGGTTAGCTGCCTCGGCGGGCTTAAGCGCGTGTCCCTGATCATCGGGCACCTGCATCCCGGGATACGCCGAGACATCAATGCGGCCGGGGATCAGGGCGCCGCGATTGTCGGTCGTGTAGGCCAGGTAGGCGAGCATGAGCTGGCGGGCGGCCGCCAGCTCCTCGGTCATCTCCGCCTGCCGCCGCGCCTTGGAAACCACCGGCAGCAGAAGGCTCACCAGCAGGGCAATAATCCCCAGCACGACCAGCAGCTCGACGAGCGTAAATGCGCTTGATAAGCCACCTTTGGCCTGCGATCGGGAAAATGCGCGATGCATGGACTGCCTCCGAGCCAGTCGTCGCTCTCGGTGCCTACCGCCGGCGGCGCAGCAGCAGCATGCCGATCCCACACAGCCCCAGCGCTGCCGGCTCGGGCACAACGGAAAAGGTATCGGACTGATCCAGCCGCATCGCATACACCTGGGCATGCTGTACGCCGGAGAACGAGATGGAGAACTCGGTGATCGGTTCAGCCACGCTGGACAAATCCCACTGAAGCAGGTGGGTGTTGATGTAGACCGGCTCCTCGCCCGTGGGGGTATCGTAGGTATCGTTCTGGATCTGGTGCGTGATGGCGGCATAGGTCGCTGGCAGGTTCTGGGCGCCGCCGTTATAGCTCAGCAGCGGCAGGTCGGATGCCCCATCCCCATCGCCATCCCAGAAATCGTAGCCCCAGATCTCGCCGATCTGGATCTGGAAGACAACGTTGGCCAGCCCGGACACCGGCGTGGTGTCGATGACGGCCAGTGTGCCGTTGTAGTTGTTGCGGGCATCGCTCATACCGCCGAAGTAAAGGCTGCTGCTGGAGGGGAACGCACCCCCGCCGCTGCCATTCGTGAGCTTGACCAGGCCGGCATCATGGCCTTCCGACCCCGTCTTCGAGGTCATCGGTCCCGGCCAGTCCCCGTTGCCCGGGTGCCCTGGGAAGCCGGGGTTGTAACTCCGCGAGAGGGATGAATCCCACTGGGACTCGTCCGCATTCCAGATGGCCAGCCAGCCATCGAACTCGGCATGGCCGGGCAGACCGGGATCCGTGATGAACTCACCCGGCTTGAACGCGGCGTGGGCGGAGTGGGTTAAAAGCAGGACAGTCGTAGCCAGGACGGCCAGCGGGGTGCAGCGCATAGGAGCGATCATCATGTTCCCAATTCCCATTGATTCAAGGAGCAAGGCGGACAGCAATCGGCCGATTCTAGCGGGAAACGCTCCCTGAACCCAGCCGCGCTACGGCCCCGGCCCGGCCGCCTTGCGATGCCGGCCCGCAATGCACAGCGGCAGCGTCAGCTTGTTCCAATCTTGCTCATGTTGAGACTTAATCTCAGTCAGAACAAAGGTAAGGCAGGAATAGTGGACAGTCAAGTCCTCTATTGGCCCTGTTGGTAGCCCGTGAGCCAGTCATCACCCCGGCATGTGCTCTGCAAGGGTGGCCGGCCGCACATAATCCATCCATCTTTCCTCGCTTGACCCTGGCCCGGCCACCATGAGCGGTTTTTGCTGGAGAAGAGTAAGCGATCTGTTCGATTTGCAGGTATGACATGCAACCTCGCTCACGGGGAGAGCGAGGAGATTGGTTCATAGATACCCCGGCCGAGGCACTTCGGCCTGACTCAAGCGAAGGAGTTTGGCCGCGTGCCGACGAATCATCCGATCCGCCGACCCTCTGGTTTCGTTCCCGCAGCGCACCTGGAAACACTCGAATCCCGCCAACTGCTGACCGGCACGGGACTGGATGCACAATATTTTGACAACGATGACTTCACCCAGCCGGTGATGCAGCGCACCGAGGCGATTGACTTCGACTGGCAAGGCGGCGCCCCCACCGCGGGCATGGGCGCAGACCATTTCAGCGTTCGCTGGCAGGGGCTGATCGAGTCCGCCGCCACGGGTCATCACACCTTCCACTTGACTGTGGATGATGGCGGGCGTCTGTGGGTGGATGGCCAGTTGCTGATCGACGCCTGGCACAGCGGCAGCGGCACCTACACGGGCGGCATTCACCTGACCGCCGGCAAGAAAGTGGGCATCAAGGTCGAGTACCGCGAAGGCACCGGCAACGCCCGCGCCCGCCTGGAGTGGACCACGCCCACCCAGACTCGTCATGTTGTGCCCGCCTCTGCCCTCTACCGCCAACAGCACACCGGCGAAGCGCTGCGCATCATCGCGCTGGGTGACAGCATCACCGAGGGAGAAACCACCCAGGCCAGTTACCGCTTCTGGCTGCAAAAGAAGCTGGTCAGCGCGGGGTACAATGTTGATTTTGTCGGCCTGCGCAGCGGCAACCATGTGCGCTGGGTCGGCACCAATGACGACCCGCTGTACCCCTGGTTCGACCAGGATCACCAGTCGCGCTGGGGAGCACATCTGGATGAGCTGCATGATTCGATGCCGCAGTGGGCCGCGCTGAACCCGCATGTGGCCCTGATCCACATCGGGCACAACGACATCCGCAACGATGAGACCCCCGAACAGCTTATCGCCCATCTCGGCCGCTTCATCGACGACCTGCGCGGCTACCTGCCCAATATCAAGATCGCGCTGGCCCAGCCGGTGAAGAACATCAGCCAGGGCTACGTCGCCGAGATGGATGCCTACCGGGCGATGATTCCCGGCCTGGCCGCACAGAAAAGCACGGCCCAATCGCCGGTGATCGTGGTCAACCAGTACGAGGGGTTCGATCCCGGCACCGACACCTACGACACCACGCATCCCAACGCCGCCGGAGAGCGCAAAATCGCCCGGAAATTCCTGGCCGCGATCCAGACACTGGTTGGCCCGGCCCAGGTGACACCCGTGCAGCCGCCCCCGCCACAGCCGGCCTTCGCGAACCTGAGCGGGTACGTGTTCAACGATGCCAACGGCAATGGTGTCTTCGACCCCGGTGAGCAGGGGCTGGCCGGACGCTTCGTCTATCTGGATTTCAACAACAACGCGGTGCGCGACGCCAACGAGCCGGTGCTCGCCACCAACGCCCAGGGGCGCTATCTCTTCAAGTCATTGCCGGTTGGCAACTATCGCGTGCGGCACCACGTCGGCTTCCAGCCGCTGGCAGGTACCGTGCCGGCCAATCACCAGCAGGTCGTCCGCGTTGGCGCCATCGCGCCGCTGGCAACGGTCGATTTCGGCGTGCGCACCGCCACCGCCACCATTCGGGGCAATGTCTTCTTCGACGCCAACAACAATGGCAAGCGCGATCCCGGCGAAAAAGGCATTGCCAATCGCTATGTCTTCCTCGACGCCAACAATAACGGCATCTTTGAGCCGCACGAGAAGTGGACCGTGACCGATGCCAATGGAGACTATGTCTTCACCGGCTTGACGCCCGGCCTCTACCGCGTGCGCCCCGTCATTGGCCCGGCCGTCTTTGTCACCCAGCCCACCACCTGGGGCTACTGGGTCACGCTCACCGCCGGCGACGATGCCGATGATCATCATTTCGGCCTGGGCATGCGGTAGCCGAAAGGCTCCCAGGCATCATCCCTGACACCAGGCGCGGCCGTGCGCGGATGATGTCGTGCGCCCTATGCGTGAGGTGGGTCGGCCCCCTGGCCGTCCATCACCAGTCGCAGCAGGCCGGGGGTGCCTTCGACACCGAGTTTGTCGTATATGACCTTGAGATGATCACGGATCGTATGGATCGACAGCCCCAGTTCGGTCGCGATCTGCTTGGGCGCACGGCCGGCGAAGACGGCATCGAGGATCTGCCGCTGCCGGCCGGTCAGTTGCTCGAATACACTGGGCGGCGATAGCAGCCCGGCTTCGTACAGGCGACCGTATTCCTCTGTGAACAGCATCGCCACCCGCCGTTCGCGGGCTGAAAAAGGCCGGGCATTACCCAGGCGGTGCAGTGCGAAGCCGCTGATGTCACTGGGGCGGGCGCTGTGGCGGAACCAGACGCTCAGGTTGTCCGCCATGCGGTACTGCTGCACGATCTGCTCAAAGGTGTCGAATCGCCGGCTGCGGTAATACGGCGGCAGCGCGTGGTGGGTGATGGCATCGATGGCACGCCGTGAGAGGCAGCCAAACGCGACCATCGGATCATCAGCGGGGGTGATTTCGCGGCCCATCATCTCGAAGTAGCTGGCCAGAGCCGGATCGAGCGTCGAGCCGAGGATGATGCGGCGATAGGTCGGCACGTGCCCGTCGGCGAAGTCGCTGAATGACCCGCCAAACCCGCGATCAGCGTCCAGCAACTTCACCAGCCCGTCCACCAGGTATTGACCCTGGGTGCTGCTCCAGCGCAGCTCGCGCACCCGCCCCAGCAGGCGGAATATCCTGCGAACGTCGCTGAGCCGGACTCGCTGGCTTTTCATACCTCACCCCAGCCTGCGCCCAGCCGCCTCGCGGCTCAGTGCGGCATCGGGAACTGCTTGCAGAAGTCGGCTACTTCGCCGCGAATCTGCCTCAGTGCGGCGTCATCATCCTTGGCGCTCATCGCCCGATCGATGAAATCGGCGACAACCACCAGATCCTGCTCCTTCAGCCCGCGGGTTGTCACCGCGGGGGTGCCCAGGCGCACACCGCTGGTCAGCTTCGGCGGCCGCGGGTCGTTGAGGATGGCATTCTTGTTGCAGATGATCCCTGCCTTCTCAAGGGCCTTTTCTGCCTCTGCGCCGGTGAAATCGGCGTTGCGTGCCCGCAAATCGACGAGCATCAGGTGATTGTCGGTGCCGCCGGACTGCAGGCGATAGCCCTTTTTCATCAGGGCATCGGCCAGCGCCTTGGCGTTTTTGACGATCTGCTGGGCATAGGTCTTGAACTCCGGCTTCAGCGCTTCGCCGAAGGCAACCGCCTTGGCCCCGATGATGTGCATCAGTGGCCCGCCCTGGCTGCCGGGGAAGACGCTGCGGTTGATCGCCTTGGCCAGCGCTTCATCGTTGGTCATGATCAGCCCCCCGCGCGGACCGCGGAGGGTCTTGTGGGTCGTGGTGGTCACGACATGGGCGTAGGGGAACGGCGATGGATGTGCCCCGCCGGCAACCAGCCCGGCGATGTGAGCAATATCCGCCAGCAGCAGCGCCCCCACCTCATCGGCGATCTCGCGGAAGCGTTTGAAGTCGATCGTGCGGGGATAGGCGCTGTAGCCGCACAGGATCATCTTCGGCTTGACTTCCAAAGCCTTGCGGCGGACGGAGTCGAAGTCGATCGTTTCGGTGTCCGGGTCAAGCTCGTAATGGTCGGGCTGCCAGAAAATCGCCGAGGTGTTGAGCTTCATCCCGTGGCTCAGGTGCCCCCCCGCCGCCAGCACGAGGCTGATGTAGCGGTCGCCGGGCTGCATCATGGCCATGAATGCCGCCAGGTTGGCGTTGGCGCCTGAGTGAGGCTGGACATTGGCAAACTGGCAACCGAAAAGCTGCTTGGCGCGGTCGATGGCCAGGTTCTCGATCTGGTCGTACAACTCGCAACCGCCGTAATAGCGGGCGCTGGGATAGCCCTCGGCGTATTTGTTGGTCAGGCAGCTCCCAGCCGCTTCCATCACCGCCGTGCTGACGTGGTTTTCCGAGGCGATCAACTCCAGGGTCGATTCCTGGCGCTGCTTTTCCTGCTGAATCAGCTCGGCAATCCGGGGGTCAATATCAATGAGGGCCATCGTAGGAAACTCTCCATTGGAAAAGCGGCATATTGTAACGAGCCGGCGGCGTTGCTCCAGCCGAAAGACGATACAGCACGGGGGGAACGGATGACAGTGTCATCGCGTGAACGCAAGATACCGGGCGAAACACCGGTGCTTCCCGATCACCCGATCCACCGATCACCCATCCTGCGCCTCCCAACCCGTCTTCACCCCCCGGTGCCGTGGATCACATCGATAATGCCGTGGACCACCAGGTAGATGACGGCAGCCATGAAGGCGGTACAGGGAAGGGTAAAGATCCAGGCGAGCATGATCTTCTTGCCGCTGGACCAGTTGACATGGCGCCAGCCGCGCGTGGTGCCCACGCCCAGGATCGAGCCGGTGATGACATGGGTCGTGGAGACCGGAATGCCCAGCAGGCTGGCGCCGATGACGGTAGCAGCGCCGCCCGTCTCTGCGCAGAAACCGCCAACCGGCTGCAACCGGGTGATCTTGGCACCCATCGTACGGACGACCTTCCACCCCCCCATGACCGTGCCCAGGGCGATCACGGCGTGGCACAGGATGATGATCCACCATGAGACACCGTGGTGCATGCCCAGCCAGTTGAACCAGGGCGGTGTCCAGCCGGCCTCGGCCAGGTGGCCCCAGCCGCCTGCAGTCAGGGCGACAACGATGATGCCCATCGTCTTCTGGGCGTCGTTGGCGCCGTGCGAGACGCTGAACGCCGCCGCTGACAGCAATTGCATGCGGCGAAAGCCGGCATCCACGCGTGAGGGCGTGGACCGGCGGAAAACCCAGGCGGTGGCGATCATCATCGCTCCACCCAGCACCATGCCGATCAATGGTGAGAGGAACAAAAAGGCTATGATCTCCGGCCACTTGCCCGGCAGCATCAGCCCATCCACTCCGGCGCGGGCAATGGCCGCCCCGGCGTAGCCGCTGATCAGGGCATGCGAGACGCTGATCGGCAGCCCGATGAGACTGCACGCCGCCGTCCAGACCGTCGCCCCCAGCAACCCGCACAGCACCACATACAGTTGCTCCTGCTGCGAGCCCAGCGCGGCGATGTTAACCAGGTCCTTGCTGATCGTGCCCGCCACGGCGGTGCCGAACAGGAACGCCGCCATGAAATTCCAGAACGCCGCCCAGACAACGGCCTGTCCAGGCGTCAGCACGCGCGTCGTAACGATGGTAGCGATGGAATTAGCCGCATCGTTGAAGCCGTTGAAATAGTCGAACAACAGCGCGATGCCGATGATGATGAGGACGAGGGTAAGCATGAGGGCGTATCAATCGGATTGGGGCGCGGTTGTCGCTCGGTCTGCAGTTAATCGAAAGCCCAAAGGCGCAAAATGTCGGAAAAAACGGAGCAGCAACAGGTGACCATCGCGCTCGCTGTGCTGCCGGCCATGGGTCATCGCCTCCGCCTGGTCTGCTGTTGATGCTTTACCTGGAGCCATCATCCGTTTTTCAGCACGATGCGCTCCAGTGTATTACACACATCTTCACAGCCGTCGATGGCCGACTCGATCAGGTCGTAAAACTCCTTCCACTTCATCACGTGCAGCGGATCGTGCGTGCCATCATAGAGCCGTGAAACGGCGGCGTGGTTGTTGTCGTCGCCCTCGTTTTCCAGATGGTGGACTTCGATCAGCTTGTCGCTCAATTCCGACAGCTTGCGGCTCTTGCGTAAACGATGCACCGCTTCGCGCAGCGCCACCGCCGCCCGCACCAGCACATCCGTCTGTTTCACGAACGACGGCTCAATGGCGGTGATGTGATACAGGTGGAACCGCTTGGCGATGGCATCGACGACATCGACAATATCATCCAGCTCACCCACCAGGGTGTGGATGTCCTCACGGTCAAAGGGGGTGATGAAGGTGCGGTCCAGGCGATCCAGGGCGCGGTGGGCCATTTCATCGGCTTCACCCTCTTCCTTACGGATGCGCTGCACGGCGTGTTCGATATCAGGGAATTTCTGGGCCGCCTCGCGCAGGTGGTTGCTCACGGAAACCACATGAGAGGCCAACCCCTCAAATAAATCGAAGAAAACGGTGTCCTTCGGCAGGAAATTGAACATTCGTAGCCGCTCCGGGGGTTAAGGCAGCATGCCTGTAGGTCAGGAGCGGCGGATTGTAAGGACGTAACCGGCAGACGCAAAGCGATCGCGGCACTTTCACCTCTCCAGATGGAAAATTTATCGCCGCTCCGTTTCTTGACGGGCAGGTGCCGGCGGCAGAAAAAAGCCCCGCCATCACTACCCCGGGTGCCCGAAATCAGGCCCCATGCTCAATTAGAGACGTATAACGGGCAATTTTGCACCGGAAAGGCCGAAATGCGAGGACAGTGGGCGGGCCCATGCCACCTCCCGGGTGCGACGTTTCAATCACTCCCGCGCCTGTGCCTTCAAATTACTGTCGGCCTCCTGATCCTCGCAAAAGCAAGCGAATGGCAGATTCCTGCTGCCTGCCGCCTTCCAAGGCTGGCGACTGACTGGAGCCGCGCTAGCCAAGGTCTGCGTGATACGCCTGCAGGCATTTAACCGGGCCGGCCGGGGCCCGGGTAGCGGCGATGCCTTCGGCTGCCGCACGGGCTGCGCTGAGCGTGGTGATGTAAGGCACGTTGTGCTTGATCGCCGCTTTCCGCAGGTATGAATCATCCCGCTGGCTGGTCTTGCCGGCCGGCGTATTGATCACCAGCTGGATCTCGCCGTTGGTGATGGCATCGGCGATGTGCGGCCGGCCCTCGTGCAGCTTGTTGATCCGCTCGGAAGGCACACCTTCGCTAGTGAGGAACTGGTGGGTACCCAGCGTGGCCAGGATACGGAAGCCCAGTTCGGCAAACCGCTGGGCGATGGTCAGCACGGCCGGGCGATCGCGCTCTGTGACGCTGATCAGCACCGTCCCATCGGTCGGCAGGGTCATCTTGGCGGCATCCTCAGCCTTGAAAAACGCCAGGCCGAAGGAGTCGGCCATGCCCAGCACCTCGCCAGTGGAGCGCATCTCCGGCCCGAGGACCGGATCGACCTCCGGGAACATGTTGAACGGCAACACCGCTTCCTTGACGCCAAAGTGAGGCAGCACCCGCCGCCGCAGCCCCAGATCAGCCATCTTTTGCCCCATCATCAGGCGCGTCGCCAGGCCGGCCATCTGCACGTTGCACACCTTGGAAACCAGCGGCACGGTACGACTGGCGCGAGGATTGGCTTCGATGCAGTAGACAACATCCTTCACAATCGCGTACTGCACATTCATCAGCCCCACAGCCCCAAGCTCGCGGGCGATGCGATCGGTGTAGCGCAGGATGGTGTCACGCTGGGTCAGGGGGATACTGATCGGCGGGATCACACACGCCGAGTCACCGGAATGGATGCCGGCCATCTCGATGTGCTCCATGATCTCGGGCACGAACGTGTCGGTCCCATCGCTGAGGGCATCGGCCTCGCACTCCAGGGCATCTTGCAGAAACTTGTCAATGTAGACCGGTCGTTCCGGCGTGACCTTCACGGCGGCGGCCAGGTACTTGCGCAATGATGGCTCATCATGCACAACCTCCATCCCGCGCCCACCCAGCACGAACGATGGGCGCACAATCAGCGGATAGCCGATCCGCCCCGCCACCTCGACCGCCTCGGCTGCCGTGCCGGCCATGCCCGATGGCGGCATGGGAATCCCCAGCTTCTCCATCATGCCGCGGAACAGGTCGCGGTCTTCGGCCAGGTCGATCGTATCCACCGAGGTGCCCAGGATTTTCACACCTGCCTCGGCCAGTTGCCGCGCGATGTTCAGCGGTGTCTGCCCGCCAAACTGCACGATCACGCCCAGCGGTTTTTCCTTCTCATAGATCGCCAGCACATCCTCGACCGTCAGTGGCTCGAAATAGAGCTTGTCGGAGGTGTCGTAGTCGGTGCTGACCGTCTCGGGGTTGCAGTTGACCATGATGGTCTCATACCCGAGATCGCGCAAGGCAAAGGCCGCATGGACGCAGCAGTAGTCAAATTCGATCCCCTGCCCGATTCGGTTCGGCCCCCCGCCCAGCACCATGACCTTGGGCCGATCGCTGACCGGCACACGATCGACGGCGTTGTAGGTGCTGTAGTAATAGGCCGCCTGTTCCACCCCACTGACCGGCACCGCTTCCCATCCCTGCACAATGCCCGCGGCGATTCGCTGGCGGCGGATGTCGGCCTCCGCCACGCCGAGCAACTGGGCGAGATAGCGGTCGGCAAAACCATCCTTCTTGGCCTGGGCCAGCAGATCATCGGGCAGTGCCTTGCCGCGATACGCCAGGATGCGCTCCTCCAGTTCGACCAGCTCTTTCATCTGCTGGATGAACCAGGCCTTGATGTGGGTAATGCGCGATAGATCCTCAACCGATGCGCCCTTGCGCAGAGCCTCGTACATCTGGAACTGCCGCTCGCTGCTGGGTGTGGCAACCATGCTCAGCAGTTCATCAAGCGTGCGCTCGTTGAAATCCCTGGCAAACCCAAGCCCGTAGCGGCCGATTTCCAGGGAGCGAATCGCCTTCTGGAATGCCTCCTTATAGGTTTTGCCGATACTCATCGCCTCGCCGACGGCTTTCATCTGCGTGCCCAGCCGGTCGGCGGCGCTCTCGAATTTCTCAAAGGCCCAGCGCGCAAACTTGACCACGACGTAGTCGCCCCAGGGGGTGTACTTCTCCAGAGTCCCATCCCGCCAGTAGGGAATCTCATCGAGCGTCAGCCCCGCCGCGAGCTGCGCGGAGACGCGCGCGATCGGGAAGCCGGTGGCCTTGCTGGCCAATGCGCTGGAGCGGCTGGTGCGCGGATTGATCTCGATGATGACCACGCGGCCGGTCTTCGGGTCATGCGCCAGTTGCACATTGGTCCCCCCGATAACGCCGATCGACTCAACAATCTTGTAGGCGTACTCCTGCAGCCGCTTCTGCAGTTCGGGGGCGATGGTGAGCATCGGCGCCACGCAGAACGAATCGCCGGTGTGGACCCCCATCGCATCGACGTTCTCGATGAAACAGACGGTGATGCGCTGATTCCGGGCATCGCGGACGATTTCCAGTTCCAGTTCCTCCCAGCCCTCAACCGACTCCTCGATCAGCACCTGCCCGACCAGGCTGGCGGCGATGCCCCGGCCGGCGACCAGGCGCAGTTCCTCGACGTTGTAGCAAAGCCCTCCGCCGGTGCCGCCCATCGTGTACGCCGGGCGGACGATTACGGGAAAGCCCAGTTCGCCGGCAATCGCTTCCGCTTCCTCGATGCTGGTGGCGGTGCGGCTGCGGGGCATCTCGATGCCCAGTTGGGCCATCGTCTGCTTGAACTCAAGGCGGTCTTCACCGCGCTGGATGGCCTCCAGGTCCACTCCGATCACGCGGACGCCGTACTTTTCCAGCACGCCGGCCCGGGCCAGCTCCGAACTGAGGTTCAACGCGGTCTGCCCGCCGAGATTGGGCAGCAGGGCATCGGGGCGCTCGGCGGCGATGATGCGCTCAAGGGAGGGAACGGTCAGCGGCTCGATGTATGTCCGGTCGGCCATGCCCGGATCGGTCATGATGGTCGCCGGGTTGGAGTTGACCAGCACGATTTCGTACCCCAGGTCGCGCAGCGCCTTGCATGCCTGGGTGCCGGAATAGTCAAACTCACACGCCTGCCCGATCACGATAGGCCCGGATCCGATTATCAGAACTTTGCGCAGGTCATCACGTCGCGGCATCGCGTGTCTCTCCAGCTAATAAAAAAGGGGGCATTCATGGACGACCGCCGACCCGGTGACGGTCGCCGAGCAGACTAGCGATTGCCCACCCCATCGGCAAGACATCCCCGTTGGTCTCCCCGATCCACCCACACGCCGGGCGCGAATATGGCAACTCACCCCAAGGCATCGCCCTCGCGCCATCCCGCCCAATGCCCACCTTCCCCCGACCACATCCAAACCCGCGCTACACCCCTCGTGTCAACGTGGTTCAACACCACAACCCGAGATACCTTGCATATTCCTGCTCACGCGAGGCCATTCTGATATACTCGCCGTACAGACCCCATCTGGACATCGCCATGCCCAACGAGCGCATCTTCTCCATGCCCTTCGCGAAGGTTTACCCGCTCTATATCCAGAAGGCCGAGCGTAAGAACCGGACAAAGGAAGAAGTCGACCAGATCATCTTCTGGCTAACCGGTTACGACCCAGCCGGCCTGCAACACCACCTAGACACCCAGGCCGACTTCCGCACCTTCTTCGCCCACGCCCCCCACCTCCACCCCAACCGCAAACAGATCAAAGGCACCATCTGCGGCGTTCGCGTGGAACAGATCGAAGACCCCCTCATGCAGAACATCCGCTACCTCGACAAGCTCATCGACGAACTGGCCAAGGGCAAGCCGATGGAGAAGATCCTGCGGGAATGAGACACACGTCATCCCAAGTCATGTAGCACGAGCGAAACGCCCGCGCCACAGGCGGCACCGGTGACGAATGCGGTAACGCGAGTGAAACGGAGATTGTCCCGGTCCCCTGCAACCTGTGGTCAGCAAGAATGCCGCAACAAGACGCCGGGCACACCGGCATGCCGGCTGGGGCAGGCTCACGGGGAAAGTGGACTATGGCGCAGCCTGGGCCGCGGCCGGGTTGGGCGGGTGAGGGGCAGACGCATGGATCAATCGGCGGGTTGCATCGCCGGTACTGTCAGCACCCTGGCGCCGGGGCCGCCGACGCAGATGCTCTCGATCCGCAGCTCTTCCCCTTCCTCCAGCACCGGCTCAAGCACCAGGGTGTGCTCAACGCCGGCCGGCAGCCCGGTTGCCAGCGACTCGAAGTTGCGCACGTTGCCCTTGAGCCACCGGCCCATGTGGCCAATGTCAATGGTGTCGGAGTCTTTTCGCCGCAGGACTTCGCCATTGAGCGTCGCCCGAAGTTTGCCGCTGGTGGGCGTGCTCTCACCAAACAGGGCAACCGAGGTGCCGACGAAGCGAATCACCAGCGGCTCGACTGCGCCAGCCTGCGCTATCACCACATCATCGAGCCAGCGGCTGGGCTGCATGTCGAAAAACGCGCCGATGCGATTGGCGTGGCCGGCAGACCACCCGGCCGGCAGCGGCCCTGCCGTCGATATCCGCTGGCGGTGCGTCTGTAGATACTGCTCGCCGTAAAGCATTTTCTCCGGCAGCCGGGCTGTCCGGCCATCGGCGACGGCAGCCTCGAATTCATCCTGCACCGCCTGCGCAAACAGGCGATATCCCTTGTCGCCCGGATGTGACCGGTCCGATGGCGTATCCCAGATTTCGTCGAGATCCAGTTCACCTGACTGGTAAAGGCTGCGCATCAGGCCCAGTGCATCGGCGAAGCCACAGCCGTACGCCCTGGCCAGCTTCCGGTGTGCCTCGCGGCGTACGAACGCTGCTTCCTCAGCGGGGATATCACGCTTGAACGGCAGCACGACAATCATCACCGGGCACGATGCCTCACTGATAATGCGGCGAACGATCGCTTCATACGATGCCAGCGGTTCGGGATCGCTTGAGCGGATATCATCATTGGCGGTGAAATCCAGCACCACCAGATCCGGCTTGCGAGACAGCACATCCCGATCCAGCCGGAAGATGCCCAGGCGCGATCCCGTCCCCCCGATGGCCGCATCGTGGTTGACCACCTGCGACTTCGGATAGCGGTGTTGCAGCCATTGTCCGATCAGCGCGCGATAGCTCGTCCGCTGCGGGTCAGTGGCATTGGCGCCCCAGGTAAGCGAGCCGCCGAGGTACACCACATCCAGCCGGTCACCCGCAGATGCCCGTCGATCCAGCTCAGCAAACGATACGTGCGGCAACTCCCGTCCCGGCGGCAAAGCTTCGGAATCTGACGCCCCAGCCGCAGCTCCCTGCGCCATCACCATCTCCGTTGCGATAAACAGCCCCATCGCCGCCAGGGCAATGCAAAACGCCGCACTTCCGACTTGACTCATCATGTTGACCTTTTTGCCCAAGGTGCCCTTCAGCCGAGCGGGTCGGGCAGCTCATCTTCGAACTTGGCCTCGATGATGCCCTGTGCGGGCTGAAGCCCCTGGCGCTGCTCATCGAGGCTCTGCAGGCAGCAGCGCAGAAATTCGCGCACGTCGTAGCCCAGCCGCCGCACGGGCAGGGCACTGGGCGTCGGCCAGGGGAAGTTACAGTGCCCGACCACCTCCAGCTCCTCCGGCACGCGCACGCCGGCATCGATGATCCCGGCGGTCGCATATTCCAGGAGGTTGTCATCCCCCACGAACAGCGCATCGGGTGGATCCTGCTGCTGGCGTCGCACCATCAGGTGCGCCAGGTTCCGCGCTCCCTCCGGCTCGCTGTAGCTGACGGCCTGCCACATGAACGGCTGCATGCGCAGACCCAGGCGCTGCAGGATGGACGGATCTTTCAATGTCACGCCCGCCTGGTGCAGGACCGCGACGTTGCGCCGCCCCCTGGCGGCAAAGTACTCGAACGCCCGATCCAGCAGCGCTGAGAACTGCAGCTCGGCGACGCCTTCGAACCGGTGGCCATCGCTTGATCGCATTGCCACGCGCGGAATCCCCGGCTCATCGAGCAGTGGCGTATTCTGGTAGGCATGGGGCGGCGCCGGGAAAATCAGCCCCGCCACGCGATGATCGCGCACCAGCCCGCACAGCCGGCGGAAGGATTCGCAATCTGTTCGCGGCTGCACGCCATACCATGGTGTGATCTTCCGATCCTCATCGTCGAACCCGTGGGCCTCGCGCGCCACCGCCGTGAAGAATCGCGGAAAGCTCCGCTCATTGGGCAGGTGATCGAACACGACTGCGTAGTTCATCAGGTGCGGCGGACGGTCGGCAACGAATGTGCCCAGCCTCCCCCGTGCTTCGACAAACCCCTCGCGCGCCAGCCGATCCACCGCCTGCTGTACTGTCAGCAGGCTTACCGAAAACTGCTCGGCCAGCTCCCGTCGCGGCGGCACGCGCATTCCCGGCGCCAGCGCTCCGGTGACGATTTTCGTTCGCAACAACTCGATGACGCGATTCTGTTGCGGACGGAGACGTTGTGAACGATGTGTCTTAGTCACCACGTTGTTCGTTACGCTCCAAAGATGACTTATCGAATCAAAACTACCGCCAGCCTGGAAAGCGGGCAAACACGCTTTTTCATCCGGCCCCGCATTTCTCATCAGCTCCTGGCATCAACGTGCTGCGGATCCCACATCAGCGGCTCGTATGATCTGTACAGTCTCCACATGCATGCCGGAGCACTCCCGCTCACTTTGCCTGCTGAACCGGAATGGTCCCGAATCGTTCCGGCTCCAGTGCTGATTCCGTCGGCACGTCATTGACCATCGTTGTTGCCTTGTCATGCCAGTAGAGACGGGTCTGGCGGTCAGCCCCGGCCGGGTCAGAGAAGATCACCCCCGCCACGCCCTTGATCTCCTGTGGCAGCGGGTGCAATCCGATTGCCTTGAGCGGCACGCGAACCAGCACGCTGTAGCCGCGATCACCGGTCTTCACATCCACACGGGCACTGTCCAGCACCTTCACAACATCAAACGTGCGGGCATTGCCCGGATTGTTCGCCACCATGTAGCGCTGTGGGTTTTCCGGCATATCCGCGGTCTGTTGCCAGTAGATTGCCTGCGGCTTGCCGTTGATCGGTGCCGCCAGCACGCGGACCGGGCCATTCAGAGGTGACAGCAGCTTCAAATCCACCGCATCACCACCAATGAACGAATAGGCAATATTGTCCGCCGCATTCTTCCAGGGCGACTCATCCGCAACCTGGTAGACGATCGCCAGCTCTTGCCCATCACTGAGCATGTTCACCTTGAACCAGCGCGAGGCATCGCCACGCTCGCTTACCAACGTAAAGGGCTGCCCTTCCACCAGCGCTGCATCCCGGGCCAGTGTCGGATCCGGCGCCTGTGACGGCAGGCTCGAGACACGCACCACCACCAGGGGCGCTTCCGCCAGTTCACTGCGCGCGGCGGCGGCAATCTCCTGTCCGCGGCGGATGTCATCCGCGCTGACCGACAGCGTCAGTTCCTGGCGGCGGATGGTCTCGAGCTTCTTGACTTCAAAGATGCGGTAGGACGTGTGCCCCGTCTGCAACAGCACCTTGCCGGCCAGCGGCCCATCGCCCTCGACGCGCCAGAAGTGCCCGCCGAAGCTCTCGCCGCCGATCAGCGTTTCATCCATCGTGACCCGCGTCTTGAGGTCCTGGAACAAACTGGTGATGTACAGCCCGTCGAACGAGAGCATGAACCACTCGCCACGGTCGCCCTGCAGCATCGTGACGCTGTCGACGCCGGGCACGCCTTCAACCACGCCGTTGGTGCGGAACGGTGCGATCAGCACGCCCCGCTGGGCTGCCGGCGCATCGTGGCGGCCGTAGCGGTTGGGATAGCGGCCCTGGCGGCCGTCGACCGTGTGGAATGCGATCCCGTCGGTGACATTGCCGGCGCTGTCCATGATGGGCGATCCGGTCGACCCGCTATTGGAGATCGTGCGCACCGGATTCGGCACAGCCTGTGGCCGGCTGAAGTCATAGACAGGCACCCCATGCTCATTGACGCCTTGGAGGGCATAGGTGTGCATGGTGTTGGTAAAGATCGTCATGTCCGGCCGCACCCAGCCGGTGGACCAGTAAATCGGCTGGAACTGCACATCTGCGACGACCTCATCGGCGTCGATGCGGGCGTTGCCGTTGCGGTCGATCCACCCAGCCGGCTTGTCCGATTTCGGCAACTGCGACAGGAAGTTGTGCGAGTGCCGCCAGCGCTTGGTTGTCGGCTGGAACAGCCCCGCCGCGGGGATGAACTCGCCCGTGGCATCGCGGCGATAGATCACCATCGCCGCTTCACCGTTGATGCCGGGGGCGTTGATGGCAAATTCATGCTTTCGGCCCTGGGCATCGACGTACTGCCGGACAACGCCGTTGGTGTGGCTCAGCTGCGGATGGTAGATCAGCGGCTTTTCGTTGGACTTGCGGACGTTGAGGTCGACTTCGTAGTCCACCTCAAACTCCACTCCGCGGCCAATGAAGCGCATCGCATCGTGCGGGAAGTACCACCCCATCGTCGCGCCATAGGCCGTCGATCCCCAGAACTCATCGTGCAGCTTGCCGTCGGCGGTCCAGACCGATGTGCGGTGGATGGCATCCGTGCCCTCAGGTACCCAGATGCGCCCGGCTGAGTCGAACGCCACGCCCGCCGGGAGCATGATGTCGTCGCGATCGAACGGCCCCGCGGGCCGATCCTTACCGCGCAACGGCTTGCCGATGACAACCGGGGCGCTGCCGTCGCGGCTGAACACGAACACCTGGTTGGTCTCGACATCGCAGACCGCAAACCGCTGGGCATCCTGTGCAACACCGAAGCGGCCCGGCTGCTTGATGCCATCAACTTTCAGCACCTGCTCGACCGGCTGCAGGTTTTCGTCAATGCGCTGAATCACGCCGTCCCTGTCCATCGCGTACAGCGTGCGATCCTGCGACCGGATGCTGGCGATCTCGCCGGGTGCGCGTTTCTCCAGAATCTGCCCCGTCTGTGGATGCACCTTCAGAATCGCGTGATCGGGAATATGCAGCCAGATGGCGTCGTGTCCGATGGCGATCGAGGAAGCCAATGCGCGATCCAGGGCGCTGCGATGGTTGGGCCCGGTCTCGAGGTCGACCTGCACCGATGGGACCTGCTCACCTTCGCCGCGCACAAAGGGCACAACCTTGCCATTGGTAATATCCAGGCGGGAGAGGATGAACCGCTTCTCCCAGGCGATGTAATCGAAGGTGTAGAGATACTGTTCGCCCACGGCGATATCGGCCGCGGAGTTCTTCGTGCTCCACTGCAGGCCCTGGCCGACGCGGTAGCAGCTCAATCCCACACCTGACTCGGGGATCGCAAAGCCGACAAACACATCATCGCCGCGCGTGGCAACCGATGTGGCGGCACCGTGGTCCGATCCCCAGACGGCATATCGGGTCGCCGTCCGCCAGGGCGGTGTGCCGGCGTTGTACAGGCTGGTCAACAGCTCGATCTCAATCGGCTCATGGTCGACGATGATCGCCGTGTAGCGGCCGGGGGCAACCGGTTCACCCTCATCGTCCAGGCCGTCCCAGTAGTCCGTCACCTGCCCTCCCTTGCGGGGATACTGGCCGAACAGGTTGCGCACGCGATTGCCCTCGGCATCTGCGATAGCGATGGTGACTTCGCGGGCCTTGTCATCATCCGGCAGGTTGTACGCAATCGGAATGGAACCCCTGGTGCTCAGGTCGGCAAACGCTGCCAGGCGCTGCTCGCGCAACTGGCGCTGTTGCGCTGTGATATCCAGTTGGCCGGATGCGCTGATCGTCGCCTTGCCCCAGGCCTCGCGGGCGCGAAACATGAAGATGCGATTGGCCGAGGCATCCTTGACACCATCGGCCAGGCGGTGTTGCTGGCCGGTCTCGGGTTCGGCGTCCGGAGGCGTCGGCTTGGCCCACATCGTCTCCCAGCCAAAGACGAACGAATCACCCGGCTTGAGCGGCTGGCCGCTGAGCCGCAGGTACGACCAGGGCATAAAAGCTTCGACGTTGTACCCCTTGCCATCCTCCCAGGGCTCGATGGCGATGTGCCCGCCGGCCGACTCCATGGTCGGCCCGAAGCGCTCAGCCAAATCCGGCCGATCCGGCCCGGTCTGGTCATATGGCGGCTTGGACTTGAACCCGCCATGCTTCACGATCATGTACGGCCGCCGTTCCGGCGTCGAGGGATAGATCGTGATATGCATCTGGTGCTCATCGTCCGTTCTGTCATCCAGGATCACCCGAAGCTGGATCGAGTCACCCTGCCAGCCGCGGCCGAAATCGATACCGCGCGTGGCGTTCTTCATCGGGTCGGTGTCATGCACACGCGCCAGGTAATAGACACCCCTGGCATCCCACATCAGGTGGGTCCACACCGAGTACTCATCAACGATGTCCGGCGCGTTGTAACTCCAGACACCAGCGCTCAGATCCCAGTCATCGGTCCTCCCGTCGATGGTCACTTCGCCTGGAGCGGGCACAACCGTCACTTCCGAAACCAGTGACATGGTCGCGTCATTGGCGCAAACCGGCACCGCGAACGTCGCTACGGCTATCAGCGCCGTCAGGCCAAACCGCGTACACCTCAAAATACAACCCATGATCATGTCCACTCCCTGGAATTCATCTTCCTGACGCTCGCTTGCCTCTATTGCCCATCTGGCGGTGTCGCGCGCGTGCGGATCTGCCACAGCAGGTCCGGTTCGCCCAGGATCTGCAGGCCGATGCGAAGCCTGTAGCCCGTGCAGTAGCCCTGGTAGAAGACGCGATTCCAGCCCTTTTCAAACGCAATCTGCTGCTCGGATTGCTCGCCCTGGGGTTGGTACTTCTTTCCCGCCACATCGATCGTGGCATGGTTCAGGTTGCGGCCCTGAAGCACCCGGCAGCGAAGCGTCATTGCCTCGGGGACGTAGATCCACGCCAGCGCATAGTGCTTCTCGGCCGGCCGGCCGAGCTCGACCGATGGCTCCTCCGGCTCGACCCAGACCTGCTTCCACGAAACAGTGAGCTGCTTGCCGTTGACGATCGTCTGCTCGCTGTGATACGTGCGGGAGAGGTCAATCTCTCCGCGATCCGGCGGAAACACAGCCTTTTCGAAGAAGGCGTGAATTCGTCGCTTACCTGGTTCCTCATGCGAGTTGACCCCGTTCAACTCGGCGCCGCTGAACGGGCCGAGGACGGACCAGCCGTAGACCGTCAATGCCTCGCCCGGCGACTCGAAATGTGCCTGCGCCCACGAGCCGGGATAGAGCCCCGCCTCCGACGGCTCATCATGCGTCTCGCGGCTGGCCGAGCCGTCAAGGTTCGCCCACCAGAAGCGGTTATGCCCGTTGAATGTCGCGTCGAAATTGACACGTGTCCGCAGGTTCGGCAGCGGCTTGTCGTTCGGCAGTGCGCTGCGTGGCAGGCGCGCCACGATCACAAAGCCTTTGCGGTCTTCGTCCAGGCGATACGCCAGTTCAGCGCCCTCCACCGGGCCGACGTGCGCAAAAGCGATGCGGCCAACCGGCGACTCGTACGTCAGCGGGCTGGCGGTCGACGGTGTCGGCCAGCTTGAGTACATCCCCAGCGCCACCGGCTCGATGCCGTTCTTACCCTTCGTCAGAGCGAACACGAAGCGCGCATCACCCGACCGGCCGGCTGAGCCCTTGGCCGGCGGCGCATCGGGATCGCCCTGGAGATAGAAGCTCAGCGTGTCGGCGCCGCGGCCGTGTGTGAAGATGCGATCCAGCGGCTCGCGCTCGCCTGGTCGAACTTCCCGGCCAGTGCGGGCATGCCAGCGGAGGTAGATGTTATCGTGGTCGTACAGCGGCTGAACAGTGACCTGCTGCTCTTGGCCGCCCTCGAACGTCAGCGTGGCTGCGTGCGACCAACCCTCCTCGCTGCCATCCATTGCCGGCGGGCCACCGGTCGATGGCTTGAAAGATGCCAGCAGCGCCCCGCTGCGCCCGCCGCGGCGGATGATCGCCTTGGCTGGCGGCGGCGCGATGTCGCTGCTCCGCAGTGTGACCGACGGCGGCAATGTCTCCAGCCGATGGATGACCTTCGAATCGGTCGTCCAGTTCTTCAACTCGAATACGATCGGCGTTTCCTTGCCCATCGCCAGGTAGACCTGGCCGTCGGTGTCGACGAAATGCCGGCCGGCGAAGAACTCCCCGCCGTTCCAGTACATGCCCGCATCGGCTTTGCCGATGCTGCGCAGGTCCGCCAGGATCGTGTCGACGTACAGCCCGTCGATGGTGTAGATCAGGTAGCCGGCGCGCGTCTGGTCAACGACGCCGATCAGATCATTGACAGGCGAGTTGACGAAGATTGAGCCATACAGCTCGCCCGGCAGGGCGACGCGATCCTGTGCCACGCGGCCCACGCGCCAGCGCAGGCGATACCCGCCTGCGGGGTCCGGGTCATAGCGGCTGAGCTTGTACTGGCCACCAAAGTTGGCCCCTTCGTCGGGCCCGCCGCGTGCGCCGATGTAGATCGTGCCATCAGGTCCCTCAGCGGGCATCGCCCAGGGACTGGTGAAAGCTTCATCCATCTCGTTGCCGCCGAACAGCGCTGTCGCCGCATCCTCGCGCCGCGCCAGGAAGACCGGATCACTCAGCACCTTCTGCCAACCATCGGGCTGGTAGATCGGGTTGCCGTGTTCGTCAAACCCCGCAACCGGCAGCCGCCAGACATCCGGCGTTCCCTGGCCGAGCGCCATCCAGGCGAGGTCGCTGAACCACTGCTCACCCCAGTAGCGGAAGGTTCCCCTCGGGTGCTCCATTGGCCGATGGCGCCACTCATCCTCGCTGGCGATGCCATCGCCATTCTCATCGCGGAAGACGTAGTATCGCGGCCGGTTGTTCTCCACCACACGCACGAAACCAGCCGACACCAGGCAGCGATCGCCGTCGAACCGATAGATCACGCCATTGCGCGAGAATGTGAGGTACTTGCGTCCATTCAGATGGATGATCTGCGGCGTGTCGCAGCGGAAATCAAACGGCTCAGCCGCCACACCCGGCCAGACGGCATCCACTTCATACTTGCCCGTCTTCCAGTCGACCTTGAACCGGTTGAGCCACTGGCCGTGGCCGCGGATGTACAGGTGATCGGGCTGCTGGGGGTCGATGGCATAGCCGTGATTCGAGATCGTCTGCAGCGGAATCCACTCGCGCAGGAGCTGCCCATCAACGGACCACTCCGACACGCGATTGGGCCCATGCTCTTCGACGATGATCAGCCGGTCCTGTCCTTCCGGATCGCGCCAGGCTGCCAGGCGCGTGGGGTACATCAGCGTCAGGCGGTCGTAATGCCCCGGCTGCTGCGCGTCCTGCCGGCCGTAGGTCTGCTGCACCTTTCCGGTCTTATCCAGCCGATAGGCATGATTCGCGTCCGGATCGGTGACGAAAAAGTGCCCGCTGGGAGAGATTTCGAAATCGGCTGCCTTGATCTGCCGCGGCACATCAAAAACCGGCTGCCACTGCCCGCGCGGCAGGCCGTTTTCCAGTCCCACGCGCACGATGCGCTGCACACCATCGACCTCCTGCAGGGCATACAGCGCACCGTCATGCAGCTTGATCGCAAGGGGCATGGCCAGCGGGATCGATCCGAGCACCGCCGCATCGTCGCCGTCCAGAACATCGATGCGATTAATCGGCTGGCTGATGTCTTCGCCGGCGATGCTGCGTCCGGCACGATCCACACGGGCCTCAACCAGCCGGCCGCGCAGGGCGATGTAGACCAGCGACCGCTCGCCGATCCGCTGCGCGTCCATCGCCGTGACATGCCCCTCCGGAAGGACAACGTTCCGCCGATACCGGGCGTTCTGCTTGCCCCACGGGCCGTCAGCACGATAGATGAAGCGCAGGCCGCCGCCGGGCGTGTAGGTCCAGATGCGGTCCCCATCCGTCGCTGTCACCGTCCCCCCGCCGGCACCGCCCGATGGATAATTCGCCAGCACCTGCCCATGGCCGATCGGCCTGCGGAAGTCCACCTTGATGTTGTTCACCGCGTTTTCGAGATAGCCGAACAGGAACACGCCGATGCCATCCTCGCTGACATCCACATCATTCAGCGGCGTGTCCACCGGATCGCCCGACACCCAGCGCTGGAGCATATCCTGCTCGGGCGTTGGCGCCCACGGAGAGATCCGCATGCGGTAGCGCGGGATGATGGTGTGCGCCTGGCCATCGACCGGCCAGATTTCCGCGGGCATGTAAATGCCCTTTACGGCGTATTCGCCGGGCGGAACCGGCATGTGGTTGTCATCCAGGCCGTTCCAGCGATCGGTGAAGCGCCCCTGGTTCTCCTGTGTCACCGTCCGTGCCCCGCCGGCGACAAACGTGCTGATGATCCAGTCGGGATTGCCGGGATCGGTGATCGCCAGGGTCACGCGATACGTTCGCGGCAACGGACCATCGGCCGGGAGCTGATACGATACCTCGACGCCCGTCGACTCCGCCCGCGCCTGAGATGCGCAGGCCAGCATGCACACAACCAACAGCAGCAGACCGAGGTCCAGGGTCAACCGCATCGCCTTCAGTCCCATCATGCAGGATCTCCATCCACAGGTTTGCAGTCCGCCGCCACCGGCGCGCACAATCTCCGATCGCCCTGCCGGCGCAGGCGATCTGCTGGGCTCCATCCCCGCCACGCCCGATTCAGTCGAACAAATTGGCCGACAGCAGGTAACGGGTACCCACCATGGTGTTCTCATCGCGGGTGTTGGCGGGATAGGTGGTCTTCATAATGATTGCGGTGCTTGGCCAAGCCAGGGTGTTGAAGGGGCCGGCACTGTAGGGCCCGACGACGCAGGGATACTTGTCAGCGTAGCTGCCCCATGGGCCGCCATAGTCCAGCCACACAACCGAACCGTCCAGGTGCGCCACGTTTGCGCCGGCAGGCTGGGCCTTCCTGTTGTCCCAGTGGTTCGTGTCACGTGGTGTCGAGCTCGAAACGTTGCGGAGGATCATCGTGTCCGCCCAGATTGCCGGCGCATAATCTCCGAACGTCTCCGGGTAGCGCCGCTTGATGCGCATCAGCAACCCTTCGGTCACCGGCTGGTCCACCGCGCTGTAGGCAAGCATGGCATAGCTGTAGTTGTCGGTGGCCAGCAGCCGCGGATTGCTCGGGCACTGGAATACCTTGGCAGTGTTTGTCCGGATGTCCTGCCGGATCGCATCAATATCGCTGGCCGTTGTACCGCTGAGGTAGCGCGCATACCACACATCAAAGCCCTGCAGCTTCAGGTGTGTTTCACCATCCTTGTAAAAGATGTGATACTCGACAGCGCGGATGGTGCTGGTCCCACTCTCGCCCATGTAGAAGCGGCCTTTGTTGTCGTTCAGGTACATGCGTGTCGCCAGGCCCATCTGCCGCAGATTGGAGGCACACGCCAGCCGGTTGGCCGCCCCCCGCACCTTGTTCAGGGCAGGCAGGAGGATGCTGATGAGAAGCGCAATGATCCCGATCACGACCAGCAGCTCCACCAGCGTAAAACCTGTACGCGGGGTTACAGCCATCCGCCTCGAAGAGATGGTGAATGAGGCACCCGTCATAAGAACCTCCTGCGAGATGATGTTCTCGGCCCATGAACGAGCGGCCGAAGGAGTTGTTCAGAAACGACGCTAGAAATCCGCCGGTCATCCCCGGCAACGGTGCTTACCAAGGTTGTTCACAGGAGCGGAGTACATGCCATGCAGGCCGTCAGCACGTTGTGGGTCATGTGAGGACACAGATTTGGGAATGACCTGTTGTCGCCTTATCTGGTACGCCCCGCTCGTGTGAGCCGTTCTCAAGAATTCGAGAGATGCTAAACTGGTTTGTTTTGATCAGCATCCCGCCTGTTTCAATTAACAAATCAATACTACAAAACAACAATACCACACACTGAGACAGGGGGCAATCATTTTTTCTGACTCGCGTTCATTCGTGCGACTAATGCCTGCTCTACTGCCAGCAGACGCGACTATGCGCCGTGCGCTACGTCCATCCGCCTCTTAATAGTGTGAGTGCGCGGCACAGTCGCCGGCCACTTCGCCCCCCGCCAGTTCACCGCAAGTTTTTCCCCGATCAGCGAATCACGCTCGAAACGCAAAGTACAGTGCTCTGCGGCACTTCGCAGGGATGATCAGGAACAATCGTCGCATGCGCGCGGCTAAATGATTCAGATCTTCTCCGCGCAGCCGGTTTGCACTGCCCGCGCCATGGCGGCCAGCACCTTCAGTCCCATGACCACGATCCCAGAATCTGTCCGCAGCCCGGCGTTGCGATCAATCACCGCGCGATGAAACTCATCCCACTGGTACTGGCCGCTGCACGTGGGCAGGATCGTGCGCTCGATGTGCGGGAGATTTGTACCGCTTTTCGGCGTCACCACCGACATCTCAGCAATCGAACTATGCCGCTCAGAGGCGCCAATGTTGCGGTACACTGTACCACGCTCGTAATTCACGGTCATTGCGTTGCGATAATGCTGCGTGTCACCAATACAGAACGAGCAGAAAATGTTCGCCAGGGCGCCGTTGCGGAAGCGGATGGCCAGTTGGGCATTGTCCGCTGTGGGACGACCCGTGCGAATGCGCGACTCCAGCACCTGCACGGCCTCAGGCTCGCCAAACAGTTGCAGGACATCGTTGATCAGGTAGATGCCCAGGCGAAAGATGGGCGCAGCCGGGCAGCGCTCGGGATCGTCCAGCCAGCTACCGTCGGCTTGCTCGTGGTATGACGCATACGTCTCCAGCCGACACCCCACCGGCCGGCCGAGATCGAACCGATCCCGCCAGTCCAGCACCTGCTGCAGATCGACGGGCATCACCGGCGTGGGCGAGTTCAGATGGACAAACCGTCCCAGCCGTTGAGCCTCGGCGAGCACGTCGGCTGCCGCATCGGGATCCACCTCGAACGGCTTGGTCGTCATGACATCCTTGCCGGCGCGGATGATCTGCCGGATCAACTCCGCCCGCCCGGCTGGGGCTGTAAACAGCCCGACCGCGTCGACGCGCGGATCCGCGAGGATCGCGTCGAGTGACTCATAAACGCCCGTACCGCACTCATCGGCAATCTGACGCGCCCGGGCGGTATCCAGGTCGCACACACCCGCAATGTCGTACAGCTTCGCCAGCGCCTCACCCCGCAGCGCGCGGGCGATATGCCTGCCGAAGTTCAGTCCGACGACGGCGATGCGGACCTTCCGCCCGTCGCCGGCGCGTCTTGACTCCGACGGCTGAGGCTGCGCGCGGTGCGCGTCGATTCCGGCTGCTTCGCTGGTCTTCACTGGTGCAGTCCCGGACAACTCCATATCCGGATAATAACACGCGACCGGCAGTTTCGAGCTGCCGGTCGGCAGATATTCAGTTCACTCGCATCGGCGCGTATCACCTGCGTTTGCGGCGAAGCCCGATCAACGCGCCCCCGAGCACCCACAGCAGGCCCGAGGGTTCAGGCACGAGCGGCACGAAGCCGAACTGCAGGAGGCGCGAGTCGCCCGTGCTCGGATCGGCGGGACGATACAACTCGACACGGCCGATTCCGACGCTCACATTCGCCTCGCTGGCGCTCCAGACCGTGTTGGCGCGGGCGGTGGTTCCCGCCATCGACAACGTGCCGATCAGGTTCCCCCCACTGGCCGCGTCGTAGATGTAGATTTCGAACGGCCGCGCGGTGTCCCAGGTGATCGCGAACGCATCGACGTTTTCCGAGAACGTGATGGTGATCGTCTGTTCGTTGGAGGCCGCACTCCGCGTTATCAGCGCATGGCTGCCAACCCCGCGGGTGTTGGTTGCAAAGCGCGTGCGTTGGTCTGCATCGTTGCTGTCGGAGATGCTGATCGACAGATCGGACGTGTAGCCCTCGAGCAGCGATGCGTATGGCCCATCCAGCGTGTAGGTGAGGCTGTCGACATTGTCCAGGAAATGCTGAAGGTTGCCGAGGGCCTGGCCGCTGCGCGTCTCGTCCACCGTCCAAACGATCGCGTTCTGGCCATGCTTGAAGGCCGCCAGCGCATCGCTCCTGGATGGGTAGTTGGTCTGAATCGCCGCGCCGGTTGTGATCGTGTCAGCATCGACCAGATCGGTGCCGCCGGGATTCGTGAACTTGTATACCGCCCCTTCCGCTCGCGTTCCCGCGAATACACCGGTCAGCAGGGATATGCCCATGATGATGACCAGACGGTCAGCTGGTCGAGAATTCCGCAGACGCATTCGAGTCCTCCTCTCGGCGCGAGGGGCCGCTGCCCAACCACGGAGGGGGCAGCCGGCGAGTGTTGCCGCTTGCGCGATTTTATTACTCTATCACATGATGTTACACTGTGACGTATAATTTGTCAGATGTCACAATGATCAGAGCGGATCGCGCGCCCCATCTCCTGCGGAATCTCCCCAACCTGGCCTATTCGGACAGCCTGGATGCCATTGTGGCGGTTGTCGAACGTGCCCTGGAGGAGCGGCGGTGGGAGACGGCCCGGCGGGTCTGCCTGGGGGCGCTGGCGACCCGGCCGGGAAATCCCCAACTGCTCATGTCGCTGCACGCGGCCTACAGAGCCCTGGGCGATCAGCAGGGCTGCCGGTGGGCGCTGGACCAGATCCGCCCGCAGACGCCTGCGGATGAGCTTTCGCTATTGCTGCTGCGCGCCGTGGACGAGTATCGGGAGTCGGATCACGGCTTCTACCGCACCTCGGCTGAACAGGCGGCGGGATATACCTACGAGGAATACCAGGCGAAAAAGCTGGCCGAGTCGCGGCGCCTGCTCGATGAGGCACTACAGCGCGCGTCCACAGAGGATGAACAGCGCCAGATCGCAGCCGCGCTTCGCGAGTGCGGCCATGCCGAAGAAGCCAACGCCCTCTGCCCGCCCCTCCCTGCCGAACCTGGCGCCTCCCACCGCACGACAACCGCAACAGGCTCACTCGCCGGGACGCTTCGCTTTCCCGATGGCACGCCTGTGGCCAGCGCCACGGTCACACTTGGCCTGGTGACTGCCGATGCCCCACCGCCCACGGTGCCGCTGGTGCATCAGCCGATGCATTACTATCCGCCCATCGACGGGATCGAGCCGCGCACAGCCATCACCGATGAACGCGGCCATTACGTCTTCAAGGATGTACCCGCAGGCGAGCATGCGTTCGTCGCTGTCACGCTTGACCCGGAACAATTCGACATCCCCACGCGATTCATAGCGCAGCAGCCGCGGATTGAGGCTGGGACAACACTCACCATCGATGCAACCGTGGACGCGTGGCGCAGCGCTCCGCCGGCAGCGCTGACCGCATCACTACCCGAGCAGCAGGAGGTGGACGGGATCAGTTGCCACCGTGTCTGGCAGCACCGACTGCACAACCCATTCCACTACAGCTTCCCGCGTCAGGCCGTCACGATCGTCCTTCCTGAAGGTGTCCCTGCCGATGCTGATCGCCTGCGCCTGATCGACTCGCGCAGGCCGGCCGAGCCATTGGCGGTACAGGTGTCCGGCCGCGAGTTGATCTTCCTGCATGATCTGCCGGAGAGGAGCGAGCATGTGCTGGGGCTCTACGTCACTGACGCCCCCCTCCCGCAGCCCCCCATCGACAGCATGCTGGTGGAATCGCGCGCCCGGGAGGCGGTCATCGACACGGGCGCTGCGCGCTTCTTCATCCCGTGGGGCGAGGATGCGGACGATCTGCCGCCCGTGCTGGCCGTGCAGGGTGCGGATGGTATTCGCCGCGGTCAGGGTCGAATGATCCTGCCGGCTGGTATCCGTGTCGCCCAGCGGAAGACCGAGGTGCTGGACGATGGCCCGGTGATGATACGTCTGCGTGTCGGATACGACCTGTCCAACGGCAGCCGCTACACACTGACGCTCACCGCCCATCGCGGTGAACCGTATCTGCTGGTCCACGAGGTTTCGCCTGGACTGGAAGGGGCACGGTTCGAGTTTTCCTTGCGCGAGCTGGGCGGCGGCCGTGGGCGCGGCTACCTGCACTGGAAATCACACCCGTCCTCCCAGAACTGGACCACTCTGGACAGCACTGACCGCGAGGTGGCACGGCTGCAGGAGTCCGTTCCATGGTGGATTCCCCCTGCCGGCTTCGCGTACGCCATGACACCCGACGGGGTGGACGAGCGTGACTTCATCGCTGTCTGTACCCTTCGTCGCGGCGACTGGATCGACCGCCAGTTCGACCAGATCGCCCATGGTCCCGGCGACCAGCCGGCGTGGCGGCGCGAACTCGACTGGCCCTTTCCCGAGATGGTGGGTTCCACCCTCTCCATGATCACGGCCCACACCGATTCCACCGGCGATGCCTTCTTTCGCTTTCCCCTGTTTGATGGCGAGCGTCACTGGGGCCTGTATGTCTCGACCCTGGATCGCAATGACGGGGTGATCAGCGAGCTCAGTGCGGTGCAGCACAAGAACTCATCCCCCACCATACAGCAGTTCATGACCTGGCACCTCGATGAGCCCGATGCCATCGAGCGCCCCCATGTGCTGGCCCGCCGTGACCAGCTCCGCCACCTGCGCCACAAGCGCAAGCTGCCAGCCTTTGCCCGGTTCTGGGACAAGATGGCCAGCGGGCAGGTCAAGCACGGCACCGTCGACGCCCTGCGCTTTGCTGTCGAGGCTGACCCGCTGCTGGCATGGCGCAAGAAGGCCGAACTGGTTGGCGTTGCGCATGTGCGGGCGCGGATGACCCTGATGGGCCGGGAGTACTCCGATATGTATTCTCCGGTGGGCTCCCGCCCGATCACCCAATGGGCGGAAAGCTACGACCTCATCGCCCCAAGCGGTGTCTTCACGCCCGAGGAGGAGCGCCTGGTGCGCGCGTTTTTCATCCTGATGGGCCATCTGTACCTCAGCCCCGACTTCATGAACTGGAAGCACGGCAGCCGCAACGCCAACTTCGAAGCCGATCGCGTCGACGTCGCCGGCACCATCGGCGTTGTCTTCCGCGGTCATCCCGACGCCGCCGCGTTCACGGATCATGCCGTCGCCCTGATGGAGCAATCGCTCAACACCTACTGCACCCCCGGCAGCGGCAAATGGTACGAGAACCCAGCCTGCTATTACCTGCACGCCAGCAAGTGCCGCATGAATCTGCTGATGCACCTGGCCAACGCCGGCCTGTTCGATCCAACCACCCTGCCGCGGCTGAAGGAATACCTGCGCTGGGGCGTCCTGCTGCTGACCCCGCCCTGCCCCATGGAGCATGATGTCATGCGCGATGGCTGCAGCGACACCGATTACCGCGCTGTGCCCAAGGTGCGCCGCATCGCTCCGATCGGCGACCACGCCCAACTCGGGCCGTGGGTGCCGGAGCACTATGCCCTGGCGGCCAGGCTGTATCGCAGCAGCGATCCAGCCTTCGCCGATGAGCTGCTATGGGCCTATCAGTCGGGTGGTGCCGACGGCGGGTATTTCGGCAATCTCCCCCTGCTGTTCGCCCGGCTTGAAGAGCAGGACCTGCGCCCCGCGCCACCCGCCATACTCACCAGCCGCCGGCTGGAAGGATTCGGCGCGGTCTTCCGCAGCCACTTCAACACGCCGCGGGAGGCCTTTGTGCTTTTCAAGCAGGGTCCGGGTGGCTACCGCTTCCACCGCACCGAGGGGAGCATCATCCTCTTCGCCGACGGCAAGCCGCTGATCTATGATGGCGGTGAGGCCGGTGAAACCTGGCGGCACTCGACCCTGTCGTTCTACGATGTACACATTCCCCTCGCACCCGGGCATGTCGAGCGCTTCGCCGCGTTCGACGGCATCGGCTTCTGCCAGGGCGTCCATCCCGTGGTCCTGCGCCCCGGCGATCCCGTGTTTCTCAGCGATGTCTGCAGCCACGAGCTCGTCGAGGAAGCGATTCGCCGCTACCACGAGCCGAACCCCGCCAATGTTCGCTCGATATGGTGGGTCCGCGATCAATACCTCATCATGCATGATGCGCTGGCGATCGATGCAACGATCCCAACCTGGTGGCATCTGCAGGTCGTTGCCGACAGTCATACGGGTAACTGGCGCAAGGGCTACCGCTTCCGTGGACGTTTCGGCACCGATCTGCACGTTCTGCTGCCCGACCAGGCGTTCGCCGACGAACAGGTGGTTCAGCAGCCCATCCTCGATTACAGGCGAAAGGCGGCCGAGTCGTTCTCCATGCGGCACCTGCAACTGCGTGGAGAGGCAAATCAGCACTACCTGGCGATCCTCCAGCCCCTGCGGCCCGATCAGCAGCCGCTGGCCGCAGCGCGTATCGTGCACAATGGCCATGCCATCGGTACACAGGTCCGCGGAGACGACATCGATGACATTTTCTTCTTTGCGCGATCCACGCTTACGCTGGCTCGCGATGATGTGCGATTCACGGGCCGCTATGCCGCCGTATTGCGCGACTCACGGCAAACCGTTCTGACACTGCTGGCCGGCACGCACCTGGCCGCCGGTGACATCGAGATCCGAAGCACGGGCACCATGGCACACCTGGTCGTGGCCGAAGACCGTGCCAGCCTGACCATCGAGGGTGAAGGCCAGTGCCAGGTCACGGCCCCCGGAGTCACATTCGATCTTGCCACCGCCGGACCCCGCCGAACGGTTCAGGCGCTGAGAAGGTCGTAATGCGCTTCAGCTCTGTATTGCATTGCACTCAATTCGTTTGCCGATGCCGCCGCTTTGGAGAGTGGTCTTGTTCAGTGCCAGCGATCTTCCCAAGCGGGATGGATGAGGGCATGGACGGCCACCAGGGGGCATTGGACATCCACCTGGTGGCCGTCATCACGCAATAAGCCAGATGTGGCAAGTAACACGTTCTGCAGCGGGCCGCCCGCCGAAGACGGGCAAGGGCAATCACTGCATGAACTCGGCCCGTCCCCACACGCCGCGATTGCTGGAGTTGCGGCTGGTGCCGTTCCAGGCGAGTTGCCGGCGGCCGCCGCCCCCATTGTTGACGCACAGGTCGAAGAGAATCTCCTGGCCGGCCTTGGGAACAAAGCCCAGCGCCTCGAAGGGAATAGCCGCCTCGATAACGTACCCGCCGCCATCGACAGCCGGCACCACAACCACCTGCGCTTCGGCCTGACGGGGCGCATTGAGGAAGTAGACCGGTGACAACTCCGGATCCGGCGCCAGGGCACGGATCAGAACCTGGCGATCACCAAACTGCAGCGTGCCCCCTTTGTCGAGGTTCTCGGGGCCGGTGAACAGTTCGATACTGTCATCGGCCCAGATCTGCTGATCGGGGCGCCGGTTCTGCATCGGGGTGGTGTCGCGCACTTCGACATAGAGGTACAGGTTGCGATCATCCCACGCCAGGCGGTAGGACGCTTCGAACACATCGGTTCCATGCCCCAGCACCAGCCGATCCCCGCCGATACGGGTTGGCGGCACCGCCGGCCATTCACTATGCTGGCCATCCAGCACGACCGTCTGCGTCATTCGCGAAACCGCCACCGTCTTGGGCGCTGTCTCCGCCTTGAGGGCGAAGCGCGGATCATCGTAAGCGAATGGCTCGCGCTTGCCGAGGATCACATCGTAGATGCCGTAATTGGTCTTCATCACCTCTTCCAGGAACGGCTTGTACGGGCGGTCGGCCACGTTGACCAGGCCATTGGCGAAGGCCTCACCGTTAAACCCCTGGAAAAAACGACCGGTGGTGGCCTGGTCGAGGTGCGAGAACCACTGCACGCCAATCACATAGCCGGTGGCCACTGCCTGCTCAACGTAGTTGCGGTAGGCCAGGCCGCGCTCGTGCTGGTCAGCCACGCGGGTTCCCCCTCCGGCCAGACCCTGTTCGCGCGAGGAGTAGTAAAACTCGCTCAGCAGCAGCGGCTTGCCGCCGGACCAGCGGTGCAGGCGATCGAGGAAGGCCTTGTCGATGCCATACGCGTAGTAGTTGACGCTGATCACATCGAGGTATTTGCCGGCCACCTTCACCAGCGTTTCGTTGTTGGCGGTGCTGGGCATCCAGCGATCGCCAATGAGCAGGTGATTGCGGTTGTACTTGCGGAAATACTGGTTGACCAGGCTGTAACGGCGCTCCAGGAACAGCTCGAAATACGCCTGCATGTCAGCGCTGGCGGCCCTGGTGGCAACGATCAGCGGCTCATCCAGCAGCGCCTCGAAGCTGGCTACCTGCGTTTCCCAGGCCGCGTTGAATGCCTCGATGCTGGGGTATCTCTCCCGCAGCATCTCCACCAGCCGGCGCTTGGCCCCCCAGTCGCCCTTGAGCCGGGGCACCACCTTGACCACATCCTCGATCAGGGGCTCGTTGATGATGAACCACCCGATGACCAGCGGATCATCCGCCTTGGGGGCGACGATGGCGGCGAATGCCTCGTCCATCCGCTGCTCGATGCCCTCGTCAAACGGATCCCACACCTTCCTGGCGGGCAGTTCGCGGGCGACATTCTTGCCCAGGGGGAGGAACGACACGTACGGGAAGTTACCCTTGCGGATCTCAGCCCGGCCGGCGTCATCCCAACTGCTGAAAGCACCCGCGCTGTTGAAGCCCCACTTACGCACCCGGTCGATCGACTCAGCCACGAAGGGAGCCAGTTCGAACGGCTTGCCAAACTTGCGCACGCGGTTGGCCAGGTAAAAAGAAACGACGCCACGATTGCCCTGGCGCCAAGTCGACTTCATGCCTGGCTCATCGGCTGTGGGCAGCCACTCGTAAATGGCTTCCCGTCCCTTTACGGTGGTGTAATCATCACAGGGGGTCGCGAAGAGACACAGGCCAAGCTGAAAAAAAAGATTGCCCTCAGGATCGACCAGGACCTGGCGATCGCCGAGTTGCTCGATGTGGAAGAAACCAGTCGCGCGCAGGCCCAGTTCCTTGCCGCTTCCGGGCAGGCCGCCGAAGCGATCGGTCGGGGGCGGGTTAAGCGAGCCATAGTACTCGGCATCGCGCTGCACATCCTCACGCAGTTGCTCTTCGCTGGTGACCTTGGTGTCGAACTGGACGCGGACAAACTGACCAAAGCGGTCGATCAGCGGCTCAACCCGCGCTGCTGCGGCATCCGGGCGAGTCAGTTTGATCGTGAACGAAGGTGTGGGATTGCCGCGTGGCAACGTAATGGAGGCATACCAGCTGAAATTGTTGGTCTTCCACTCACGGTTGTCCTGAAGCTGCTGGTAGGTGCCTGCGAGCAGTCCGCTGATGCGGAAACCGGCCCCGGTGGGATGGATGACGGTGAAGGAGGTGTCGTTGCCCTGGAAAAGAAACGGCTTCTCAGGCTTCTCACGGGGAAAATCCGTCAGCGGGCCATTGCCAACCGCCCACTTGCCCCCATCGTTGAGCACACCCGGCAGCCGCATGTCGATGCGTGCCTTGTTCGCCTTCTCGGGCAGCTCGGCAAAGGTGATCTTGACGGCATCCTGCCCGATCAATTCGAGACGGCCTTTGCCGCCGACCTGATAGGTCCAACTCAGGCGCTTGCCATCGTCCGACAGAGTCACATCGTCAGGCTTGCCCCCTTTCAGGTCGCGGAAGTAAGGCAGGGAGAGCTTGAACGTCCCGGCCACATCGCAGTGCAGTGCCACACCCTCATCTGTCAGCGAGAAATGCGGATCCGGTATCTCTTGCGCCCACGCATGACCGCCAAGCAGCAAGACAACCAGGGCAAGCAGCAGACTCTTTTTATGCATCAGTACGGACTCCATCATGCCAATGTGGTTTGTGCCGGCAACCGCCTGGAAACGCGATTGCCGGCAGACGAGAAAGAAGCCTCACTCAGCGATCATTCCGCGCGGCGATGATCCACTTCTGGAAGGGCAGATCCTCATTGAACAGCAACTGCTCCTTCCGCAGGTTCACAACATGCCCATCGGCAAAGGCGGCGTTGAGGGACTTACCCGGATGGACATAGCGACGCGGCCAGCCGAGGGCATCATCGTTGTTGGTATCGGTGTTGTTCATGATCCAGTAGGCCCCATCCATGAAGATGATGAACTGGTTGAGGGTGACCCCCTTGTCGGCCTCAGTCAGCGCCCGCCGCAGGGTGCTCTGCTTCAGCGGCGGCTTGGGCGTTCCGGTATCATCGGACCGCTGGATCAGCCAGCCGCCCAGCGAGCGGGAATAGGCATAGTTGGCGGTGGCACCCTTCAGCGAGCGACCGCGGATCAGCCAGTCGGGCGTCTCCTGTTTCTCGTTTTGGACCGACCAGTCCGGCCATTCCATGTCGCGCACCGGGCAGTTGAAGATACGGTACGTCCTAGTGTATGGCTCGAGAAAATGGAACCAGCGCTCACTGCTGTGGGGGCTGGTGGCATACTGATAGCGATCCTTGTGCAGCGAGAACGGCACAAAATGTCCGTTGTGCTCGTTCTGATACATGGTGTTGGCCAGCGCAATCTGCCGCAGCGCGCTTTGGCAGGCCAGCGACTGCGATGAGGCACGGACCTTGTTCAGCGCAGGAAGCAACATGCTGATAAGCAGCGCGATGATGGCGATGACCACGAGCAGCTCAACCAGGGTGAATGCACCACTGCGGCGATAATTGGGAGATGTGCGCATCATCATAACTCCGTTGGCCGCCTCGCCGGTCACGACATGCATCCGCGAGAGCGCAGGCCTAGTCCTTGGTGGCGCCGAGATAGACCCGGCTGTAGTCCCATTCGTAATATGCTTTCTGTAGTTCGTCCGCCGGCAGCCAGTGGTTCACGCTCTTGACCTCGCGATGGCCCCACCCGCCGTCGAAGAGGAAGCTCATGTTCAGCGGTTCACCATCCGGCGTAGCCCCCAGGGTCCAGTGCATCGTGCCATTCTGCACCGGTTTGCCATCCAGAAAGACGGTAAAGGTGTCATCAGCGCGATACAGCAGCGTCCAGGTGTGCCATTCGGTCGGGTCGAACTCGGTAATACCGTACTTCTTCATGCCGCCAGACCAGCTCTTGTGGTAGTTGGTCTCGGCGGTTCCGCCAACCGGACTGGAGTGCCAATAGCGGCCGTCGAAATTGGTATAGCCGCCGCCGTTGTCATAGCCGAAGCTCTCAACCACATCGATCTCGGCTCCGCGTTTCCATTTATTGCCAGCGATCCAGATGGCAAACCAGTAGTAACGCACCGGCTTGAAGCGAACGCGCGTCTCCCAGATCAGGTCGCGCCCGAGGCGCGAGCCGCCTCTTTCCAGGGTCCACTTCGCCTGGATCGAGCCACAGCCGGCCTTCTGCTCAGTTGGATGGACCTTGTCGGCGCCATCCAGGGGAACCAGGTATGTTTTGAGCGAGGTGTCGGTGAACTCCCGTACCGGCCGATCGGTGTTCGCACCCTCGACAGGCTGGGCGATTCCGTTGTATGTCCGCGCGTGATCCGTATCGGGTGCCACCGTGTAAGCACCGTACTTGGTGCCATTAGCGAAGGTGCCAAACTGATCGTGGTACTGGAAATGCGCGTTCAGGTCGGCGATGTCGCGGATCGTACCGTTCTGGCCAAAATCCCAGTTCTTGACCAGGACGAACGGCTGGCCCTCAGCGACCCCGTGGGCGGGCGGGGGCCCCACCGCAGGATCATCAATCGTGCCGCCACCCACCGTCGGGCGCTGAGCCCACGCGGGCATGGCCAGTGCCAGGAGCAGCAAAGGGATGCACCTGGTTAATCTCGGTCGAACAATCCGCATGAATACACCTCAGTGTGACCGGCGGGCACCGTCCCCCGCAGCGGTGCCCGCCTCCCAAGCCATCACACGATGCGCCGACGGCGCAGCGCCAGCAAACCACCACAGGCCATCAGCGCCAGGCTCGCCGGCTCGGGGACAACGGTGATCGTGCCCGTACCACCGTCCAGGAAAATAGTGTCGAACTGCGCGTTCAGCTCTTCGAAGGTATAGGTGATCCCGGCTTCGAGTTCCGTGTCACCAAGCTTTACGTATGTGAACGTGACATCATGGTTGAGGTCGATCAGGCCCGTTTCCGGGACGATCAGTCCGCCACCGCTGACCAGGTCGTTCAGGAAGGTAAGCTGCGACGCATTGGTCGCTCCGCCCTGCCAAAGGATATTTCCGGTGAACCCGGAGGCATCTTCGACACCGAGGCTGGCTTTGATGCTCTGGTTCAACACCAGATCGGCGGTGCCGGTCAGGTTCTCGATTTCCATCCTCAGGAAGCGACCGCTGTTGCCGTCGCCATCGATGACCGTGGTGACATCGTTAATGAAGTTGCCGATCGTCACCGAGCTGTGCTGGTTGTGTCCCGCTGTAAGCTTGGGAGTGTTGGCACCTTCGGTGGCGTAGGTAATCAGGTTGGGAATGGTGCTGGTCTCGTTACTCGCATCGGTACGAAGGATCAACGCCTTGTTCAGATACAACTGCGTCGTCGAGTCGCCGAAGACGAAGTTGCCGTTGTTTGTTCGGACATTGATGTCGTTGGAGTAGAACTCATGGCCAGCAAAAGTCGTTGCCGCGGTCAATTCATCGCCGGGGTCGCTGCGCCACATGCTCAGTTCGGTCCATGTATGCGACGTGCCGAAGCTCTGCCAGGCGTAATACTTGGCGGCCTGGGCGCTGGACACCGCCGTGCCAAGCATGACCAGGCCGGCTGTCGCCGCCAGCATTGTGCCCTTCCAATTCCCATGTCCCGTCCGCATCGTGATCTCCTCTCCGGGTTGATCCCGGAAAAATGGAAGTGAATGTGTCTAGACCCCGCCAGCTCTTCGAGCGCCGGGCGGGCGATGACTTAAGATGCTCCGTTGTTTGCAGCAGGCGGTCGGGCGGTGGTGCCGCGGACGACCAAGTCGGTCCAGACGCGCACCTCGCAGCCGCGCTGCTGCCGTGGCGTGCTGGTGGCAGCCGAGCGGATCAGCACCTGCCGGGCGGCGTGCCGGCCCAGTTCTTCGGTCGGCACACGCACGGTTGTCAGTGCCGGGGTGGTGAAGGCCGCCAAATCGATGTCGTCGAAGCCGACCACGCTCAAATCCTGCGGCACATTCAGGCCCACCCGCCGCGCTGCCCGCAGCGCGGCCAGGGCGATGAAATCGTTGAAACAGATCAGTGCCGTCGGCCGTGGCCGGCGCTTGAGGAACTCGGCCGCACGGTTGGCGGTCTCCTCAACATGATTGGTGCCGAGGCAGATCCACTCCTCGCGCACACTCAGCCCCGCTGCCCGCATGTGCGCCAGGAAGGCATCGCGGCGGGCGATATTGCCGTAATTGGCCGGAGAGCCACCCAGGTAACCGATATCAACGTGCCCCAGTTCCAACAGATGACGGGTAGCGCGGGCGATGCCATCGGCATGGTCGATCCCAACCACGTCCGGCCAGCCGCGGTATTCGGCATCAATCAGCACCAGCGGGTGGTCGCATGCCGGGATGAACGACTCCATCTGGTGGCCATACTTGCCCAGGAGAATCACGCCCCGCCGATCACTGCGGTTGACGATCTCGAGCACATCCTGATCGAGCAGGTTGCCGCTCACCTGCACCATGGCCTGTACTTTCCACTCGCCCAGTTCGGCCAGTGCGCCGTCAAGGATGTTCTGATAGAACGCGTTGGCCAGCCGGTAAGCCGGGGATTTGATCGATCGCTCGCTGGCAGCCTCCAATGGGGCAACCTCCACCCCACGATCAGTGACACTGACCCGCTCCAGTTCATCCTGCCGGCAAAAAACGATCTGCACGATATCAGCGCCGGTCACGCTGGGCAGGAGGGTACGCGTGCGGCCCAGACGGCGGGGGCTTTCGCGCGGAATGTAGCCTTCCTCTCGCATGGCCCGCAGCACCCGCTTGCGGATGCGTTCGCTGACCGGCCCGGTACCGTTGATCACGCGCGACACAGTGGCCGGTGAGCACCCAGCCTTCCGGCTGACATCAATCACCGTCGCCGCCATGCCACCTCCCGAAACCCAGCCGACTGAAAACTTCTCATGAAACTCATTATAGATCATTCATGAAAACAAACAAAGAAAATTTCATGATTTCTCTTGGCGCAGGTGCCCTGAATGGGAGCAAAGGTGTGGAAAGGCCGTCCTGAGGGCTAATAACCCGGCTGGGAGCGCCCTGGCCTTTTCACCGGCGGAAATGCTGAAGATCCGGTTTTCACCAGACTGAGATGTCCAGTGGGCAAGAAGAGTCGCCGAGACTCTCGACTGTCTCGGGCCTGGTGCCGTAAGCGGCCCACGCGGGGTCAATCACGCGGTGAGGTGGATTAGGTGTGAATCAGCGCTGTTGAGGATGAGCCCGCATCGCTGCAGCTATTTGCTGTTGCGCAAGGCCTGTAACTCCGCCAGGCGCTGGCCGGTGGGCGCTTTTCGGGTTTTGACCATTTCGATGAAGGCATCGAAGAGGTAGGCCGCATCGTGCGGGCCGGGGCTGGCTTCGGGGTGGTACTGCACGCTGAAGACCGGCAGATCCTTGTGACGGAAGCCCTCTACTGTGCCATCGTTCAGGTTCAGGTGCGTCACGATGCCGCCGTGCTGTTCAAGCGATGCCTGATCTACCGCGAAGCCGTGGTTCTGGCTGGTAATCTCAACCCTGCCGGTGTCGAGATTCTTCACCGGCTGGTTGCCGCCGCGGTGGCCAAACTTGAGCTTGAACGTCGTTGCGCCGAGCGCGCGGCCGAGAAGCTGGTGGCCCAGGCAGATGCCGAAAGTGGGCAGCTTTTTCTCCAGCACACCGCGCAGGGGCTGCACCGCGTAATCCAGTGCCGCCGGATCGCCCGGGCCGTTTGAGACGAAAACACCATCGGGATTGTGCCGGAGAATTTCCTCAACAGTCGTATCCGGCGGCAGAACCGTAACCTTCACCCCCCGGTCGGCCAGGTGTCTCAGGATGTTGCTCTTGGCCCCGCAATCCAGTGCCACCACGTGCAGCCCATCGCCGCGTTCCACTTCCCCAAGCTTCCATTCACCCTGGTCCTGATCCCAGGTGTAATGCTGATCAGGCTTGACCGCCTTCACCCAGTCAGCCCCCTCCATCCGGGCCGCCTGCTGGGCACGGGCAACGAGCTGAGCATCATCGAGGATCTCCGTTGAGAGCACGCCCCGCATCGCCCCTTTGATCCGCAGCTTGCGCACCAGCGCCCGCGTATCGATCCCTTCGATGCCAATGATGTTGTTCTGCGTCAGGTACTCGGCCAGGCTCATATCAGCCCGGTAGTTTGAATGGATCGGCGCCAATTCCTTGATGATGAATCCGGCCACATGCGTCCGGCGGCTTTCAACATCTTGCTTATTGACGCCGTAGTTGCCGATCAGCGGATAGGTCATCGCGACAATCTGCCCCTTGTAGGACGGATCGGTCAGGATTTCCTGGTAGCCGGTCATCGAGGTGTTAAAAACGACCTCTCCCTCGGTTGTCCCAGGGACGCCAAACGCACGTCCGGTGAAAACCGTGCCATCCTCCAAGGCCAGCTTGGCTATCCGCGTGTCATGCATCGGGTGGGATTATAGGCGCAGCGATGAAACTTCCAATCGCACATCTGCCGGGATACCGCATGCCGGCACCGAACCAGTTATTCCAGGGGAAAATTCTCGATTTTTGCCTTCCGATGCCTGGGACGACTACCCTCGGGGCATGCGAATGTTCCTTTTGGCCGCCGTTTTCTGCCTGGCCGCCGCTCCCGGACTGGCGCGGACACTGCATGTGGACACCACCCACCCCGCCGCCTCTGATGAGGGTCAGGGTACAGCCGATCAACCCTATAAAACCATCGGGCGGGCGGTATTGTTCGTGGAGCCGGGGGATACGATCCTCATCAAGCCCGGCACCTACCCCGAAGGCAACATCGCGATCCGCCGTTCCGGGACGCGTGAGAACCCCATCACGATCATGGCCGAAAGCCCCGGCACGGTCATCATCACCGGCGGCGAGCGCCGGCTGAAACCGACTCGCCAGGAATACCCCCTGCTCATTGGTCCGCCCCAGCGCAATCCCAAAAACCAGGAGCTTTGGCTGGGGGCTGAATGGATCACGCTGCGGGGGCTGGTCCTGCGCGATGCGGTGGGCACGGCGGTCGGCGCGAGCACCGGCTGGCTGATCGAGGACTGCTTTATTGACCGCCCCAACTACGTCGGGATCGACGCACGCGGCGATGACATCATCATCCGCCGCACGGTCGTGCAGGATGCCGGTAACTGCGGCATGGCCGGCGGCTTCGGCAAGAACATCCTTATCGAGGACTGCATCCTCCGCCGCAACAACCAGTTCCCCGACTCCCCCGGCGGCAACGCCGGAGGCAGCAAGTTTCTGTTCAGCCAGGGCATGCGGGTCGAGCGGATCATCAGCTACGACAACTTCGGCCCGGGGTGGTGGATGGATTGGGACAACAGCGACTACATCATTCGTGGCTGCACCCTCTTCGCCAACCACGCCGGCAAGGCCCTGGAAAACGGCACCAAGCTCCTCGATCAGCCCTGGGCCGCCCCCGGCGTCTGGTCCGAGGGCAACACCGGCCAGGGACAGATCCTCGACAACGTCATCTATTCCAACGTCTCGCCCGGCATCGGCATCTTCGACAGCCGCAACGTGATCGTGCGCGGCAACACGATCGTCGATTGCGGTACCGGTATCGAGTTCCGCGACCTGAACCGCGATGGCAGCGTCCCCGAGCAGCAGCGCACGCGCAACATCCACAACATCATCGTCGAGCACAATCGCATCAAGGCCTGGCGCGGCGAGGCTGCGATGCTCACCAGTATCGGCGAGTTCAAGCGTGGAGACCGGCCAGCCGACTACAACGTCACCATCAACCACAACATCTATGACCCGCGCGGCAGCGAGGACAAGGGCTTGTTCCGATGGATGAAGCGGACCGCCAGGACCCTGGAGGAAGCCCGACAACTGTTCGGCATCGAAGCCGATGGCCGCATTGAGCATTTCGACTTCCCCCACCGCCTCATCAAGACGTATTCCACCGGCGAGGAAGAGCTGAACAGCACCGAGCCCGACCGCTTCCGCCAGGTGGATTCACGCGCCGTCGAGGCCAGTGGCTTCGATGAGGTACTGACTGATGCCAAAGAGGGTGATGTCGTCACGCTGAATGTCCACGGCCGTACGCCCGGCGTCGCCCAACACGGCTCCCCCGCCGCGATGGAATGCGAAATCTACGACCTGGCCCGCAAACGGCACATTAAGCTGGTCGTCAACACGCCCCACTGGCAGGCCGTGTCCCAGCGCATCCCCGAGTATGCCGTGCTCGATCCGATTGAGTTGAAGGTGCGGCTGCTCAAGAAAGAACCCTATGCCATCGAAGCCACGCTGGCCGAGTGATGAGGGCAATGCCCCACGAAGCAATGGGCTTGCCGTGGCACCGGTATGTCAGCCTTGATGATGGCACTCAGGCGGCATCAAGCATGGCTGGCAGCACAATGTAACCTGCACGGCCTGGGCAACGGTGCCACGAAGTATGAATGAAAAACACGGATGGGCACAGTGGGGATCTCCCATCTATGCCCATCCGTGTTGATCTGTGGCGTTTCCTGCATCTCCGTGCCCCCGCCCCCACCGGCACGAGGAGGCACATTACCGTGCTGCCACCTCCGGGGCCTCGGGTTCGGCGATGCCGCCGAGGTCTTTGAGGCGGATGGTGGTCGGGGCGGGCTTGAACTCGATGAGTTCAAGCGGCGTGCGGTTCATCTCGACGATCAGGCCCGTGACCTGGATCGGGAAGTCGATCCGCTTGTTGCCACCGCTGGAAACCCACTGTTCGAGAACCGGGCCGGGGCTGTGATCGTTGAACAATGCGGTATCGTGCAGGGGCAGGGCCACGAAGCTCCACCCATCGAAGTTCACCGCCAGGTTGCCCGGCCAGTCGAGGATGTCACACCCCCAGCCGGCCGTGCCGACCGAGCGCCAGACCTCTCCCTCGGCATCCTGGATTTCGAACATCACCCGGCCCCAGTTGGAATCGCCCTTCACCCAAACACCCAGTGCCGCCGGCTCACCTTCCACTGGGGCCGGCTCCTTGAGCCGCAGGGTGGCATACTCCGTGACATACTTGCTGATACCCGGGTTGGCCGAGGGATCGAGCTGCAACTCGATCGCCGCCCCCTTCTGCTCATCATTCACCTGGCGCAGTTCGAACTTGCCGGCCTTGCGCACCGGCAGCTGCACCGGGGCAACCAGCGGCGTGTCGAGGCTGTTGTCCTCAACCAGGGTGATGGCATCAGCGCTGTCCAGCGGCGCGGCGACGGTGGCCAGGGCAGCCCGGGCCTCATCTTTTGGGAAGCTGCGCTGGCCCAGGGTGATGGCGCTGACCGGCTGATCGGCGATCACGTAGGTGGGTCCGGTGCCGCCGGTGACGCTGACCTTGCCGCCGTCGGCCTTCAGCGTCTGCCGCCGGCCGTACATATCAACCACCTCGACCGCCGCATCGCCCTCGTATTGCAGGACAAACTCCACCTGCCCGCGCGCCGCCCAGAGTGCCGAGACGATCTTCTTGTCCGAACGGTCGAACTCCAGCGCGTAGACCGTGGCCGAGCCGGTTGGCACCTGCCGCCGCAGCTTCACCTGGTCCAGCACATTGGTCAGCACGGCATAGGCGACATAGGACTTCTTGGGATAACCCCACGGTGCCCGCTGGAGGATGCCGCTGCCACCCCACAGGCCGTTGTAGTAGGAATTGGAGGCATCAAACAGGATGCCGGTGCCGATGCGGGTGAACCCGTTGCCAAGGCTGATGAGGGCATCGCGCGCATACCACTCGGCCTGCTGCTGCTCACCCATGTCGCGCTCGCAGCGATAGGTGAACTCGTAGCAGCCGGTGGCGGGGATGCGCTTGCCGGTCAGCACCTCGGCGGTGTCACTGGCGATGTGATGCCCCTGGAGGGCCCACTCCTGCAACTTTTCGGGAATGAAGACCTGGGAAGGCGACTCGATGCCGATGTAGTCCATGTACTGCGGATCACCGCCATGACGGAAGACAGCGGCCACCACCGCCTGGGCGGCGGAGTTGTTGCCCACCACCAGCTTGATCTGCGGGTAGTTTTCCCGGAAGAACGCGCCGGCCAGGTTATACAGATCGGCGTAGCGCTTCTCCCGCCTGACCAGCGCTTCGGTCATCTCCGGCTTCACGCCGAACAGCTCCAGTGGCACATCGTTGCCCGGGCCGCTCTCGTGAAAGACCAGTACCTCGCGCAGGTGCGGGTACTTGGCCAGTTGCTCATCCATCTTCTTTTTCGCGTTGGCCTTGGCCTTTTCCGGGTCCTTCAGGTCATCGAAGCGGAAGGGCATGTTCACCTGGTCCTGGGTGATGAAATACTCGGCCATTTCGGCCTCGCTCAGCTTCGTCCAGGCAGCTTTGCGAATGCCGGCCTTGAACATGATTGGCCCGGCAAAATCGAGCGATGATGGAGTGATGTGTGCTCCATCAAACCACCACGTGCCATAGGGCGAATCGTACCTGGCCTGGCGCTGGTCCTGGCCCAGCAGCGCGAAGCGCGCTGGATGGGTCATCAGCGTCTGGCCGCGCTCATCCTGGAGGTGAATCAGCAGTTCGTACCAGCCGAGTTGCGGCTGATCGAGGGGAATGTCGATCTTGCGCTGCTGGCCGGCCGCGGCAAAACTGTAATCAGCCGAGCCCTGCCCCACCGCCTTGCCATCGACATCGCGGATCTCCCACGCGAGCTTGCCTCTGGCCGGGGCCAGCGACCGTACGACCACACCGGTGGTGCGCTGTTCATCGTTGTGGAAGATGTTGCCCGGCTGCGCCTGGGCCATCTCCATAGTCACGGGCGCTTTTTCCAGCGTCACGCCGAAAACCTGCACCGCGCTGGTTGAGTCGGGATCGGGCTTGGAGCGATTGTCGAGCTGCTGGAAGTTCTCCCACGGCTTGCCGAAAAACTCGAAGTTAAGCAGCGAGGATTCGTTGACCAGATCGAGGATACGGCCGGTGGGCAGCGGCACCTCCACCAAGTACAGGGGCACCTCCGTGCTGCCGTGCTTCACCGTGCCCACAGGCGTGATGCCCGGCCCCGGCTGTTCACCAGCGCGGGGCAGCCGCAGGGTGGTGTCGGCCAACCGGTTATTGCCGATGCCGTTCTCGAGGTAGTGCGTCAGGCGGGTGGTGAGGATCGGATCCTTGGCCGGATCAGGATCAACCGCCGCCAGCACCCATGCCCGGTGGTATGGGGCCGCGGGCACGGCGAAATGCACTTCAGTCAGCAGCCCATCAAATGGTGAGCGGGCCAGGTACTCATCGACTTCCAAAGCCCAGTTGCCCTGGCCCTGACGCGTCAGGCCGATGTCGGCACTGCCAGCGCCATCGGTCACCCGCAGCGGGATGCCTTCGATAGTTGCCTCCCCGGGCTGAAGCGAGGGCTTGGCCTCGGCAAAGCTGCGCGCCATGCGCTGGGCCGCCACATCCAATGGCAGATACTTGCCGGCATCAATCTTCGACTCGGTCGAGAACACGTCCTTGATCGACGCCGATGGGGCCAGATCAAAGCGTACCTCGCGCACCGTGCCTTCCACCGCGGCGGCGAACAGGCCGTTCAGGTAGACATCCGCCCCCTGCTGTGTCCGTCGCAGCTCGACCTTGACTGGCCAGGCGCTGGCCTTGGGCAGCAACTCCCAGTCACGGATGATGTCATGGTAGGTGTCGGTATAGCTGTAGCTGGTGAAATAACGGCGTAGCCGCGGGCGAACGTAGTAGTCGATCTGCCCTTTCCCGGTCAGCCCTTTGATCTGGATGATGGCATCGGGCAGTTCGCCGTCCTCGGCCTTGCGGCGGCCAGAATCATTGGCGTTGAATCGTCCCTTGATCGGCAGGACATTGAACGTCGCCACGATATCCGCGCCATCGCTGCGCGCGATGGTCATCTTCACCGCATCTTTCTCCAGCCCCGTGCGCACGGTAGCGCCGAACAGGTCATTGGCGGGGATGGTGACATTGGCCTGCTGGGCGCCGGTTTGATAGCCGCTGTCATCCACCGGAACGGTGGTTAGCAGGCGGGTGATGCTGTTGTCGGGCAAGGGTGCGGCATCGCGCACGATGATTTGTGTGATGGCAAAGGGCTGGTCCTTGAAGCCGTAAAAGTTGATCCCCCCCATGCCCAGGCCAGGCGCTTTGGCCTCGGCCACCGGCCGCAGCGCGCGTTGCTCATCAGCGACCAGCACGCGCAACATACCGTCCTTGACCGTCACCGCTGCCTGCCGCCACCTGCCGGAGGGGATGGACTGATCGAACTGCCCCTCGCCGCTGACCGCCGGGCTGAGGCCTTCACTGGTGATTTTGACGCCGGTCGGGGTGAAAGTGAGGATCGCCTCGCCCACCTGCTCGCCGACACTGCTGCGCAGGCGCAGTTGGAACTGCTGCGTGTCGGCGCCCTGGAATCGGAAGCTGAACAGCACATCGAACGCCCGCACCTCGGCGGCGGGAGCGGTGGCGGGCAGGTAGCGCTCGAACATCAGTCCCGACTCAACCGGCCGGAAAACCGCCTCGGCCTGCTGTGACCAGATCGGGTCATTGTCTACCCGCACATTGGCACGCTCAGCCGCCAGGGGGGCGGTTTCGCGGTAGTTGCGGAAATTTTCCTGGAAGTAAATCGTCGGCTCCGCTGCGAGGATCGCTGATTGGCAGATCAATCCGGCCCATGCCGCCACGTTCCATGTCTTGCGCATGTGACTGCTCCCGTTATGGGTCTGGCGCCCGCTCGGTCCGCCGGACCCGGCCATAGACCTCAGTCCCCACCTCACGATACCAGAACTTACATCGAATAATCGATTTTGTTGCAATACGCGACAGCCCAAGCATCGAAATTTCTGTATCTGCTTGCCAATTAAGTTTTTACGTCCTCTCAACGCAAGAAAGCGAGATCATGGCTCATATCTGAAGCGCAGCGCATGGCCTTGGGATGGCAAGGAATCGGAATCAGTCCGTTCAGTGTCTGCATCCTGTTGGCGGTTGACTTGGCGTGTTGGCCATAGCCCGATGAACCGCAGCCGGATGAGCTACCCAAGGGTGGGTCCACTGCGCATCCAATCTGAGCATCGCCGGCGTGCGGTGAGCGCGCGGAAGCTGCGCAGTCCATGCCGGATAGAGCGCGTGTAGCGCTGAGCAAATGCACCTGACCGGCACGCCCCGCCTGTCTTAACACGCGATTTGCTCAAGTCGTCTCGAAATCGCTTATACACGCGCCAAAGACCGTCGATGTCCTTCTGTGGAAACGCCCTCACCGTGAGGGAAAGCCGTAAGCCTCGGCCGTATGCCGGGGCGGGTTTGGTTCACAGGAGGCTTGCATGGTCAAGCTGTATCAGTCAGTCGCCTTCGCAGCGGTCGGTCTGCTGGCGACAGGGTGTGTCACCGACGGTTCTTTCAAGAAGGTCAAGGCCCAGCGTGACACCGCGCTGATGCAGCTGGAGCAAAGCCAGGCCGAGACCCGTGAAGCCCGCAAGGAAGCGGAGCTGTATCGCCAGCAACTGGCGATGGTCAGCGAGATCGATGGCCGCTCGGTGGAGCTGTCGGCCGAGAACGCTGAACTGAAGCGGCAGCTCAACGAGATGAATGCCCGCTACTTCGAGGCCATGGATCTGGCCAGCGGACACAAACTGCCGGCGGAGCTGGTGGCGGAGCTGCAGGTGTTCGCGGAGGCGAACAAGGATCTGCTGGAGTTCGACCCCGACCGGCGAATGGTGAAGTTCAAGAGCGATTTCACCTTCGACAAGGGTTCGACCAAGCTCAGCGCTGAGGCAAAACAGGCACTGGGCAAGCTGGCAAAGATTCTGAACAGCCGCAGCGTACAGCCCTACGAGATCATGGTGGCCGGGCATACCGACTCCACTCGGGTCGGCCGGCCGGAGACGATCCTCGCCGGGCATAAGGACAACTGGTATCTCTCGGCCCATCGTGCGATCGTGGTCGGGCAGGAGCTGACCAAGCAGAAGGTCAATGCGCAGCGGCTGGCCATGGTGGGCTATGCCGATCAGCGTCCGGTGGCGAGCAACGCCGATGAGAAAGGCCGTGCGCGCAACCGCCGGGTGGAGATCCTGATCCTCCCCACCCAGGTGACCGCGCAAAAGCAGGCAACGCCTGCACCGGTGGCGGCGGCCACACCCCCCGCTACCCAGCCCGCGACCGCCGCGGCACCCGACACGGCGGAGGCCGCGTGGGTGGACCTGCGTCCCGCGCTTAACAAGTAACGCCGGCGGAGCCGGCGCCAGGACATCCTGATCCCCTTGCGAGGGTGTCGATCGAACGGTTCGATCGGCGCCCTCGCTGCTTTCACAGGCCGCTGGCCTGGTGATGTATTACCGGACCCACCTGCTGGCCACTGGCTCACCAAACCGGCCGGCAAAAAGGGTCGATGAGAAGATTGCCCGAGTCCTGCTGGAGGGAGTTTAAGGATGATGATGAAAATGCAGCCATCGACACGAGATGAACAGGCGGCCACGGCCCTCAAGGCGGTGGATGAAGCCCAGCAACTGGTCAGCGACCTGCGCCAGCAGGTGGATGACGAGGGGCGGGTGGTCTTTGCGCCCCGCAAGCACGATGCCGCGGGCTGCTTCCGCAATGAAGTGGTCAACCAGGGCCAGCTCGGCAATGATGAGAACGATGACAAGCCGCTGATGGTGAGCCACGTTCACCTCCAGGGCATCACGTTCCGCGCCGGCAAGCCGTTCCAGCCGGGAACGGTCAAGTTCCTGCGCACGGATGATTCCGGCCACCACCTGCACAGCAAGATCCGCATCGTCTCCTGCCGCCTGCGGGCAGATGGCGCGTTCGATATCAAGGCGGAATTCTTCTGATCGGCACTTGCACGCACCCCGCCGCGCACTCAGTTGAAGCAAAAACCACTCACTGAAACAAAAAGAACCGCACCCGTTGTCCGGGTGCGGTTCTCGCCTTATTGGCTGCTGTAGGACTGCCAGGTAAGGCAGCCGCGTACACCGGGGGATTTGCACCCCTCGGAAGCTGCCTTACAGCAGCCCTCGCTTACAGTCAAAATTGGTCACGGATCACCTCCATTTCGATGAGCGGCTACCGGTGCGGCCGGTGCACACTCAGGCCCTGCCAAGCCGTCACGGGATCGATTCGCGGGTGACTGCCGATCGGTTCAGGGAGCGATTCCTTTACATCGCCGGCACCTTTCGGATGGCCACGCGATACAATCCATCGCCCTGGGACTTCCGATCTTAGTAACAGGAAGGTTCATGCCTTCCGTGCCGCTACTGTCCCGTCGCCGGGCTTTCTCTCCCGCAGGCGCCCCCGCGGGAACAACCGCCGATCGCCAGATCCGCTTTCTACGATCGACTGCCACTTGCGTGGCTGTCTGAAATATACGTTTGCCTGCAACGAAAGATCAACTGAATTCTGGATTCACGCCGGGAAAGAACACCGGCCAGTGCCGTTATGTACCGGACCTGCAACCAGCCTTGTGCACAGGCGGATGACCAACACGGCCCAGGCGGGTACCGTACGGTGATGGATGCGTTCCTGCTGCCCCTGTTTGCCTCCGACCTGGCCCGGGATGTGCGCAGCGAGTACGACCAGACGCGGGGCTACGGCCTGGGTGTCGCCGAGGCAACCAGCGCCGTCCTGGCATCCTTTGGGGCGCTACTGAATCGACCGGATGAGGGGCCGGTCATCATCATCGTCCTGGCCGCTCTTCAATTGCGCGATCACGCCCTGCATGCCAGCTTTCGCGAAGCCGCACTTGGCCTGCTGCACGCCGGCCACGGTTTTGCCAGCCATCCCGGTGAACCCTCCACCACCCGGCACCAGCGCGATGCCCTGCGGCTGGCGCTGATCGCCGCCCTCGAAACCGCTCCGGTTGTGACAGATGGCCCGGGGGATGAATAACGCATTTTTGCTTGGTCTCGGCCATCGCGATGCGATAGCGTGTGCGCATCACCTCTGACCCGAAAGGAGCAGGAATGACGGCACCGAAATCCGCACCCCAGCCAATTTTGACCGGCGCCGTCGCCGGCGCGGTCTCAGGACTGGTCGCGTTCCTGGTCCTCGTGCTGGTGGATCACTTCATCTTCTCAGGTAACGAAACCCATCAGTACGGGCTGCCCGCCACGCTTGTCGGCGCTGGTCTGCTGGGGCTTGTCTTCGGCGCGCTCATCGGTGCGGCAGTGGCACTGACGGGCAACATCCTCATCTGCATCATCACCGGGGCGATCATCATGGCGGTGGTCCGGCTGATCGCTGCGCACGGGTTCGACATGTTGAACCTGATCATGGGACTGGTTTACGGCGCGGTGTTCGGCTGGATCGTCGCCAGCGGCGTTGCCAGGTCGCTGGAGCAGTCCGGGTCATGACCTCGGCCGCTGGCCCCCTTCTGATCTCGCTGCACCTGGGGTTGGTGAAGAAGCCTGGTGGCGAGGGATGGCCCGCTTTGGCCTGCATGCCAACGGGCGATCAGGCCGGCGGGTCTGTTTGATCTGGCCGGGACCGGCGCTTCAGCACGTAACGCAGGAACGACCCCAGCCCGGCGAAGCGGTAGCCCGGATCGATGTAGTGCTGCACGACATAGAAGGCGAAGTAATACGCCCGCGCGAAGCACCAGATGGCCGCCGCCAGCAGTGCGGCGGTGCGGAGCGAAGGCTGATCCAGCAGAATCAACCCTGCCGCCAGCAGGCCGCCGAGAATGAACAGCCCGGCCTTGAGGTACAGGAGCCTGGGGTTTTTCAGATCCACCGGCCGCGATTCTACATGCGGGCGGCGTAGCGGGCGATGAAATCGGGCACGGGATAGTGCTTCATGAGGAAGCTGCGCAACTGCTCGCGCTCGGCAATGCGAAGGAAGACCGGTTCATCCATCTTGTGGGTCAGGAAATTGACCGCCCGCACCAGACTTTCCTGCGATGTCGCCAGGTGCAGTTCATCCTCCTCGCGATGCATGGGCAACAGGTGAAACTGCCACGCCTGGCGCTGGTTGAGCGTGCGCAGGCACTGGCTGTCAATTTCCTGCTCCTCCAGGTCGATCACGCCGCTGATGCGGACGTATTGTTCAACCCAGGCATCCTCGATCAGGTGCGGCTCGATGTTGTAGAGGCGCTCGGCCAGATCACCGAAGGGCCGGCCGGTCGCCTTCTGCACCTGCAGGATATGGCGCACCTGCCGCTCGTTGAGCACCCCCTGCTCGACCAATAATTCACCGATTCGTATGCCTCGCACGCGTCCCTCCGGGTAATTCTGTCCAGAGGTGATATCGGTTCGATCAGGGACGGGCGTAAGTCGGAGGCGAAAGTGCCTCAGGGCACGCAGCATTTGCCATGTGCCACGGATCACTTGTAGGGGATAGGTGGCCGCTGGGCGTCCGCCGGGGCAAATGGCGGAGGATGGATATCCCTGCCATTGACGGGTATCCCCACCTTATCGGTCATTCATCACGGTCGAATGCGCCATCCACGTACTTCTGCGCCAGCTTCGCGTAATGCTCGGCGAGCATGCGCATGTACTCCAGATCGGCCTCGCGCACCGGGCGGGCGATTTTGCCGGGCACGCCCATGACAACCATGCGATCGGGCACCTCCAGGCCCGGCGGCACCACCGCACCGGCGGCGATCAGGCACTCACTGCCGATCCTGGTTCGCCCCAGCACCGTTGCGCTCATGCCGATGAGGGTGCCCCGCCCCACCCGCTCACCATGCACGATCGCACCATGACCGATGATGACATCATCCTCGATGATGTTGGGATAGCCGTTGTCGCAGTGGATGACGGCATTGTCCTGCACGTTCACCCGCCGGCCGATGGTGATAGGCGCCACATCGCCGCGTACGACCGCCCCAAACCAGAAGCTGGCCGCCTCGCCAATACTCACCTCGCCGGTAATGGTTGCGTTCCACGCGCGGAAGTATCCGCCCCGGGTTTTTCGGAAGAGCTGCATGCCCATGAGTGTGCCGCATTGGCCGTGATTTGGAAGAGGCAGCGCTTTGAAAGCTGACGGCCAGCGCAGGCACTGAAGCCGCCATCGCCGCAATGCGGTGCCGCAGCCGGCTTACCGGGTCATGCGCAACATGGGCGCTCTCATACTGCGCCTGGGCTCATGGCGGATTTGCCTGTAGTGCCGGATCAGGCCGGCCGGGAGATGCGCTGCTCCATCGCCTTGCGGACCTCGCCGAGGAGCTGCTCAACCTTGAACGGCTTGAAGAGGACCGCCTGCAGGCCCTCCTGGCTGGCACGGACGATGGAGTGGTTGGGATCGTAGCCGAAGCCGGTCATCAGGATCACCGGCACCTTCTCGCTGCGGCGGCGGGCAGCGGCAAAGACGTCATAGCCGGTCTTATCCGGCATCTTGATGTCGCTCAGGATCAGGTCGAAGTCGGTGGTTTCCAGGTATGCCATCGCCTCCGTGCCGTTGGAGGCCATCGTTACGTTGACATTGTACTTGTGCAAAATGTCACGGATCGTCTGGCGGATATTGATCTCATCATCCGCCACCAGCACATTGGCCTGGTCCAGCAGTGGATCGTGCTCAGCCTTCACCTCCGCCGCCCCCAGGATGGTGCGCGGCCCCTGCTTACACTGATCCAGCCCTTCGCGGATCAAGGCGACATTCGCGACGATCTGTTGCAGTTTATTGCGGAGATCATCGTTGCCGATGTAATCCTCCATCAGTGCGCCGGCATCGGAGGCGATGTCGTTCAGCGGCCCGGCGATGGTGGCGGCGACATCGTCCGTCACCTTGGTCGATGTGGAGACGCGCTCCACGACCATCAGATCGAGGATGTTCAGTGCCAGGGCGACATAGCGGCCGAAAATCTCGGCAAACTGCCGGTCATCCTCGTTGAAGGCTGCCCGCTGGCGGCTCTCCACGTTGAAAATCCCGATCACCTTGTCGTGCAGGTAAAGCGGGACAGTCAGGCTGCTCTTGGCCGCGTCCAGCCCGATGGCGTAGCGCGGATCGCGCTCCACATCGGGGCAGATATAGCTGCGGCCGGTGGCGGCAACAAAGCCGCTGATCCCGTTACCCTCGGGGACGGCATACAGTTCAAGCGCCAGCGCCTCGGGCGGCAGGCCGGCACTGATGACCAGCTCCAGCTTGTTGGTCCGCCGGTCCAGCAGGCGGATGGCGAAGTGGTCAAAGTGCATCAGGTCGCGGGTGTAGCTGATGATCTTCTCTTCCAGCAGCTTCAACCGCTCGGCCACGTTCATCTTGGCCAGGGCTTCGGACTCCAGCCGCACCAGTTCGCGCCCGGCTTTGTCGATGGCATCGATCTTCTGCTGCAGTCGCCGGGTACCGGTGGCATCCCAGACAACGGCCACCACCTGCACCACCTGCCCGGCCGGGCTGATCACCGGGGAGGCGATCATCTCCAGGAACTGCTGGTCTTCGATGTTCAGGCTGTAGCGTTTGGAGCGGGAAAAGGTGGGCGTGTCGGCGGTCTGCGGCGATACCTGCTTGCTGAACAGGTCGAACGCTTCCTGGCAGGTGCGGCGGATCTTCTCATGAACCCGCGGCGGCCAGGCGTGCATCTTGCGGTTCATCCAGTTGCAGCGCGCTTCGCCATCAACGATGCAGACCCCTTCGCCAATTGTGTTGAGGATCAGGTTGGCCTGCTGGGAAACCAGCGCCCGCTCGAGGGGGAGAAAATCTGCCGAGTCAGAAAAGATCGCGTCGAACTGATCATGGCGGAGCAGTTCGATGGCCTGATCGATGGTCTCAGTCTCGACCACATCACACTGCCCGCGGAGCACCTCAACGGTGGCGGCGTGGGCGGTGGATTGACCGGCGAGAACCAGAACTTTGCTGCGTACACCAACCAAGTGGGAGGCCGCCTGCAAAAAAAGCTCGAACTAATGGACGAAAGACTCCGATCCGGCGGAGTCAACACCTTTTACCGCGATCCTGATCGCACGTCCAGATGTCGCCACAAGTAGATACGTCGTGCGCCCCCGGCGGGTTCAACCGAGGGAAACATGCGGGGACCCACCTCCATCGTCCGATGGCAAGATTACCATGGCACACCGTCCGCGGGGGATAATTGCGCAAGAAAACCGCAAGACAAGCCGAAATGCGCACAATGGCGGTGGCAGGGATGCGGGATATCCGTCAGGCAGGGTCGGGCTGTCCGGCTGGTCACGTCGCGTTCCCTTCATCGCGGTTCCCGCTACAATTGACCCGGTAGTGGAAAGGAGCCGATGACCGAACAGGGGTGTGTACAGGCCGGTTCACGCCTGCGGGGCCACGTTATCATCGCGGGCTTCGGGCTGCCGGGGCGGGAGGTTGCCAACATCCTCCAGCAGCGCCAGATCCCCTTCTGCGTCGTTGAGACGAACCCCGCAACGGTTGAGCGCTGCCAGATTGCCGGCCTTCAGATTATCGAGGGGGATGCGGCTGAGGAGGCGGTCCTCCGCCAGGCAGGGATCGAAAAGGCCGGGATGCTGGTGCTGGCGATCCCCCACGAGCCGGTGGTGCTGGCGGCGGTGAAGCTGGCCCGCCGGTTGAACCCATCGGTTCGCATCATCGCTCGCTGCCACTACACCAGCGCCGGGATGACGGCCCGGCAACTGGGGGCGGAAGCGGTAGTGGTGGCCGAGCAGGTGGTCGCCGAGGAACTCAAGGGCATCGTCTGGGATCGCCTGGAGACCGAGCCAACGGATGAAACGTACAAGAATGTCCAGAAGGCATAACCCGGCAGTCACAACCGTAGCCGGCCTGCCTCTTGCCTGTTCTGCCTGTCCAATCCCATGACCATCCGCCCCGCCACCCCCGATGATGTGGACGCCGTGATCCCGCTGGTTGCGGGGATCACGGCGTTTCATCAGCAGCGCGATCCGGCACGCTACTGCTACCGGCCCGATGTCGTTGAAAATTACCGCAACTGGCTGCGGATGCGGGCCACGGATGAAACCAGCGTCTTTCTGGTGGCCGAGCGCGAGGCCAGCGCGGCCGGGGCCGGGCGGCTGGTGGGCTTTCTGGTCGCCACGACAGAGCGCGAAATCCCGATCTATTGCATCGGCCGGTTTGGATTCATCCACGACCTGTGGGTGGACGAGGATTACCGTAACGAAGGCATCGCCCGGCAGATGGTCACGCTCGCCATCGAGCGTTTCCGCACCATCGGGGTGGAGCAAATCCGCCTTGACGTCCTGATCGACAACGAACCCGCCCAGGCCCTGTTCAAATCCTGTGGCTTCCGGTCCAGCACGGTGACAATGCTGCACGAACTGGAGTAAGAGCGGTTCTTTTCATATGCCTGTTGTGTCTCTAAAGCGTTTTATGGACCGAATTTGTGGATCGCTCGTTGGCGGTGCCAGATCCCGCGAACGCTTTGGTAATCTGCTGCGGGCCATACACTGAACTGCCGCACCCCTGCCATGATCTTCCTCGGCCCCACCCCGACCGTTCAGCTCACGATGGAGTTTGATCGCCTGGCGCTGGATCAGGTGAACCGCTCCGTGCAGACGATGCGGACCGCCTCGGGCAAGTCCGTCAACGCCGCCCGGGTGGCGCACACCGTGGCGCCGGACTTGGGGATCGTGGCGATGGGCTTTATCGGCGGGGACACCGGGCAGTTCATGCGCGAAGACCTGGAGCGGGCGGGGATCACCCACGCCTTCGTTGAGGTCTGGCCGCCCACCCGCACATGCGTCACCGTGATCGACCGCAGCGGCGGGCGGACGACCGAGCTCGTTGAGGAATCCGCGCCGCTGCGGCCGGAAGATTACGATAAATTGCTCGACCTGCTCACCAGCCTCCTCCCCTATCGAAGGCTGTCACCGGGGGTTGAGTTGCAGATTCCCGGCCGGCGGCTACTGGTGTTGAGTGGCTCGCTCCCGCCGGGCGCACCGGACGATTTCTATGCCCGCTGCTGTGCCGCGGCCCATCAACAGTCGGTTATGACCATCGTGGATGCGCGTGGCGAAGCGCTCAAACGGGCCCTGGCGCAACGGCCGGCGGTGGTTAAGCCAAATATATCGGAACTTGCGGCGACGCTGAACCGTACCATCGAGACGGAGGCGCAGGTGCTGGACGCCGCCCGCGAACTGGTTGACGCCGGCGCGGGTCATGTGGTCGTCACCCGCGGCCCCATGCCGGTCATCGCCTGCGGCGTTCGCTCGGCCTGGCGCATCATTTTGCCCCAGATCAAGGCCGTCAGCCCGATAGGATCGGGCGATGCCTTTGCTGCGGGCATGGCGGTTGCGATGGCTTGCCAGGAACCGTTCGAGCAGGCGTGCATCCTGGGCGCTGCCTGCGGGATGGCCAACGCCCTCAAGCCGATCTCCGGTTTCGTCGATCCGGCTGATGTCACCGCCCTTCGGGACCGGATACGCATCGAGCCGATTCAGTAGTTCGCCGGCAGCGGTGCCCTGGCCGCGGTTTTTGCCTTTTATCGTGTAGCGCCTAGACTTACAGGACTCATGCCTCGTCGATACATACGCCGCTGGATGCCGTCGCGTGAGCAAGTTCACGACAACCGCTGGCTGCGCCTGTTCGGAGTACTGCTGCACCAGCCTCAACTGTGGCACATCAATCGCAACAGCGTCGCCCGCGCCTTCGCTATCGGCCTGTTCTGGGCGATGATACCGATGCCGTTTCAGATGCTGCCTGCGGCGGCGTGTGCCATCCTGTTTCGCGCCAACATCGCCCTCTCCATCGCATTGGTGTGGATCACCAACCCACTGACAATGCCGCCGATTTACTACACGTGCTACCTGCTTGGCGCGCGCGTCCTGAGAATGCGGCCGGCATTTGATGAGTTCACCTTCACTTGGGAATGGGTGCAGGCGAATTTTAACGCCATCTGGATGCCCCTTTACACCGGCTCGCTGCTGGCGGGCATAATGCTGTCATTCCTGAGTTACTGGGCGGTTCGCGGGCTGTGGCGCTGGCATGTCGGCCGCCAGCATGTGCAGCGTCAGCGCCTGCGCCTGCTGTCCCGCCGCGCACGGCCACGTTTTATTTCCGACAGCGGTCTGTAGCATGTCGGGCCATGTCAAAGCCGGATTGTGCCTGTCGATGGGGCTTGCTGTTCCTGGTGCTGGTATTGGCCGGGGGCCTGGGTGGCTGCACTGCGGCCAACCGGGCGCTAAATGATGTTGCCATACCACAGGAAAAACGGCTGGGTAACACCACCCGCGCCGCCCTTGGGGCTGAAGTCCCGATGCAGGCATCCGGCCGTACCGCCTTCACCGCCCGCCAGCAAGCCGAGTGGCTCGATACCTGGTTCATCACCGATGTGCCACTCCGGGCCGATGATGGCCTGTTTGTCGGGCTGGCCATCTCCGGTGGCGGCTCACGCTCGGCGAACTTCGCGGCCGCCTGCATGTTCCAGTTGCAGCGCCTGGGCATCCTGCAGCGGGTAGATTACATCTCCGCCGTCAGCGGTGGCAGCCTTCCGGCGGCCTATTACTGCACTCATGCCGACGGGCCCGGCACCCTCGACGGGGCCGGCTGGAACCCCAAGGCAGTGCAGGAGAAGCTCACCCACAGCTTCGCCAGCGATGTCATCATCAACACGCTGCTGCCGTGGAACTGGCTGGCACTGACGTTCAGCCACTATGACCGGGGGGACCTCCTGGCCGCCAGCTTCCAGAAACGCCTGTTCTCACGCAATGGCCGGGCACTGACCTTTGCCGACCTGCGCGAAGACCGCCCCCGCCTGCTGATCAACGCAACCAACCTGCAATCGGGCAAGCGGTTTGTCTTCAGCAACGAGGCCTTCGATCAGCTCAATTCGGACCTGAGCCGCTATCCGATCGCCTATGCCTGTGCTGCCAGTTCGGCCGTACCGGTGCTGATCCACCATATCACCCTGCGTGATTACTCAACGATTTACGACCAGTTCGTGCATCTGATCGACGGCGGCGTGGTGGACAACCTGGGCATCCGCAGCCTGATCGAGACCTACGAAGCGCATCAGGAATCCGCCCGCCAGGCGGGCCGGCCATCGCCCTATCCGCGCGGGGCGATTTTCATCGTGATCGACGCCAAGACCGCCCATGATGCCCGCCTCTCGGACAAGGGGGATCTGGGCCTGATCGACACCATCGCCATGGGGGCCGGCCTGGCCAGCACCGCCCTGCTGGAACGGGCCAGTTCGGCAACACTGGCGGACATTATCGTTCAGTATTCACCGGATGATGTCACCGCCGCCGACCTGCGACAACATATCCAGACGCTCGAATCGTCTGGCTACCTTGAGTTGACCGACCGCGCCGGGCGGGACGTGCGCGTGCTGCATCTGGCCCTGCCGCGCGTGGCCGAATTGACCGATCAACCCTTTGCCAGCTTTGGGTCATCGGTGAACAGCATCCAGACATATTTCAATATCAGCGACACCGAGGCCTACAACCTCTATCTCGCGGCCGAGTTGCTCTGCACCCAACTGTTCAGCGCAGAGCTTCAATCCCTGGCAGCGGAGATCGGGACGCCATAGGCGGCCAGCAGCAATTATCTGACAACACATATGCTGCCACGTTAAGCTGCCATGAACTCAGCGCATGCGCTCATTGGCTCATTGAGCGGGCAGGTGCAGATCCGGGGAGGCCGGCATGCGCTTGTGCTGATGGGCGTTTTGAGCGCTGCCAATCCGCCTGGGGGGCTGTGGCGCAACCTACCGCATTTTGACACCTTACCGCCGGCTCGGGTACAGTGCCGGGTACTTAAATCGGTGCCGGGTTGCGCCAGGGACCCGGGTGCCGAAGCATCGCGGCAGGCGTGGAGTTTTCAACGAGCATTGGAGCATCGCACCAGCCTGCCCATACCCGTTTGTTCAGCTGCCGTCATTGTCTCATCGCGCGTAAGTGTGCGCCCCGATGTGCGGGCATCTCTTCGCCGTGAGATTGCGTGACCCGGCCGCGGAGGAAGACGAATGAGCGCACGCCGATCCGCCTTGAAACAGCGCCGCCATACCTGCAATGCCGACCGCCCCATTTTGGAATCCCTGGAAGAACGCCGTCTGCTGACGACGCTCTGGGGCGGCCAGAGCTTCGATTTCAAGGATGCCCGCGACAACCTCTTCCGCATCACCCTCAGTGGCAACATCGAGGCCGAGTTTGTCGGCGCGGCGGTCAACCAGCAGAACAACGCCATCCGCCCCACCCACCTGATGCCCGCCAGCGTGGATGATGACGTGACTGGCTTCGACCTGTTCGCCATCTACGTCACCCGCTCCACGCCGCAAAGCTCGATTACCATCGTCCAGATCGACGATGAGGGGATCCCGACCCCGTTTGGCGATGCACCGGACCTCAATATCTTCAGTGCCATGACCGGCGAGGTCGTGACCGTCAGCGGCGCTGCCGACTCGGGCGCTGGTTACCTTGGGGCGCGCACCATCAACCTCGATGGCACCGACATTGACCTGGAGGAAGACCGCCCGATCATCGCCATGGGGCTGCCCCCCACCGGCTTTGGCGTCATCCCCCCGCAGCCGTCCAACATCCTTCGCGCCGGCCTGAGCGTCAACAACGGCTCATCCCTCGGGCGGTTCATCTTCGACGGCACCGTCACTGGCTTCGTCAACATCACCGGCTCGATCGGCGAGTTCTACGCCGGCAACCTCTTCACGGGTGATTCCCGCGGCATCGGCGCTGGCTCCATTCGCTACGCCGACAACTTCAACGTCCTGGGCGATGCCCGCACTATCCTGATCAAGGGCTTGGTCGGTACCGCGGGCGCTGACACCGGCGGCGAAGAACTGGGCCTGAGCTACTGGACGGGTGTGGACGTGCAGGTGCGCGGCACACTGGGTCAGTTCCGCGCCGCCAGTGACATCGGCGCCAAGATCGATGTGCGCAACGCGCTGGCCGGGCCGTTCCTCAACCTGCCGCAGCGCGAGAGCGAGTTCAGGTCGATTGCCGAGGGCCTTGCGCATCCGCTGTCCTTCGGCGAACTGGGCGGCGATGAGTTCTTCTTCAACGACACCTTCGATACACCGCAATACCTGGCCAGCATCCCCGATGTGGTCTTCGGCGGTGCGCCCGGCGTGCGTGTGATCGGCACCCTGGGGGGAGGTGACCCCACCGACTTCTACGGCGTGCCCCTGCTGGCCGGTCAGACCGTCTGGGTGCAGGCGGTCAGCCCGCTTGGCGAAGACATGGCCCCGCTGGTCGGCGTCTACGACCCGGACGGCCGCCTCATCGCCAGCAGCTACAACGATATCGACGCGACCCTCACCACAGGCAAGTGGTTCCAGTTCACTGCCGACCGGCCCGGCACCTACCGCATTGCCGTCGGCAACCTGCCCACCAATCCATTCGATGATGCGGCGCCCACGGTGTTTACGCCCAACACCGGCGATTACTCACTGCGCGTCCAGTTCGTCGGTAACGTCGCACTGGGTGGGGTGGTGAGTGATACCGGCAGCCTCCTGGACCTGGGTGAGCCATCCGGCATCAAGGTCTGGCGCGGTGACTTTGGCGCGCTGGTCGTCGGCGAATCGATCCTTTCCAGCAGCCCCGCCGCTGTGGATGTGCCATTTGCCAACCTCCGCGTGCTTGAGGGCGCGACGCTCGGCCTGAACATCAATGTGCCTTTCGGCCACCTCGGCCTGGTGCGCAGCACCGATGGCGGCATCAGCTTTGGCCTGGACCGGGATGCGCCGATTGGCGGTGACATCCAGATCATCGATGCCGCCGGCGATGTCAGCGGTACCATCGTGACGCGCAAGGGCATCGGCATCATCCGTGCCGCCTCGATCACTGCGGGGACCGATATCGAGGTCAACACGGATAATGTCGGCCGCGATGGCGTCATCGGCCTGATCGATCTGAGCGGCGACCTCGGCACAGCCGGTATCGGGCCGCGCATCACCACCAACCTTGGCGGCAATGTCGGCTATGTCCGTGTGGGCGGCGAGGTCTACCGCGACCCGCGCTTCGGCATTGGCAGCTCCAAGGCCGAAAACACCATCACTGTCCCCGCCGGTCAGTCGCTGACGATCACCGATGACTCGGGTACCCTCATCAACATCGCCCCGCGGTTGATCCCCAACCCCCGGTACATCCCCGGCTTTGTCAATCCTGAGGATCCGGCCGACATCCGCTCCCAGCCTTACCTGGGTAAGCCGGCCGATTTCACCGTCACCACGTTCCCGATCTTCGGCAGCGGTGGTTCGGTCATCACCGAGATCATCTCGGATCGTTCGCTGGTCATCAGCAGCAACAACCCCAGCCGCGATCGCCGTCACGCCGAGATCGGCCGCGTCGTGTTCACCCAGGGTGGTGCGCCCGTCATCCTCGAACCGGTCCTGCAGCCGGGCACAGGCACGGGCCCGGACAACCCGCCGGTGGAGATTGACGCCCGCCCGGTCCTGGATCCGTCGGTCACGCTCGACGTCTCGCTCTACGTGCAGGGCCCCACGCCGATCAGCATCCTCGAAACCAGCTTCGGTGAGGGAGGCACGCTGCCGGCCAACATGATCCAGAACGTGAGCGGTGGTGAGATGCCGATCATCCTCGCCGGCTCGATCGGGAACCTGTATGGCAGCAGCATTGGCACTGCCCGCAAGACCGATGCCGGCACCGCCCTGCTGCCCGGTGCCGAACCGCTGCTCGATACCTATCCCTTCATCGGGGAGCGTGTCGGCGTCGTGGCTGGTGACATCGTCAACCTCGCGGCCACCGAGCAGATCGGAAATGTCTCCGTCACCGCCGGTGGCAACGGCATCATCGGCGCGGTGTTCCCCAACTCCGACAACATCGATGTCCCCGATGTCTTTGAGGGCATCGTCGGGTCGATCGTTGCCAACGAGATGCGCTACGTGGACATCGGCGAGGGGATCGCCGCCGGTGGCACCGGCTATGACAACCAGGCCGGCCTGTTCGCCAACGGCCAGATCCGCCTCGTCACCAACCGTGGCCGCGGCGATATCCGCGGGCCGGTGGTGTCGCTGCTGAAGATCAATCGCATCGATCTGACCAACGGCTCGATCATCAACGCGAATATCGGGGTCCTGTCCTCCTTCGAGGAAATCAGCGACTTCGCCCCGCTGCTGGTCCTGCCGTCACAGCAGGAGCCGATCAACAATCCGCTGTACGAGCTGGGCCCGATCACCCTCCGCGGCAATGGTGGCATCATCGGTTCGGTGTTTATCGCCCATGACATCGACACCGTGCATGTCCAGGGCGGCTTCGGCATCTTCAACAGTGTGTTTGCCTCGGTCGGCGTCGGCCGCATCAACCGCATCATCGCCGACGGCTACGGCCTGCGGGGCCTGTATGTCACCGGTGGCGGCTCGCTCACCGAGTTGAACGCCACCGGCGATGGCCGGCAGCTTAACTCTGAGCAGTACAGCTACCAGGTGCGCCTCAGCGAGTTCGGCTACCGGGTCGATCCGTTCTTCGGCATTGCCCCCAACCCGCTGACCGACCTCCACGCGGCCCTGGGCACGACAAAGCAGAACCGCATGATCGACAACGTCACCAACAGTGGCGTGATCGAGGATACGCTGGCGGAAGGCGGCATCGACCTGAACGCCGTGTACGCCGAGCGTGTCCGCCGCAGCGTGTTCAACTTCGCCGACCGCATCGACGTGTTCCACACGCGTGGCCCGATCCGGCAGGTGGAGATCACCACCGGGCGGCTGAACAAGATGCTCATCAATGGCGATGTGGCCCAGTCGCTGCTCAACGTTGCCGGTCCTGTCGAGGACGTCTATATCACCGGCTCGGTGGACGAGCAGACCCTGGTGCAGGCGGTCGGCGCCAGCGGGCGGATCGGCCGCTTCCAGGTGCTCAAGTTCATGGGCGGCGATATCCGCACCAGCGGCATCATCAACACCCTGGCGGTCGGGCGCGACATCCTCGCCACCAGCCGTATCCAGGCCGAGGACATCCTGACCCGCTATCTCGGCGGTCAGGTGTTCGGGGAGATCGTCATCGGTTGATGGGCAATCATCCCTCCTGTCCACACGCAGGCGCCCCGGCTGGCCACCAGCCGGGGCGCCTGTATTTTTTCCGGATCTGGCGGCGCTGATTGCCTGTCCGCCGGCGCCAGATCTGAAAAATCGCCTTGCATCGACAGGGGTCCACAGGCGATACTGCCCGCATCAGTTCCAAGGTCATCGTTTTCTCCGCGTGCCCGTCTCGATCGGGCGCAATCCCCGGACCCAGGAGTCGTGCATGCGACGCTCGGCTATCCTTGCTGCAATTGTTCCCGCCCTGCTTATCGGCCCCGGTGTGGGCGCCGGGTCTATTCCCGCTCTGCCGCCCATCTCCCTCGGCCCGCGCTGCACCGATCAGCCGATCGTGCTGAATGAGCCGACGGATTACGTACTGACGGATGTGGATATCCGCGGCACCTACGATGCCGCCGCGCTGACGCTCAGCGGGGATATCAGGACGGTCAACATCAGCCGCAGCCGCTTCGGGCAGGTGCTGGCGGGCGGCAACGGCCAGGCGGCCGCGGTGCTGGCCCAGGGCGCCAGCGTCCAGAGCCTGGTCGCCACGGACTGCGAGTTTTACGATGCCGAGAACCAGTTGCTCAGCACGGCCGATGGGACGTTTGGCCGCGTCGTTTTCGAACGTTGCAGCTTCCGGGTCACCGAGTCATTCCTCCGCCAGATCATCGAGCGCAACCCCTGGCGCCTGGCCCCGCCCACGACCGAGTTTTCCAACATCGATCGTCTCGAACTGATCGATGTTGAGTTCGACAACACACTGGTTGTCATCCATCCATCTGTCAAACAGGTCATCGTGCGCGGACAGATTGACGAGATCCATGTGGTTGATCCCGGCACTCAGGTGATCCACCTGGAAGCCGGACAGCAAGCATCCGATATCCCCTCTGTCACCATCTAGGGCGGTCTGCAGAGCTGGCACAACATCGTGCTGCGCGGTGAGCCTGACAGCTGCAGGTTCATGGCCGGGATCGATACATGCCTGCCTGGGGCGGCGCGGTGGATCTGTCGCACAAACCCGCCTGGGATGATGGGCAATAAAAAGCGTCCGTCGCTGCTTCATCCATGGGCAAAGCAGCGCGGACGCCTGTTGTCCCTCTACGACTTATCCTCGATCAGCTAAGCAAGTGGGCATCTATTCTATGTCGACCGCGGAGCTCAGGGCGCACCGCCGCCGGTATTGCCAACATCATTCGCTCCAGTGCTCTGGGGCTGATTCTCCGTGGGGCTGGTGCCACCGCGCTCGGTGCCGATCGTCTGATCGCGCAAATCCGGGTTCACTTCGCGGTTCATGTTGTCGCGCTGCTGCGTGCCGACATCATCACGCATTTCGCCGGCGGCGGGAACGGCATTCGAATCATCGAACCCATCATCCGTGTCGAAAGCCTCGATCACAATCCAGCCGACCGCCAGCAGGACCAGCAAACCGATGACCCATGGCCAGAAATTGCTGCGGTCATGGCGGTCCCGGTCACGCAAGTCACGATCGCCGGTATAGTTGGGATCGTTGGGGTTATTGTACGATGTCATGTGCGACTCCTTTGGTTGCGGGCCGGCCGAAGCGACACAAACCGGCGGATCAGGTGACTCCAGGCGCTTCTGCGGGGCATCGTGCAAACCAAGGGCCAAAGAAAGCGGGGTGAGCCGTTAATCAGCCCTGATTGGCTCAGTTTCGCTTGCGCGACCCATGATCATCCGCCTCGGCGCTGTCGGGCATTGCCCGGAGGCCAGTGTCGCCACCAATGACGCCGCCAGTCTGCCCGGGCGTCTTGCGGGCGGCTTCCCGGCCGGGGTCGGTTTCAACCGGCCCCCGCCCTTTGTCCGGCAGTTCGGATGCTTCGGCCCCTTGCAGGCTGGTGGGCCCCTGCCGCCGTTGATCGACGCTGCCACGTGTTGATTTCCGGTTCCGTTGTGTCATGGCACGCTCCCTTCTGTGTCGGTGTTTCTGCCTGTCGCAAGATTGATGCCCGAATGGCAATGACCATTCAGGCACAACGGTATCTGGCGCGGCATGCCTACAGTTGAGACAGCGTGAGCAGTCCGATCGTCATCATCGGCGCGGGCCCTGCCGGCAGTGTTGCCAGCGCTCAGTTAGCACGGGCGGGGCTGCCGGTATGTCTCATCGAACAACACACCTTTCCGCGCGACAAGGTCTGCGGCGAATGTCTCAGTCCACTCGGGCTGGATGTGCTGGATCGTTTAGGGCTGATCGATGCCGTGCAGGCGGCGGGATGCGTGCATCTTCACTACGCCGGCGTGCATGCACCTGATGGCCGCTGCGTGATCCTGCCCCTCCCGCGTCCCTGCATCGGGCTGTCACGCTCAGCGCTGGATGCCATCCTGCTGGAGCACGCCATCCGCAGCGGCGTGCATGTTCATCAGCCTGCCCGTTGTGAAGGGGTCACGGTGATGAACCAGGCGAACCAGGGGGCACCCGCCAGTCCCGGGCATGCCGCTCCCGCCGGGTTACAGCCGAATGTGTCCGTCCTTGTGCGCGACCTGGCCCACAACCGGCTCCTTCGACTGGAGGCGGATTACGTGCTCTGGGCGGATGGAAAGTCTGCATTCTCCGGCGTGCGTCCTCCACTGACAGGAGATCTCGGCATCAAGGCCCACTTCGAGAAGGTGGCCGGCCCGCGCAACAGGGTTGAACTCTTCGGCGTGCGGGGGCATTACGTCGGCCTGAACCCGATTGAAGCCGGCCGCTGGAACCTGGCGCTGAGCATTCCGGCCGTGCGTGTGCGCGCGGCAAATGGTGATCTGGATGGGGCTCTGGCCCTGATGATGAAACAGAACCCCGGCCTGAAAAGTCGACTGAAAGACGCGAGCCGCTGCTCACCCTGGCAAACCTGTCCCCTGCCGCGCTTTGCCGTGGATCCCCAGCGCTGGCCACGCGGCGTTTTGCCGATTGGCAACGCGGCCGCCGCAATCGAACCCATCGGCGGCGAAGGCATGGGCCTAGCCATGCGCAGTGCCGAACTCACCGCCACGGCACTGGTTCAGCACATCCGGGGCGGCTGTGGCGCCTGCTCCAACCCCGCCGGCCCAGGCGCAACCACCCGGTTGAGCGTGCAGGAACTGGCCCCCGTGTTCCAGCGGTTGTGGCGCACGCGCCTGATCACAGCGCGGGCCGCTGCGCAAATCCTGTCGCACCCGATCCTGTCGATCGCCTCGCTGGACCTGCTCAGTCATAGCGAAGGACTCCAGCGGGCGCTTCTGGCCCTGCTCGGCAAGACAATCACCCGCTGACACCCAACATCCAGCACACGCAAAAGCATCACGCCCGTCCTGCCCGCGTGAACGCATCGAGCCTCGATGCCACCCGATGCTCCCACCAGGGGATCCAGCGGTCGAGGCGATCCGGCGATGGGATCAAGCGGGCGCTGCTGGTGAGCGCTGCGCCATGGCGGCGGGCCGCTCGAGCGCTTCAAGCATCTGCATCACTTTCAGGTGCGGCCGGGGAAGCGGATGATGGGTCAGTTCCCGTAGCGACAGCCAGCGTCGCTCATCGGTCTCAGCGACGGGATGGACGAGTTGGCAGTGGAAGACCGCAAACGCATAGCGCCGGTGGGTCAGGGCGTGCGTCACGTGGCCCAGGAGCGTGGGCGATGCGATGCGCAGCTTCAGTAGCCGGTTCGCCTGGGCCACCGTAGGCACGGAGCGCCCGGTGGCATCTCTCGTGGGTGCTGGGCAGGTCACGAACTGCCACATGCCCGCCCATCGCCCCTTGGCGGGGCGCTGTTCAACCAGATACCGCCCGGCGTGATGGATGCAGAAGATCCACCGATGATGCAGCGGCGTCGGCCGGGCCTTGCGCGGCGCTGGGATCTGCCCTTGCACACCGGCCTCGGCCGCAGCACAGTGAGCCCGCACCGGGCAGGTAAGGCACGCCGGTTGGCGCGGTACGCAGATCAGCGCGCCCAGCTCCATCAAAGCCGAATTAAAATCCGCGCAATCCTGTCGTGGCAGGATTGCTTCAGCCCGCTCCCAGAGGTGCTCCATGGCTCGCTTGTCTGTCCGCGGATCTGCTTCAAGGCGGTCAAGCCGACTGATCACACGGATCACGTTGCCATCCACGATCGGAGCGGGCTGGTTGTACGCGATAGAGGCGATGGCCCCCGCGGTGTAACGGCCGACCCCAGGCAGGCTCAGCAAATCATCGACGCGCTGTGGCACTTGCCCGCCAAATTGACTGGTAATCACGCGGGCCGCCGCCAGCAGGTTGCGGGCGCGCGAGTAGTACCCCAGCCCCTGCCATTCGCGCAGAACCGCCTGTTCATCGGTCGCCGCCAGATCTGCCACGGTCGGCCAGCGGGTGATGAAACGCTGGAAGTAAGGCACCACAGTCGCCACCTGTGTCTGCTGAAGCATCGCCTCGCTGACCAGCACGTGATACGGATCGGGCAGCTGATCCGCCGCCGATGCCTGCATCGGCGGCTTGCCCCGGCGGGCAGGTACGGCTGAGGCCGCTGGCCGCGCCGGCCGCCAGGGCAGATCACGGCGGTGAGCGCGGTACCATGCCAGCAGGCGCGCTTGAAAATCGTTCAGTTCACCCAGCATCGCAAGCCATGGTAGGCGCTGTCGACCCCAACACCAGCCGGCACCGGTGGGCTTCATACAGGCGATCGCGTGCATTCCATCGTGTCGGGGAAGAATGCCATCCTGGCATCGAGCACTTCGGTGCGCTTGCCAGCGCGGCATTTCGCACCAAGGCTGTGTTCTGCTCAATAAATCGACAACACCGCTCTTTTTTGTCTCGCATCTTATCGGACGTGAGCTATATTGAAGATTGCCATTGGAGGCAACCCACATCGCAGATCGACACCGGGGTGTCGCTGAAAGGAGTGCAACGATGAGGCACCTGCATGTAGATGATTTCGTCCGGCTTAGACAGGATGTGCCCTATCTGTCGTTGCAACGGGGGACAATTGGCGTGGTCCGCAGCATGTGGTTCGCCCCCCATGTCGCTTACGAAGTCGAGTTTCATCCAGTCGGATTCTCACACGAGACGCGCGCGTTGCTCGCCGAAGAACAGCTGGAGCTTGAGGAAGGTCCGCTGTTTGATGAACAACGCCTCTCGACGACGTGACTAATCACGACTGGTAAGGTGAAGGAGCGTGAGCGAGCTTGACCATTAAGACGGCCAGGCTCGCTCGGTTTTTGCGCCTTCATCAGCCACGACACCATCACCCAGAGCATTCACCCCGCGGCGCTATTGTCCCGCATTCGTCAGGCGGGCACGCGGTTCGCCGGGGGCGTATTCCGTCCAGTTGTACGGCCCGGTGCCCCACCGCCGCATGCGCATGTAGTAGGTTGCTTCGCCCGCGGCTGGCGCTTCGATGTCATGCCAGGTCTGCTCATAGGCGGGGTTGAACCCGCCAGGTGGGAAGCGCACCGTCACATCGTGACGGCCGGGCGGCAGGCTCAGGGGGATCACGAAGGTCGCCCGGGGCAGCATCTCCCACTGGCGCACATCCGCCTGGCTGGTGCCCTTGAGCAGCAGCCCCGCCCCGATCAGGGCGCCGGACACCAGTGCATCCTCGCTCTCGAAACGCCCCCGGTTGGCGCGATGGACGCCGTAGCCCGCCCCGCCGGCGATCAGGCCGGTGCCGACAATGCTCTTGAGGGTGCGGATGGTGTCGATGCTCTGCCAGCGCCGCTCCTGCGCCAGGGCCAGGGTATCCACCGGCGGACGGTCCAGGCCCGGAACATGTTGCGGCACGCCATTCACGTACACCCTCGGCTGAGGCACCGGGCCCACCTCGGCCGGATGCGGGCGGAAGCCGGCGATGGCACCATCGAACGAGGTCATGAACTGGGGGCCATAGCCGTAGTCCACCACCAGCAGCACGTTTGCCCTGCGATTGCGATCCAGGTCGGCTACCCCAGCCAGTCCCGGCTCCAACTCGCTTGCCCGGGCCAGGTTCACCGCCGCCAGATCGTCGCGTCCCAGGTGCAGCCAGCTCTTGCCGAGCATCAGGTAGCCCAGGGCAAAGTTGCTCTCGATGTCGCGGTAGTCGTTGGGATCAATCCCATCGTGGCGGTCGCCATAGTCGCGCAGCTTGAACAGGGCGTTCTCGAATGCGGCCCGCGCGTTTTCGTAATCCTGCCGGATGTAGTAGACCAGCCCGAGATAGAAATTGGTCATGGCGCGCTCAAACGGTTCACCGCGCCAGATCCTGATTTTCTCATCGACCAGCACCGCACCGAGCGTGCGACCGCCCTGGTTGACACCGACGCTGTTCATGACCTCATACGCGCGGAGAAAGGCGGTCTCGGCCTCATGCAGCTTGTAATCGATCAACGCTGCCGATCCGAGTCGTACGTTGTTGAGCGCAAAGTTCTCATCCGTCTCCAGCGCCAGTTCGCGCAGGATCGCCCGGGCCGCTTCATGGTCCCCGATGAAATAACGCTGCACCGCGCGCTCCGCGGCCAGTTCCTGCCGCGTGGGACCACAGCCCATGAGCAGCAGCAGGCAGCAGGCAATGGGCAGCGCGAAGCTCATGAGCGCGCAGCGGAATCGGCGCATTGTCGCAAGCGCCTGCCCCTGTCTGCTGTCTGCTGCCTGCTGCCTGCTCATCTTCAGTCCAGAAAGCCGCGCACCGCGGTCTTTTTCAGTTCGAAGGTATCGGCCCAGAGAATTTCGCGCGTTTCCAGGTCCATCAGCTCGAAGACGCACAGGTAGCTGATGCTGCGGACCATGGCGCTGACATTGGTCAGCGAGTCGAATCGGCCCTGGAGGGCGTAGCGCGGCTGGATGGCATCAGGATCCGGTCCCGGATCGATCCCTTCCAGCTCATTGGCTCTTACCCATTGGTAGGTATCTTTGTTCGCAATCCAGGTGAAGGTCTGGGGCGTCTGCTGCTGGAGCAACCCGCGGAGCCGGCCGACAAAGGCCTTTTTCTGTCCCTCGGGCAGCACCTCGCCGGTCATGTAGTTTTGCACCGGCATGACCACAACCCGCAGCGATCCCTGTTCCGTCGCGGCCCGGCGCACCTCGGGATCGCTGCCGAGGCTCTGGGCCATCTGCTCGGTCATCGCCTGAAGGTCGGTTCCATCCAGCCCGGGATTCAATCCCATGGTCGTTGCGCTGGCGCAGCCGCTGATCCCAAGAAGAAGCACGACACAGCAGACGAACGCCAGTGAACGCAGCCGACAGCCAGGGCGTTGCCACAGGCAGGTATAACTGGACACGGATGAGCGTGCGCTACCCATGATCAAATCCAAACCGGCACGGAGCAACGGGCAGTCCGTGTCCTTGTGTGTCCCTGCCTGAGGCAGCTGCGCATCGGTGTTCATCCGTGTCCATCAGTGGCTAAAGTGTGCCCCCGGCCTGCGGTTATCCGCGATTTCGAGGCGCTGGGCCGCACCTACCGCCCGACGCGGCCTTCCCAGAACAGCGGGATCTGCTCGCGCGTGCGAATGTTGGTGAGGATGAACTCACCGAGGTAGTAGTCGGTGCCGCGATTGGGGAGATTGGTGAACTGGCCGTACAGTTCCCACTCCGGCTGCACGCTGGTTTGCGGGACCGGCACACCGGTTCGCCCACCGCCCTGCCCGAATTCATCCTCGGGGTGCATTGTTTCGATCTCCTCGTTGCGCACCTGGGCAACGCGGGCGCGATTCTCCACCAGGAAAATCCGGTCGCGCCCGTAGCGCGCGATGTTGCCGCGCAGGCGGCGGAGGAAGATGTCGTAGTTGAAGTAGGGATTGGTGGTATCGTTGGTCACGCGCGTCACCACGATGGTCTGGCGGATGCCCTGGTTCATCTCCGGCAGCCTCAGGATCTCCTGCACAATCTGCTCGGATGCCTCCAGCACATCGCGCGACTGCAATCCGCGGTCGCGGCGATCGAGATCACCGGGGTCGGGGCGCATCTGTCCATAGTCGTGCGGGCGATCGGAATAACACCCCGCCAGCGCCGCCAGACACACCGCTATCATCAGCTTCTTCATGAAATTGCTCCTGTTCACCTGGATACGCCTACGTTACCGCCTCGGAAGGCAAGACTCCATATTATCGGCCGCCTGGCTTCAGGATCTTGCTCGACGCCGGGCTCGGTGGCGATTAACTTCTACAATACAAGACACGCCATCCGGTCTGGAGGCTAGGGCAGTTGAGATGAATCCCAATCATTTTCCTGTGCCCAACCCTTTGCCCCCGCCGCGTGTCTAATCAGGGGACCGCAAGGAGACATCACGTGAATATGAATCTGAAACCCATCGCCTGCACACTCTTACTGGGCACGACCCTGATCGGCTGCGGGGGCAAGGCGCCGCCTCCTCCGCGCGCCGAGGCGCCGCCGCCGGGCTACGGGCCGGTACGCTATCGCGATCCAGCCCGGCCGGTGGTTTCCGCGGAGTATGATATCGATGATCGGCCATTCGACGATGTTCCCATCATCTCCCAGCGGCCGCCGGAGCAGCGGGCGTTCGTGGATGCCTACAACGCCGTCGGCCGGCCGCGCATCACGCTGTTTGTCAACCGGACGCTCGAAGGGCACCTGATCCCGACTGTCGAACACGAGCCCATCGTCGCCGTCGAGCGCACCCGCCGTGCAACGACTGCCGTGACGGCAGAGCAGCGCGACCAGGTGCGCTACGAGGACTACTGGCGCACCGGTCGCGGGGAGCGCATTGACCGCTTTGAAACCACCGGCCCCGGCGAGTTGCGTGAAACCTCTGAAATCTACCTTCCCCCGCCCCGGCATGATGAGATCGGCGCCGCCGCGATCGATTACCAGGCGATCGAGACGATCATGACCGATGTGCTGGCATCGGATGGGCAGGTGACGATCATGTCGCCCACGATGGTGCGCCAGCGGCTTAGCGATGAGCAGGTCAAGGCGCTGGAATCGGGCCGGCCGCAGGTATTGCGCGAGATTGCCCAGCAGCTTGACACCGATGTGCTGGTGCAGGTGCAAGCCCGCCCCACCCGCCAGACGCCGCATGGGATCGAGCTGCGCCTGGTAGTGGATGCGTTCAATATCCAGGGCGGTGAATCGATCGGCCGGGCGATGGTGGATATCCCGCCGCCGCTGGAGAAGACAACGATCAACCGCTATACGCGTTTCCTTGGGCGCAAGCTCATGAACGACATGATCGGCACCTGGAGCGCCCTGCCCGCCCCTCCGCCACCCGGAATGGCACCGCCGCCGGGCATGCAGGCGCCGGGTATGCAGCCGCCTCAAGGCATGCAGCCGCCGGCGGCTCCCCAGCCGCAGGCGCCTGCCCCGCAGGGATCCGTGCCGTCAAGCCCTCCGCGGACAGCCCCCGCGCAGCCTGAATCTGCGCCGGCCAATGCGCCGTAAGCAGAATCACTGACAGGGTGGCATCCTGCGGCACGGATAACGTTGCAGGACATACCCATCCCCCGCTGCAACCGCATGACCTGACCTTATGTCTCAACCCCAACGACCGAGGCCTGCCATGAATCGCCTTTTCCCCGCTCTGCTGCTTTCGCTGATCGTCGGCTGCCAGTCCATTCCCGCTCCGGTGCCGGGACGGGCCGATCCGTACATCCCCGAGCAGATCAACCTGGGGCAGACTGCCCTGCGGCAGCGAACTGCTTTCCAGCAGCCGCGACTTGCCCGCGATGCCCAGACTGATCTGCTGTTTGTCAGCGTTCCCGTGCGCGCCACCACCGATCAGCAGCTATACATCGAATACCGCACGGTTTTCATTGACGATCACGGCATGGAGATCAACCCGGATGCCGCCTGGGTGCGCAAGACGCTGGCCCCCAACGTCTGGACCTCCCTCACCGCCAACAGCACCTCTGCCCACGCCATCGATTTCCGCATGGATATCCGCTACGGCCGGATCAACTGAGAGGGAACCACGCCCTGGAACAGGGGCTAGCCGATATCCGGCGCCGTCAGTCATATGCGGCGGCCGTGATGCACGCCCTGCCGGAGGCTGCTCCGATCCCGCTTGTCACACCACGACTCGGCATCGCACCGGCATCCTGAAACGCCACCGCCCCGACCCCGGGTTGTCCGGGGTCGGGGCGGCAGACAGGTCGCCAGCGTCAGCCGGCTCTCCAGTGCGTGCGGCTTATGGCACGTCAATGAACCAGTTGACACCGGTCACACCGCCGTTCACCGGGATGACCACACCAGCGCGGAGATCACTGGCAGGCGCGATGGGGACCCCACCGGCCGGGAGCTCGATTCGGATGTCGTAGGTACCGCCCGCCAGCGGCAGGAAGTAAAGGCCCACGGCATCGGTCAGGACTGACGGGTCAGTGCCAGCATCGAAAACCCCATTGCCATCCAGGTCAGCGAAGATACGCACACCCGCAAGCGGCACATCACCCACACTAAGGGTGCCATCGGTGTCGTTGTCATCGTAGACAGCGCCGGAGATACCGCTGGCGATGCCGAAGTCACGGTTCACCAGTTGCTGGCCGCTCACCACGGTCTCATCATCATAGAACTCGCCGGCTGGTTCGGTGATGACTGCGCCGGCCGGTGCCTCGATGCGCACATCGTAGTCGCCGGGCGTCAGGCCCGTGAAGGCATACGCGCCGGTGGCATCGGTCGTCACCATATCTTCTCCGCCATCCCGCACTCCATTGCCGTTGAGGTCCAGGAAGACGGTGATGCCCTCGATGGGATCCTCGCCGGGGTCCTGCACGCCATCGCCGTCGGCATCGGCGTAAACCACGCCGCTGATCCCCGCCGGCAGCGCCAGGCCGAAATCGTTATCGGTAAGCGTGGCGTTGGAGGTCAGCGCCAGGTTGTACAGGTTGCCCACGGGCACGGTGACGGTATCGCCCGGCTGCAACACCAGTTTGACGCGGTAATTGCCGGGCGGCAGGTTGCTGAAGGTATAGGTGCCGGCCAGGTTGGTCACGACGCTCAATTCGTCGGGATCCAGCACATTGTTGCCGTTGGTGTCGAGGAAGACGGTTCGGCCACCCAGCCCACCTTCGCCCACTCCCTGTGTACCGTCAGCATCGAGGTCGTTGAAGACCGTGCCGGTGATCGTGCCCGGCAGCACCAGGCCGAAGTGCGCGTTGGTAATCGCATCGCCGCTGGTAACGATCAGGAACGGATGCGATCCACTGGGCGGCGCGGTGACCTTACCGTTGGTCGGCACCGTGATGCGAACCGTGTATGCACCCGGCCGCAGGCCGCTGAAGAGGTAGGAGCCATCGACCGCGGTCAGATCGATCGGCTCGCCAAAGTCGCGGACACCGTTGTTGTTCAGGTCGAGGTAGACGGTCTGCCCGGCCAGGGCCAGTTCGCCACCGTCCTGGACACCGTTTTCGTTGATGTCGTTAAACACGACGCCGCCGATACTGGCTGTCTCATAGAGGCCGAAGACAAAGCCGTTGCGGCGTTCACCACCGAGGACAATCGGCGTATAGAAGCCCGCCTCCGGTACGCTGATGGCAAAGCCGGCCGGCGTCTGGATGCGCAGGGTCGTCGGCCCCGCGCGGAGGTTCGTCAGGCTGTAGAAGCCCTGGGCATCGGTGATGGCACTGGGCTCGCCGACGTCGAGCACGCCATTGTTGTCCAGGTCAGCGTAGACAACGACGCCGGGGCGCGGGGTATCGGCCGGGCCGCGGACGCCGTTGGCGTTCTCATCGTTGAAGACGCTGCCACGCAACTCGCCCCGCATGGCAAAGCCAAAGTTGCGGTTATTGACAAACTGCCCGCCGCGCAGCGTAACCACATGCACCTCGCCGGCAGGCGTGGTGACATCGGTGCCGGGGATCGGGACAGTGCGGATGTTGTAGGTGCCATCCCGCAGGTTCGGCAGGGTATAGACGCCCGCCGCGCCGGTAACAGCACTGATCTCGCCGGGGTTGAAAATGCCATCGTCGTTGGCATCGATGAACACACGGCGGCCCGCGATGCCGCGCTCGCCGGGGTCGAAGACACCGTTGCCGTTGCTGTCATTGAAGACACGGCCGCGAATCTCTCCGGCCAGGGCCAGGCCAAATTCCAGGTCCGTGATCAATTCCCCGGCGCGCACATCGACGATGTGGCGGCCATTGGGCGGCGCGGTCTGGATCTGGCCGGCAGGCACCTCTACATCGATCGCATAGCGCCCGGCAGGCAGCGCCGGGAAGAGGAACTCACCATGCTGATTGGTGAAGACGCTTGGCTCACCGGGATCCCACCGTCCATTGGGGCGACCGGTTTCATCGGGATAGTCGATGAAGACGCGGCGGCCCGCCAGCAGGTATTCACCCACATCATGAACACCATCACTGTTATCGTCTGAGAACACATAGCCACGCACGCGCCCAAACGGGGCCAGGCCAAAATCACGGCCACTGATCGTCTGGCTGGCCTGGAGATTCACGGCATAGCTGCCGTCGCGAGGGAGCGTCACCGCGGTGGCCGCGGGAATGTCCGTGCGCACCAGGTAAGGGCCGGGACGCAGGCCGGTGAAGTAGTAATTGCCGGCCGCATCCGTCCGCGTGGCGACATCGACGCCGGCGTCGAACTGGCCATTGTTATTCAGGTCGAGGTAGACAACATGCCCGGCCTTGTCCGGCTCCAGGGGCGACTGCACCCCATCGCCATCGAGATCGCTGAAGACATGGCCGATGATGTTGCCGACGTTGGTGAGGCCGAAGTTCACCTCACTGGCGTGGTGGCCTGAGGGGAAGTGACCGGCACGCTGAACCTGGGGCGAAGGCTGCATCCCTTCCGGCACGACCATGCGGATCGCATTGAAGCCGGGATAGAGGAAATCGATACGGTATCGGCCTTCGGCATCGGTGGTGGTGCGCAGCTCATCGGCATCAAGCTGCCCGTTTCGGTTGGCATCGACGTAAACGGTCACGCCCTGCCGGCCACTGTCAGCGCCATCCCGGATCCCGTTGCCGTTGAGATCGAAGAAAACCTGGCCGCTTACACTGGCGTAGCGCACAGTGCCGAAGTCGAGGTTGTCAACAATGCTGTCTTCGGCAAGGTTGACCGCATGGAAGCCGGCGGCGGGCGTGCTGGGGAAGCGGGTGAAGCCAGGGCGCTGTTCCACGCGGACGGCATAGCGGCCGGGGGCCAGACCGGAGATGCGCCACTGGCCAAAGCCGTTGCTGGTATCGAACGGCTCACCCTCATCGCGCACGCCGTTGCGGTTCAGGTCAACGTATACGTTGAACCCCTGTTGCAGACCCTCGCCCAGATCCTTGACGCCATTGACGTTCAGGTCATGGAAGACGATGCCACCGATGTCAGCCAGCAGGCGGCGGGTCTCCAGGGGCTGGCAGGCAAAAACGATGGCGGGGTGGGGTTGGCGTGGATGACGGCGAGCAGAAATGCCCTGACGCCCAGACTTGGACCGGCGAAACTGACTGATCATCGAAAGCCCTCACGAGAACAGGTTGTTGAACCTCAAGATGCGCGCCGTGAGTTGGCGGACCTCCGCACGTTCGCAAAAGTCTAGCAGGCTCCGGTATTTCCGCCAAATTGAACTTTCCTGCGCGACGGCCTGACGGTACCCGGGGTTTTGTGCCCAAAAGGGACATACAGCCGGCGGAGCAGGGCCCAGTGAGCGCATATTCCCACCGCTCGCCGGCGTCCTGAGCGGCCTTGGTCTGGAGGATGGGTCACAAGCGACCACCCCCAAGCCAGCACCAAAGGAGGTGGCCCGTTTTTGGGCCACTCCTTACTCCGACTCCAGCCGCTGTGCGCTATAGAGCCACGCTTTTGCCGTTGTCAGCGCTGCGGTAGAGGGCGTCGATCATCTGCATGAGCGCCACCCCTTCAGCCGGGCCGGGGACGGGCGGGGTGCGTTTCACGATGGCCTCGCGAAAGGATCGCACCAGGGCGTTGTGACCGGCGGTTTTGGGGCCTTTCAGCGGCTGGCTCTTGGAATTGCCGGCCGCATCAAATTTTCGATAAATCATCGGACCCTGGCGTGTGTAGACCTCGATGGCGCCCTCCGTGCCGTAGACCCGGCAGACCGTGCCGTTTTGCGTCGGCGGTTGATTGATCGCCCAGCTCGTTGCCAGTTCCAGGCTCCGGCCGTTTTCGAACCGGATCAGTGCAAAAGCCGCATCTTCCACGTCAAACGCCAGATCGGCCGCGACGGCATCGCGGAAGCGGCTGTGGGTGATGGCGTAGACGCTGAGCGGCTTGGGCTGGCCGAGCAGCGACCACGCTAGGTCCAGCATATGCATGCCGATGTCGATTGCCGCCCCGCCGCCCGCCTTTTCGCGGCTTGTATACCAGCCGGTACCGATGGGGATCCCGCGCGTGCGGGTCCAGACGGCCCGGACGTGGTACGCCTCGCCGATGTACCCCTTGTCGATCGCCTGGCGGGCAGCCAGTTCATGCACACCGAATCGGCGCTGCAGGGCATACATGAGGGTCTTGCCCGAGCTCTGCGCGGTTCGGTCAATTGCCCTGGCTTCTTTGAGGGTTGCCGCCGGGGGCGTCTCGCACAGGACATGCTTGCCCGCACGCAGGGCGGCATTGACTACGCCGGCGTGTAACTCGTTAGGCAGGCAGACGCTGATGGCGTCGATCTCCTTGTCACGGATCAGTTCCAAGGCGTCAGCGAACTGCCGCGTCACCTTGAACTCATCCATCAATTTCTTGCGGCGAGAAGGGATTAGATCCGCCACCGCCACGACTTTCATCCCCGGGGTGGCCTGGTAGGCGCGGGCATGGGCCAATCCCGGCCAGCCCGCTCCGGCCACCCCAACCCGTATCGTCTCAGCCATGCGTCTGCTGCTTCCTTTCAGTCGAAATGGTCTGTTATAGCGCAGATGCCCCCGCCGTACCAGCGGCCCGGCCGCCGTAACCTGTTGAGAACCGGCCGCCGGGGCGATACGGTTTTGGCATGAGACACGCGCTGCCCTTTCTTGCCGTGGTGCTGGCCATCGCCGCCGTGGTGCAGGCCCAGGCGATCGACCGGGCCAAGCTGGTTGGCACCTGGGAGAATGCCGGGCGCGGATACAACCAGACCCAGATCTTCCGTGCTGATGGCACCTTCGAAGTGACCATCCGAAGCGATGTGGCGATGATGAATCGCCAGGAATCAGGCAAGTGGGAATTGGAGGAATCGGTCCTGACATTGACGGTCGGGAAAAGCAGCACAGAGGGCCGCGCTGGCCGCAGCGCCCGTTTTAAGGTGTATCGCCTGACGGATGATGAACTGGTCATCCAGAGAGACCCCGCCAACCCCAATGAAAAAGTGACATTCAAGCGAGTCAGGTAGCCCGTCCGGGCGGCGATGGCTCATCGCAGGGCATGGAAGGCACGCCGGCCTCGTGAAATGATCAAGACCATTCCCCTCGCAGGTTTTTCAGTCCCGCGTACGATTGTGACGATGCCATAAGGCTCAGCCCGCCGCCGGGCAGATGCGGCGAATACTATGAACGACGACCAGCCCATCGCCACTTACCGCGAGCGCCTGCTTCAGGTGCGGCGGGATTTTATGCTGTTTCCAGACCGCATCATCGTGGAGGCACGCTGGCTGAACGGCCGGCGCTACCGGAACACGATCCCGCTTCATTCGCTCAATCCCAAGCCACAGCAGACGATGCGCCGCCAGCGCATTTTCCGACGAACACTGACGATCGCCCTGCTTTCCGCCGCCACGGCGGTGGTTATCAGCCGTCCGGGCTACGAAATCCTGCACCCGTGGCTCGCATATATCCTGTACGCCCTGTTTGTCTTTTTCGGGATAGTGACCTTGCGGGCCTGGCCCAAGGTCCTGTTTATTCAGTTCGCAAGCCGCCAGGAGGAAAAACCCGGCCTCGACATCGCCCGCGCTGGCCCGGACAAGCGCAACTTTGACACCTTCATCGAACAGATCCGCAAACAGATCCGTAAGGCATGAAGGTCCACCACGAGGTGGCCAAGGACGGGAAGCAGAGCGTTCGGCGCCCAGCCATTCAGCAGGGAAACGCCCTTCCTGGTGGCTGTCTGATTTGACCCTGTCCCCTCCGTTTCTTCACGTTTCGCCTTCTCCTCATTTGAGAATCCGGCATGACCCGACTACGCTGTGCCGCGATGGCCGATGCCCTGCTTCAGTCCGACCTGCCCTTCCCGGTGCGCCGGGGAAAGGTGCGCGATGTCTATGACCTGGGTGCGCACCTGCTGATCGTCGCCACCGACCGGATCAGCGCTTTTGACGTCATCATGCCCAACGGCATCCCGGATAAGGGAAAGATCCTCACCGCCCTGTCACTGTTCTGGTTCGAGCAGTTCGGCGAGCAGTTTGAGCATCACCTGATCGAATCCGACGCCAGCCGCTATCCCGAGGCGCTGCGGCCATATGACGCACAGATCGCCGGGCGCTCGATGCTGGTGAAAAAGGCCCAAGTGGTGCCGATTGAGTGCGTGGCCCGGGGCTATCTGGCGGGGTCGGGGTGGAAGGAATATCAGCAGTCGCAGACGGTGTGCGGTGTCAAGCTGCCGCCGGGCCTGCGTCAGTGTGACCCCCTGCCCGAGCCAATCTTCACCCCTGCCACCAAGGAAGCATCCGGCCACGATATCAACATCTCGTTCGATGAAATGGCTCGTCGGATCGATCCGAAGCTGGCGGCGGAGCTGCGCGTTCGCACGCTGGCCCTGTATACCGTCGCAGCCGACTACGCCCGTGGGCGCGGGGTCATCATCGCCGATACCAAGTTCGAGTTCGGCTTGCTGCCGGATGGAAAGCTGATCCTCGTCGATGAAGTGCTGACGCCCGATTCCAGCCGGTTCTGGCCGGCCGATGCGTACCAGCCCGGCCGGGACCAGCCCAGCTTTGACAAGCAATTCGTGCGGAACTGGCTGGAGAGCCAGCCCTGGGACAAGACCCCGCCCGCCCCGCGCCTGCCCGATGAGGTGGTGGCCGGGACCCGACAACGTTACCTGGAGGCCTACGAAAAACTGACCGGCCGGACGCTGGCACTCTAACCGAGCCCCCCGGACCGACCGGCCCTCCCGCCGGGAGTGTGCACTATTTTTTAGCGGGATCGAAATTTTCCGCCCTGATTTTCAAACGTGACGCCTATAATTGGCGTAGTAATTGCTTCCCCGGCCCTGCACACGGCGGCTCACCGTTGAACCGTCCGCCCCGGGCCCTTTACCAGAGATTCCCGATTGTCTTCTTCCTCTTCCGCTCAGTCGTATCGTGATCTGTTGATCCCTGTCGCTTCCGCCGCTCCCGCCGAGGCTCCCGCGCCCGCCGCCACCGCCCCGCAAACGCCGACGACCTCGATTTCCCACCTGCATGAAGATGGCCTGCCCTGGGGGCAGAAGCTGATCATCCTGGCGGCCATCGTACTGCCATTCCTGGGAGTGATCGCCGCCGGTGTCCTGCTGTGGGGGCGGGGATTCGGGTGGATGGAGCTGGGCCTGTTTCTGGGGATGTACCTGGTGACCGTCTTCGGCGTCACCGTGGGGTTCCACCGCCTGTTTACCCACCGCTCGTTCAAAACCATTGCCCCGGTGCGCTGGCTGCTGGCGATCGCCGGCTCGATCGCCGTGGAAGGCCCGGTGATCAAATGGTGCGCTGTGCATCGCCGCCATCACCAGTGTTCCGATCACGAGGGTGATCCCCACTCCCCCCATCACCACGATGGCAGCACCTGGGGCATGATCAAGGGGATGTACCACGCGCACATGGGCTGGCTGCTGGAACCCGATCCGGCCGACCTCCAGCGCTCGGCCAAGGACCTGATCGAAGATCGCGGCCTGCGTTTCATCGACCGCACCTTCGCTTGGTGGGTGCTGCTGGGGCTGCTCCTGCCGACCGGCCTGGGCTGGGCGCTGACCGGCAGCGCCTGGGGCGCGCTTTCCGGCTTCATCTGGGGCGGGCTGGTGCGTATCTTCGTTGCTCACCACGTGACCTGGAGCGTCAACAGCGTCTGCCATGTCTGGGGCAGCCACGATTACGAGTCCAACGATCACTCCACCAACAACCTCGTCGTTGCGCTGTTCAGTGCCGGCGAAGGCTGGCACAATAACCACCACGCCTTCCCCACCAGCGCCCGCCATGGCCTGAAATGGTGGCAGATCGACCTGAGCTGGTACCTGATCAAAGCGCTGTCCTGGGTCGGCCTCGCCTGGGATATCCGCACGCCCCCCCGCAAGGCACTGGAAGCCAAGGCGGCGAAGAAGGATGCACCAGGCGAGTGATAAAGGATAAGCGAGTGCATCAACGCCTCGCGCTTCGCTCAAGCAGGAAGGATCTCAGCCGATCGGTCGGCCGAGATCCTTCCTGCTTTTCCATCATCAGGTCGAGCGGTGACAAGCGATGAGCCGGGAGCGGTCTGTGCCGCAGATCCGCCCATCACGCCTTGCCGCCTCGCTAGAAATGGATTGCCCGCCCATCGGCCACGCCCGCGGCTTCCATCACGGCCTCGCTGAGCGTGGGATGCGGGTGCATCGCTTCGATGATCTCGGCCTCGGTCGCTTCCAGCTTGCGGGCCATGACCAGCTCGGCCAGCAACTCGGTCACGTTCTCGCCGATCATGTGCACGCCCAGCAGCTCACCGTACTGCTTGTCGAAGATCAGCTTCACGAACCCATCCGGCTCGCCGGCGGCCAGGGCGCGGCCGCTGGCCTGGAAGGGGAACTTGCCGATGCGGATGTCCCGGCCGGCCTCGCGCGCCTTCTTCTCGGTCAGCCCCATGCTCGCCACCTGCGGATGGGTGTAGGTGCAGCCGGGAATCTGGCTGTAGTCAATTGTGTGCACCTCCAGCCCGCAGATCCGCTCGATGCAGTTCACCGCTTCGTGATGCGCCACGTGCGCCAGCCACGGCGGGCCGATCACATCCCCCACCGCCCACACCCCCGGCACGTTCGTGCGGTATTCCCGATCCACCTTCACATGATTCTTCTCGATCTCCAGCTTCAGTTTCTCATCGGCGATTCCTTCGACATTCCCCTGCACCCCCACCGCCATCAGGCAGACATCCGCCTCGATCGTCTTGCTGCCCTCCGGTCCGTTCACCGTCAGCTTCACGCCATCCCTGGTCTTCTCCACTTTCTCGGTCCGGTGCTTGGTGAGGACCTTGATCCCGCGCTTGGTAAACTGCCGTTCCAGCGCCACCTGCACATCCTGATCCTCGATCGGCAGGAGGTGATCAAGCAGCTCGATGATCGTCACCTCGGTGCCCAGTGCGTTGTAGAAATCGGCAAACTCGCACCCGATCGCCCCCGCGCCGATCACCGCCAGACGCTTGGGCTGCTTCTTCAGCACCATCGCCTCGCGCGAGCTGATCACCTTGCTGCCATCGATCTCCACCCCCGGCAGCGAGCGCGCCCGCGCGCCGGTGGCGATAATGATGTGCTCACCGGTCACTTCCCGGGTCTTGCCCGCCCTGTCGGTGATGCGCACTGTGTAAGGCCTGGTGATCGTCCCCGTACCCACCTCGTGCTTCACCTCGTACTTGCGCAGCAGGTGGGCGATGCCCTTGGAAAGCTTGTCGGCAATCCCGCGCGAGCGGCTGATGATCTTGCCGAAGTCCACCTGCATATTGTCGAAGGTGATGCCGAAGTCGCCGGCATGATCGCGCATCTTGCGCACCAGCGCCCCCGAGTCGAGCAGCGCCTTGGTTGGGATGCACCCCCAGTTCAGGCACGTCCCTCCCAGCTCCGCCTTCTCGATGCACAGGGTGCGCTTGCGCAGTTGCCCGGCACGGATTGCCGCCGCGTACCCCGCCGGGCCACCCCCGATCACGATCACATCAAAGTTGAACGATTTGGGCTTGCCCGCCTCGGCCTTCGCCTCGGCTTTGCCGCGATCCGGCGCCCGTCCCGGGCCCGGGGCTGGTTTTTCCACCGCCGCCGGCTTTGGCCCGCCGATGCTTGACGCCTGGGGCCGTGCGGCGGCCGCGGCCCTCTCTCCTGCCGCCGGCTGCTCGCCCGCTGCGGCCTTCTCACCCGTCGGGGGCGGTGCGGACGGCTTCGCTCCGCCGCCAGCGTACTTTTTCTGAACCTCCTCGATCTTCTCGCTCGCTGTGGCAATCACACCGACGATCCCCCCCACCGGCACTTTTTCCCCTTCCTTCACCACCTGCACCGCCAGCGTGCCGGCGTCAAACGCCTCCATCGGCATGGTCGCCTTGTCGGTTTCCACCTCGGCGACCTCATCGCCGCTCTTGATCTTGTCACCGACATTCTTGAGCCACTTGATCAGCGTGCCCTCGGTCATCGTGTCCGAGAGCTGGGGCATGGTAAGTTCTACGGGCATATGTAACAGGGTCCTACGAGTGATTCGGAACCCCCGATCATAGGAAAACCCGCCCGACCTGTCACCGGTACCGCCAGTCGTGCGGCGACGGCGGGTAACACGTCCCGCTTCAAACAGCACATCCGACGGCGTAAACAGCACATGCGACAGGGGACAGGATGCAGGTAACAAGATGGCCCCTCCCATGATCGGGTGAGGGGCGCACTCACCAGACCGACAGGAGCCCATGCGCGGGCGCGGCAAGCATTTGAAAGACAAGTGCCCGGCAAGATCAGGTGCTGCGCTGCCGCGCTGACCGCGATCCGACTGGCTCCTTTGCGATAGACAACGCCCCCGTGCTGGACATCGGCGCAGCCGAAGGCGGTGGAGACGCTTCGACCGTCTACACCTTCCCTCACGTTCCATGACTACGTCGAAGACATGGACCCGGTCCTCTCCACTTTCGCTATCGCACTTCGAGCATGGCCAGTCGAGCCGGGCTGGTCCGGCTGGGCCGTCGATGTGACGGGACCAGGTGCTCTCTCCCGCACCACCATTCGTGGTAGAGGCGGGCAGGCGGTTGGCTGTGGATTTGGTGATGTTGTGGTGGCAGGCCGATCACCTGCCCCAAGCGCAGGAGCAGGGCGCGGAGGGTTCTTGCTCCGCGCCCTGCGTTTTTCTGTTTACAGACCCGTCTCGTTCACCGTCACACCGTGGGCCTTGAGTGTGTTGACCTGCACGAGCCTGGCCTGCTCGGCATCAGTCACGTTGTCGGAGTGGCAGGCGGCTTTCTTGCCCTTGTGGGCGAGCTTGTGGATCTGCTCGGGGGTGAGATTGCCGCGCTGTTGCAGGATGGCCTGCTGCTCGGGCGTGAGCGGAGCCGAGCGCCTGGGTTTGTCCGTGGCGTAGGCCTCATCCTTGCCACTGAAGAACTCGCCGATTTCCTTGCTGATGCGCACTGAGCACCAGTCGTGGCCGCACATGGCGCAGAAGTCGGTATCGACATCCAGGTCTTCATCGTGATAGGCCCGGGCGGTGTCCGGGTCGAACGACAGCTCGAAATGCTTCTCCCAGTTGAGGGCAGCGCGGGCCTTGGTCAGTTCATCATCGCGATCGCGCGTGCCGGGGATGCCCAGGGCGATGTCGGCGGCGTGGGCGGCGATCTTGTAGGCAATGCACCCCTGCTTCACATCATCCTTCTTGGGCAGGCCCAGATGCTCCTTGGGCGTCACGTAGCAGAGCATCGCCGCACCGTGGTAAGCGGCATTGGTTGCGCCGATCGCACTGGTGATATGGTCGTAGCCGGGGAAGATATCGGTCACGAGCGGGCCCAGGACATAGAACGGTGCGCCATGGCAGAGACGGCGCTGGAGCTTCATGTTGTACTCGATCTGATCGAGCGGGACGTGGCCGGGGCCTTCGATCATGACCTGCACGCCCTTGCGCCAGGCGCGCTCGGTCAGCTCGGCCAGGGTGTACAGTTCGGCGAGCTGGGCCGCATCGGTGGCATCGGCCAGGCCCCCGGGGCGCAGGCCATCGCCGATCGAGAACGTGACATCGTACTGCCGCATGATGTCACAGATGTCTTCCCAGTGGGTGTACATCGGGTTTTGGCGGTTGTGGGTGAGCATCCACTTGGCCAGCAGGCTGCCGCCCCGACTGACGATGCCAATCAGGCGGTTTCGCACCAGCGGCAGATGCTCCTTCAACACGCCGGCATGGATGGTGAAGTAATCCACCCCCTGCTGCGCCTGGTTTTCTAGTTCAGCGGCGATCGTGGGCCAGTCGAGGTCTTCGATCTTGCGGCCGATGATCATCGAGTAAATCGGCACGGTGCCGATGGGGACAGTCGCGTGCTGGATGATCGCCTGGCGGGTGGCATTGAGATCGCCGCCGGTGGACAAGTCCATCACCGTGTCGGCCCCCCAGCGCTCGGCCCAGCGGAGCTTTTCCACTTCTTCATCCGTGCTGGAGGAAACCGGCGATGCGCCCATGTTGGCGTTGACCTTCGTTCGGCTGGCGCGGCCGATGGCCATGGGGTCGAGGTTGTGCCTGAGGTGGTTCACATTGGCCGGGATCACCATCCGCCCGGCGGCCACCTCATCGCGCACCTGCTCGGGCGTCAGGTGGCCTTCGCGCTCGGCCACCCGCTTCATCTGCGGCGTGATGTAGCCGAGGCGGGCGTATTCGAGCTGGGTCACGGGTGAGAAGTTGCGCGGATAGCGCACTTCAAGAATCTCGCCGGCGGCGGTCTGGAACGTCACCGAGGGATGGTCGCCGATGAAACAGGCCAGCGGGGCATAGGGATCGAGCGGCGTGCCGGGCGGCATGCGCTTGACGCTCCATCCCTCGGGCAGGAAATCCCACGCGGTCTTGTCCGAGGGCGGGGGCATGCCGGGGGTGTCGGGGCTGCTGAAAGTCCAGGGCGTGCCGATGCGGCCGGGGTTGGCGAATGAGCCGGGGGTGGTGCCCTGCTTCTGAGTTGAGGGGTTGTCCCCCAGCGGCGGCAGCGGGCAGGTTGAAACGGCAGATTGAGGGCGAGTCATGACAACGGCTCCTTCCACACAGATGGGCCAAGCACACCGCACGGGGATCGGGCGCTTCGCCACGGCGATCAAAACTGGCTGGAACCGGGAGCGGGCAAAATGCGGGAGAAACGGCTGAGCAGTGTCGATGGGCTCTCGCTTCCCTTCGCTCGCGCCAAGGCCGAGCCAGGTTCTAAGGGTTTCATCTCAGACCGATGCACGGTGCACCGGCCACCCCTAGCGATGACCCAAGCCTAGGCGGGATCGTGGTGAATCTCAAGCGCGGTCCTGCCCGGTTGGCGGCAGGGCCCCGTCCTGGCCGCAGACAGCCCGCGTCATCGCCCCCTTCGCCCGGCTACGCGCCTGCATGCGAGGGCCGGGTTGCACCTGTGCTGCGCTGCGTTGCGCCTGCGCAACACCGGCTTGTGTGATGGACCGGCTCGTGTGATGGATTCGAAGCGAGTGTCACCGATATGTGGCCCCGCATGGGCATGACACCGGGCGCGGCAACCCGGCCCATCAGGGACAAACAAAAACCCCGTAGGCGTGGGTGGGACCTACGGGGCAAGGAGGGAAGAAACACCGTACTGTGGTTGATACGACCACAGCTTGATCCGGGTTCTGCTGCAAGTGCTACATCTCGGCCAGTGTCTTGATGACCTTCGGACGGATCGCGCTCCACCGGGCCTCGGGCATCTTGCTGACCGTGATAAAATCATTCAGCAGCAGGAGGCGCACCACGCCGCGAATCTCAAACAGCCTGGCCGCCAGGGCATGCGATCCGGCACTGCAAGCATCGGCCAGGCTGATCGGTTCGGCCGACACGATCCCATCAAGCACGAATTTAAGGGCGTTGGGATTGGGCGTTGGCTCAACTTCCAGCACACGTAAACCCATCGATCCGCGCTCCTGATGCAGCCCCCGGGCGCGGGATTCTAGCCGACCCGCCACGGGAATCCAGCCCCAAATCGCCTGCTTTACGCGGCCGGGCGGACGCGGCCGCTTCGCCGAAGCGGACTGGGCAGCACCACACCACTCCCGCGCTGGTCACCCGCCCTGCCGGGTGCGGGCGCGCAGGTCGTTTACATCCTGGAACTCATGAATGCGGCCGATGTCATCAACCGGAATCCACTGGACCAGCCCCGCGCGGGATGGATCACCCAGATCCACCCCCGAGCCAACCAGGAAATGCCGATCTCCCAGGGCGGTTATCACCACGCGCTCCAGCACGGCCCCCGCCTTGGGATCACTTTTCAGGTAGACGACAACAATCTTGCCCTCCAGCGACGGCTGCGCATCCTGCGCCCGGGCAGTTGTCCCCAGGGCAACCGCAATCAAAACTACATAACCAGCAAGCCAGGGACGGCCCATCATGACCTCCATCAAGGGATTGGTTTGGACAACGAGCGGCGTAGTCTACGCGCCGACCGGCCGCATTGCGAATCCCATGTCCCCGCAGCGCCACGCCGGCAGACTCAGCCATTGGTACTGGAAATGAAGACCCATCCGGGGCGGTGAGGTTAGTTTTGCTCGGCCAGCCAGCGCTGGCGCCAGGCAGGCATCTGCTCGGTTTTGACATCCCGCCACAGTCCCCGGTCCCGCCGCCGGGCCTGGTCCTCGGCCTGCTCGAACTGCCGGCGGTGGGAATGGCGAAAGCGCCGATCGGCGTAGGCGTGCCCCTCGCGCACCATGATCAGGTTGAGCATCTCGGATTCGTTGAGGTAGAGATACGCCAGCAGCCGGCCGTAACGGTCGCGCTGTTCCCGCGGCTCAAGGCGCACAATCACGGTCCGCCCCTCGGCCAGTTCGCGCAGAAACGCGGTGGAACGCTCGGCCCAGTGGTCCGGCTCGCTCTTGCCCTGCGGACGCATCTCCGGGGCATCGATGCCAATCAGGCGCACCGGCGTGCTCTCACCGCCATCCAGAGGGCGAATGCGGACGGTATCCCCATCGACAATGCGTTCCACGAAATACCTCTTCCCGTCGAAGCGCTCGCTGTCGGGACCCTGCTGGGCAGGCGAGCCCAGCCGTTCACCGGCCAGCACCGCCAGCAGGATCGCTCCGATCACACCCAGCAGCCACCGCCCCCACCGCCGGCGACGGCGAAAGAGGATGCTGAGGTCAGGCTGACGACGGCGACGACGGGCCATGAAACTGTTGACAGATGGCTTGTGCAGACTTGGCAGCCGACTCCCGATCGCCGGCCGGGCCTGCACCAGGCCACCATCATGACAGGGCTACTTCGACTTGCCCAGCTCAAATGCATCATGCACCACCTGGAGGGCCTTGTTTGCCTCATCCTTGCTGATGATGCAACTGATCTTGATCTCGCTGGTGGTGATATTCTGGATATTCACCTTGGCATCGGCCAGCGCCTTGAACATGCGCTCGGCCACACCAGTCTGCGTGCGCATGCCGACCCCCACCACGCTGACCTTGGCCAGGTCGGCCTGGAAGGATGCCTCGGCCCCCAGCTCACGGGTCAGCTCGTCCACCACCGCGCGCAGGTCGACCAGGTCGCCATGCTCCACCGTGAAGCTGATGTTGGCGGTGTTGTCGAACATCACGTTCTGGATGATGTCATCGACGACGATCCGGGCCGCGGCGATTCTGCCAAAGATGGTTGCGGCGATACCGGGGCGGTCGGGCACGTTCTTGATCGTCACCCGGGTCAGGTCTTTCTTCAGAGCAGCGCCGCTCACCACGATGTGTTCCATATTCTTGTTCTCCGCCACGATCCAGGTGCCTTCCTTGTCATTCTGGCTGTTGCGCACGTGGATGGGCACGTTGTATTTCTTGGCAAACTCAACCGCGCGGGTCTGGAGCACGCTGGCGCCCAGGCCCGACAGCTCCATCATCTCATCGTAGGTGATGCGGTCGATCTTGCGGGCATCTTTAACGATACGGGGGTCGGCCGTGAAGATGCCATCGACATCGGTGTAGTTCTCGCAGACATCCGCGTTCAGCACCGCCCCCAGCGCCACCAGCGTGGCGTTGCTGCCGCCGCGCCCCAGGGTGGTGAACTCCCCGTCGGGGGTGATTCCCTGGAAGCCGGCCACGATCACGATCTTGCCCTTCTCAAGCTGCTCAAAGATGCGCTGCTTGTTGATGGACTGGATGCGGGCCTTGCTGAAAGCCTGGTCGGTGATCAGGCCGATCTGTCCGCCGGTGAAGCTGATCGCCTCGTGCCCCTGGGCCTGGATGGCCATCGCCATCAGGGCGATGGTGACCTGCTCGCCGGTGACGAGCAACTGGTCCATTTCGCGCTTGGGCGGCGGGCACTTTGTTCCGTTGTGGGTGCAGACCTGGTTGGCCAGCTCGATCAACTGGTCGGTGGTATGCCCCATGGCCGAGACGACGACGGCCACCTGGTTGCCGCGCTGCTTGGCCTCGATCGCGCGGCGGGCAGCACGATGAATCTTCTCGGCATCGCCTACGCTGGTCCCGCCGAACTTCTGTACGATTAAGCCCATGTTGGTTCCGTGAACGGTCAGTTTGGTGAAGGACGGATTATAATCGCGCGCAGAGCGGGTTCAACGGACGGGCAATCGCGCGGGCGGGGATGGCATCGTGTCCGTCACCAGGCGTGCTTTCGCAACTTTTGATTACGCCGTGGCGCAATTGCGCTACAGGCTCCCTTTTGTGCTGGGAATGCCCGGATTTCGCGGGTCAGGGCTGACCGCCTGCCGCAGCGCCTTGGCCGTCGCCTTGAAAATCGCCTCTGCGATGTGGTGGTTATTCGTGCCATACGGCACGTTGATATGCAGATTCATGCGGGCGCTGTTGGCCAGGGACTTGAAAAACTCCTCGATCAGCTCCACGGCGAACGAGCCGATCAGCTCGCCCTGGAACGGCACGTTGAATACCAGCGCCGGCCGCCCGGAGAGGTCCACCGCCACCTGGGCCAGGCTCTCATCCATCGGCACGATCGCCCAGCCGTAGCGGTGAATGCCGCGCTTGTCCCCCACCGCCTTGTCCAGCAGATGCCCGAGCACGATTCCGACATCCTCCACCGTGTGATGGGAATCGACATCCAGGTCGCCCACAGCGCTGATCTCCAGGTCAATCAGGCTGTGCCGTGCCAGCAGGTCGAGCATGTGATCGAAGAACCCCACGGATGTCTCGACATTTGCCTCGCCCGTGCCGTCGAGATTGATCGACGCCGAGATCTTCGTCTCCTTCGTCTCCCGCGTCAGTTCCGCTGTCCGTTTCCTGGATTGCTCGCTCATTCGTTGCCTCGGTTAATCTGCTTTTCGCATGGATGCCCCACGGCGGCATGCCGGAAACATCGCAGCCCCACCCCCGGTGACAAACCGTCGCCCCCTGGCCCGCGCGCTGCTGCAGCTCAGGCTGCTGCAGATCAGGCGGTCACGCCCTGCTAGGCCGCTTTCTCAGCCACCGTCACCGCCTTGATGCCGCTGAGCAGGGCATTGTTTTCCTGGCTGGTGCCGATGGTGATGCGGATCTTGTCATCCAGGCCGGGCTGGTCGAAATAGCGCACCAGGATGCCCTGGCGCTTCAGGCCCTCGTAAAGCGCCTTACCCCGGCCATCGGGCGGGGCGGCGAGGATGAAATTCGCCTCGCTGGGCAGCACCTGCCAGCCCATCTGCCGCAGCTCGCTGCTGATGCGCTGACGCTCGGTGCGCACCTTCTCCCAGGTGCCCTGGGCGTATTCCTGGTCCTGGATGGCGGCGGTTGCGGCGGCGATGCTGATAGCATCGCAGTTGTAGCTGTCTTTCACCTTCATCATCTCGGCGATGATGCTTTCGTTTGCGATCGCGTAGCCAAAACGCAGCCCTGCCAGCGAGTATGCCTTGGAGAGCGTGCGCGAGATGATGATGTTCTGGTGCTGTTTCACCAGCTCCACGCAGTTGTCATCGGCGAAGTCGGCATAGGCCTCATCCACCAGCACAACGCCGGCAAACGCTTTGGCCAGTGCGGCCACCTTCGTGGGTGATACGAACGTGCCGGTCGGGGCGTTGGGGTTGGCCAGGTAGATGGCATTGGCCTGGGTGGCCAGCAGCGCATCAATCGGCAGGTCGTAATCCTTTGCCCACGGCACGGTCACCACCTTCGCCTCTTCCAGCTGCGCCAGCACCGGATAGAGCGAATAAGTCGGCTCGGGATACGCCAGCGTGCCGCCCGGCGGTATGAAGGTGCGGGTGGCGATGGTGAGGATGTCATCGCTGCCGTTTCCGGCGATCACCATATCGCGCGAGGGTAGTTTCCAGTGCCGGGCCGCGGCATCGCGGAAGGAATCGGCGGTGGGATTGGGATACCGCCGCAGCATCTCCGCTTCCAGTTCGCGGATCGCCTGCATCACGCGCGGACTGGGCGGGTAGGGGTTCTCATTGGTGTTGAGCTTGACGATGCGCTCCCCCGGCGCGGGCTGCTCGCCCGGCGTATAGCCTGCCATCGCGCGTACATTGGGGCGGACAAAAGATGGAGCCATGTCATTCAGTATAGCAGATGTTTCAGGTCAAGGGTTAGTTGCCGCCCGCCGGACACCCGCAAGCGCGTGCGCCTTGCCGCCATCAGCCAGCAGACACAGACAAAGAGCCTGCTACCCCCTTGTCGCGCCTGACCGTGTACTGGTCACCGGCAAACGGCACAGGCAGGCAGCACAGTTCGCCACCAGCAGCACGCATGATCTGTGATCGGGCGATCCTTCCTTATGCCTGCCGCACGCGCACACTCGCCGCATGGGCTTCCAGTTCCTCGGCCTCGGCCAGTGCGATGATGTGCGGGGCATCGGCCGCCAGGCCGGCCGCATCGTAGCGCTCCACGCTCATCGTCTTGAGGAACGAATAGACGCTCACACCACTGGTGAAGCGCGCGGTTGTGTTCGTTGGCAGGCAGTGGCTGGGGCCGGCGATGTAGTCGCCGGCGGCGATCGGCGAATACGGCCCGATGAACACCGCGCCGGCATGTTTCAGCTTTGCCAGAACGGATTCATCATCCCTTGTCTGAATATTGACATGCTCGGCGGCAAAGCGGTTGGCCAGGTCGATCAACTGATCCATCGATTCGCCGATGATGATCGCACTGTGGCTGGCCAGGGCCTTGTCGATCGGTTCCCGGCGGGTGCGCTGGGCAGCCTGCTTCACCAGTTCAGCCGCCACTGCCTGCGCCAGCGCAGCGCTGTCGGTCAGCAGGAAGCACGATCCGGGATCATGCTCCGCCTGGGCGATCATGTCCGCCGCGATGAAGTCAGGCCGGGCGGTCTCATCGGCGAGAACCAGCACCTCGCTGGGGCCGAGATAGCCATCAATGCCCACGCACCCTGACAGCGCCCGCTTGGCCAACTGTACCCAGGCGTTGCCGGGGCCGACGATCTTGTCCACCGCGGGGATCGTCTGGGTGCCGAAGGCCATCGCCCCGATCGCCGCCGCTCCGCCGGCCCGGTAGACATGCTCCAGCCCCAGTTCGTGGGCCGTGGCCAGTACGAGATCGCTGCGGCCAAAACGGCTGGGCGGCGTGGCAACCACGATCCGTTTCACCCCCGCCACCTGGGCCGGCACCGCCAGCATGATCAGGCTGGAGGGGTAACTCGCCTTGCCGCCGGGGAAATAAAGCCCCGCGCTGTCCAGCGGCGTATAGCGGAGACCCAGTTGCACACCGGGCCGCGTGAGTGGCTCAATCGGCCGGGGCATGATGTGCGACTGGTACGCGCGCACCTGCGCGATCGACCGCCGCACCGCCTCAAGCTGCCCGGCCGGCACACGCTGGGCCGCCGCCGCCATCTCATCGGCGCTCACGCGGATCTGATCGGCACTGAACTGCGGATCATCGAAACGCCGGGCCGAGTCAATGACTGCCTCATCCCCCCGCTCGGCCACATCCGCCAGGATTGCCTGCACCGCCGCCGCCATCCTGGCCCGCTCGCCGCGTTGCAAAGCCACCTCGGCCGGATCAAGCCGCAGGCTCGCCAGCAGCCGCTCGGCCTGCATCCGCTCGGTCTCCACATTCCATCGCAACACCGGAATCATGGCGAGCAGTTTAGGCGAATCGCCGCCCCAATCCAGAACCGCGGCCGAATCATCCTGCGCAATGCCGCTCCCCCACCGG
>CAYNMV010000001.1:1875-95404 GCA_964398315.1 uncultured Tepidisphaeraceae bacterium | reverse complement strand
GCCCCAATCCAGAACCGCGGCCGAATCATCCTGCGCAATGCCGCTCCCCCACCGGCCACAACGATGCCGCCGGGTAATCCGCTCATCGTAATCCGCTCATCGCCGATCAGCCGATCATCCGGTAGCATGACGGCTTCGATGCACGATCTCCGCGGCAAGCAGGTAACGGTTTTCGGTCTGGGCCACTTCGGCGGTGGTGTGGCGGCAGCGCACTGGCTGGTGACCCAGGGCGCCCGTGTCACGGTGGTGGACAAGGAGCCAGCCGAAAAGCTCGCCGAATCGATCGCCAAACTCGATGGACTGGCGATTCACTTCCATCTCGGCTCGGATACGAACCCGGATTTATTCAAACATTGCGACCTGGTCGTGGCCTCCCCCGCCATCCCGCCGGGCAACCCGCTGCTGGGGGTGGCGCGCGAAGCGGGTGTGCCGATCACCACAGAGATTCGCCTGTTTATCGACCGCTGCCCCGCTCCGATCGTGGGTATCACCGGCACCAAGGGGAAATCCACCACCACCGCCATGCTGGCGCGGATCCTCCAGCCGCGCTTCACCACATGGACCGGCGGCAACATCGGCAAATCGCTGCTGCTGGAGTTGCGGAACATTGCCCCCGATCACCTGGTTGTGCTGGAGCTCTCCAGCTACATGCTCGAGCATCTGCGACAGGCGCGCTGGTCGCCGCAGGTTGCGGTCCTGACTGCCCTGGCCGAAGACCATGGCGAATGGCACGGCTCGCACGAGGCGTACCTGCGGGCCAAGCAGACCATCGTCGCGTTCCAGCATCCCGAGGATTTCGTGATCGTCCACGAGGACAGCTCCGAGGCGATCGAACTGGCCGGCGTGTCACCCGCCCAGCGGGTTTACTATGGCCTGGCCAACCGGCGGCGGTTTGACCTGCGGGTACCCGGTGAGCATAACCAGCTCAACGCCCAGGCCGCGTTCGCCGCCGCCAGCGCACTGGGGATCACATGGGAGGAGGCCCAGCAGGCACTGGCCGACTTCACCGGCCTGCCCCACCGCATGGAACTGGTTCACGAGGCCGATGGTGTGCGCTGGATCAACGATTCGATCGCCACGCTGCCGGAGCCGGCCATTCTCGCGCTGGAAACCTTCCCGCGCGGCAAGGTGATCCAGATCGTCGGCGGCAGCGACAAAAAGCGCGACATGACCCCCCTCTGCCGCGCTCTCGCTGACCGCGCCAAGGCCGCGATCTGCATCGCCCAGATCGGCCCCGCCCTCGCCGCCACGCTGCGCTCGCTGGGCGCGGCCGACAAGACTCACGAAGCGCCCGACCTCCCCGCCGCCGTCGCCAAGGCGCGCCAACTGGCCACTGCAGGCGATATCGTCCTTCTCTCCCCCGGCACCGCCAGCTACGGTCAGTTCACCAACTTCGAACAACGCGGCCAGACTTTCACCCGCCTGGCGCGCGGGGAAAGCTGAAGAGGCACAGCAGGCTGGGACAACAGTGCGGCCCCAGCCCCCGCACGGCTGGCGTGCAGGGACTGGGGCCGTTTCACACATTCAATGCGCGCGGCTTGGCCTTATCGGTCGAACTGCGAGTCGAAGGAGATAGCCGAAGGCGGGAAATCGACCTTGCGGACGAAGGCGGCGGCCTCGGTGGCGCCGTGCTCGCGGTCCATGCGGATGTCTTCCCACTCGACGCTCAGCGGGCCCTTGTAGCCGATGTCGTTCAGGGCGACGATGATCTCCTCGAAATTCACATCGCCGTGGCCAAGGCTGCGGAAATCCCAGTGGCGACGGGGATCGCCCCAGCTTGTGAAGCCGCCGAACACGCCCACCGTGCCATCGCCGTGGCCGAACCACACATCCTTCATGTGCACATGATAGATGCGGTCGGCGAAGGTGCGGATGAACTTGATGTAATCCACGCCCTGGTAAGCCATGTGCGAGGGATCGTAGTTGAAGCCGAAGCGCTTGTGTCCCTTGAGGGCATCGATCGCACGCTGGCTGGTGGCGATGTCGAAGGCGATCTCGGTCGGGTGGACCTCCAGGCCAAAGTTCACATCGACCTTGTCGAACGCATCCATGATCGGCCCGAAACGGCGGGCAAAATCATCAAAGCCCTTCTGCCAGTAAGCCTGATCGGTGGGCGGGAAGGCATACAGCGAGTGCCACACGCTCGATCCGGTGAACCCGTTGACGACAGCCGGGAAATCGATCTTCTCCGGGGCGGCGTCGCGCATCAGGCGGGCGGCCTTGGCGGCATCGATCAGTCGCTGGGCAGCACGCTGGCGCACGCCTTCGGGATCACCATCGCCCCAGACCTCTTCCGGCAGGATCGCCTTGTGGCGCTCATCGATGTTGTCGCAGATGCACTGGCCGATCAGGTGGGCGCTGATGGCATAGCAGGTCAGGCCGTTGTCTTTCAGAACCTCCCAGCGCTGTTTGCAGTAGCCGGGATCCTTCAGCGCCCGGGGGATGTCAAAGTGATCGCCCCAGACCGCCAGTTCCAGGCCGTCATAGCCGAACTGCCTGGCCTTCTGACAGATGGTCTCAAAAGGCAGATCCGCCCATTGCCCGGTGAACAGCGTAACTGGTCTTGCCATCGTTGATTAGCTCCTTTTCCTGGTCTAGACAGGCTCATCAAACCGCCATCCGCCGGCGTTGTCAAACATTCATCGCCGTCAGCGGACCCGGCCTGGCTGCTGCCGCGCAGCGGTTCCAGCCGCCTGGGCGGCGGGGTATGGCAACGCTGTCGTGTGGCAAGGATCTGCCAGGTGGCTGCTTGAAAAGAGCCGCCGCGCGCCTGATGATCACCGCTTCGGCCCGCCGGGCCGGGTTTGTCACACGAAAAGCCCCCACACGATGGAAGAGCAGGACGCCGTGGAAGATGTTGACGATCGGCAGGAGCAGGCGGAGGCCTCAGAACCTGCCCCCGAAGCGCCCCGGCAGGATGTGCCGGCCGCCCCCCCCGCTGAGCAGGATGCGCCCGCCGAAGCGCCGGATGGCGCTGTCGAGGGTCCATCGGCGGAAGCCAGCGCGCAGGATGCTGCCGCCGAAGCCGAGGCGATCGACCGGGGCGTGCTGGAGGCACTGCTGTTCAGCACCCATCATCCCCTGACCGCGCCCCGCCTGGCGGAGTTGATGGAGCTGGAATCGAGCAAGCCCATCCGCCGGGCGCTCAAGGAGCTGAATGAGCAGTATGAACAGACCGGTCGCTGTTTCCGCGTGGAACAGGTGGCCGGCGGGTTTCAGTTGTTGACGCTGCCGGAGTATGGGCCGTACCTGAAGAAGCTGCACCAGCGGGAGGCGGATGCCAAGCTCACCAAGGCCGCGCTGGAGACGCTGGCGATCATTGCCTACAAGCAGCCGGTGCTGCGGGTGGATGTGGAGGCGATCCGCGGCGTGGCCTGCGGCGAAACCATCCGCTCACTGATGGAAAAGCGGCTGGTGAAAATCGCCGGGCGGGCTGAGATCCCCGGCCGGCCGATCCTCTACGGCACCACCAAGCGATTCCTCGAGGTGTTCGGCCTCAACTCACTCAAGGACCTGCCCCAGGGCGAGCAGCTTCCACCCCCAACCCAGCAGGTTTAGATGAAGGCAGTGCTGAACCGAAGGTGACAGGCAGGGGTGGAGGGTCGATTGAATCCTCCGGCAATCGGCAAATATCCCGCTTGATTCCGGGCAGAGTGACTGAACTGGCCGCCGGGCGGGTTTATCCGCGCCCTGTTCCCCAGCACCACGCGCGCATCATGGCATCACCCAGTCTCCTGTACTACATCACCGGCCATGGCTTTGGGCATGCCCAGCGCAGCGCTGAGGTGATTCGCACCCTGCTTCAGCGCCGGCCTGATCTGCACGTTCATATCCGCACCGCCGCACCGCGGTTCATTTTCGCTTCGCTTGGTTCGCGCGCGCATTATGAGCCGGTTGTCATCGATCGCGGCTGCATCGAGATTGATGCCCTCACGCTCGACTGGCCGGCAACGTTGCGCGATGTGCGCACGCTGCTGGAACAGCGCCCGGCGATGGTTGAGCGCGAGGCCGCATTCATCCGCCGCCACGATATCCGCCTGATCGCCGCCGACATTCCCTTCATGGCCGGCGAGGTGGCCCATGCCGCACGGGTTCCCTGCTGGGCGGTGGGCAATTTCACCTGGGACTGGATCTACGAGCCTTACGCCGATCCGGCCGGCCATGGCGACCTGGTGGCGCAGGTACGGCGCGGGTATGAGCGCATGGAGGGGCTGCTTTCGATCCCCTTTCGTCATTCCATGCCACAGTTCAAGCAGGTGATCGATGTGCCGCTGATTGCCTGCCGGCCGCGGCTTTCGCGCGGGGAAGCTGAACAGCGCCTGGGGCTAGACGATTCGCGCCCGCGCATTCTGGCCGCCATGCGCGGCGGACTGGCCCTGTCCACCATCATGCATGCTGCCCGGCAGTCGCCCGACTGGCTGTTTCTGCTCTGGGGGCATGATGGACCAACCCCCTGCGACAACCTGCGGGGCATCCCCACCAGCGCGGGCCTGTCGTTCCATGATGTGCTGCAGGCGGTGGATGTGGTTGTCAGCAAGGTCGGCCATGGCATCATCACCGACTGCATCGCGCTGGGTGTGGCCATACTCTGGCCGCCGCGCACCGGCTTTCGCGAGGATGAGATGCTGATGGCCCTCGCACGCCCGTACCTGCGCCACCGGCCGATCGAGCTGCCCCGCTTCCACGCCGGCGACTGGGCCGATGACCTGGATCAGCTCCTCGCGCAGCCGCGGCCAACCGCCACCCTGCCCGCCAATGGCGCCCAGGTCGTCGCTGATGCCCTGCTGGCCCGGCTGAGCGCTGCCTCAGCCCATGTCTGACAGTTGTTCCGCGCTTGGCTTCCCGTGTTCCGCGTTTGCCTGCCCGGGGGTGTGCCGGGGCATGGGCTGGGCAGGTTCTGTCCGGGGCTCCGACTGGGAACGCGCCCTGCGCGGCGAGCCGACCCAGCGCAGCAGGACCGCCACCACCAGCCCGATGCCGAAGCCGGCGGCGATGTTGAAGGCGAGGCACCCGCAGGCGGTCGCCAGGAGCGGCCACGGTTCACGTTCCGCCCCGCCGCCGAGCGCTGCCCGCGCCAGTTCCACCCCACTGACCACCAGCATCACACCCAGCACGCTCAGCGGGAACGACTGGCACAGCGCCAGCAACGATGCGCCCAGCAGCACCGCCGCCAGCAGCTTTGCCGCGCCCAGGAAAAGGATCGATCCGTTGGTGCGGGCGCCAAAGCGGTATTGCCCGGCCAGTCCGCCGGCCCCGTGGCACATCGGCATCGCCCCGAAGCCAGCGCCGATCAGATTCATCATCCCCACCGACACCGCCACCCGCCGCGGCGGCGTGACATGCCGGGGGAAAAGCTGGGTGGCCAGCGCACAGACGGCGATCACGCTGTTGAGGGTGGTGAGCGGAATCTGCGGCAGAGCGGCGACCGCGAATGAGGAAGCAAAATCATCCAGTGCCGGCGGCGTCCAGCTCGGCAGCGCCAGGCCCCAGCGCAGCAGCCCGAGCACCTGCGGTGATTTCCACACCGCCAGCCCCAGTCCCGCCGCGAACAGCAGCAGCGCCGGCGGCAGCACGCGCGAGCGCATCAGCAGCAGCACGCTCATGCCTGCCGCAATCGCGATGACATAGCCATCCGGCCCGAGCCAGGTGCCAGCCGCGACGGCCATCTGCAATCCCTTGATCGCCAGCGACAATCCCAGCGCCAGTTGCAGCCCGCGCACAACCGATGCCGGGATCACCCGGTTCAGCCACTCGATCAGCCCACTCAGCCCCAGCACGAGAATCACCGCGCTGACACTGGCGCCGGCGGCGACGATCTGCCCGGTACTCAGACCCTGCGTCAGCGCCACCGCGGCGATCGCCTTCATCGGCTGAACCGCCAGCGGAATCGGGGAAAACAGCCCGGTGAAAACATTGAACAGTCCCGCGAAAAACAGTGCGGGGGCGAAGTTCATCCCATTCTGGGACGCCATCCCAACCAGCAGCGGCAGGAAGGTGCCCAGGTCTCCCAGCGAGCCGGCGATCTCGTGGCGATCCAGCCGTGCATGACGCAGCGCTGGAAACAGCGCGTGCAGGCGCGACTGGCGAACCGATCCGGCCTGGGCAATCCTGGTCAAGGTCTTCCTCTTCCACACAAACCTGCTGAGCAGTACGACGGCATACCGGCTGCCATGGCGCATCACGCATCGCCGATCAAGTCATCGCGATTCTCCGGGCGGCCCCGGACAAAGTTAAAGTTGTGGATCGGCCGGAGCACAGCGCGTACCGCCGCGATGCGCTGTTCATCCGGCGGCGTCTGGGCAAAGCGGATGTTGTCCAACATCTGGCGCGAGCTGGCGGTGCCGATGAGTGTCGTCGCGATGTCGCGGTTGGCCAGGGCAAACTGGATCGCCAGTTCCACGATGTTCCACCCCCGCGCCTGGCACAGCTCAACCGCCTGCCGGCAGCCGCGCTGGATGCTTTCGGAGGCCGGGTGCCATGATGGCGGCCCCTGCTCGGTCAGCAGGCCCATGCCGGTCGGCGAGGCGTTGATGATCCCCACGCCCCACCGCTTCAGATCCGGAATCAGCGATTCGAGGGAGGTGTCGTTGAGCGTGTAATGGCAGAACGAGAGGATCGTCTCCACCGCCCCGTCCGGCGCACGATCCATCACCGATCGAAAGATCTTCAGCGGCAGCCCGGTGATCCCCACATGCCGGACCTTGCCGGTCTGCTTCAGCTTGTGCAGCGCGGGCAGGGTTTCGTGAACGATCTGCTCGAGGTACGCAAATTCAATGTCATGGCACTGGATCAGATCGACGTGCGAGACATTCAGCCTCGCCAGCGATTCATCCACGCTGCGCACCACCCGCTCAGCCGAGTAGTCGAATACACCCTCGCCATACTGTCCCACCTTGGTCGCCAGGTAATAGCGATCACGGTCGATCTCCCGGAGTGCCTTGCCAAGCACCGCCTCGGCCCTGGTCTGCCCGTAGTAGGGAGAGGTGTCGATGAAATTGATCCCGTGATCCACCGCAACATGCACCGCGCGAATGGCATCGGGTTCATCGATCGCACCGAACACGCCCCCCAGGCTCGATCCGCCGAACCCCAGCGCTGAGACCCGCAACCCTGTCCGGCCCAATGCGCGGTATTCCATCAGTTTTCTCCCGAAGGCGGTTGTGCGATCCACCGGTTGGATGAGCAGTCATCCACGCAAAAGCGGATTCTCTCCCATCCGCCCCACCGACGCCAGCGCAAGGCGGGTGTTGAAAAAAGAAGCAGGAAGCATTGGAAACTGCGCTATGTGCGGCCTATCAGATTTCAGGCTTTCCGGTTCATCGGCGCTCGCAACCTGGCAGTGCGCCACTACAATCGCCGGCACCAGTCGCCTGTCCCCCGGATGCAGAGGATCAACACATGCGCATCGACTCGCACCATCACCTCTGGCACTACGACCCGGCCCAGCACACCTGGATGACCGATGACATGGCGATACTCCGGCGTGATTACCTGCCGGTCGACCTGGCCCCTCTGCTGGCCGAGACGGGTTTTGACGGCACCATCGCCGTGCAGGCCCGCCAAACGATCGAGGAGACCAGTTGGCTGCTGGAACAGGCCCAGCAGCATCCCTTCATCCGCGGCGTGGTTGGCTGGATGGACCTGTGCTCGCCGCAGCGCGTTGAGGCGCAACTCGAGCGCTTTGGGCGCCACCCGCGGCTGGTTGGGGTGCGCCATGTGCTGCACGATGAGCCGGATGATCGTTTTATGCTGCGGGCCGATTTTCAGGCGGGCCTGTCACGCCTGGCCAAGTTCGACCTGGTGTATGACCTGCTGATTTTCCCCCACCATCTGCCGATCGCCACGCAGCTTGTGGAGCGCTTCCCCGATCAGCGTTTCGTCCTGGACCACATCGCCAAGCCGCCGATTGCCGACGGCCGGCTCTCACCCTGGCGCGAGGACCTGGCGCGCCTGGCCGGCTTGCCCAATGTCGCGTGCAAGCTCTCGGGCATGGTGACCGAAGCCCGCTGGGGCCAGTGGCAGGCCAATACGTTTCACCCTTACCTGGATGTGGTGCTCGATGGATTCGGCCCGGAGCGGGTGATGATCGGATCCGACTGGCCGGTCTGCACACTCTCCGGGGGCTATGCCCGGACGATGGGCATCGTTCTCGACTACGTCCAACAGCGCTGCCCGGAAGCGGCCGATGCCATCCTCGGCGGCAATGCGGCGCGGATCTATCGCCTGGATGTGCCAGCGCAATAACGCGCGCCCCGGGCAACTGGCAGATGGGTGCCGTCCCGTGGCTCACGATGCGGCCGCATCGGCATGCTGCTGGATCTCCAGCGCCAGGCGGGTGGCGCCCAGGACCTGCGCGGTGGTCAGGTCATCCGGCAGGCTTTCTCCTGCGATGTCGCGGCAGAAGGCATCGAAATAGGCGCCGGGAATATCTGGCTCGGGCTCGAGGATGCGCGGCTTTTCATCGGTGGCGGTCAGGATCTGAAGCATACGGCCGCCCTGCGTTTCAGAGCCGTCGGCTCGCGCGGGCGCTGGGGCGAGCTCGATCACGCCGCCGGCCGCCGACCCAGCGCCGACCGCTTCCGATCCATGACAGGTGATGCGCCAGTACTGCGGTGCGTGGTAGCCAGCGCGGTCGGGAGCGAGGTAGGACAGATCGCTGATCACGCCGCCGCCGTTGTCGAGTTTCAGCATCATCTGGGCGCCGTCCTGGAAGTGTGGATGCTGCGGCAGGCGGGCATTCCAGGCGCGGGCGGCGATGATACCGGTGATCTGGCGGCCGGTGAGCCAGGGGATCAGGTCCAGGGCGTGAACGCCGATGTCGTTGATCGTGCCGCCGTGCATCCCAGGCTCAAAGTACCAGTTCGGGCGCGTGCCGAAGAGCAACGGATGCTGAGCGGTAATGCAGATCGTGTGGATCGGCCCCAGTTCCCCGGCGGCGATCACCCGCCGCATGGCGCTCAGCGGCCCCGAGCCGCGCATTGTGAGCATACATCCCACGCGCAGATTTCGTTCGCGGGCAAGCTGTTCGATCCGCTCCAGCTCCGTGAGCCGGGTGCAGAGCGGCTTGTCGCTGATGACATGCTTGCCGGCCTCCAGGGCAGCGATGGCGATCCCACCGCGCAGGCTATAGCAGTCACCGGTGGCGATGATGTCACAGTCCACTTCCTTGAGCATCTGGTCAAGGCTGGTGTGGGTGATCCGCACCTTGCCCGTCGCTTCAAGATCGGCGCGGGTGGCCTCATCGGCCTCGCAGGCGCCGGTGATCGTGACGCGATCATGCTTCTGGGCGAGCTGATACAGACTGAGAATGTGGGCATGCCTGAACCCGGCGAAAGCGATCTTGAGCATGGTGCGGTCCTGGAGTTGGGAGATACGCTGGTCTGATGCGCAGTGAGCGATCCGCGCGGGCAGGCGATGCAGGGTGCCCGCGCGGATCGCTGGGGCAGCCTACTTGGTGAACGAGGTGCTCATGTCCACCTGCGCCACCCGGCGCTGGATCTTGGGGGTTTTGTCCTGGTTGCGGATCAGGTCCTGGAGGAAAGCGGCGTAGGCATCACCATCGATGGGCAGATCGACGGGCCGGCGGGTCAGCCCGGACCAGAGCATGGCGTTGCCCATCTCCAGACCGCGCACGCCTTCCTGCGCGGGGGCGATCAGCGGTTCATCGTTGACGATGGCATTGACGAAGTTCTCCAGGATGCCCCGGGTACCGGATGCGCCCTTCTTAACAGGGATCTCACAGTTCCAGGTTTCGACGCTGGGGAAGGATTCCTCGCTGTTTTCGCGGATGTTGCGGACGCTGTCGGTGGTGCGGCGGAAGGTGAGCCGCCCGCCCTCGCTCACCAGCAGCCCGCGATCGCCGGCGATTTCCATGCGGTTGGTCCCGGGCGCCTCACCGGTGGTGGCGATGAAATGGGCGGTGATGCCATCGGGGTATTCCATAATGGCGCTGACCTCATCCTCAACCGGGATGGGGTGTGTCTTGCCGCAGAAGACGACAGCGGTCACGCGGTTGGGCATGCGACCGCCGAGAATCCACTGGATCAGATCGAGATTGTGCGGACACTGGTTCAGCAGGACGCCACCCCCTTCGCCATCCCAGGTAGCGCGCCAGCCGCCGGAGGCGTAGTAGGTCCAGGTGCGGAACCAGTCGGTAACGACCCAGCTGAAGCGCAGGATCTCGCCCAGTTCGCCGGAGGCGACCAGGTCGCGGATGCGGCAATACAGCCCGCTGGTGCGCATCTGGAACATCGCACCATACTTCAGATGCGAATAGCGGGTGGCGTGCAGTTCGTTGGTCAGGCGGGCCTGCTTCACATCCACTGCCACGGGCTTTTCTGATAGCACATGGATGCCCTTGGCGAACGCCGCCTGGGCAATGGGCGGATGATCGTAGTGCGGCGTGGCGATGAGCACCGCATCGATCAGATCGGGGTTCAGCATGTCGTGGTAGTCGGTGAAGGTCTGGACCGAGTCGATGCGCTGGCGGGCGGCGTCCAGTTTCTGCTCCTCCAGGTCACAGACCGCCGTAATCCTGGCACTGTCCATGGCACTGAGGGTGCCCACGTGGTGCATGCCCATATTTCCCAGTCCAACGATTCCGAAACGAATGGCTTTCATGCTGAAATGTACCCCGATCCAAGAGAGTATTTCCGCGCTGTGTCCATCATGCATCATGATGGCGGGATTTCATTTCTATCCTGCACGGAGGCGGGGAAAATGTCCATATAGCGCAACGGGGCACTGGCCGCTCGGCCATGAGGCCGGGCGCGGTGTTGCCAATCCATGCTTATGGCGCAGGCGGACACTCAAGCTGTCCTGTGGTGGTGTGCTTCTGCGGGGCTGCCCCCCCGGACACGCCCGGAAATCTGCCAAAAACGGCTGCGCGCTCCCTGGTGCGCGCGTACACCACAACAGGTTGTGGTATGGCAGAGCGCGCGCCCGATTTTACTGCATTGTTCCACGTGGAACATTTGCATCCGACAGTGTTCCACGTGGAACAATGCAGCTTCATCCAGCACGCAACCCTCTGCCTGCGGGCTATGGGGGGGAAAGCAATCGCCCGCGCTGCGATGTTGTTGGTGATGCCCTGCCGCAAGCGGAATGCAGTGTTCCGGGGATGCAGTGTTCCACGTGGAACAATTGCACGGCGGTGGCGGTCAGGGCCACCTGCGCGACCGGTCCATTCCCGGCGATGCGCCGCGCCATCGCCTGCTCAGCGCTCAGTGCCCCGGCAGGAGATCGATGAGCCGGTCGATCTGCTCTTCGGTGTTGTAGAAGTGCGGGCTGGCGCGGAGGCGGCCTTCCCGCAGGGCGATTTCAATGCGATGCGACTTGCGCAGGTGCTCGATGAGCGGTGCGTGGGCATGCGTCGGCGATGCGAAGCTGACGATGCCGCTCCACTGCCCCTCATCACGCGGGGAAACCACCTGGTATCCCTTGCGGATCAGGCCGTCAATCAGCCGGTCGGTCAGACTGTGCAGGCGCTGGGCGATGGCATCAGTGCCCAGGCCGGACAGCAGTTCCAGCGAGGCCTTGAGGCCCAGCAGGCCGATCATGTTATGGCTGCCTGATTCATAGCGGCGGGCATCAGGCTTCAGGGTGTAATCGTAGTCGCCGAACTGCTCGGCATTGATCACGTTCATCCACCCCACCACCAGTGGGCGGGTCTGGTCCTGCACTTCCCGACGGACATAAAACACGCCAGCCCCTTCCGGCCCAAGCAGCCACTTGTGCCCGTCAGCCGCCAGGTAGTCGATGCACATCGCCTTAACATCCACCGGCAGGATACCCAGCGACTGGATCCCATCGACACAGAACAGCTTGCCCCGATCCCGACAGGCCCGGCCAATGGTGGCCAGGTCGTGGCGCTGACCGCTGGCGAACTCAACATACGACAAGGTGACCAACCGGGTCTTCGGGTGCTCGATCTCGCGCAGAATCGCATCCAGCGGCACAGCCCGGCGCCCCTGGGCATCGATCTGCTCCGGCACCATCACCAGCTCGCAGCCGTGGCGGCGGGCGGCCTCCATCCAGGGGTAGATATTGGCCGGGTACTCGACATTGGTGGTGACAATGCGATCGCCGGGCCGCCAGTCAATCCCGCTGGCGACGGTGCAGATGCCCTCACTGGTGTTCTTGACGAAGCAGATCTCCTCTGCCTCGGCGTTCATCAGCCGGGCGGCGGAGCGGCGCAGCGCTTCAACATCTGCGTACCAGCGGGTGCCGAGATAGACGGTTTCAAGCAATTCTTTGCTAAATCGCTGCATGGCCTCCGCCCCCACCCGCGGGCAGGGGGCGACGCCGGCATGGTTGAAGAAGGTCCAATGGGACAGGATCGGGAATGCATCGGCATTGCCAATGTAGGATTCGAGGGTAGCCATGTCTGTATAATAGCCTGTGTGGCAGCAACTTCGTGCCCGTCGGCGCATTTCAGTTCTGAACCGGGACGGTCGATCGCGTAACCACAACGGAGCTGACAAGCCAGGGAACGCCTGAAATCCAGAGGAAGCCTGACAGGGGCACGTAATGCGTTTTTTCTCAGCTTTGTGCCCTCTGACTTCAGCCTTCTGCTCATTCGCCTGGTTCATCATGCGCATGGAACTATGACTGTTCGCAGGAGTCGATGATGCGTAAACACCTGCCGGTGGCGGCACTGCTGGGGGCGATGATCGCGGGCTCAGCGCATGGCGATGCGCTGACCGATGGGCTGGTGCCGTGGGTATGGATGCGGCGGTACGTGCCCGAAGACCTGCCGGCACTGGAGAAGCGCGCCTATCACGAACCGATCGACGTCGCTGAGCGCCAGGTCTTCTTTGGCCGCTATCGCCATGCCCTGATCACGCTGGCCGAAGCATCCGATGCCGATCTGGTGCGGGTGGCCCTGGTGCGGGCCAGCGCCCAGGCCGCGCTGGGGCGCGAACAGCAGGCACTGGATGCCCTGGCGGACAAGGCAGTCGCCGATGCCCCTGCCGCGCAACTGCTGCGGGCCAGGATTTTGTCGAAGCTTGGCCGGCATGATGAAGCACTGCAGCTTTTGCAGCGCCATGTCGAGCAGCACCCGCAGAGCATCGTCGGCCGCTACCAGCTTGGCGTGGTGCATGAGCAGCTCGGCGACACCGCCGCCGCCATTCGCGCTTTTTCCTGGTTCGCCGAGCCACCGCAGCGCTTCTATGAGAAATGGCACGCGGGGAATGATCCGGTTTTTGACTCGGCGGAGAACATCGTCGCCATCGGCCGGGCGCTGGACCGCTGGGCCATCTACACCGGCGCCTACACCGATAACGCCCCCCTGCACAACGACATCCTGGCGATGTACGTGCGGGCGTATGATGTGATCGACCGCGAGTACTGGCCGGCCCATGTCGCCGCCGCCGAGCATTTCCTGGCGCATGACAGCGATGCCGAAGCCCTGAAGGAACTGTCGGCGGCGCTGCAGCGCAATCCCAATGCGCTCGATGCCCTGGGCCTGCTGGCGCGCATCCACGTGGATCATTTCAACTTCGACGGCGCGGATGCCGCCATTCTGAAGATGCGGGATGTGGATGAAACCAGCATCGCTGCCGACCTGGTTGAAGCCCGCAACCTGTTGCGGCAGCGCCGGCCCCGCGATGCGGATGTCGCGCTGAAGCGCGTGCTGGCCGAGCAGCCGAAGAACATCGAGGCGATGGGCCTGCTGGCGTCAAGCTACGCCTTGCAGTTGCGCGATGAGGAGATGAACGACCTGCTGCGCCAGGTGGAGGCGATCGACCCGGACAACGCCACCGCCTATTTCGAAGTGGCCGAGCAGCTCGGGGCGATGCGGCAGTATCCGCGCAGCGCGAAGATGTACCAGGTCGCCATCGAACGCGCACCCTGGTGGACCGCCGCCCGCAACGGCCTGGGGCTGCTGTATACCCAGAGCGGCGATGAGGATGATGCCCGCATCGTGCTGGAGCAGGCCCGCAAGCTCGACCCGTTCAACCTGCGCACCACCAACTACCTGCGTCTGCTGGATGACATGGCCGGGATGGCCCGGAAGGAAACCGAGCACTTTGTCATCCTGTACGATGCCGAGCTTGATCCGATCATCCCCGAGTATTTCGCCGAGTACCTCGAGGGCATCCACGCCGAGATCGCGGAGATCTTCAACCACGAGCCGGCGGTCAAGACCTATATCGAGGTGTTCCCCACCCACGATGCCTTCAGCGTGCGCACCACCGGTTCGCCGTGGATCGGCACGGTGGGCGCCAGCACCGGGCGGGTGATCGCGATGGTGGCGCCGCGGGATGGGAAGAAGACGCTGGGCACCTTCAACTGGGCGCAGGTCCTGCGGCACGAGTATGTCCATACCGTGACCCTCAGCGCCACCGACAACCGCATCGCCCACTGGATGACCGAGGGGCTGGCGGTGCTGGAGGAGCGCATCCCGCTGCGCTGGGAATGGGTGCCGATGCTCAACCATGCCGTGCGCAGCAATGAGCTGTTCACCATGGATGAGCTGACGTGGGGTTTTGTGCGCCCCCGCCGGCCAATCGACCGCCAGCTCGCCTATGCCCAGTCTTACTGGATCTGCAAGTTCATCCAGGAGACGCATGGCCACGACAAGCTGCTGGCGATGATGGATGCCTTCCGGCAGGGACTGGGGCAGGATGAGGTCTTCCAGCGCGTGCTGAACCAGTCCACCTCGCAGTTCACCGAGGCATTCTTTGCCTGGGCGCGCAAGCAGGTGGACTCCTGGGGCTATGACAAGCAAACCACCGACAAGGTGAACAGGCTTCGCCAGCAGGGAGAGGAGTTCATCAAGAGCCGCGAGTATGACCGCGCGATCGAGGTATGGGAGCAGATCGCCGAGTTGCGTCCGGTGGATGCCCTGCCCCACCAGCGCCTGGCCGGCATTTATCTGGCCACCAAACAGCCGCAGAAGGCGGTCGAGCACCTGGACCGCCTGCACAAGGTAAGCCTCAAGGATCACCGCTACGCCGTCACCATCGCCCGCATCTATCGCGACATGGGCCGGCTTGACGATGCCATCCGCTACGCGCGGGAAGCGGTTTACATCAGCCCCTACGACCCCCGCAGCCACCAGCTTCTGGCTGACTTGTACGACAAGGCCGGCAACGCCGAGGGCGCGGCCCGTGAGAAGCGCGTGATGGAGCTGCTTGCGCAGATGAAAAAGCCCGAGTAAAGCCGGCACTGCCGCGGCATCATGCCTGTCGCAGCGCCATCACTGCCGCCGGCCATGATGCGCTGCGGATGAGGCGCCAGCCGCCATCCGGGGTCTTGCGCAGTTCACAGTTCAGCGCCCTTCGGGTACGCTGCCCCGCTTACCTGAAAGGAGCAAGCCAATGGCCAAGCAGTATGCCGCCCCCCCGGCGATGACGATCGATACAGGCAAGCAGTACACCGCCACCATCGAAACAACCGCCGGCAACATCGAAGTTGAGTTCTGGCCCGATGTGGCCCCGCAGCATGTCAACAGCTTCATCTTCCTGGCGCGCGAGGGGTATTACGATGATGTGATTTTCCACCGCGTCATCCCCGGATTCATGATCCAGGGGGGCGACCCCACCGGCACCGGCACCGGCGGCCCGGGCTACCGGCTCAAGGCCGAGTTCAATGATCGCAAGCACACCCGCGGGGTCCTCTCGGCCGCCCGCACCGCCGATCCCAACTCGGCCGGCAGCCAGTTCTTCATCATGCACGATGCCGCCCCCCACCTCGACCGCCAGTACACCGCTTTCGGCAAGGTGACCAGCGGCCTGGACGTCGTCGACAAGATCGCCACCGCCCCCACCGGCGCCAACGACCGCCCGAAAAACCCCACGAAGATCACCAGGATCACCGTGCGGGAAAGCTGATGGACAAGGCAGAGCCGCAAGCGACAGGCGATGAGCGGGAGGACCTGTCCTTCCGCTCATCGCCTGTCCGCTTTTCCCTCTCTTTGTCTCCATGTGTTCCTGTGCCCGGCCGCATTATCGGACCTGTCGCATCTTTACCGCTTGCATGAAATGGCTGACTGCGGTTTGATATGCTTCGGCGGCCCCCGCAGCGCGGGTGGCACGAACCGTACATCGCTGAGGAGCCCATATGACCAAGCATGCCCTGCCTGCCCTGCTGACCGTTCTCGCTCTCATCGCCGGCTGCCAGTCCAGCACGCAGCAGGCCGATTCGGACACCGTTCCACCGCCGTCAGTCAATGTTGAGCGTGTCGCCGAGGTGCGGGCGCTCTACCAGCAGGTGAACCCCAATACCCGCGTTGGTTACGTCAATGCGATGCTGCCATCGGATGAACTGGTGTCGGTGGTGGATGTGCCGACAGAGGATTTCCGCAACGGCGATGCCATCACCTTCGTCGATCTTCAGCAGAACCCGATCGCCAGCGGCCGGGTGGTGAACGTGCTGCCCGATGCGGTGCATGTGCGCTACACGGCGACCGAGCGCGCACCGGTGGTGGGTGATATCGCGGTGAAGTTTGTCCGCTGAATCATGAAAGCCTGCGCAGTGCGCAGGGCACCCGCCCCTTGCGCACTGCTCCAGCCGGCGTTCTGCATCTTCCTCCCTCCGTGGCTTCTCCCCGGCTCATTCTCGCCAGCGCCTCGCCCCGGCGGCGCAATCTTCTGGCCGAGGCGGGCTACACGTTTGACACGGAGAAGCCTGATCTTGACGAGGAGAACGTCGCCGCCAGTTACCCATCAGAACTGGCCCTTCGCCTGGCACGGCTGAAGGCGGAATCGGTTGCGCTGCGTCATCCTGATGCGGTCGTGCTGGCGGCGGATACACTGGTTGCCTTCGGCGACCTGGTCCTGGGCAAGCCGCGCGATGCGGCCCACGCCCGCGAGATGCTGACGCTGCTGGCAGGCACCACCCACCTGGTCATCACCGCCGTCGCCGTGCGCCATGAGGCCGCCGGCTTCGCACAGGAGCAACGCGTGATGTCGGCGGTGCGCATGCGGAAGCTGAGCCAGAAAGAGATTGACGACTACATCGCCGGGGGAGATTGGCAGGGCAAGGCCGGTGGCTACGGCATCCAGGACCGGGATCCGTTCGTCACCCGCATGAGCGGCAGCCACTCCAACATCGTCGGCCTGCCCATGAGCGCCACCCGGCAGCTCCTGGCCGCCGCCGGCGTCCACCCGACCCACAGGACAGATGCAAGCGACAGCGTGGCCGGGTAAAGCCCGATGCGAAAGTGGATTGACCTGCAAACCGCTCAAAAAGCCTGAAGTGAGAAGTTTGAAGGCTGAAAAGCACAACCGGCGTGGCTTTTCAGCCTTCAGACTTCTCACGTTTACACTTTGACCCCGCCGCGTGTTCCCTGCGCGGGCGCACGTGCGGAGTTGTTTTTCAGCCATGCGCATCATCGTTGCTCCTGACAAATTCAAGGGTTGCCTGGGCGCTTCCGATGTCGCCGCCGCGGCCGGGGAAGGCATTGCCACCGCCCGGCCTGAAGCCGCGATTGATCTGTGCCCGCTGAGCGATGGCGGCGAGGGATTCGTCGAGGCGCTGGTGGGCGCCACCGGCGGGACGCTGCTCACCCGCCGAGTCACCGGCCCCCTGCCGGACATGAAGGTGGAGGCGGTTTTCGGCCTGCTGGGCGATGGACGCACGGCGGCAATCGAAATGGCCGCCGCCAGCGGGCTGCACCTGCTGCCGACCGAGGAACGCAATCCGATGCGCACCACCACCTTCGGCGTAGGCGAGTTGATCCTTGCCGCCCTCGATGCCGGCGCGGAACAAATCCTGCTCGGAATCGGCGGCAGCGCCACCAACGATGGCGGGCTGGGCTGTGCACAAGCCTGCGGCCTGCCGATCCTCCTGCGCGATGGTGAGCCCGTCGAAACAACCGAGCCGCTGGTTGGCGCGGACCTGGAACGGGTGATGTTCATCAAGCACGGTCGTGGCAGCCGGGTCGATCGCCTGCCGATCACGGTAGCGTGTGATGTCACCAATCCCCTGCTCGGCGCACGGGGTGCCGCCCACACCTATGGCCCGCAGAAAGGGGCTACGCCGGAACAGATTGAAGACCTCGACCGCTGGCTGCACGGCCTGGCGATGCGCACCAGCACGCTCGATATCGCCCAAACCCCCGGTGCCGGTGCGGCCGGCGGCCTGGGATGGGGGCTGATGGCCTTCTTCAACGCGCAACTCGAACCGGGGATTGAGATCGTCATGCGGGCGGTTGACCTGCCGCGGCGACTGGCGGGTGCGGATATATGCCTGACCGGTGAAGGCCGCCTCGATGCCACCAGCTTCCAGGGGAAAGTGGTGGGAGCGGTACTGGAGCGCTGTCGGGCGGACCAGGTGCGGCCCGTCATCATCGCCGGCCAGATCGATCCAGCCGCACCCCTGCCGCCTGATGTGCAGGCGGTCAGCCTGACCGCCCGCGCTGGCTCCGCCGCCGCCGCGATGGCCGATGCCCGATCACTGATCCGCCAGGCCGCGGCCGATCTGGTGCGATGAGAGGCCTGGTGCGATATGTGATCCGGTGTGATCAGGCAGCCCATGGATGACAACGGCAGTCTCACCCCATCGCCGACCATGCCCAGGCCTTACGCCGTCCGCCGGTCCCATGGTTCTTCCTCGGTCCGGTAGGCGCGGGGGCTGCGGCCGGTGTGTTTCTTGAAGCGCTGGGTGAAGTAAAAGGGATTGTCGTAGCCGAGATCCTGGCTGATCTCCTTGATGCTGCGCGGCGTGAAACGCAGCAACTGCATCGCCCGGCGCATGCGCTGCCGTTCGAGGAATTGCTGCGGGCTGATGCCGGTCTGCTCCCGAAACAGATGCGCCATGCGCGAGACCGACAGCCCGCTGACTTCGGCCATCTCCTCCAGTGGCATCGGCCGATGCAGGTGACGGCAGATGTGGTCCATGGCCTGGCGGATGCGCGGGTCAATCCCGCCCTGCTGGCTGAGGGGGTTCACCGAATCGCACCACAGCAGCAGCGCCTCCAGGCCGTTCATCGCCCACTCCGTGCGCCGGCGGTTGGCGCTGAGGGTGGCCTGGTAGATCGACTCAAACTGTGCCTCGATCTTTTGGCGCAGCGCCGGCTCAGTCAGGCGCAGGCGCATCAGCCCCGGTGCTTCCTGCGGCCAGTCGAGCCACTCGATCCACTCAGGCCGGGGATGGAAATGCGCCCAGATCAGCTCCCAGCGCTGCAACTCCGGTTCGACCCCGTAATCCTGCGGCGTGTGCGGGCGGATCAGCACGATGTCACCGGGTTCGGCCAGGAAGTGGGCGTGGCCGAACCCGAATCGGCCGCGCCCGGATTGAGTGTAGATCAACAGCCAGTCATCGGTCCCGCGCGTCCGCCAGACCGAGTAGCCTGGCCCCTCACGGAAATGCCCGGCCACGATCTGGTCAACCCGACGATGGAACGTCTCAGCATGCAGCGTCACAGCAAGATATTATAGGTTTTCAGCATCACATTCCATTCCCCAAATCGCACCTGATCGGTGATATTTGACACCGCTCAATTGTTGAGCGGTTTCACGCAGCAGGAGAAAAACATGACGCTGATGGCCGAACAATCCTCGCTCGAATCGCTGGTCGAGGCGTTCAACCGCGATGGATTTGCCGTTGCCCGGGGGCTGTTCTCGCCCGAGGAGATTGCCCACATTCGCGACACTTTCATGGAGATGGCCAAGAATGGGCCGGTTGAAGGGCTGTCGGAGATCCAGCGCGGCAGGGTGGATGGCGGCGTCGGCGGGTACGACCCATCCGATCCGCTGGCCTTCTATCCCCGCATGATGCACCCGCATCGCCACCTGGATAAGCCGGTTGGGCCGTTGGCCCGGCGGTACATGCTCGATCCCCGCCTCAAGCCGATCCTCGCCGCCTGCATGGAGGACGAGCCCGTGGCCGTGCAGAGCATGTTCTACTTCAAGCCGCCGGGCGCCCGCGGCCAGGACCTGCACCAGGACAATTTCTACCTGTGCGTCAAGCCGGGCACCTGCTGCGCCGCCTGGATCGCGATCGATGATGCCGATGAAGAAAATGGCGGCATGATGTGCGTGCCCAACACGCACGACTACGCCATCCAGTGCCCGGAGAAGGCCGATCCGACCCGATTCTTCACCACCGAGCATGTCGAGCCCCCTCCGGGCCTGGAGCCGCAGATCATCCGTCTCAAGGCGGGCGATGTGCTGTTCTTCAACGGCAACGTGATTCACGGCTCGCACCCCAATACCAGCCGGGATCGCTTCCGGCGCTCGCTGATCTGCCATTACGTGCCACTGAGCACGCAGGAGATGAGCCACTGGTACAAGGATCCGCTGAAGTTCGACGGCACGTTGGTACAGTACAAGGCGAATGAGGATGGCGGCCCGTGTGGCACCCCGCAGGACCAGGTGAAGGGTCCACACTGACCCTCGCGCGCCACAGCCATTTTTGCATAACCCCTAGCGCGAACGACAAGCGCACAACCCCCAGACATACGCCACAACGCAGACGAAAAAGAGACAGGCCCGAATGACTGGGGCCCTGGTCTTTCGCCTGTCTTGTGGCGGTTTTCTGCGCTGTGATCGCGCTGGTCCGCTTAAGTGTCTTCACGCGGCGGATTCCCTTGAATCACGGGTGGCACGCCGCACAATGGGCCATCATCTCTCGCATGGAGGATCCTTCTCATGGGCAACGGCGACTTCGGACACGGCGACACCTCATGGTTCGTGCATGATCGGTTTGGGCTGTTCATCCACTGGGGGCTGTACAGCCTCGGCGCCCGGCATGAGTGGCTCAAGCACCGGGAAGAGATTTCCAACGAGGTGTACGACAGCCGCTATTTCCGGCACTTTGATCCTGACCTGTACGATCCCGACCTGTGGGCACAGGCGGCCGCCGGGGCGGGAATGAAATACTTTGTCATCACCACCAAACATCATGAGGGTTTCTGCCTCTGGGACTCGAAGCTGACCGACTACAAGGCCCCCAACACCCCGGCCGGGCGCGATCTGCTGCGGCCCATGGTCGATGCCTTCCGCGCCCGCGGACTGCGGGCCGGCTTCTATCACTCGCTCATCGACTGGCATCACGACCAGTACATCCTCGACAACCGCAATGGTCCCTACCGCGAGAAAAGCGAGGAACGCGAACGCCTCAACCAGGGACGCGACATGAGCCGCTATGTGGCGTATCTGCACGGCCAGGTGCGCGAGCTGCTCACCGAGTACGGGGACATCGACATCATGTGGTTCGATTTCAGTTTTCCCGATGCCTCCGGCGATGCCCTGCTGGGCAAGGGACGCCAGCAGTGGGAAAGCGAGAAGCTGGTGCGCCTGGTCCGCGAGCTTCGGCCCAATATCATCCTCAATGACCGCCTCGACCTGCCCAAATCGGCCGACATCAAGACCCCCGAGCAGTTCCAGCCGCGCGCCTGGGTGACGGTGGATGGCCGGCCGGTGGTGTGGGAGGCCTGCCAGACGTTCAGTGGCAGTTGGGGATATCATCGCGATGAGGCGAGTTGGAAGAGTCTCGATCAGCTCGTGCGGATGCTGATCGATACCGTCAGCAAGGGCGGGAACCTGCTGCTGAACGTCGGTCCCACCGGGCGCGGTGAGTTCGATGACCGTGCGCTGGACCGCCTGGCGGGGCTGGGACAGTGGATGCATCATCACGGCCGCAGCATCTATGGCTGCACCGCCGCCCCGGACGAGTTCCGCTGCCCGGCCGACTGCCGCCTGACCTACCACCCCGAACGCAAGCGGCTATACGTGCATGTTTTCGCCTGGCCCTTCAGGCATTTGCATCTGGACGGCCGGGCGTTCGTTGAGCGCGTGGAATATGCCCAGCTTCTGAATGATGCCTCGGAAGTGCCGATGCAGGGCCTGGAAGACTGGCAGACCTGCCACAGCGGGGATGGACGCGATGAACCGACGCTCACACTCACCCTGCCGGTGCAGAAGCCGAATGTAACCGTGCCGGTCATCGAGTTGTTCCTGAAATGATGGGGCGAACCCGCTGGCGCGCCTGCAGCGCCACGCAAGCAGGCCGGGCACCACCCAAAGCGCGGGGATACCGTGAAGCGGCCATCCCCCTGCCTACCGTCCGCGGACGAGCATCGCCTCGGTGATGTTCATTGGCGGGCCGAGATCGCCGGTAGCCGGCTGGCAATGGATGGTCAGCGTCTTGATACCCTTGAGCGGCACGGCGACATGGGTCGGTGCGGTGATGCTGGTCAGCTCATCACTGCGATACAACTCCTTGCCATCGCCAATGATGACCAGGCGCCCCGCCACCATCGGCACCGTATCGCCCGGCGGGCGAACCGTGCAGAGCAGGGCGCTGAAAGCCTGGTCCACCCGCCAGCTCGCCCGCGTGCCACTGGCCAGGCGGATCGTGTTGTCGGGTTCGATCGTCTGCAGCGGCGGGCCAAGTTGAATCGGGCCGGGCCGCTCGAGTTGAGCGGGTGCGAGGCTGGCCAGCCAGGTGTAGCGCCCGCCCAGGGCGGTGATCTCGGCGATCTGCCCCTTGCCCAGCGCCACCCGCCCCGCCAGCGGATGCTCAACCACCACCTGATCACGCTCGATGCGCAGGCGGTCAGCCATGAGCAGCGAGCCATCACGGCCGCGCACGCGCACCGCCCCTTCGGGCTCGCGCGCATCGGCCAGGACCACCATCGCCACATCCCGGCTCAGCCTGAAATCGCGCAGGCCCATGATGATGGAATTGACGATGATGGTGTCTCGATCGATGGAGCTGATTTCACCTTCGAAGAAGTCACCCCCGCTCAGCAGCACGCCGGTCGTGCCCGGCAGCAGCGCGGCGAGCATGCCGCCGGTAACAGGCCGATACATCAGCCGCGCCACCTGGTCTATCGGGAGGGTCATCGCGCGGCCGTCACCGGGGCCAAGGCGCTGGAGCGTGATCCGCCCATCATCCACGCGCTGCACCGCGCCGGTGAGGACGGTGCCATCCCGCAGCATGACCCCGGCGTTCATGACCGTGCGCTGCCGATTCATGTCGATCGGCTGGGTGGCCTGGCCGGCAACGGCCACCTGTTCAAAGCGCGTGCTGTTCAAATGCCCGTTGTCAAAGCTGCAAACGACCAGCCCGACCAGCACCGCTTCACCCAGTGGCAGGCGATGCTCGCCGATGCGCTCCCACTTGGCGCCATCGGCCGACCAGAAGCCGGTGAACACGTCGCCCCGCCGCGAAAGCTTGAGCCACACCGGCAGATCTACCTTGGCCCGGCCGATGTCGCCGGTGCCAGCGCCGCTGCCACGGCGGGTCTTGAAGGCGAGCATACCATTAGGTGGCACCAGCAGGCCCATGTAGGGCGCATTGGGCTGGTCGCTCTCGCGGATCATGATGCCGGCACGCGCTTTCTCATGCGTGTTCTGCATGCGCACCAGCCGGGCCACGATATCCACATCGCCCAGGCGCGGCTGGTAGAGGAAATGCAGCGAATCGGCCCTGTCATCGATTGCCTCGCCCGAACCGCTGACGGTGAACGCCCCTCCCGCGAAGGTGGTTGACCCGCCCAGACCAACCGTGCCGATATCCTGGCTGATCCACCCCTCGGGCACCCTCTGTTCCGTGCCTCCGCCGCGCTGGAGGCCGCCGAAGGTGATGCCCAGCACCGCCTGGGGATCCACGCGGATTACCTGCCCGGTGGGCGGCTGCACCAGCACCTGCCCATCGGCCAGGTTGACCGTTCCCTCGATCACGCGCCCATCATCGGTGCGCACCACATCGGCAGCCAGGAGCGATGTCCACAGCCCTGCCATCACCACCAGCATGTTTCGCAGCCAGCACATCATGCCTCGATTCTCGCCCCATGCCCCGCCTGACCGCAAGCTGCCCGCAGCGATAGGCCCAACCCCTGCTCGCTGACCGATGCCCCCAGGCCGCGCTGGGGGCCCCGGCTATCCCGATGAGCCTGTTTGCAAAACCGCCTGAACCGATCTTGTCATCGGGCGTAGAATTGGTATCTTCTCCGGTAACTTGGCAGCGTAGCTCAGTTGGTTAGAGCAGCGGATTCATAAGCCGCGGGTCGCTGGTTCGAGTCCAGCCGCTGCTATTCCCCCCATGTTTACAGATGATTCAGCTCGCCGGCGGTGGGCCTGCGCAGGGATAGGTTTCGGATTCCTGCTGGCGGTGCTTGCCGGATGCCGGTCAGACCCGCCGCGTGTGCAGGAAGCGGTGTGGCGGCAGGTGCAGGGGCATGATCGGGCCGAAGCCCTGGCCGATCCGGTGCGGCGGATGCGCGGCCACTGGTTCGTCGACCGCCGGGCCACCCTGCTGGAAAACGAACATCTCCCGGCCGAGCAGCTCGCCCGCCTGGATGACGACCTGCGGGCATTCCCCTTCGAACTGGAAATCACCGACAGCCAGTATGTCAGTCGCAGTTGGGCACAGGTGAATGCCGACCACTACTCGGTGCTGAGCGCGGATGAGGCCCGCATCCTCATTCGCCTCCACGGCCCCGACGGCCGGGATGATGGCCGGGTACGCCACGTCCGCCTTACCCTGCGGAACGACCAGTTACTGATCACCCCTGAGCCGTGGTTCACCTGCGTCCTGACCCGCCAGCCCGGCGGCTGATGCGGGCGCACCAGGCCGCACACCCCCCTTCTCGCACCAGCCCACCGGCTCTACAACGACCAACAGGCGCTTGCAGTCCGGCCTAGAGGATGGACAACGGCGCGCTGAGCGAGACAAGCGTTGAGACGACCGATGCGGCCAGGCTCATGTCGACAGCGGCGACAGGCGGATTGAGGAATTCCGCCAGCCGGACGCAGCCCAGCCGTTCCAGGCGTTCGGCCAGTGCCCTCTGGCGCGGCGGCATCACGATCAGCAGGTTCTCGGCTCCGGTCGAATGCGCCACATCGTGCAGCATTTGAGCCAGGGCCGTTTCACAGAGCAGGCCATCTTCCCGGCGATGGGCCACTACGTCGAAGATGACCGCACAGCGGGACAGGCTGGCCAGCTCCGCACACTGGGCTTCGCTAAGCACCTTCTCCGGCTGATCCGTCACCCACGCACTAAAGCGCAGTCGCTGGTCATCGGCGACGGTGTAGCAGTCCATCCCGTCGGCCAGCCTTTGCCATGCGGTTGACATGAACTCGTGGGTTGCCGGTTGCAGCCCGACCGGGCGATAGGCCAGCAGATCCGTGATCGCGTTGCGCTTCACGTCCGCTGCGCGGGGCTCCTGCAATGGGGCCAGTCGGGATGAGCGGATGGCGAAGATGCCACCAACCTCCACGCCGTACCGTGCGCGCACCCGGTTGCGCAGCGGCCGCAGCAACGTCGCCAGCGGACGCCGCAGCAGCTCGCGAACGAACATGCGCAGCCGCACCGGCTCAGTCTCCCAGCGCCGGCACAACGCCCGAACCCGTCCATCCGCCCAGCGTTGCAGCCGGGCAAGCTGATACGCGAAGAACGTGGGGGCTACGATGAGCTTGTGCACCTGGTCCCACTCGGTGGCGAATTCCGACTTATACGGGTCGGCCCCCGGGGTCAGGTCCATGTAGTCGCATCCCTGGCGATGCAGCAGTTGTGCAAACTCGAGGATATGGATCTTCCCCGGGGCCAACTTTGACACCCACGGCGCATAGGCGCCCAGCGCCAGGTGGACCTTGCGCGGGTCGATCATGTCCATCTGCAGTGAGACCGGCTGCTCACCGGTGCGCAGCAGCGTCACGCACATGACGCCGTGCTTCATCATCTCCAGGTGAAACGCCCGCTTGTGGGTATCATCGGCGAAGGGTGCCGTCCCGCTGACCGCCAGCCGGCGCAGATCGTGACAGGCGATCATCGGATCGAACAGCGCATCGAGTTGCTCAACGCTGCTCAGTCGTTCGATGCCGGTGAAGCCGGCCTCCTTTAACTTGTTCAGGCGCGAGCGGATGTTGCGCCGCTTCAGGACCGCCTTAATGGCACTGTCATCGGTCAGGCGCATGAGCGGGCGGTCGAACGGTGTCAGCAGGCAGTGCCGTCCCATCCCGCCGGCCAGCCAGTTCAAGGGGGTTCCCGGGGGCAGGTAGCGGAAGGTCAGCGCGCAGCCGGGAAAGCGGCGGCGGATGGCCGACATCGCAGCGGCGGCGAAGGCATCGCCGAATTGTGCCGTGGCCAGCCAAACCTGGTATTCCGCCTGCTCGGCCCCTGCCACCACCAGCCGCCGGCCATGCAGCCCGAGCGCCAGCAGGCCAACCAGCCGCTGCCCGGCATCGCGTGCCAGCACCAGCACCGGCTCAACGGCCGGCCCGTAAGCGGTGTACCACGCCTGGGCAAATCCCAGGGACTGCATCACCGTGGCCCAGGGACAGGCCTCGTATAACTCGGTCCATTGATTGCGGAAATCTGCATCGGCCAGCAGTTTCTCAGCAGCCGTGCCGCGGATGATCGCGCAATCCAACTCCGTTTGGCGCTGATCGGTGTGCCTGTCTGCACGGCCTTCCCCCGGCACATGCCCATCCGATAAGCCGCCCATCCATTGCTTATCCAGTTTCATCATGACTGGCTCTGCGAAACGCTGCCCCCTCTAATTAAGCGCACGGTGCCTGCTGCCCATGCACCGGTCCAAGAAATGAGCGGCAACCCCTCCGTCGGGTCACGCAATTTGACAATTTGTTGCGTCATCATGCCCCAGACTTTGTCCGGACTCAACCCAAAAACAGCAAAACGAGGGAGCCTCTCTCTACCGTCTCCCGCCATCTAACCCATCGGCTGTATCCTGCGACCGCTTCACCGCCACGGGCCTCATCCTGCCATTAGAGCGTCCAGATCCCTGAGAAACCGGGGCAGCGCTAATTGACCCGGCATGCGTCGATTCCGACGTGGCCCGGATGCTTCTGACGGGGAGAACAGCCCCAGCATGGCCACCCAGGCACCGCCCGCCGCCCGTCGGTCGCGGGACTATGGCGGTATCAGGGCGTGGCCATATTCACTGTCCATCCCGCTGGCCTCCCATCCGTTTACAGAAACCTCGCCGATCCCGTCCCTGACGCGAAAAGACACCACCCGGTCGACCACCTGCCGCGTCTGGGCGATGTTATGCGTCACCAGGACAACCGTATGTCTTGCCTTCAGGCGAACGATGAGCTCCTCAATCTGCCGGGCCGAGCGCGGATCGAGCGCACTGGTCGGCTCGTCCATCAGGATCACACGCGGCCCGCAGGCGAGGGTCCGAGCCAGGCAAAGGCGCTGCTGCTGGCCAACCGAAAGCTTGATGGCCGGTTCGTTCAGGCGATCCTTCACCTCCTCCCAGAGGGCCGCTTCCCGCAGTGCGGCCTCGGCGACATGGGGCCACTGGCGACGCGGGAGTCGGCCCAGGTGCCGGATGCCGAAGATCACATTCTGATAGATGCTCTTGGGAAAAATGACGGGCTGCTGAAAGAGTATGCCAATGGATGCACGCAGTTCATCAGAGCGCACCGAGCGATCATAGATGGACCGCCCGTCAAACAGCACGTCTCCCGAGACACGCAGCCCCGGCGATAGATCCACCATGCGGTTCAGGCACTTGAGCAGCGTGCTCTTTCCCGCCCCTGAAGGGCCGATGATGCCGAACACCTGGTTTTCGGGAATATCCAGCGACACATTCCGCAGGATCGGGCGGGCGCCGGCCATCACCGACAGGTTACGCACGGCCAACAGCGGCCGCACGGCAGAATCCGATCGAACCGGATCCGACATCTCATGCATGGCAGGCCTCCTCGTGTACCCGCAGGCGCATCGGAATGGCAATCGCACTCAGCACGAGCACCAGCGCCAGCAGCACAGTGGCCGTGCCCCAGACTTTCCCGGCCACGCCCGGATCGTACGAGTCCTGTGACAAAACAAAGATATGGTATGGCAGCGACAGCACCGGGCTTTCCACCACGCCGCCGGGCAGCGTGGCCCCGGCGAAGATCGTCGCAGTGAACATGATCGGCGCTGTCTCTCCCGCGGCCCGCGCCAGCCCAAGCAGCAATCCCGTGATCAGGCCGCCCACCGTTTGCGGCAGCACCACCGAGCGCACCACCTGCGACGGCTTCAAACCCAGGCCAACAGCCGACTCGATGTACTTCCGCGGCAACACCTTGATCCGCTCAACCAGCGCTACGGTGACCGTCGGCAGGACCATCATGCCCAGCAGGATTCCGCCACTCAGCCACGATTTGCCCCAGCCCAGGAATTTGACAAAGACGATCAGACCCAGGATGCCAAAGAGAATCGACGGGATACCATTCAGTGTGTACAGCGCGATCGTCAGGCAGCGCCGAATCCGTCCGCTTCGCAGGTAAAAGCTGTGCGTGAGGGCAATACCCACCGCCACCGGCCCGCTGACGGCAGCGGCCGTGCCGATCAGGATCAAGGTCCCGATCAGGTTGTAGAGTATCCCGCCGGAGGCCCCGACCCGCCGCATCTGATCCGTCATGAACTCCCAACTGATCGAGGGTACCCCGCGCAGCAGGATCGCGCTGAGAATGCCCAGCAGCACACCCATGGCCAGCAGCGCGCAGCCGGCGGTGAGGATGAACAGCAGACGATCCAGCCATCTACCCGGCATGGCGATGCCCCCTCCCTTCCAGCCACGCTCCGGCGAGCGTAACCGCCGACACGATGATCAGCAGCACGAAAGCCAGCCCCACTATCGCCGCCCAATGCTCGGGATCGCCATAGGCGATGTTGGTCTCAGCGCCGCCCAGCTTGCTGGAGAGGGTCTGGCCGGCATGGATCAGTGGCTCGAGCGAGAAGGGATTGGACGGCAACTGATTGTCCTGCCGGCCAACCACCACAAACACGGCAATCGTCTCCCCCAGTGCCCGGCCAATGCCCAGCAAGACCGCCGCAACCAACCCTGGCCACGCCTGCGGCAGCGCAACCGACATGACCACCTGTGCCCGCGTCAGCCCCAGCCCGCGTGCTGCCTGCCGCTGGGCCGCCGGAACAGCTCGCAGCGCATCATCGGCAAGCGTCATGATCGTCGGAAGAATCATCACCGACAGCAGCAATCCCGCCGTCAGCAGCGTATCGCCGCTCAACGGGGCAAACCCCATCACATTCAGCGCGTCATAGACGTAATTCCGCAGGATCAGGATGCCGAGCAATCCGTACACAACCGATGGGATGCCCGCCAGCAGCTCAATCATCACCTTCAATGCCAATCGCAGCCGCGGCGGCAGGTACTCGGCAGCGCAAATGGCTGCACCGATGCCGATTGGCGCAGCCAGCAGGATCGCGATGCCTGCGACAACCACGGTGCCGTACACCATCGACAGCGCACCGAACAGGTGCTGGCGGTAGTACCAGCGCTGCCCCAGCGGGAATTTAGCCGCCGGATCGGTCCACACCGGCAGGCTTTGCCAGGCGAACAGGAGCAGCATGCCCGCCAGGGATGCGATTGCCAGGCAGGTGAACGCATAGCTCATGCCGCGCGTCAGGCTCCAGGCGCGACGCACGCGCAAGGGCTTGTTCGACGGCGAAAGCAGCAGCAACTGAGTCATGGTCATGTCAGAGCCGCAGGCACAGCGTGACAGGCGCCCTCGGCGTCACCGGCCTGCGGGATGAGCCATCTCCGATGCATCCATCGCAGGATGACCCGTTCGCATCAATCGGCTTCCAGTTCAGCCAGGCCCAGGTAGCCGTGCTTGCGCACCAGCTCCTGCCCTCGCCCACTGAGCATGAAATCGACAAATACCCTGACTTGCCCGGTGGGTGCGCCATTGGTCACCAGATAGAGTGGACGACTCATCGGATACTTGTTGGCGGCGATATTCGCCGGGGTGGGAGCAACCTCGTTGCCCTGCTCATCGATCAAGGCCAGCGCAAAAACCGTCCGGCCATCGGCCCAGGAACTGGAAAGCTGGCTGAGTGCACCCGGAGTGGAGGCAACCTTATTGCGGGTCTCTTCGTTGCCACCAACCTCGGGGAAGCTGACCGCCGGCGCCTGCTGAGGGCTGCCATAGGCCCAGTAGGCAAACACTTCCCACGTGCCCCGGCCGGGCTCCTTGTTGAAAAAGGCGATACGCTGGTCCGCGCCACCGACGTCTTTCCAGTTGGTAATCCGGCCTTCATAAATATCGCGTGCCTGCTGCCTGCTGAGTGCCCGCACGCCGCCGTCCCACACATCTTTGGAGACAATCAGCGCAACCGCATCTTCGCCGATGCGGGTGGGATGAAAGTTGGCATCGGGATACTTGGCGCGATCCTCATCCGAGATGGGCTTGGAAATCATGCCGATGTGAACCAGGCCCTCGGCCAGCATCGAGATCCCGCCGGAGCTGCCACCCTGTGTATCCACGCGGATATCCATGCCCTGCTCGGACCGGAGGATTTCCGCCGCCTCGGCTGCCGCAAGGTTGACGGTCGTCGACCCGTTAATTTTCAGCGCAGTGCTGTCCGCCGCTGTATTGTCTGTCGATCCGCCACCCTCATCGTTACAGCCGCACAACAGCGCGATCCCCAGAACCATCAGGCCAATGCATCGGCGCATCCAACCTCCCTCCAATCACCGAGTTCCACAGCCGACCAGGACATCTGGCGAGTGCGATACTCTAACGAATGCTTGAATGTTGTCCAGCCGGCAAAGGGAAGGAAGGTGAGCTATCGGCGCCAGCGCTACGAGCGCAGTTCGATGCGGCAGCAACCGAAGTCCAGCGTATCCAGGGAGGGACCCTCGCCGGGGCGGGCAAAGCGGGGAGCGAGACTGTACATGACGAACCGGCCGCGTTTCGAGGTGATCACCAGCCCCATGCCACGCAGCGCCTTGAGGTGATGGGACACATTGGCAAGCGGAACGCCCAGCGTGTCGGCGATCTCACTGACGGACCGGGGGCCGTTGCGCAGACGCTGAATGATGCGCAGGCGATCCGGGTCCGCTATCGCCTTCAGGTATTTTGCACACAGGTCGGGTTTCAGCGGATCACGCATGATGAACTCCCGAAGGGAGCGAGCGCCAATGATGGCGGTTTGCGGGTAAGTGCGATGTATCCCGGGCTTTCAGCAGCAGCCTTCCCCCTGGCCGCAGCATGCCGCCGGATTCACAGTCACATCGTAGTCCTGGCCCTTGGTTTCACGCGGCGAGCGAATGGCGCTCTTGCGGCAGTCGAAGGGGCGTGCGGCCTCCGGCGACGCCGGCGTCAGCGGCTCAACGAAGTAGAACTGCTCGCGATAAGGCGCACGCTGGAACAGGGCAAACGTCTTGGCACAGACTGCCATCCGCTGCCCGCGCTCCAGAACATGCCCATCATCATCGATGACCTTCTTCCATGGCCCCTTGTAGATCACCGCCTGGTTGTGTTCCATGCAGGGCCCCTGCTTGCCCTTGAACGCCTGCACGGTGACGGAGCGGAACTCGATGCCCCGAATCGTCTTCCAGGGCGTTTCAGAACGCTCGACAAGGGTGATTCCATGGAAACCGGCATCCTCAAACGCCTTGAGCAGCAGATCTTCGCGGAACGCACCGCTGATGCACCCACTCCACAGGTCGGGATCAGCCTGCATGTCCGGCGGCACATCTTCATCACTCACGATATCACTGATAACGCAGCGGCCGCCCTTCTTCAGCACGCGGAACATCTCTGAAAAGAGCTGCACCCGGTCTGCCTGCCGCACGAGATTGAGGACGCAGTTACTGATGACCACATCCACGCTGGCATCCGCGATCATGGGAGACTGCTGCCGCAGCATGTCGGCCGCCTCCTGCGCCCGCAGGTAGGCTTCGGCATCCCGCACCTGGTTCTCTTTCAGCCATTGCTCGAACAGGTCCAGGTCGAGCCGAAGATCCTGGATTTTGCCCCGGCGGAACGAGACATTCGAGTAACCCAGCGCTGCGGCGATCTGGTCCTGGTACTTGCGCGCCAGCGCCAGCATCGGCGGGTTGAAATCAACGCCGATGACCTTGCCCTGCGGCCCGACCTTCTGGGCGCAGATATAGCACACCTTTCCCCCGCCGCTGCCCAGGTCCAGGACGGTCTCGCCCGCCTCGACCCACCGGCTCGGGTCGCCGCAGCCGTAATCACGCTCGATAATCTCCTGCGGTATCACGCGCAGCAACTCGGGGTCGTACCCCTGGCTGGGCACACACAGGCAGGCCTCATGCTCGGTCGAGGCGTTCGCATACCGGCGGCGCACCGCTGCTTCAAGGCCATGACCAACCGCATCACTTTCAAGCAAGGACATATAACGACTCCGTGCAACCCGCGAAATGCGATATTCCCACTGATGACAGGATACCCTTGGCCGTGCCCACCGCAAACCATCTCCGCCAGCAGATAGGCCCCATCACGGTGGCGAATCAGATGGCCGCAAGCCACATTCCATCAAGCCGGAAAACAAGAACCCCCCGCGGGTGGCGGGGGGTAGTGTTATGGGCGCGGTTGGATTCGAACCAACGAAGGCATAAGCCATCAGATTTACAGTCTGACCCGTTTGTCCACTTCGGTACACGCCCGGGATTGCCGTTTCGCCTGATCAATCAGGCGAGTTACGCAGTATGGCGCATGCGGCGGAGAATTTCAAGATGGCACCTTCGCGGGTGACAATTCCGCCGCGGCCGGCTTGTTTGGCTTGTTTGCTCTGGCGGTTCTCCATACTATCCAACACTTCATCAACGCCGTCGTTGGAGAGATTACATGATCGCCAGCAACACGCCCGACAAGAAGATCGTTATTCGCATTCGCCGCCAGGATGGGCCGGACAAGCCGCAGCGCTGGGAAGAGTTCGCCATTCCCTACCGGCCGAACATGAACATCATCTCCTGCCTGCAATACATTGCGGCCAACCCGATCACCTCCGACGGCCGTGAAACCACCCCACCGGTGTGGGACGCCGGCTGCCTGGAGGAAATCTGCGGCGCCTGCACCATGATCATCAACGGCAAGGTTCGCCAGAGCTGCTCGGCCCTGGTCGATAAGCTCGACCATCCTATTACGCTCGAACCGATGAGCAAGTTCCCGCTGGTGCGCGACCTGTTCGTCGATCGCAGCCGGCTGTTCAATGACCTGAAGCGCATCAAGGCATGGGTGCCGATCGACGGCACCTACGACCTCGGCCCCGGCCCGGAGATGTCCCAGGCCCTGCAGGAAGAGCGTTATCCCCTGTCGCGCTGCATCTCCTGCGGCTGCTGCCTGGAAGCCTGCCCGCAATACACGCCGAGCAACCACTTTGTCGGGGCGGCCATCCTCAACCAGACGCTGCTGTTCAACACCCACCCCACCGGCGCTGCACTCAAGAGCGAGCGACTGGAAACACTCATGGGCGAAGGGGGCGTGTCCGAGTGCGGCAAGGCCGGCAACTGCGTCGAGGTCTGCCCCAAGGACATCCCCAACCTCGAGGCGATCGCTGCCGTGCAGCGGCAGGCGACCGTTCACGCCATCAAGCGGTTCTTCACCAAGTGACCGATCGGTCCTGTGTCGTTGCGGGCCGCGCTGCCATGCCAGGCAGCGCGGCCCGCTGCGTTTCCCGGCTTCCGATTTGAGGGAGCAGACCCGCGCCACATCGTTCCGCACTTGCCAAGGAGTGGTTTTAGAAAGCTTGTTCCCGGTCCTGCCGATATATGCTAAAGTTTGCCGCGACCGAGGGGTCGGTCAGAGGCGAAGGAGAGATCCGCTTGCACGCGCTCCTGGGAAAATCGGCGCTGGTGCTGGCCGTACTGCTCGGTGTGTTCATCGGCGTGGGAACGTTCACGTTTGATTACGCCGAAGGTACCGCCTATCTGTCCAATGACCCGGCCGCGTGCGCCAACTGTCATGTGATGCAGGAATACTACGATTCCTGGCAGAAGGCCTCGCATCACACCGTCGCCACCTGCAACGACTGCCACCTCCCCCAGCACGGCTTTGTCGGCAAGTACATCGCCAAGGCGGACAACGGCTTTCGCCATTCCTGGGCCAACACCTTCCAGAACTTCCACGAACCAATCCAGATTATCGAGCGCAACAGCATCATCCTGCAGAACAACTGCCTGTACTGTCATCGCGACATCACCCATAACATGCTGGCCAGCAGCACGATCGAAGCGGACCTGAACTCATGCGTCCACTGCCACTCGGATGTCGGGCATGGCCCGCCCAAGTGATGGCAGCGGCCGGCTGGTGCGCCAGCGCCTGTGGTGAGCAATGGCTTTTAAGCTTGCGGAGATTCGACCATGACAGATACCTCTTCTTCCACCCCCGAGCCTGACACCGCGCCCGAGGCATCGCCGTCAAAGCGCATGGGCTTCCTCGTGGTGGTGGTGGTCGCGGTGGCGGTGGCGACCTTCCTTGTCACCGCGTTGCTGATGAACATCTTCCAGCGCAAGCAGGAGGCCAAGAATCCGTACGTGCGCATCGTGGATGTCACTGAGATCCACACAGACCCCGTTCCCTGGGGCAGCAACTGGCCGTTCCAGTTCGACACCTACCGCCGCACGGTGGATATCACGCGCACCAAGTACGGCGGCTCGGAGGCCATGCCCGAGCAGCGCATTGAACGCGACCCGTGGCTCAAGCGCATGTATGCCGGTTACGCCTTCTCGATCGATTTCCGCGACCGCCGCGGCCATGCCTACATGCTCTACGACCAGGAGCAGACCGAACGCGTGCTCCAGCGGCCGCAGGCCGGGGCATGCCTGCACTGTCACGCTTCAGTGATTCCGATGTACCGCCGCCTGGGGCTGGAAGCGATGGGCCAGCCCGCCGATGAGGAAGCGCTGGCGGCCGGCTTCAACTGGCCGGCCGTGATGCGCGGCTTTGAGGAGGCCTCCAAACTTACCTACGCGGAGGCGCACGCCGAACTGCTGAAGACCCCCGATGGCACACCGGGCGAAAGTATGCCGCTGTTCCCCGGCGGAACGGGTGCTGATCTGTCTGCTTCCGCCAACGCCAATGGTGCTCCCACCACGCGCGAGGCACTGGCCGCCCACGTTGGGCAGGCCCATCCGGTGAGCTGCATCGACTGCCATGACCCCAAGACCATGGCGTTGCGCGTCACCCGTCCGGGCCTGGTCCGCGGCCTGCAGGCGCTGGCCGCGGCCACCGAGCCGGATCCTGATCGCCCCGGCCAGGAGCGTTTTGTCCCGGTGCCGCACCTGCCGAGCATCGAGCGCTGGCGCCAGGGCAGCCGCTCTCAGCCCTATGACCCCAACACCATGGCCACCCGCCAGGAAATGCGTTCCTACGCCTGCGCCCAGTGCCATGTTGAGTACTACTGTGCCAACAAGGAGACCCTCTTCTTCCCATGGCACAAGGGTCTGAAGGTGGAACAGATTGAGCGGATGTACGATGGCCACAAGTTCCCCGATGGCACCCCCTTCATGGACTTCAAGCACGGTGAAACCGGTGCCCCGGTCTACAAGGCCCAGCACCCCGAATTCGAGATGTGGAGCCAGGGCATCCATGCCCGTGCCGGCGTCGCCTGCGCCGACTGCCACATGCCCTATGAGCGCCAGGGCGCGATGAAGGTCTCCAGCCACTGGGTGCGCAGCCCGCTGCTGAGCATCAACCGCTCGTGCCAGACCTGCCATAACGTGCCGGAAGATGAACTGATGCAGCGGGTGCTGACGATCCAAGACCGCACCCACGACCTGATCCAGCGGGCCGGTACCGCGATCGATGAGATGATCACCGCCATCCGCGCTGCCCAGGCCGCCGGTATCTCCGAGCAGGACCAGGCGCGGCTGTTCCAGCTTCAGCGCAGCGCCCAGTGGCGGCTGGACTTCGTCGTCAGCGAGAACTCGATGGGATTCCATGCCGACCAGGAGGTCGCTCGCATCCTCGGCGAATCGATCGATATGGCCCGCCAGGCTGAAGTGCTGGCCACCAGCCTCCGCGCTCCCAAGGCTCCGGAATCCACGGCTCCGGTCGAGGAGGTCAAAGGCATCACCCCCGCCGACCAGGCCCCGCCGGCCCCCTATTCGCAGCCGGAGGGCGCCCCGCGGTCGCGGCGGCCATAGGCCCCCCGTGCCATTGGGCCGCGTGTCAGGAACTTGCTGAGCGACTCTGTTTCTCCTGCGGGACAGAACCGGCAAGCCCCTGGCGCGCGGCTCTTTTTGGACCGTGCAATCGTTTCTTCACGTCAATAGCCGCGCCGCCACGGCCCATAACCCCGCTCCCCGCCCTTGCCACGGGTAGCGATCGCGGTACACTACAGGACTTTCCGCAATCGCAAAGTCTTGCAGGAGTTCGGGCGTGATCGTTGTGATGAATCCACAGGCCCCGCAGGCCGCCATTGACCGCGTGGTGTCGGAGATCGAGCGCATGGGCGCCCGTCCTCACCTGTCGCAGGGCGAATACCGCACAGTGATCGGGGCCGTTGGCGAGGAAGGGATCCTCGACCAGACCCACCTGGCCAGCCTGGACGGGGTGGAGAAAGTCGTCCCGATCATGAAGCCGTACAAGCTCGCCAGCCGCGAGTTTCACGGCACCGATTCCGTCATCACCATCGGCGGCGGCAAGACACCACGGATCAAGGTGGGTAACGGGCACGCAGCCTGTATCGCCGGACCGTGTGCGGTGGAAAACGAGCAGATGCTCTACCGCATCGCTCGTGAGGTGCGCGACGCCGGGGCGACGATCCTCCGCGGCGGCGTCTACAAGCCGCGAACCAGCCCCTACTCCTTCCAGGGGCTGGGCATCGAAGCGCTCAAGTGGATGCGGGCATGCGGCGATGAACTGGGGATGCCGATCTGCGTCGAGGTGATGGACACCCGCCAGGTCGAGCAGATGGAGCCGTATGTCGACTGCTGGCAGATCGGCGCCCGCAACATGCAGAACTTTGACCTGCTGCGTGAAGTGGGCAAGACCCAGCGGGCCGTTCTGTTGAAGCGCGGCCTGAGCGCATCGGTCAAGGAATGGCTGATGAGCGCTGAGTACGTGCTCAGCCAGGGCAACTCCAGCGTCATCCTCTGCGAGCGCGGGATCAAGACCTTTGAGGATTCCATCCGCTTCAGCCTTGATATCAGCAGTATTCCGGTGGCGCAGCAGTGGAGCCACCTGCCGATCATCGTCGATCCCAGCCACGCCGCGGGCAAACGCGACTACGTGGGTGCGTTGGCGCTGGCCGGGATGGCCGCGGGGGCGCATGGTGTAATTATCGAAGTACACTACTGTCCCGCCGAAGCCCAGTGCGATGGCCCGCAGGCCCTGCTGCCCGAGACGTTCAAGGAACTGATGGGCCAGTTGCGGCAGGTGGCGCAGGTACTGGGCAGGTCGTTCGCTGAAGTGGGCGAACCGGTGGCATAGGAATGCCGATTGCCAATTGCCGATTGCCCCAGGGCAGGCAGTTGACCGCCTCCCAATCGGCAAGGGAGAATCGGCATTGCGTCTCGACGGAGGCGGGCGAAGAAGCGGAAAGACTGGATTATGGCACGCACGAAATTTGTTGCCGGCAACTGGAAGATGAACACCAACAAGCAGAGCGCTGTGTCGCTGGCCAAGGCCGTGGCGCAGGGCGTGCCCGAGGGTGTTCAGGTGGGGGTGGCCGTGCCGTTCGTTTATATTGACGCCGTCGGGCAGGCGCTGGCGGGGTCGCGGGTGATGCTCGGCGCTCAGGATGCCTATTTCGAGAAGAATGGCGCATTCACCGGCGAGATCAGCATCGAAATGCTCACGGACCTGGGCGTGAAGTTCGTCCTGACCGGCCACAGTGAACGCCGGCACGTGATCGGGGAGACGCCCGAATTGGTCGGCCGCAAGGCCGCGGCCATCTATGATGCCGGGCTGACGCTGGTCCACTGCGTTGGGGAGAAACTCGAAGAGCGGGATGCGAACCAGACGCTTGCGGTTGTGCAGAGGCAGCTTGAAGAACTGCAGCCAAGCCGGATCGCCGAACCGGATCGCCTGGTGATCGCCTATGAGCCGGTCTGGGCGATCGGCACCGGCCGCAATGCCACTGACCAGCAGGCGCAGGAAGTCCACGCCTATATCCGGTCGGCGTTGGGCAAGATGTGGAACGCCGACTTCGCCGACCGCGTGCGCATCCAGTACGGCGGCAGCATGAAACCGGAAAACGCCGCCGGCCTGCTGGCGCAGCCGGATGTGGATGGTGGCCTGATCGGCGGTGCCGCACTCAAGGCCGACAGCTTCCTGGCGATCGTAAATGCGGCAAAGTGAACTTTAGCTGCCGGCCGCCAGTGGCCAGTTGCCCCAGCGGCATCTGTGGGCCACTGGCAGCCGGCAACTGGCAACGGGCGACTCACTTATGAATTTTCTCCTCTATCTGTGCATCATCCTCTTCATTCTCATCAGCCTGCTGCTGGTGTTGATTATCCTGATCCAGAAAGGCCGGGGCGGCGGACTGGCAACCGCGTTTGGTGGGGCCGGCGGCAACACCGCTTTCGGCGCCAAGACCGGTGATGTGCTGACCTGGACCACCAGCATCATCTTTGGCGTTTTCATCGTCCTGGCGATCGGGCTGAACCTGCTGGCCAACTACCGCCATGAGCAGACACTGCGCGAAGCGGGTGTGGGCCAGCCGGTGGCGCCGATGATGCCGACATCGGATTCAACACCCGCGACGGCCGATCCTGGCGCTGCGGGGACTGGTTCGACCGGTGCAGGTGAAGCGCCCGCCGCTCCTCCCGAGTCAACGCCTGCTCAGCCCGAATAGTCGCCGCGCCAGTTGCGGTCCTGCTTGTCCTGTTCCTCGAAACGACCATCCGCATGATCGTCAGCATGACCGGCTTTGGCGACGCCGTTGCCGAAAACAACGGCACTCATTACGCGGTTGAGATCCGCTCACTCAACAACCGCTATTTCAAGGCCGTCATCAAGCTCCCGGAGAATGTTTCCGGCCTTGAGCCGGAACTGGAGAGCCTGCTGCGCAGTGAACTGGGACGTGGCTCCATCACCTATATCCTGAAAATGCGGATGAACTCGGCGGAGGCGGCATACCACATCAACGTCCCGGCGCTGGAGGCTTATCTCTCGCAGCTCCAGGCGCTTCAGAACCACAAAACCGACATCGACCTGGCCTCGCTGCTGCAACTGCCCGGCGTACTCAACGAGCCACGCGATGAGAGCGATGAGATCCAGAAGCATGGCCAGATCGTGCGAGACCTGACGCGCCAGGCCATTGCCAAGCTGCTGGACATGCGCCGTGTCGAGGGGCAGGCGCTGTTCGAGGACCTGATGCGCCACCTGGCGATCATCAGCAAGAACCTGGAGGAAATTGCCCGCCGCGCACCGGGCGTGGTGGATGAGTATCACAAGAAGCTGTCAATCCGGGTCAACACGCTGATGAGCAAGGCCGAGTTGCAGGTCAATCAGGCGGATCTGCTGAAGGAAGTGGCGGTCTTTGCCGAGCGGGCGGACATCAGTGAGGAAATCCAGCGTCTCAGCCAGCATCTCAAGGCGTTTGAGGCTGCCTGCCGGGGTGATGCCCACGCCGGCCGCAAGCTCGACTTCATCACCCAGGAAATGCTCCGCGAGGCCAACACCATCGCCAGCAAGGCCAATGATGCCACCATCGCCGGCCACATCGTCGAGATCAAAGGCGCGATCGACCGCCTGAAGGAACAGGTACAGAACGTGGAGTAAAGGCATTGCCGATGGGCGATCGGCGCACGGGGCCGGCCGTCCGATGGTGCATGCCCGACAGGTAATTGACAATGAGCGACACCCAGCACAGCGAAGGCCTCCTTATCGTCCTTGTCGGCCCCTCGGGGGTTGGCAAGAGCACGATCTCGCGTGCGCTGGCCGAACGGCTCAATGTCTGGTACACGGTATCCGTGACAACCCGGCCACGCCGCCCCAACGAAGAGAAGGGCAAGACCTACGATCACGTAGACAAGGCCGAGTTCTTCCGGCGGCTGGACAACGATGAATACCTGGAGTATGCCCAGGTGTACGGCGACTACTACGCCACCCCCAAGCATCCCGCCCTGGACCACCTGAAGGCCGGCCGGGATGTGTTGCTGGAGATCGACTTCCAGGGGGCCATGCAGGTGCGCTATCATTCCCCGGCCGCCCTGCTGATCTTCATCGTCCCGCCGTATGTGTGGGCGCTGTTCCTGCGCCTGCGCGACCGGGCCCGGGACAGTGAAGAGGAAATTCAGAAGCGGTTCCGCGCGGCCAAGCGCGAGATCCACATGGCCAAGGGCAGCCATGCGTTCGACTACATGGTCATTAACGATGATCTGGAGCACGCCGTGGAGGAAATCATCAAGATCATCCGGCACAAGCGTGCCGAACGCGTTTAGGCGCAGTCTTCGGCAGTCACCAGGAAAACAGAAGTCTGAAAACGACGGAGAAAAACCATGATCGAAGCACTCAAGAGCGATGAAATCGTGCACAAGGTGGGCGGGCGCTTCAAGCTGACCGCACTGATCCAGAAGCGTATGATCGAACTGATGGAAGGGGCACGCCCGCTGATCGAGCGCAGCGATGATATGACCGACCTGGAGGTGGTTGTGCAGGAGATCCTCCAGGACAAGATCGCCATCGACTATGAAGCCAGCGGCCTGGAGCCTCCCACCGCGTAAGCCGTCGATCGAGAGCAGGCGATACAATCGTGCCCGGTCATATCGCCTGCTGGCGGCATCCCCTCCGCAGCCGGCTGGCTGCGCGTGCCAGGTTCGAGTTTTAGTCAAACGACTCCAGCCCATCTTTGGTGGTACAGACCCCCCTCTCTGTGCCACCAAAGATGCCGGCCGTCGAGATAGACCGCACCGGGGGCACGGCCCGGCAGGTCATGGCAACCGACGAGAAACCGGTGTGCCTGATATATCGACAGGTCGCGCGAGCGCGTTTCATCGCCCTTCCCCCCCTGCCCCCAGTACCACCCGCAGTGCAGTGCGCCACTCGACATACCAGTACTGCACCCCCAGCCGCTCATGTGCCTGCTTGAGCTGCGCGTGCAGCCGCTCGTACTGCTCCTGCTGCCACTGCTCGGCGGTCGGGTCACAGTAAAATATCCGGCAGCCGAACGGGCGGATCGCATGCACTGAGCACAGCCCCTGGACCTGGAATCGGCAGCTGTCTTCCACTGTTCGATCATCCCGCACGGGCAATTGAATCCCCGCCCGTGGGCGATCCCCCTGCTGTGCTGGCGGAATGCCCTTTGCGGTGGCAGTCCATGCATCGACGAACACCGCCAATTCCAGCGTTGTCACGTAAAGCCGGTGACCGTAGGCATCGAACCGGCAGCAGCGACCGGATGCCTCACAGCGTGGCTGGCGTTGTGCCACCGCCTGTGCCACGGCGGCGTAGACCGTTTCCACCGCCGTCCGCACATCCGCCCGGCCCCGCGCTGCCGTTACGGCTTGCCCCAATTGACGCTGCCAATCACCTGACACGTACAACAACCTTGAAATTGACGGCGGTCGCCCGTCAAATACGCCGCGTTTGTCTCCGGCCGATACGCCTCTACCCGGGCGGCCCGATACCGCCCCTGTGATCCATGAAAAAACTGCTCGTCGCCAATCGTAGCGAAATCGCGATCCGTGTCTTCCGCGCTGCAACCGAACTGGGGCTGACAACAGTCGCGGTCTACACCCACGAGGACCGCTTCGCACTGCACCGCTTCAAGGCGGATGAATCGTACCTGATCGGCCCTGAAGAAGGCGGCGAGCCGGTGCGCGGGTATCTGAACATCGAGAACATTATCCGTGTCGCCCGTGATCACCACGTCGATGCGATCCACCCGGGCTACGGCTTCCTCGCCGAGAATGCCGATTTTGCCCGCGCCTGTGCTGCGGCCGGGATCACCTTCATCGGTCCTACGCCCGAACTGCTGGAGACGTTCGGCGACAAGACTGCCGCCAAGCGGCTGGCGGATCAGACCGGTGTGCCCACTGTTCCCGGCACGGCGGAGGCGATGAGCGATCCGAAGCGGATCAAGAAGGAGGCGGACCGCATCGGCTATCCCATCATGATCAAGGCCAGCTTCGGCGGCGGTGGTCGCGGGATGCGGGTAGTGCGCACACCGGATGAACTCATGTCGCGCCTGGAAGAGGCCAGCCGTGAGGCCGCCGGCGCGTTTGGCCGGCCGGAAGTGTTCCTCGAACGCTACATCGGGCGCGCCAAGCATATTGAAGTTCAGGTGCTCGGCGACCGCCACGGTAACCTGGTGCACCTGTGGGAGCGCGATTGCTCGGTCCAGCGCCGTCACCAGAAAGTCGTCGAGATTGCCCCAAGCGTGAACCTTCCCCGCCACCTGCGCGAGGCGATCTGCCAGGCGGCGGTGAAGCTGTGTGCCGCGGTCGGCTACTCGGCCGCGGGTACGGTCGAGTTCCTGGTGGACATGGATCGCGAGGAGTTTTTCTTCATTGAGGTCAACCCGCGCATCCAGGTCGAGCACACCGTGACTGAAGTTGTCACCGGCATCGATCTGGTCAAGAGCCAGATCCTGGTTTGCCAGGGACATCGCCTGCACGAGCCGCCGCTGAACATTCCACCGCAGGACAAAATCGATACGCGCGGCTTCGCTCTTCAGTCGCGCATCACTACCGAGGACCCGGAGAATAATTTCATCCCGGACTACGGGCGCATAACCACCTACCGCTCGGCCGCGGGCTTCGGTGTGCGGCTGGATGGGGGAACCGCCTTCGGCGGGGCGGTCATCACGCCCTACTTCGACTCGCTGCTGGTCAAGCTGACCGCCTCCGGCAGCACGTTCGCCGAGGCGATCCGCCGCATGGACCGTGCGCTGCGCGAGTTCCGCATCCGGGGGGTCAAGACCAATATCCCCTTCCTTGAAAACCTGATCCACCACCCCACCTTCCAGTCGGGCGATGCCACGACAACCTTCATTGACACGGCCAGGGAGCTGTTTGAGTTTGTGCCGCGCAAGGATCGGGCAACCAAGCTGCTGGGGTATCTCGGTGATGTGATCCTCAACGGCCGGCCGGATGTGAAGGGGAAAATGGACCCCAAGCGCGAGTTCCATGCCCCGCCGATGCCGGATTACCCGCACACGCAGATCCCACCCGATGGCACCCGTCAGCGGCTTCAGAAGCTGGGCCCTGAGGGTTTGGCAGCCTGGGTCCGCCGGCAGAAGGGGCTGTTGCTGACCGATACGACGATGCGCGATGCCCATCAGTCGCTGCTGGCAACCCGCTTCCGCAGCTATGATCTGCTGAAGATCGCCCCCGCCTATGCCCATCTGGCGGCCGGACTGTTCAGTGTTGAGTGCTGGGGCGGAGCCACCTTCGACACCGCGATGCGCTTCCTCCAGGAAGATCCATGGGAACGCCTGCGCCAGCTGCGCCAGCGCATACCCAACGTGCTGCTCCAGATGCTGCTGCGCTCCAGTAATGCCGTGGGCTATACCAATTACCCCGACAATGTTGTGCGCGAATTCATCGTGCGTGCCGCCAGTGAAGGCATTGATGTCTTCCGCATCTTCGACTCGCTCAACTGGACCGAGGCCATGCAGCTCTCGATCGAGACAGTGCGCGAGAAAACCAACGCCATCTGCGAAGCCTCCATCTGCTACACCGGCGATATCCTCGACCCCAGGCGCACCAAGTATTCCCTGAAATACTATGTAAAGCTGGCCAAGGAACTGGTGAAGATGGGCACGCACATCCTCGGCATCAAGGACATGGCGGGCCTGTGCAAGCCGTTCGCCGCCTATGAGCTGGTCAAGGCGTTGAAGCAGGAGGTGGATGTGCCGATCCATTTCCACACGCATGACACCAGCGGCATCAACGCCGGTTCAATCATCCGCGCTGCCGAAGCGGGGGTGGACATCGCCGATGCCGCGCTGTCGAGCATGTCCGGCCTGACCAGTCAGCCCAATCTCAACTCAATCGTGGCGGCTCTGGCCCATACCAGGCGCGATACCGGCCTCGATTTCGAAAGCCTCAATCGCCTCAGCGACTACTTCGAAGCCGCCCGCAGCTACTACTACCCCTTTGAGGAGGATCTCAAGAGCCCCGCGGCTGATGTCTACCACCACGAGATGCCCGGCGGCCAGTACACCAATCTTCGCCAGCAGGCCAAGAGCCTCGGCCTGGAGGAGCGCTGGAAGGAGATTGCCGACACCTACGCCGAGGTGAACATGCTCTTCGGCGACATCGTGAAGGTGACGCCCAGCAGCAAGGTGGTGGGCGACATGGCACTGTTCATGGTGACCAACGGCCTGACGGCTCGCGACGTACTCGATCCCACCCGCAAGCTCACGTTCCCCAAGAGCGTGGTCGAGATGATGCAGGGAATGATCGGCTGGCCGCCGGATGGTTTTCCCAAGGTCTTGCAGAAGATTGTGCTGGAAAGTGCCGGCGTGAAGCCCATCAGGGGCCGGGCCGGGGCCAAGCTGCCCAAGGTGAATCTCAAGGCCGCCAAGCAGGAACTGGCCGCCAAGATCAACCGCGAGCCAAGCGATACCGACCTGCTCAGCTACCTGCTTTACAGCCAGGTCTTCCTGGATTTCGAAGCGCATCGCCAGCAGTTCGGTGACACCAGCGTCATCCCCACGCCCAACTTTTTCTACGGCATCAAGGTGGGTGAGGAGGTGAACGTCGAGATCGAGGAAGGCAAGACGCTGGTGGTGAAATTCCTGACCATTGGCGAACCACACCCTGACGGCACGCGCACGATCTTCTTCGAGTTGAACGGCCAGCCGCGTGAGGTGGTTGTCCCCGACCGTTCGCTGGAGGGCAAGCTGCACAAGAACCCCAAGGCCGATCCCGATGATCCTGACCACGTCGCTGCCCCCATGCCGGGCAAGGTAAGCAACGTGGCGGTGAAAAAAGGTGATGCCGTGAAGGAAGGCCAGCGTCTGCTCAGCATCGAGGCGATGAAGATGGAAACCGCCGTCTACGCGCCGCGCACGGCCACGGTCAAGGAGCTGAAGATCAAGCAGGGTGACGTCGTCGAAGCCCAGGACCTGCTGGTGGTTCTGGAAGGGTAGTACACGGCATTGCCCTGCCCGGCTTGCTGTACTCTCGAAACCACTTGCATGGAAGGTGGTTCATGGGCCGCAGCGCGGGGTGGGTGTTCATCGTGCTGTTGAGCGGCTTGGCGCCACGCCCGACTGTGACCCCGATCTGGGCCACGAGCACTGGTAGTGGCCTGCGCCTTGAATGGCATCCCTACCGTTCTCCTCATTGACCGGCGGGAGATTCTCCGCAGCATTGATCCACTCGATCTGGAGACCGAAGTGCGCACGCTGTTGTGTGAGGCAAGATAAGAAGCGCTGAGCGATCAGTGTTTGGAATGCTGGGCGGAGGGAGCGGATGAAGGCGGTGGATGGACCGGTGGGTCGCAATCGGCAGGCGGCATCCCGGGCTGGGCATCTTCGATCCGCATCAGGCGGACAATGCGGTCAAGCTTGAAGTGCCGGCGGTCGTTCCTGAGCAGGCAATGAGCCACCAGTGTCAGTTCCCCCTTGACTCGGCGCACCTCCTGCGGCTCGATCCTGCGGAACGTACGGCGGCCATGGGCATCGACGTACTCCATCTGCACCGGCTTGCGCGCATCCAGCGCTTCTTCCAGTTCCAGCGGCAGCAGGGGCTGGCGCGGGTTCGCCGGCAGCAGGCCCATCGGCCCACCCTGCTCGCGCATGGCATCACACAGGCACAGATCCCATCCTCCCACCGGCTCGAGCAGGCGCTCGAAGACAAAACCGGTCGTCTGAGCATCGGCCAGGGCGCGGTGGGCAACCGAAGGCTGATAGCCGAAATAGCGGGCCAGCCGCTGCAGGGCGTTTCCGCCACGGCCAAACCGCCGGCGGGCGATGCGCACCGTGTCGAGCACCGGCGCCCCCGGCAGCACTTTCGTGATATCCTTCCCCGCTGCGCGAAATTCCTTGTTCAGAAATGACAGATCGAAGCGGACATTGTGGCCGAGCACGATTGCGCCGGTCAACAGGTCAACCATCTCATGCAGTCGCTCGGCGAAACGCGGCTGGCCGGCAACCATGTCGTTGCTGATACCGGTCAGGGCGGTGACGCCGGGGCTGATCCGGCGCAGCGGGTCGAAGAGTTGCTGGTACTCACAAACAGGCCGACCGTTCTCGTAGCGCACGATGCCGATCTCGACCACGCGGTCGCCCAGTTCGGCCGATGCACCGGTGGTTTCCACATCGACCACTGCCAGCGGACACTGCCGCAGGGGCTGGAGCAGGGAGAGAGGCTGGGGACGTTCCGACACCACGGGAATTATACGCTCCCGGCCGGCGGAGGATCAGGTGAAATGGGAAGCGTACAGTCGCCGCTGGCAGAAGACGCGACGCCGGCTCCTACGGCCTCCGCTATGCTGTCTTCTTCTCGCTGAAACGAGCGTCTACAGCTGCGCGCCGACGATCTGAGCCTCGAAGACGAGATTGCCATCGATCATGCCCTGGATGTCGCAGCCGATGCGGCGATGGCGCTCCCATTTGCGCTCGCCGATGATGTAGAGGCGGGAGCCGGGCAGGACCTGCTGGCGAAACTTCACGCGATCCACACCGCCGAAGCCGACAAAGCCGGGCCATTTCAGGACATGCTTGGTGTAGAAACTGGCGAGTTGCGCGCCGGCCTCGATCATCAGGACGCCGGGGAACAGCGGCCGGCCGGGAATATGCCCTTCAACCCAGAACTCATCAGCCGTGACATCCTTATAGCCGATGATGCGATGGGTGGTCGGATCGCAGTAGACGATGGCGTTCAGGTGCTCCATGTCGCCGCGATGCGGGTTGACCGCGCGGATGGCCTCCTGGTCATAGAGCACGCGATTGAGATCGATGCCGGTCAGGTCAAAGAGAAATTTGGGTGGCATGTTGGCAGCAGAAAGAAAAGATCGCCACCGATGAGCGCCGATGGACACAGATCGAGCGCTTCATCCGTGTGCATCAGCGTTCATGCAGCGGCGAGTGAGTTCACACCAGCCGGAGTGAATCGGGATCAAAACGCTACGCCTGCCCGGGGACGCCGGGTTCGGCCTCGCGGCCCTCAAGGATCTTCTTGCGAACTTCCTGAGCAGCGGCCTTGATCTCCTGCATCTTCTTGCGCACGCGCGTGCCGGCCGCCTTATTGCCGCCGACGGCCTTGTGCACATCCTCCTCGGCCTCGGCCACCAGCCGCTTCAGGGTGTCATATTCAATCATTGCGTAGACCTCCATCGTGTCTGGTCGATTTATCCGATTATTGAGCAAAACGATATCGGGGGGGACGATGGGTGTCAATTTTCATGCCATGGCAGGCGGTGAGGCGAAGGTGAGATGCCACAGGCCATCGACCGATTGCCCTGCGCCTGTCACCGCGCATTCACACCCATTGCGCACAGCCTCTTGCCTCACAACACTCGGCAAGTGACTACTGGCAAGCGATCACCCACCCACGCAAACTCACGCTTCGCGCACGTAGCGTTTGAAGGCATCGATCAGTTGCCGCGTGATGGGGCCAACCTGGCCGGAGCCGATCGGGCGGCGATCGATGCTGGTCACGGCGACCACCTCGGCAGCGGTGCCGGTGAGGAAGCACTCATCGGCGATGTACAGATCGTGCCGCTGCAACGTCTTCTCCACGCACGGGATACCCAGGCGCTGGCACAGCTTGATCACCACGCCACGGGTAATGCCTTCGAGGATGCCATCCGATGTCTGCGGGGTCTGCACCTCACCACCACGGACGATGAAGATGTTGTCACCGGTGCATTCGGCGACGTTGCCCGCCTGGTTGAGCATGATGGCCTCGGGCACCCCGGCATCGATCGCCTCGATCTTGGCGAGAATGTTGTTGAGGTAGTTCAGGCTCTTGACCCGCGGCGGCACCGAATTGGGATGCGAGCGCGTCACCGTGGCGGTGATGATCGACATGCCCTTCTCATACATTTCCGGCGGATAGAGGGCGATCGAATCAGCGATGATGATGACTGACGGCTTGCAGCCGGTGGGATTCAACCCCAGGCAGCCCATGCCGCGGGTGACAATCAGCCGGATATAGCAGTCACTGAAGTTGTTGGTGCGCACCGTCAGTTCGGTGGCGGCGGTCAGCTCCTCGATGCTGTACGGGATGGTCAGCCGGATTGCCCGGGCCGAATCGTACAGCCGGCGCATGTGGGCATCGCGTTCAAAGATCTTGCCGTTGTAGACGCGGATTCCCTCGAAGACCCCATCTCCGTAAAGCAGCCCGTGGTCATACACGCTGATGCGTGCCTGCTCCTTGTCGAGCAGTTCACCATCGATCCAGATCTTGAGGGACATCGCACATACTCCGTAATATCCAGCAGGCAGCAGCCAGCAGGCAGAAGAAGCCCCGCAGAGAACGCCCTCTACCGGCTGCTGTCTGCTGCCTGCTGGCTATTCGCCTTTCGATTCCGCCTGTTCCAGGCGTCCATTGGTCAGCACCAGGACACGATCCGCAGTTCGGGCCAGCGCCCGATCGTGGGTGACCATGATAATCGTCTGTCTTTTCTCCCGATGCAACTTTTCGAGCACGCCCATGATCTGACGGCCGGTTTCAAAATCGAGGTTGCCGGTCGGCTCATCGGCGAACAGGACGCGCGGCTCGTTCATCAGGGCGCGGGCGATGGCCACCCGCTGGCGCTCGCCACCCGAGAGCTGCTGGGGCCGGTGGGTCAGGCGATGACCCAGGCCCAGGTCGGTCAGAATCTGTGCAGCCCGCTTCCGCAGTTCCGCGCGGCGGGCCATGTATCCGATCCAGGAGTGCTGCACCATGCTGGTGAGCAAAACGTTCTCCAGCACATCCAGCTCAGGCAGCAGGTGATAAAACTGAAAGACGAAGCCGAAATCCTCGTTGCGCATGCGGGCAGCGCGGCGTTCTTCAGGGGCCTCCGTCCACCAGTCGATAAGCTTGGGCCCGAAGTGGCCGATCGTGAGCAGAACCAAAGCCACGCCACAGGCGATCGCGGCGATGAGAAACGGCTGCTGGCTGAGCTGCATGTTCCTGCGGATGTGCCAGATGAGAAACAGCACCGGCGTGGCCAGCAGGATCACCAGCCAGAGCCGAAACATGAACCCGCCGGCCAGCAACAGCCGTAGCTTCCCCGGCGCGGGAGGTCGACGGGTGTAATCCTGCCCGTCAAACATGACCGATCCCTCATCGGCCACATCCAGCGCCCCCAGGATATGCAGCAGCGTGCTCTTGCCCGATCCTGACCGCCCTTCGATGGCGACGAACTCCCCTTCCCGAACACTCAGGTCACATTTGCGCAGCACGTGGACCACGCTCTCACCCATGCGGAACGAGCGCGAGATGCCGCGTGCCTGCAAAATCACGCGCTGAGCGGCAGGAGCGGTCGATGCAGTCTGTTCGGCAAGTTGGGACATCGAAGGTAGTTGCCCGTTGTCTGTTACCAGTTGTCCGTGTTCAGTGGGCGCCGCCGGGGCCACCGGCAACTTTCTTTATTCATGTCGCAAGGCTTCAATCGGATTCAGACCGCCAGCGCGCATGGCCGGGATAACCGCGCCCAGCGCCGATGCGATGATGGCAACAGCCAGGATGCGGGCAACCGTCCACGGATCCATCTCGTTGGGAATCGTGTCGAAGGCATACACCTGCGGGTTCCAGATCTCGATGTGCAGGGCCGCGCCCAGCCAGGCGTGAATCTCGTTGATGTACGTCACCAGCACCCACGCCACCCCCAGGCCGGCGAGGCTGCCGACGATGCCGATCGCCAGGCCGTAACCGACGAAGATTCCGGCCACGCCGTTACTGGTAGCCCCCACGCTCTTGATGATCCCGATGTCCCGCGTCTTCTCCACAACGATCATGTAGAAGATGCAGAAAATGAGGAACACCGCCACCAGGCTGATGAGGCTGAACAGGAACATCACCAGCGTCGTTTCCTTCTCCACCGCCCCAAGAAAGACCGCCTGCGTCTGCTCCCACGTCTGCACCCGCGGCAGGTAGCTGTACAGCACACCATTCTCGGCGTACACCTCGCTGACGATTCGGGCCACCTGATCGCGGATGGCATTCATGTCGTGGCCGGCCGCCACCTTCACATGCAGTTCGCTGGTGCGGGCCGGCGTGAACCCCGAGCCGTCGATCAGCTCCTCAGGCGCCATTTTCAGGTCCTGCTGAAGCACATCAAACGGCACATAGACGCTCTCGGAGTCGTACTGCCAGACACCCGTGTGACTGTCATCGACAAACCAGTAGGAGCGCTCGCTCTTATTGCCCACATCGACGCTGGCGCCGGATGGATCAATGCCCAGGACGGTCAGCTTCACCGGCAACTCGTATTTGAACTGCCGCCGGCCGCTCATCTGGCCCCAGTTGTCCCGGCTCACCTCGATCACGCCCACCCCGGCGATCATCCCTTCCCAGTTGGCAGCGCTGTCGAGCACAGCCGCGGGCGCGCGCGGGTTCAACGCCTTGAGTGCCTGGCGATAGCGCTCCGGCGGAAGCGGCTTTTCGAAAGACGGTGCCCTCCTGCCCTCCTCGGCCTTCTGCCGCAGGATGGCCTTCTCCTGCTCGGTCAGCGGCGTTGGCGGGGTTTCGATCTTGCCCTCAGGCCAGATGAGCGGTGTTTGCCCCTCGGGTTGAGGCAGCAGGCCCAACGCCTGGCGCTCTTCTTCCGTGGCCTCGCCGCGCTCCAGCACCTCGAGATAGCGTTTGTGCTGACGCCACAGCGACTCGGGGAACGCATTGACCGCGCCGATGCGGTCCAGCGGATAGCCCCAGACCTGCACCGCCCGGCTCTCCAGGTTGGCGATGTTAATGAGCCCGAAGGTGCGGATCACCGGCACCACATTGCCCGGCCCCACACCTTCCAACTGCTCGATGCGCTCGGCCATCTGCTCGTAAAACGGAAACCCCGCCGGGTGGCGGGCCGAGACGATCACTTCGCCACTCAGCCCCTGGAATGACGACCGGAACATCCGCAGCCACCCACCCATGACGCTGATGACCACAAGCACCATCGTCGTGCAGAGCATGACCGCGATCAGCGACACCCAGGCGATCCGCCGCTTACGCAGGTACTTGAGAATGAGGTGGAGCTTGTACATTCCGTGTTCCGGCCCGCCGGTGCGCCGGGCATCGTTGGCATACCGCGTGTCACGCGTACCGCGGGCATCGCGCACCCCGTGTTTATACCTGACGATTCGCCCGGGCGATAGCCGGCCGGCGTTCAGAAGTGGCCATCACCCGCCGTTGACAGCACGACCGCGCCAGCGGACAACGGTAAAAGTGATGATCGTCGATGCACACCTCGACCTGGCCTACAACGCTCTGCGCGGCCGGGATGTACTCCGCTCGGCCGCAGAGCAAGTTCCCGATGAGGAGGGCATCCCCAGTGTCGGCCTGCCCGATTTGCGGGCCGGCCGCATCGGGTTCATCTGCGCCACCATTTTCTGCGAGCCCGATCGCGGCAAAGGCCGGGGCTACAAAACCCCTGAAGAGGCCGCCGCGATGGGGTGGGCACAGATGCAGTGGTATCACCGGCAATTCGAGGCCGGCCAGCTCAAGCTGGTAGCGCAGCGGGAAGATGTTCCCACCAGCGCCCCCGTTGACGCCGGCCCTGGTGCGTCGCGGGCGATTCCAACACTTGTGCTGATCGAGGGAGCGGACCCCATTCGCTCAGCCGATGACCTTGAGCGCTGGCATGCCGCCGGGGCGCGGATGATCGGGCTGGCGTGGAAGCGGACCCGCTACGCCGGCGGCACGGGCATGCCCGGCCCACTGACCGAGGCCGGTATCGAACTGGTGCGGGCGATGGATCGGCTGGCGATGATCCACGATGTCTCCCATCTGGCCGAGGACGCGTTCTGGCAACTGCTTGACCTGACCACCGGGCCGGTGGTGGCCACCCACTCCAATTGCCGGGCGATCATCCCCACCGACCGGCAACTTTCTGATGAAATGATCCGTGCGCTGGTAAAACGTGGCGGCGTGGTTGGCATCAATTTCTACGACCGTTTTCTGCTGCCCCCCGCCGAGCAGGGCAAGCGCAGGGCCACTTTGTCCGATGTGGTGCGCCACGTGAACCACATCGCCGATCTGGCCGGCTCGACCGACTGTATCGGCCTTGGCACTGATATGGACGGCGGCCTCGGCCGCGACCAGATTCCGCAGGAAATCCGAACCAGCGCTGACCTGCCCCGCCTGGGCGCTGCCTTGGCCGATGCAGGGTATAGCGATCAAGCCATCACTGGCATCCTGGCCGGCAACTGGCTCCGATTTTTCCGCACGCACTTGCCGGCCGCCAGCGAGCGCCAATGAACGCCACCTCTCCCGACAATCCGCAGCCGGCCGGGGCATCCCAACCGCCCGGGCCGGTTCCTCTGCCATACGCAACCCGCCCGCCACTCAGCCTGTGGGCACTTCTGGCTGGAGCTGCGCTGCCATATGGATATGCCGCCGCTGCGCTGGTTGGTCATCGGCCTGATCACGCCGCGTCGGTCGGCTTTCGAGGCATTTTACGCATGCGATGGCCCGGTCATTCTCGCCATTGGCTTTTTTCCGATTCTTGCCTGGCTTATCGCCCGCCGAGCCAGGCGGAGAGGGTTTGGCGCGGGGGTCATCATGGGGCTGGTGGCCGTTCCGGTGCTGGCAGCGATCGCCATGGCATTTTCCTTCAGGCATGGCGTCTGAGTGACGGTAAATCAACGGTATCCGCTGGCAGTGGCGCTCAACGCAAGCTGTTGAGTTCGGCTGCTTCCGGCCGGTCCACTTGCCCCCCGTCGCGTCTGTCCATACATTCACCCACCCTGAGCGAGTTTTTAGACCCATTTTTTCAGCGGAGACCGGAACATGAGTTTTGCGCAGGCCGTCCATCAGAAGGCGATTGAGATCGGGAAACTGTCGGTGGAGATGACCACCGTGGCTGGCAGCGGCCACCCTTCCACCGCCCTGTCGCTGGCGCACCTGACGACGGTACTGATGTACTACCAGATGCGCTGGGATCCGAAAAACCCGTGGGACGGGGTCTCCGACCGGCTGGTTCTCTCGGAAGGCCACGCCGTGCCGATCATTTACGCGGCCATGGCGGACCTGGGAGCCGTTATTGGCAAGAATCCGAAAGAAGCGCGCCCCATGACGCGCGAGGATGCGCTGTCGCTGCGGGCGATCGAAAGCCCCATCGACGGGCACCCCAATCCCGGCCTGGGCGTCCCCTTCTTCGATGCTGCCACCGGTTCGCTCGGGCAGGGGCTGAGCGTCGCCGCCGGCGTGGCCGCAGCGGCCAAGATGGACGGCATTGATCGCAATGTTTACTGCATCATCGGTGACGGTGAGGCCCGCGAAGGACAAATCTGGGAGGCGATGGATTTCATCGCCGACCACGCCCTGACCAACTGCGTGGCGATCTTCAACTGCAACGAACTGGCCCAGAGTGACTGGGTCAGCCCGCAGCAGAGTGCAGAGGTGCTGGCCCGCAAGGCCGAGGCCTACGGTTTTATCGCCCGCATTATCGACGGGCACAACCCTGATGAAATCCGCACCGCCTTCCGCGAGCTGCACATCGTGCAGAACGGGACCCGCCCGCTGGCGATCATCGCCCGTACCGTCAAGGGCTGGGGCAGTGCCAGCGAACAGGGCATGGGCAAGCACGGCACGCCGGTCAAGAAGGACAAGATGCAGGCGGTCTTCGCCGAACTGGACCAGACCGCCAAAGAGCTTGGCGCGATTGACGTCAAGACCGATGGCTACCTGAAGATCACCCCCCCTGCCGCCAAGCCGGTGGAGACCGGCAGCACGACGGTCAAGATCGACTTCGAAGCGGCATTGGAAGCCTGCGGCCTGCTCAAGGATTACCAGGCCGGTAAGCCGCTGGCGCCGCGCAAGGCGTATGGCGCAGCCCTGCTGGCCCTGGCCAGGGCAGACAAGCGCATCATTGGCCTGGATGCGGATGTGAAGAACTCGACCTTCGCTGAGTATCTTTACAAAAACTTGCCTGAACAGTTCATCGAGTGCCGCATCGCCGAGCAGAACATGTTCAGCGTCGCGGCTGGCGCGGCCGCGGCGGGCAAAATCCCCTTCTGCTCCACCTTCGCCAAGTTCGTCGTGCGCGGCTATGACCAGGTCGAGATGGCGATCAACAGCGGCGCCAACTTCAAGATCACCGGCAGCCACGCCGGCGTCACCCTGGCGGCCGATGGTCCCAGCCAGATGTCACTGCCCGACGTCGCCTTCTTCCGCGCTTTCTGTCACACGACCAACTACGCCGGCGAGCCGGCCGTGCGTTACTTCTTCCCGGCCGATGCGGTGAGCTGCCTCAAGATCACGGAGCTGATGGCAAACCTGAACGGCTGCTGCTACCAGCGCACCCTGCGGGCCGACACCAAGGCCCTCTACAAGCCGACCGACACCTTCGAGGTTGGCGGATTCAAGGTGCTGCGCGAGGGCAAGGATCTGGTGCTGGTGGCCGCGGGCTACATGGTGCATGAGTGCCTGGCCGCCGCTGATCTGCTGGCCCAGCAGGGCAAGCAGGCGACGGTGGTCGATGCCTACTCCCTGCCGCTGCAGACCCAGGGCATCCTTGACCTGGCAGCAAAGAACGGCGGGCTGATTGTCACGGCGGAGGACAATTACGTCGGGGGCCTCGATGCCGAACTGGCCACGGCTATCGCCAACGCCGGGGCGGATATCAAGGTCCAGAACCTGTTCGTCCGCCAGATCCCCAAGTCCGGCCGCACCCCCGAAGATGTGTTGCAGGCGCTGAGCCTCGATGCCAGGAGCATCGCCGAAGCGATCAGCAAGGCGGATCGCAAGTAATCGACAACCGAGACTGGAGTCCAGAAAGCCACGAGTTGACCACTCGTGGCTTTTTTTTGCGCTTTGCCGGGCAGCACCAACGTCCGCTGGAGGTGCGATTCAGGCAGGAGAGTCGTGAATCGGATTTTTTTGTCCGATTTGTCTCATACAATGCCGCCCCAGCCAGGCGTCGGCGCCGGAACAGTGATCCCTCTCGGCAGCAAGGAAACGGCATATGCAGGTCAAGCTCTCCAGCGGCAAGGTCATCCCAATCGAGATGCACAAGGTGAAAATCGTCCAGCAGATGACCCTTCCGCCCATCACCCGGCGGCTCGAGGCCATCGGCGAGGCCGGCTACAACACCTTCCTTCTCCGCACGCGCGATGTCTTCATCGACATGCTTACCGACTCCGGCACCAACGCCATGAGCGACAACCAGCTTGCCGCCATGATGGTGGCCGATGATGCCTACGCCGGTGGTGAGAGCTATTACAAGCTGGCCGATGCCGTGCGCGAGGTGTTCGGCTTTGAGTTCTGCCTGCCCGCCCACCAGGGCCGCGCTGCCGAGCATTTGCTGGCCAAGGTCTTCGTCAAGCCCGGCGACCAGGTGCTGATGAACTACCACTTCACCACCACCAAGGCCCACTTCGAACTGGCCGGCGGCACCGTCCATGAGATTTATTGCGATGGCGCCCTCGAAACCGCCAGCACCAATCCGTTCAAGGGCAACCTGGATGTGGAGAAATTCAAGAAGCTGATCGACCAGCATGGCGCCGGGAGCATCAGCTTCGTGCGCATGGAATGCACGACGAACCTGATCGGCGGCCAGCCCTTCTCGATGGCCAATCTGCGCGAGGTCTCGGCCCTGGCACGCAAGCATGGCATCCCGGTCGTCATCGACACCTCGCTGGTCAGCGAAAACGCCTATCTCATCAAGCGGCGCGAAGCGGAATTTGCCGATCACAGCATCGGCCAGATCATCCGCGAGATGATGAGCTGCGCCGATATCTGCTACATGTCCGGCCGCAAGAGCACCGCGGTGCGCGGCGGGCTGATTGCTACCAATAATCGTTCATACTTCGACCGCATCCGCGCCTGGCTGCCGGTGTACGAGGGCTTCCTCACCTACGGCGGTATGAGCAGCAAGGAAGTGGAAGCCATGGCGGTAGGACTGCGCGAGATGTGCGACTACGAAGTCGCCAGCAGCAGCGCTGATCTGATCGAGTATTTCGTAGATCTGATGGTGAAGGCGGGCCTGCCTGCCGTCACCCCGGCGGGCGGCCTGGCCGGCCATGTCGATGCGAGAAAGTTCCTGCCGCATATTCCCCAGAGCCAGTACCCCGCCGGCTGTCTCGCCGCCGCCATTTATATCGCTTCCGGCGCCCGCCCGATGGAGCGCGGCTCGGTCAGCATGGATCGCGACCGGGAAGGCAACGACGTTCCCAGCGACATGGAACTGGCCCGCCTGGCGGTTCCCCGCCGGGTCTATTCGATGGCCCACATCGAGTATGTTGTTGACCGCATGAAATGGCTTTACGCCCACCGCGACCTGGTGGGCGGGCTGAAGTTCGTGGAGGAGCCGCCGGTCCTGCGCTTCTTCTTCGGCCGCCTGGCTCCCCTGGACAACTGGGGCCACAGGCTCGCCGAAGCATTCAAGACCGATTTCGGCAGCGCGTGCTGAGCGGGATCAACACAGAGAGCGGCGGAGGCAGGAAAACCGCCGTGCACGGCCCCGCATCCTCATCCCGATTCACTCCAGGTACGGGTCCATGATGCCAGTCGCCGTGTGACCCTGCTTCTGCGTAAATTGCTCTGGGTGGATTGAACCATCAAACACGTTGCTGATGAGGGGCTCGTCCTGGCCGCGATCCAGGCGGAAACGCAACTTTGCCGGCTGCGGACCGGTATAACGCGGCGCGATGAAGGACCAGTACTGCCCGGCCGGCAGGAAGACGCGGTGATAGCTGTTGCCGCACCAACTGCTGGGCAGATACTCGATCGGCATCCACTCGCCATTGTCGATTCTTGCTTCCTGGACGATGCTCAACCGGCTGTCGCTGGCGTCAAAGGCGAGCGTCTTGCTGGTGGAGTTGACCAGCAGGAGCGTCATGCCGCGATACTGGCCAGCGAATGGAGCGGAGATATCCGGCAGCGCCAGGAGGTATAGTTTGCCCGGCTGGCGGTCATCTACGGGATCGAGTCGGCGGGGCAGATTGTCGGATGTAGCAAAACCGCCCAGCGCTGATTTGTCATCGATCGGCGAGCCAGCGTAGCAGTAGCCGCGCAGCATGAACTTGAAACTGGCTGGCTGAAGCTGATCCACCGGCTGGGAAGTGGGAAACGGCCTAGCCGGCTCATGGCCATTGACAGAATGGCTCATCAGGTAGAGCACCAGAGCCAGCCCCCCTATCGCGATCGCCGGCCACGATACGCTCATGTGTTCTCGCATCGTCGGCTCCTTGGCAGGAGTGAAGCGTGTATCTTACTCATTCTGACGCCCTGGATGCCGAAAAGTTCGCCCCGCCCCGATATCATGGCCGGGCCATGATGCGCACCGATGCCCCGACGCTTGAGCGTTACACCGCAATCCTCCAACACCTCACCGCAGCCCCCTGCCCTCCGCAAAATGGCGGTGCCGATACGGCATCGGACGCCCGGCATCGGCGGGCGATTCACCAAGCGCTGGAAGCATACTGCGGACAGCGTCTTGAGGGGCGCCCGGATCCATCCGGCATCACCGAGGCGCTGGCCCGCCTCCAGCCCCCCTTCTCCGCCGCCCGCGGCGAAACGATTGCGGCGGCAACGCTGCGGGCCGCTGCCGTGGCTGGCGACCCAACCAACCCGGCACACCCCCAAGCCCAGCAGGCGCTGGCCGCGCTCATTACAGCCCAGCAGCCCAGTGGCGAATTCCTGCTTGCCACGCGGTCGGACAATCCCGAGCCGCACTGGTATCACGAGTTGGTCATTCTGCACGCAGTGGCAGCCTATGCTCTGGCAAGCAACCGCGATGAGCCACAGCGCGCCGTGGAACGGGCAGCCGAGTTCCATCTCAATGAAACCCAGCCTGACCACGCCACCACCGAACCGTGGGCTGTTTACGCCTTCGTGCAGTCGTTCGATACTCTTCCGCTGGCCGATCAGCTCATCCACGCCGTGCAGACCCAGCACCCCGATGGCCCGGACCGCATCTCTTGGATGCTGTTGCGCGATGCTCTATATTGCCTGCGAGATGGGTAGCAGCCCGCTGCCGGTGGCAGGGACAATCTCTGCCATCTTCGGCCGCTCCCCTGGATGATATCAGGCGTCACAGGCGCCATTGGCAACGATCATAAATTCAAGCCCCAACCCCCGCGCATCCATGACCGATTCCAACACTCCACCGCCTGCCAATCAGATCGAACCCGAGCTGCTGGCGATTCTGCGCTGTCCGCTGACGTTGAGCCGGCTGCGGCAGGAGGGAGACTGGCTGGTCGCCGAGGAAGGCGGCCTGCGCTATCCGGTGCGCGATGGCATCCCCGTGATGCTGATGGAGGAGGCCGCCCTCCCGCCCGGCGTGACGCTGGCAGAGCTCAAGGAGAAATACAAGCGGTAATCGCCATGCTGGCAGCGTACGGGCCACCCGCCCCGCCGGTTGCGGCCCGACCGAATGAGATACCTGGGCCCCACCCATGCGCTCCGCGATCCCGACCAAACTCAAGGTTCTGGCAGGCGCGGCCGCGGGACTGATGGGTCCGGCTACGGTCTTCGCCTTGCTCCTGGGCGGCCCGCCGGTCGGCATCGGCGTGCTGCTGGCGTTTATCTTCTTCTTCATCATACTCTACTTGTACATTGTCCGCCGCCACGGTTGATGGCTCCGCACCGAACCGCGCTATCCCTGTCATTGATGCCTTGATCGCTTCCGTTTCCCATCCTCCCCGTGTCGCCATCATCGGCGGCGGCCTGGCCGGCATTGCCGCGGCGGCCGCACTCACCGGCGCCGGGTTGGATGTCACCCTCATCGAGCGCCGTAAGCTGCTGGGCGGCCGGGCCACCAGCTTCGAGGATATCCGCACCGGCCAACTGCTCGACAACTGCCAGCACGTCCTGCTGGGCTGCTGTACCAACCTGCTGCATTTGTATCGCACGATGGGGATCGTCGACCGCATCGAGCTGTTTGACCGTCTCACCTTCGCCGATGAAACCGGCCGGCGCGGTGTCCTGGGTGCGAGCCGGCTGCCCAGCCCCCTGCACCTGGCGCCAGCCATGCTTGCCTTCCCCCTGCTGTCGCTGACGGAGAAGGCGGAGATCGCCCGCGCCATGCTGGCGATGCGGCTGCTGGATGATGAAACCGCCGCCCCCGAGCAGTCCTTTGGCCAGTGGCTGGCCGATCATGGCCAGTCGCCGCGCACCATCGCACGCTTCTGGAACATCATCATCACCAGCGCTCTCAACGAGGATGCGGCTCGCGCCGGTGCCCGCTACGGGATCCAGGTCTTCCGCGAAGCTTTCCTTGGGCACCGCCGTGGCTATGTCATGGGCGTGCCATCGTTGCCGCTGGCTGATCTGTACACCGGCGCGATCGCAACACGCGTGCTGACAGGCGTGCGCGTGATGGCCGTTGGCCAGGAGGCCGCGCATCCTCTCCGCCAATCGAGGCGGCCTTCCTGGCAGATCAATCTCTCCACCGGCGAGGTGCTTGAAGCCGACATGGTCATCGTGGCCACCGCGCCGGATGCGGCCCGCAGGCTTCTTGGTAGCGTGGTGGAGCTGGAGGCGCTCGATCATCTCACCTTCCGCCCGATCATCGGACTGCACCTGTTCTTTGATCGCCCGGTGATGACTGAGCCGCACCTGGCCCTGATCGGCACGGAACTCCAGTGGCTGTTCCGCAAGGACGCAGAGGGCCGGCACATCCACGGGGTGATCTCTGCCGCGGACCGGCAGGCGGCAGAGTCGAACGATGGGCTGCTGGGCCGGCTGATGCACGAGATACGCATCCTGCTGCCCGCCACCGGCGATGCACAACTGCTGTCCAGCCGCATCGTCAAGGAGAAGCGCGCCACCTACTCCCCCCTGCCGGGCATCGACCGCCTGCGCCCGCCACAATCGACGGCGGTTCCCGGCCTGTTCCTTGCCGGCGACTACACCCAGACCGGCTGGCCCGCGACGATGGAAGGCGCGGTGCGCAGCGGATATCGCGCAGCCGAAGCGGTGATGCGCACCCTCGGTCGTGACGTGCATTTCGAGCAGCCGGATTTGTAGAAGCAGCAGGCAGCAGCGCGGCCGTAAGAACGCTTCCTTCGCGGCGGCCGGGAGGACGGGGCACGGCAATCGCCCACCGGCACCCACAGATTCCGCTCCCGCCCCACTTACTCCACGACCAGGGCCGCATCAAACGCGGCCTCTACCGGCATCGGCTTGCCGGGCAGTTCAGGGTTAGCGCGGGTGTCAAAGCGAAGAAAGCGGCCAGTGATGTTGATTTTCACCACGCCATCAACCGGCGTGAAGCGAACAGTGACATCGTAGGGCCGGAGAACGAAGCGGCCTTCGCTGAGGGTGAGGCCCTGCGTCGTGTCGGTCCACTCATCGCTGGGGGCGAGGTAGGTCCAGGCAGTCTGATGAAGCTGGCCGATATCCTGGGCATCGACCGCCATGCTGAGGACCAGCGTGTGGCCGGTCGGCTCGGCCTTCTCGTGGCCGGAAAGAAGCAGGTCGGCCCCCGATTCATCCGGCCGTGGCCAGAATCGCAGCACCATCGGCGGGAGCAGATACACTTCATCGGCAACTGCAATCGAGACTGAATCGAGCTGGGGCGGCTCGATCGGCTTGGGTGGCAGCGCGGGCTGGGTGGCAGCCGGGGTGGGGTCTGGCGCGGGGGCTTCGGCGGCCGGATCGTCGCCGCACCCGCCGATCAGCAAAGCAAGGATCATCAGCCGAGACATTCGCATCCCCTTAACAATACCATAAGGATGATGACACGCATCGACCCTGCCGCCCGCATCGCCCCCGCCGAAGGGGATCTGCTATGCGAATCATGCGGCTATGTGCTCAATGGCCTGCCAACTGACTCGCGCTGTCCGGAGTGCGGCAACTTGATTGAGCCGAGCCTGGGTGCCCATCGCCGGCCGCCGGCGTGGGAGCTGGCGCACGGGATCGGTGCAAAGCTGGCGGCGTTTGGAGCGACCTCGCTGCTGGTTCTGTTCCGTCCCACGCGCTTTTTCCGCACCCTCGCCACACGTGAGCCGCTGCCGCCGGCGCTCAAGCTGGCGCGCATCCACTGGGCGTTCACTGCACTGGCGTTCGGGCTGGCGGCGTATGGGCACATGGCCTGGCAATTCAGGTGGCTGGTGCCCGGCCGCCGGCACGGATGGGTGGCACCGCTGTTGATTGGCCTGGTCTATCTCGCGCTTGAGGTGATCAACCGCCTGGCCGCGAAGCTGACCGCGTGGGAGGCGGCCTATCGCGGTATCCGTCTTCCGTACCCGGTTGTGCTGCGTGGGCTGGCGTACCACGCGGCCCACTATCCGCCGGTGGCGCTGCTGGTGCTGTTGACCGTGCAGGGGCACCAGTGGCTCCTTTTTTCGCCATATCTGGCGGACATGCCAGCCAATATCTCCTCGCTCTACCTTTACGCGCTCAGCGCTGAGATTATCATCAGCGCGGTCTACCTCTTCTGGACGTACTGGATCGCCATGCGGTGTATGATGTACGCCAACCGGTGATTTGATGACTGGGGATGGCGCGGACGGGCCGCCGGCAGTTTTGTTTTCCCTTCAGAAAATGACGGCCGGGTCGCTCATGCCACCTTGATTTACCTTCCTGCATGACCGCAGTTTTGAACCGTCTTCGCCCGATCATCTCCGTGCTGCTGGTCGGTGCCATCATCACGGCCATCTGGTTCGCCGGCAGTACCGAAACGGGTCGGGAGGTCATGCGCCGGCCGATCGCGTTCGGTGATGAGGCGCGGGCCTGGGTGATGCTGCATCCGGTTCTTGCACCGCTGATTTACCTCGGGCTGTACCTGCTGTGCGCCCTGCTGCTGTTGCCGATCTGGTGGCTGCAGATTCTTGCCGGCTTCGCCTTCGGCCTGGGATGGGGATGCACCTACACCCTGGCAGCGGCGGCGATTGGAGCGACGATCACCATGCTCTTCTCTCGCTGGTTGGTGGGCGAGTGGTTCCGCACCCGCATCGAAAGCCGGATGGAACGCGTCCGCCTGCTGGAGGAAAAGCTCGGCCATAACGGCCTGCTGGTAGTCATGGCCATCCGTCTGGCCTACTTCCTCCCCTTTGGCATCAGCAACTACCTGCTGGGCCTGACCCGCATCAAGGCGGCAGAAGTATTCCTCGGCTCGATCCTGGGCGGTTTCCCGGCGCTGACGCTCTATGTCACCGTCGGCGCGGACTTCACCCTCTTTTACTCCTGGCGCTACTGGCTCATCTTTGGCACGATCAACCTGCTGCTGCTGACCCCCCTGGCCCTGCGCTATCTCCGCCCGCGCTGGTTCCGGCGGATGGGCGTAGAATAGAGCGCTGGCACCAGCGCTGATCGCATGGGGGGCAGGAAAACGCAAGAATAAACAAAACAGGCTGAGGCGACGGTTTACATTTCGCTCGGACCACCCCTTCTGGCCGGTTGTATCGGCCTGGCGCATCATCGCTATTGGGCAGTGGCTAGCGTATTCGACATTCCGCCGGAAACTGCCGAGAATGGGCGGTTCTTATGGTTCCCACGGGCTTCTGCACCCATCCTGGCATGATCGAGCATGATACGGGGCCCCATCACCCCGAGCGGCAGGATCGGCTGCGCGCCATATTCCGTGCGGTGCGGCTGGCGGGACTGATCGACTCGCCCAATCCGTTCGATGACTTTCGGATGGACTTCGGGCCGCTGCCGGCGGTGCCGGGTCGGCTGATCGAGCTGTCGGCCGGACCGGCCGATGAGCGATGGATTGAGCTGGTCCACAGCCGGGCCTATATCGAACAGGTGCGGCATGTCTGCCAGATCGGCGGCGTGCTGGACCAGGGGGATACGCCGGTCATGGCCCGCAGCTTCGATTCGGCCCTCCTGGCGCTGGGATGCGTGCTGCGCTGTGTTGATGCGGTCATGGCCGGCGAAGTGCGGCGGGCGTTTGCTGCGGTACGCCCGCCGGGACACCACGCCGAGCCGGATCGGGCGATGGGATTCTGCCTTTTTTCAAATCTGGCCATCGCCGCCCGTTACCTTCAGCAGCGCCACGGCATCGAGCGCATCGCCATCGTGGATTTCGATGTGCACCACGGCAACGGCAGCCAGGCCTGCTTTGAGCAGGATCGCAGCGTGATGACCGTCAGCCTGCACCAGGATCCGCGCACCTGCTACCCCGGCAGCGGCATGAACTGGGAAATCGGCCTGGGCACTGGCCGGGGCTATACGGTCAATGTGCCGTTTCAGCCGGGCAGTAACGATGTCGATTACCTGCGCGTGATGGACAACCGCATCATCCCCGAGCTGGAGGAGTTCGATCCGCAGGTGCTGCTGATTGCCGCGGGTTTTGACGCCCACGCCGATGATCCGCTGGCGGAGATCGAATTGAGCGAGGAGGGATACGAACTGATGACGCGTTCCCTGGTGGCGGTGGCCGAACGACACTGCCAGGGACGGGTCATCAGCGCGCTGGAAGGCGGGTACAACCTGCGCGCCCTGGGCCGGGGTGTCGTGCGCCATCTGATCGGCCTCAGCGCCTGAGAGCCGCATCAGCGCATACAAAACCGCCCGGAGGATCACTCCGGGCGGCTCTCCGCATAGCCCGCGGTTGCGTTTCTTCTCTCCCTGCAGAGATGCAGGCCGGCGGCTGCTTACACCGCGGCGGCCTGGTGGAATTCCTTCTTGCGATCGGCCATCTGCGCCTTGAGGCGGGCGAGAATGGACGAGTGCATCTGGCTGACGCGCGACTCGGACAGGTCGAGCGTGGCGCCGATCTCCTTCATCGTCATCTCCTCAAAGTAGTAGAGGATGATGATGAGTCGCTCAGCCCGGCTCAGCCCGCGGGTGATCAGCTCCTTCAGATCCTTGCGCTGAATTTCGCGCACCGGATCGGCCCCGCGCTTGTCTTCCAGCACGTCGATCTCGCGCACATCCTTGTTCGAGTCCGTCTCGAACCACTTGCGCGACAGGCTGACCAAGCCGACAGCGCTGGCGTCCTTGGAGATCTTCTCGAACTCGGCCATCGAGATCTTCAGCCGCTTGGCGATCTCCTCGTTGGTGGGCTGGCGGCCCAGTTCCACCTCAAGCTGCCGGGTGGCACCATCGAGCTTGTGGGCACGGCTGCGCACCAGCCGCGGTACCCAGTCCATGCTGCGCAGCTCGTCCAGGATCGCACCGCGGATGCGCGGGGCGCAGTAGGTCTCGAACTTCACGCCTCGATCGAGGTCAAAGGCATTGATGGCGTCCATCAGCCCGAAGATGCCGGCCGACATCAGGTCGTCCAGCTCAACCTCATCGGGCAGTTTGACATGGATGCGCTCGGCATTGTAACGCACCAGATGGAGGTAATTTTCCATCAGGATGTTGCGCAGGGCCTCGCTCTTGGTCTGCTTGTACTCAATCCAGACATCCCTGATGTCACGGATTTCACGCGATTGCGGCTTTTTCGACACCGGCGCCGATGCTTTCGGCATACTGCCTCCCGGTCCTTGGGTTCATGTCTGCTTGTCACACCCCGCCGCCGCCGCGACATCCTGTCGAAGCATGGCGATGGGCCAAATCGGTAGAAATGCCCACTTCGGTTTATCGGCCGTTCGCGGGCGTTTCCGCCTGAAAATCTCTCAACTTTTTCTCCGCCTCCGCCAGATTCTCATCCAGCATCTTCTGCGCCATGACGCCGAGTACCAGCCCGATGGCAAACGTCCCCACCATGGCGATCAACGCCCGGGTCACAGTTGTGGAGAAGGTGTTACCCGACTGCAACCCCGCCAGCAGCGCCACCGCGAACGCGATCAGCGCCACGGCGGCGGCCAGGCGCCGCGAGAGCAGATTGGGGTCTGGTTGGGCCATAGTCAAGCCTCACTTTCCCGCGGTGCCGCCGCGGAGCAAGAATCAGCGACGAAACCAGCGGCTCATGCGGTTGAAGAACCCTCCACTGTTGCGGGGGGTGATCATCCCGCGCTCCAGGCGCGTGGCCAGTTGGGCGATGCACAGGCTTGCCGCGCAGCGCGGGGCGCCAAGTACGAACGGCGTACGCCGTCGCACCGCCAGCGGCACCTGCTCATCGGCGACGCAGTGGCCGCCATCGAGCACCGACACGCCCAGGAAATTCTTTGCCACCCGCGCGATGCGGTCATACACCGCCCGCGCCTCGGCGGCGGTACGCACCTGGTTAACCAGCAGGCTCACGCGCCGATCGGCCGCATCGCGCGTGATGACCTTGATCACGGCGTAGGCATCGGTGATGGCCGTTGGCTCAGGTGTCGTCACCACCAGCACATGGTCGGCCGCCCTTGTAAAGGACAGCACGTTGGGGCTGATCCCGGCGCCAGTGTCGATCAGGATGATGTCGGCCGACTCTTCCAGTTCGGCCATCGCGTGAATCACGCGCTGGCGGTCGAAATCAGTCAGGTCGGCCATCCGCGCCAGGCCCGTGGCCCCGCCCACCAGCCGGAACCCACCGGGAGCGCGGAACAGCACATCCTCCAGTTCCTTCTTGCGGGCGATGACGTGGGCCAGGTTGTACGGCACATCGATATTGCACAAAACATCGGCGTTGGCCAGCCCCAGGTCGGCGTCGAGCAGCACAACGTTCTTCTGCGCGGCCGAAAGGCGGATGGCAAGGTTGACGGCAATGTTGCTCTTGCCCACGCCTCCCTTGCCGCTGGTGATGGCAATCACGCTGGCGCGGGGCCGGGCCGCCGCCAGCGAACGCAAGCTGGTTGCCTGATCGATGACCGTCATGGCTGGCTCCCGAGAATCAGTTGCGCCAGGCGACGTCCACGGCCGACCTCGATGTCGTCCGGCACGTCCTGGCCGGTCGTGATATACGACAGGCCCTTGTTGATCTGCCGCGCAACGTTGAGGATCACGCCAACGTGAGCGGCTTCGTCGATCTTGGTGAAAATCACCTTGTCCACTCCCACCTCGCCGAAGCGCTGAACCGCCAGGTCCACCGCCTGCGCACTGGCCGTGCTGGAGAGGACCAAGTGCACTTCATCGGCCTGGGCTGCGGCGATGAAGCTGCGCAGCTCGCTGATCTTCATGGCATCATTGGGACTGCGGCCGGCGGTATCTATCAGCACATAGTCATTGTCCCCCAGTGCCGCCACCGCCTCACGCAGCTCCTCGGGCGAGTTCACCACCCGCAGCGGCGCGCCCAGGATATCGGCGTACTTGCGCAACTGGTCGATGGCGGCGATGCGGTAGGTGTCGATCGTGATCAGCCCCACCTGCCGCTTCTCACGCAGCTTCAGGTTGGCCGCCAGCTTCGCGATGGTGGTGGTCTTGCCCACGCCGGTCGGGCCGATCAGGGCCGCCACATGCGGGCCGATGTTCTTCTTGCGAATGATCGGGCCGGATACCGGCAGAAGCTTCTCAAGCTGCTCGCCGATCTTCTCCCGCACCGCGTTGGCACTGGTAAACATCTCCGGCCGCAGCTCGGCCTGCACCGTGCGGAGGATGTCGGCGGCGATCTCGTCGGCGACCTGGTTCTCGATGAGCTGCCGATAGTAGTCAAACAGCTCTTCGGGCATGGCCGGCATCTGCTGGCGGCGGCTGGTATCGACGAACTCCTTGACCAGGCTTTTCAGGGTGGTGACCTCATTGGTCAGCTCCCGAATCATGACATTGGACACCACCGGGGTGTTGAGCAGCTCCTTGCCCGGTGCCGGGGCCGCAGTGGCAGCCTGGTTGAGGTAAGTGCCGGCCTGGGGCAGCGCCCGGTGGCGCAGCTCGCGCGATGCAACGGCAGTGCCCGTCTCAGGGCGCGCCATGCCGCGTGTTCCGAGCCGCATCCGGCGCGGCCCGACATTCAGCCCCGCGCCGGCGGTGATCTCCACCACCTCCCGGCGCCGCAAGCCCAGCCAGCGGCGACGCTGGATCGTGCGCGTGTGCAGGATGACGGCATCGGGTCCCATTGCCGCCTTCACCTGCCGCAGCGCATCGGCCATGGTCGAGGCTCGAAAGGTTTGTAGATTCATAGCACCATTTGCGATTGCCGATTTGTGATCTGCGATTGAGGCCGGACGCGCCGCCTGCCCATCAGTCGCAAACCCAAAGTCGCAAATCCCTATCCGTTCATCCCAATCATCGCCACCGCCTCCACCGCCACATCCGGCACGACCTCGTTGTAGGCCAGCACCGCCACGTGGGGCAGGCTTGTCTCAATCATCCGCCGCAGGGCCGACCGGATCTGCGGCGAGCAGAGCACCACCGGTGTCCGGCCGGTCTGCTGCTGCTCCTGCACCCGGGCTGCGATCTGCTGCACCACCTGCTGGGCCGTCTGAGGCGGCAGGGTATTGGTTGAGCCGCGCTCGTTGCGCTCGATGTGCCCGTTGATCAGATCCTCCAGCGCCGGATCCAGCGTCAGGCACCAGATGCGATCGCCATCATCTACATACTGTTTGCAGATGGTTCTGGCCAGCGCATTGCGCACATATTCCGTCAGAACATCCAGGTCCTTGGTGCGGGTCGCGAAATCGCCCAGTGTTTCCAGGATCGTTTCCAGGTCGCGGATCGGCACGCGCTCCCGCAGCAGGTTCCTGCACACCTGCTGGAGCTCGCCCGGCTTCACCACGGTGGGGATGACTTCCTCCACCAGCGCCGGCACGCGCGCCTTGAGGTTCTCCAGCAGGTTCTGAATCTCCTGTCGGGTCAGCAGCTCGTGGGCGTGTGCCTTGATCACCTCGGTCAGGTGCGTGGCCAGCACGCTGGTGGCCTCGACGACGGTGTAGTTCATCAGCTCGGCCTGTTCGCGCTCTGATTCGGTGATCCAGTAGGCCGGCAGGCCGAAGGCCGGTTCGGTGGTCAGCGTGCCGCCGGGGATGGCGCCGGTGGTGGCGCCGTTGTCCATGGCCAGGTACTGCTCGGGGTAGGCCACGCCGCGTCCGATCGGCTGGCCCTTGATCTTCACCACGTAGTCGTTGGCGCCCAACTGCATGTTGTCGCGGATGCGGATGGGCGGGACGATGATCCCCAGTTCCATGGCGATTTGCCGGCGGATCAGCGAGATGCGATCCAGCAGATCGCCCCCCTTGCTGGCATCCACCAGGCGCACCAGGCCATAGCCCACTTCCAGCTCCATCGTGTCCAGGTCGAGCAGCTTTTCGACTTTCTCCGGTTCCTTGGCCGCCGCCTCGGCAACCTTGGCTTCCTCGGCCTGTGCCTGCTGCTTTTTGGTGCCGCTGGTGATGATGTAGGCAATCGTGCCGCACGAGATCGCCAGCAGCCAGAGTGGAATCTGCGGCAGTCCCGTGAAGCTCAGCAGAAACAGAAATCCCGCGGCGATGATGAGGGCCCGCGGTTTGGCCAGCAACTGGTTCAGGATCTCATCACCCAGGTCGTTTTTGCTGCTGGTGCGGGTGACGATCAGGCCGGCCGCCAGTGAGGTGATGAACGCCGGGATCGAGCTGACCAGCCCATCACCGATTGTCAGGCGAGTGTAGGTCGACAGGCACTCGAGGATGCCCCACTGCTTCTCCACCATGCCGACATAGATGCCACCAAGGATATTCACGAAGGTGATGATGATGCCGGCGATGGCATCGCCGCGGACGAACTTGCTGGCACCGTCCATGGCCCCATAGAAGTCGGCCTCCCGGCTCACATTCTCGCGGCGGCGGCGGGCCTCGGCTTCGTCGATCACACCGGCATTCAGATCGGCGTCGATCGCCATCTGCTTGCCGGGCATGGCATCCAGCGTGAATCGGGCAGCCACCTCGCTGATGCGGCCAGAACCCTTGGTAATGACGATGAACTGGATGACGAAGATGATCAGGAAGATGATGATCCCCACCGCGAGCTGCCCGCCCGCGACAAACTCGCTGAACTGGAAGACCACGTGACCCGCGGCATACGCGGCCTCCTCAGGGGTAGTGGCATCGCCGGCGGTGAGGATCAGCCGCGTCGTCGCCACGTTCAGGACCAGGCGGAAGAGCGTGACCGCCAGCAGCAGCGAGGGAAAGACGGCGAATTCCAGCGGCGATTTGACATAAATCGTCGTCACCAGCACGATCACCGACACCGTCAGGTTCAGGACCAGCAGCAGGTCCAGCACACTCGTCGGCAACGGCGCCAGCAACACGATCAGCAGCGCGATGAACGACACCGGAAAGATCATTCCGCGGTTCTCGTGCAGGCGGGTGAGGATCGGGTTGGACGGAATCGCGCTCATTCATCTCAGTTGCCGCTGCCTGGCTGCCAGTTACCAGTGTCGACGACCGTCTTCACTGGCCACTGGCAACAGTCAACTGGCAACTTTTCTCCTGCTTTTTCCGGTCAATTCATACACGTAAGCCAGGATCTCGGCGACGGCGGCGTAAAACTGCTCAGGGATCTCCTGGCCGACTTCAACCAGCTTGTACAACCCACGCGCCAGTGGCGGGCGCTCGAGAATCGGGATGCCGTGCGCCACCGCGATCTCACGGATGCGCATGGCCATGTAGTCGGCCCCCTTGGCCACTACCCGGGGGGCGTGCATGGTGCCCTCTTCGTACTTGAGGGCGACGGCAAAGTGCGTGGGGTTGGTCACCACCACATCGGCGGTTGGCACATCCTGGCGCGCACGCTGCAGCGCCATCTGCCGGGCGATGTCGCGCCGTCGCGCCTTGATCTGCGGATCGCCGTCCATGCGCTTCATCTCATCCTTGACTTCCTGCTTGGTCATCTTCAGCTCGCGTTCGTGCTTCCAGCGCTGCCAGGCGTAGTCAACAATCGCCAGGATCAGCAGCACGATGCCCAGCCGGATCGCCAGGCGGTACAGCACATCAGCGCCGATGGCAAAGATCTGCAGGAAGTCATACTGCTGCACGGTCACGATCGTCGCCATGCGATCGCGGATGGCGGTGTAGGCCACCCAGGTCACAAGCACCAGCTTGGCCAGGTTCATGACCATCTTCACCAGCGCTTCCTTCTTGCCGAAGATGCGCTTCAGGCCCTTGGCCGGATTGAGGACGTTCAGATTCGGCTGCAACCGCACTGCACTGGCGAAAAACCCGACCTGGACGATGTTGATAATCACTGCCAGCAGGACAATCCCGCCAAGCAGCGGCAGCATGGCCCGCCCCACCAGTGCGGCCGATGCCATCACCATCGGGTGCAATCCGACCACGCTCAGGTCGCCCAACGACTCATCACCCAGCAGGGCCGCCATCACCGCCCGCAGCGCCTGGATCAGCCCCATGCCGCTCAGGTCCAGCAGCACCATGAACCCCAGCAGGAGCACCGCCGCCGTCAGATCCTGGCTGCGCGGAATGTTCCCCTGCTCGCGGGCCTTCTGGCGTCGCTGCGGCGTAGGGGCTTCGGTTTTGTCGCCGAAATCGTCAGCCATGGAGAAAAGCCATCAGCAGTAATCACATCTGCATCGAGTTGCCACGACGCAACTCGCTGCGGGAGTCGTGACCGATCCGATCCACCGGGCGGCCGGTGCGGCAGCACTCATGGCGCTGGCGATCCTGTCCGCTGGATTGCCCGCCCTGACGCCCGACCGTGCCCGCACGGTCGTATTCGGGGATGTAGATCCGTCTTGCCATCATTCACGTCCTCTTGCCTGCTACCCGGCGACATACCCGTAGAACGAATTCAGGCAGTCGATCAGGCTTTGTTCAATCACGCGGCTGCTCAGGCCCAGCCCCACGACAATCACCGCCATGCCCACGCCCGAGCGCAGCGACATGCCGGCGGTCATGACGTTGAGCTGCGGCATCGTCTTGCCGATCAGCCCCAGGGCCAGGTCAACGACAAGCATGGTCAGCAGCATGGGGGCTGCCAGCTTGATCGCCAGGTTCGTCCCGCTCATCAGCAGCCCGGTCAGCATGTGCAGCACATCCGCGTTGATCCCGACCGACAGCACCGGCAGATGTGCGAAGCTGTCGCGAATGCCCAGCAGGATCGCATGGTGCCCGTTGAGCACCAGGAAGATCACCAGCGTGAGCATGAAATACAGTTCGCCGACGATCGAGCTCTGGGCGCCGAACTGCGGATCGAACACCTCGCTCATGTTGAACCCCATCTGCTGGCCCATCATCTCCCCCGCCCACTGGGCGGCGATGAAGGTAAAGCTCAGGAGCATGCCCATGGCGACACCGAACAGGATCTCGCCGCCGATGCCCACGGCCAGTTGCCAGGCCGTCTCCGGCAGATCGCCTGGCAGGGCAACAGTGGGCGCCAGCCCGCCGGCGAGCACCACCGCAAACAGGGTCTTGACCCGCCGCGGCACCCGCCCGCTGCCGAACAGCGGTGCGAAGACCATCAGGCCGGTGACGCGGAACACCACCAGCACGAAAGTCTGCACATATTCGAGCAATCCGTCCGATAACATCTCAACCACCCGATAGCGCAACGGCCGCAGCACGAGGCCGCGGGCGATCGGTCCACGACTAAGGCGCGGTCATCGGCAGATCACCGGTGGCGAACATCGCCGCCGCGTACGCCATCAACTGTTGCCCGATCCACGGGCCCAGCACGACCGCCGCACCGATCATGGCGGCGATCTTGGGAACGAACGTGAGGGTCTGTTCCTGGATCTGCGTGATGGTCTGCAACAGCGAGATGAGCACGCCAACCACCAGGCCGATGAGCAGCATCGGCGAGGCGATGGTCAGCGCCAGCAGCAGCGTCTGCCGGACAATCGTCGTGGCTTGTTCGAGGTCCATCGTGCCCCTGCACCCTTCCATGAGTGTCGCCGGCCGTGACCCGGGCGGGTCCCGATCGGCTGCCCTTGCGATCTCCCTGGTCCGGGAAATCGCCCGCACAGTGCGTCCATCCTTGGACACAACAGCGCGAAAATCTGCGGCTATGTTACGAAGCTACCCATCAGGCTCCCGGTAATCAAGCGCCAACCGTCCACCAGCACAAAAAGCAGCAGTTTGAACGGCAGCGAGATCAGCACCGGCGGCAGCATCATCATGCCCATGCTGATCAGGATTGAGCTGATGACCATATCGATAATCAGGAACGGCAGATATACCTTGAACCCAAGCAGGAATGCCGTTTTCAGCTCGCTGAGCACAAACGCGGGGATGAGCGTCATCGTGCCCACCTCATCATAGGTCTGCGGGGGCGGGACGCTGGTGTCCTTGTTCATGTAATCGATGAACAGGAGCACATCTTCTTCGTTGTCGCTGGCGATGATCTGGTTGATCATGAACTGCCGCAGCGGCACCTGCGCCCGCGCCAGGGCAGTCTTCTGATCCATCTGCCCCTCCATATATGGCTGCAGCGCTTCGGCGTTCACCCGCTGCCAGGTGGGGCCCATGATGAGGAAGGTCATAAACAGCGCCAGGCCGATCAGGATCTGATTGGGCGGCAGTTGCTGCGTCCCCAGCGCCTGGCGCAGCAGCGACAGCACGATGATGATGCGAGTGAAACTCGTCATCATGATCAGGATCGCCGGCGCCAGCGACAGGACCGTCAGCAGGATGATGATCTGCATCGCCGCCGAGAAGTTCTCGCGGCTGGAGATGTCGGGAAGCTGCTGGAGCGGATTGGCCAGGGGTGGTGCCACCCGATCGGACGATGGCTCCTCCGTGCCGCCGCCCGGCGCTGGGGGGGCAACCTGCACCGGTCCCACCTGCATCGGCCTCATCGGTGCGGGCTCGCTGGGCACAACCTGACCCGGCGCAGCGGCCGCCGCCAGCAGCAATACCGCCGCCGCGCACACTGCCCGAATTGGACTGGCCAGAGACTCCATCCTCACCTGCCAGAGTTGCCCGCTACCTGTGAAAAACCCACACCCGCGCCGTCCACTGCCCGCGGCCGGCTACTTCCTGAACGTACTGGTCATCCCGCGCACCTTGTCCAGCAGCTCATGCAGTTCCTGCTTGGTGGTGCCCAGAGGGCCGTCCGGGTCGATGTCACGATCCTGCTCGGAAGGGAACGGCTCGGGGGCGGAGGTGTCTTCGATCTCCCCGGCCGCGAACTTTTCTTCCTCCCGGCGGAACAGCCCCGAGAACGCCCTGCTGATTGATTCACTCTTCTCCTGCTGCACCTGCCCGAGCACCTGCGCCACTTCATCCGCATCGTCGATCTCGCAAAGCGGGCTCATCGAGGTGCCGCAATTGCCCACCAGCACCAGGCGCCGCCCGACCTGCACCAGCATGAGCTGCTGCCGCGGCGCGATCGTCGAGCGTGACACCACCTGGATGGCGCGGGAATTGCGCCCCGGCGCATGCCCGGTAACGCGCCGGCCCAGCCAGCGCAGGAGGAAGATCAGCCCCAGCACCACGCCCAGCGCCAGCACAAGGCGCCAGGTCTGCACACCCGCCGACGCCGGTGCCGGCGCTGGCCCGGTCGCTGGATTGGAGCGCCGCAGCGGTATAGCCCCCTGCGTTTCGCCGCGCGCATCGGCCGAAGGCGCCGCGGCCGATGCGCCCGCGGCGCCTTGCGTGGGCGGGTGCGCAGCCGACGGCGCAGCGGCGGGCGTCTGCCCCGCTACCATGGTTGCCAGGAACAGGATCAACAGGAACGAAACAAGAGGTGATCGCGCGCGAAGGCCGCGAAGCGAGACGACTCCATCCGTCCGTTTATGCCAGGCATCCATGCCACGCATTGCGCTCCAAGCATAACATGCGAACGGCGCGCGGCAAGCAAGATCTGCCAACCGCCCCAAATCGCGCTTCAGAGGACCGAAAGGGGTGACCATCGGTCGCCCCCGTTGCTTCCCGCAGAGGCAGGCAAGCGCGATCCACCGCAGCCGGCCTGTGCACCGCTTCGTGGAGTATCGATTCAGGTGCGGGCCGCACGATCAGCGCTGCCCTTTTCGGCGATACCCCCGTAAAATCATCTGAAAGCGGGCTTGGGAAACACGCGGGCGGGCAACCCCGGGCGCGTTACCGACGTATCAGGAGGATGGAGATGCGCATCAAGACGCTGTTGGCCATGGCCCTCCTGGTGGTTGCCCCGACCGCGCTGGCCGATCCCCCGGCCACCCAGCCAACATCGCAGCCGCGGAGCAACGGGTGGGATCCATCCCTGCTGTTCTACCAGCGTTCGGCTCCGATCGCGGTTGAAGAAACCACTCCCACGGCGGACCAGATCAATTTCCGCCACCGGCCGGTGGTGATGGCGGCAGATGCACCTGAGCCGGTGCCAACCCAAGGCCCGGTCAAGCCGGTGATCATCGACGGTATCGCCCTGACGCACCTGCGCTTCCGCAGCAGCAGCGGCGAGATCGTCCCAGCCCTGCTGTGCAAGCCGGCCGGCCGCAAGGGCCCGTTTCCGGTGGTGATCGCCGTCCATGGCATGCGCTCAAACAAGGCGCAGGTATGCGGGCAGGTGGCCCCAGCGCTGGCGCGCAGGGGCTTTGCAGTGATCGCGCCCGACATGCCCCTGCACGGTGAGCGGCCCGGCGACATCGGCGAACTGTGGGAGCAGCGCAACCTCCTGCGCACCGCGGCGGTCTACCGCGAGGCGGTCATCAACGTGCGGGAGTGCATCGATCTGGCCCAGCAGCGCACGGACCTGGACACCGGCAAGGGGGTGTTGCTGGCCGGCTACTCGATGGGCTCATGGATCAACAGCGTTGCCGGCCCGGCTGATGAGCGTGTGACAGCAATGGTGCTGATGGTGGGCGGTGCGGTGGATTACGGGCGCCTGGCGTCGCTGCTGCCGGCGGTGGCGGTGGTCGATCCGCTGCGCGCCATCGCGCACTTCGCGCCGCGACCGCTGCTGATGCTCAACGCCGAACGCGATCCGGTGGTCACCCCCGAGATGGGCAGGCGGCTGTTCGCCGCCGCCGCGCATCCCAAGCGCCAGATCTGGTACCGAAGCGGGCATCTGCTGCCGGAGAAGGCATATCAGGATGCCGCCGACTGGATCGCCCGCACCTGGGCCGATCTGCCTGCCCTGCTGCCGCGGGAAGATGCCCAACCATCACAGCCGCCAACGCCGCACTGATGCCCCATGATGCGCCCCCATGATGAAACCCCGGCGCCTTTATAGTGGCCCTGATCTGCCGGGGCCGTATAATCGCAATAACCTCTAACGGGGAAAGGAAAGATCGATGGGTCTATTCGCTCGCGTCGGCCGGCTTTTCAAGGGTTTTCTCTCACTGTTTGTCAGCGGGCTGGAGTCGCGCAGTCCCGAAGCGCTGATGGAGGCGGCCCGGCAGGAATTCCGCCAGAAGATGACGGCCTACAACCAGGCGCTGGCGCGCATGGCCGGCATCGCCGAGAGCCTTAAGGCGCAAGTCAAATCCAAGGCCCAGCGTGCCCAGGACCTGGAGCGCCGAATCCTGGCCAATCACCGCGCTGGCAATCTTGAGCTGGCCGGTAGCCTCGCGCGCGAGTTGCAGGAGTTGAAGGCCGATCTGCAGACCGACACCAACGAACTGAACGAAACCGAGGAAGCCTACCAGGCGAACCTGTGCCAGGCGAAGCTGGCCCAGCGCGAATTCGAAGACAAGATTCGCAGCCTTCAACAGCAGATGTCGCAGGTGAAAGTCAAAGAAGCGCAGGCCGAGGCGGCCAGTGCCCTGAGCAGCGTCGCGTTCAAAGTGGGCGACCTGGGCGACACCATGAAGACGGTCGAGGAGGTCCTGCAAAAGCGCTATGAGACCTCTGCCGGCAAGGCACGGCTTGCCAAGGATCTGGTGGACATCGACACCGTCCGGGAGAAGGAACAGGAACGCAAGAATCTGGAAAGCGCAGCGCTGGCCGAGTTCCTCGCCAGCCAGGGCATTACCGCCTCCGCCGGTGATGCCGAATCGTCCCCCACCACGAAGGAAATCGGTCCAGGCGAAGCCGTGCCGCAGTCACAATGAGGGTGGAGTGGTTTGAACCGCTGAATGCAGGCCGTGCGCCGAGCACAGGGGTCGCTGCGGCGGATCGGGGAGGCCGCTGCTGGTACGTGCTGTATTCTCTCACGCCCCAATCAGCGGGGAGTGCACGCGCGCCACTTTGACGATCACGGCACATCCATGCCGTACCGATGGAGCATGTCGAGCAGATCGGCCGGTTCGGGCGGCATGGCCAGCGGGGCCGGATCGAGCGGACCTTCGACGCCGCACGCGCGGAAGAAATCTTCCATGCCGGCAGGATCGTGAATCGAGAGCAGGCGCGCCCGCCCGGGACCGACACCGCGAAAGGCATGCACCACCTTCGGCGGGATGTAGACGGTTGTGCCGGCCTCAGCGCGGAATGTCCGCTCGTCCATCTGCATCTGGACCGCTCCCTCCACGACATGAAAGGTCTCACCCGCTTCCAGGTGAAAATGAGGCGGCGGGCCGGCATCCGGGGGGATCACCACTTCTGCCACACACAACTTGCCATCGGTTTGCTGCCCGCCAGCCAGAATGCGGACATAAACCCCCAGCACCCACGAGCCGGGCACCGGCGGGATCACATCCTGCACGCTGGCGCTGGCACTGAAATCGAAGGCAATGCCATACCGCTCAGCCACCTGCATCGCCCGGGCCGGCAACCCGGGATCGGGGGGCGGCGGCGTCATGGTGTCGGGCGCGCATGGCACGGAAAACTGCCGAAACATCGCCTCCAGGTTCCCAGGTCCAATCCAGACCAGGTAACGCGCTGGATTCGGGCCCGGCACACGGAACTGGTGGACCTGTCCGCGCGGCGCCCAGACAAACTGTCCGGCCGTCGCGTCAACGAGGTGATCGCCGAGGAGGAAAGACATCTGCCCATCCAGCACATAAAACGCCTCATCCTCATGCAGATGGATATGGGGTGGTGGTCCGCCGCCGGGCAGGCACATGACCTCGGTCAACTGAAACGCCCCGCCGGTGTGGGCCGGGCCAAGCCGCATGTGATACCGCTCGCCAAGCCCCCACAGAGTTTCGGTCTCTTCCGGTCGAATGCAGGTTCCCGGCATGGCAGCGATGGTGGTACGGGTCACGACGGCTCCTTGCCCGATCACGGACGTTGTTTTTTGCACAATGCTGCGATCCACCAGTATCCCCCGCGAATGCCCGCCCGGCAAAACAGAAATCCCAGACTTTTGGAATTGGGTTCGTTTCGCAATCAGGGTTCGTCATCAGGGCGCTGACCGGGTGCCGCGATAGCACGGACTTCAGTCAAACAAACCCAATTGAGGCGCAGCGGGCGGGCGCGGGGCCGGGGTGATGCACTCGGGGTGGTCATAGTTGGGATCATTGACCAGGGGGGACACTTCAATCGCCATCATCTCCTCGGCCGGATAGGGTTTGAGCAGTCCGGCCAGGCCGTCCACATCGCGTTCATCGGTGAGCAGCCAGCGCTGATATGCCTCGCGCGGCAGGATAACGGGCATGCGAGGGTGAATCGTGCGCATCAGTTCATTGGATGTGGTGGTGATGATCGCCGCCGTGCGCAGCTCGTTGCCCTTGTCATCACACCAGTGCTCCCACAGGCCGGCGAAGGCAAATGGCTTTTCATCCGCCATGGTGATGTACATGGGACGCCGAGGCCCACCGCCGGGGCGGTTTTGCCACTCATAGAACCCATCGGCCGGGATCAGGCAGCGCCGCCGTCTCCAGGCGTTGCGGAAGGACGGCCTGAGGCTGATACCCTCGGCCCGGGCGAGGCTCATCCGGTTGCCGATGGTGGGGTCCTTCGCCCACGCGGGCACCAGCCCCCAGAGGAAATGATCAAACCGATCCGGGGCATCGCTGGCCAGCGCCATGATTGGCTGGAACGGCGCAATATTGTACCGCGGCGCAGCCACGTCCGGCGGCGGGGCCGCCCACGGAAACAGGCCCGGCAGTTCTGCCAGCTTGATCAGCGTATAGCGCCCGCCCATCCCCCCATTCTAGCCCGGCGGATGTGCCGGGAAACCGTTTGCCTCGGATTAAGCGCCATTCTGCCGGCCGTGTGCATCCAGTGATGCCACAGCGCTTTCCCCGCACCCATCGACACAGGTGGTCTCTCTACAAAAAACGCCGCCCCGTTTACGCCGGGGCGGCGGGCAAAAGTCTTGGGATGACACGTTGGCCTTATTCGTCTTCTTCCAGGGTGGCGATCGGTTGGCGGCCGGCGAAACCAGCGCTCAACTCGTGCCAGAAGCCGATCTGCTTCTCACCGAGCTTCCAGCAGAGGCAGACTTCGCGCCCCTGGTGGCGGCCGATGAAATCAACCAGACCGAGCGAGTAGTCTTTCAACTCGCAGCCGATCTCCTGAAGCTCATCGACATACCCCTGAAGCTTGTCCATCTCGCGGTCCAGCTGCTCCTGCACCCATTGCAGCTGCTTGGCCGAGAGGCCCTCGAGGAGCTTCTCTTCCAGCTCGCAGGTCGTCGCGTGCGTGCGCACGATGTCGGCAACAATGCGACTGACCAGCGGGAGCGTCTGGTTGGCCTGTGCCAGGCGGAAACGACGCCGTGGGCGGGATGGCACTACCGGCTTGGGCGTGGCTGATTGCGGACCAGGCATAAACTGCCGCCTTTCTGCGGAAGCACTCGGCTTCCATTCGACGGCCGGCGGCGCTGGGGCTGCTCGTGCCGTCTGATCCGGGAGGGCTTCCAGTACAGCGATCGCCCTCCAATGACATGCGATGCCACGGCCGATGCATCACGTCTGTTTGGAACGTCTGACAATCAGCCGCGTAGGGATTATGCCTCGCGATTTGGGACTGTCAAACCGGCCGTGATTAGCCCATCGGCAAAGCGCATGCCGGATCGTGAACTTGTGTCAGCCGGCTCGTCTGTAAGGCCAGACCGCCTCTTTTCCGGGCAGCCGCAATATTCTGAATGGCATTTCGTCACAATGCGCGCACCAGCCCCCGCGCGATTTGTCACCGCGCTGCCCCCGATCCTGCTGGCGTTACCCGCCTTCCGGCACCACTTCAAGCAGTTTTTCGATCACCTGATCCGGGCCGATTCCCTCCGCATCGGCGTTGAAGTTGGTAAAAATGCGATGCCGTAATACGGGCTTGGCCACCGCGCGGACGTCTTCACAGCTGACGTTCAGGCGTCCATCCAGAATCGCCCGCGCCTTGGCCCCCAGCACCAGGAACTGCGCTGCCCGCGGGCCAGCGCCCCACGTCAGCCAATCGTTGATGAATGATGGCGTTCCCGGCTCCTTCGGGCGGGTGGCACGGGCCAGGTTTACCGCATAGTCCACCACCAGGTCGCTCACCGGTAGTTTTCGCAGCACCTTCTGCACGTGGATGATGTCCGCTGCCCCCAGTACCGCCTCCGGTTCGGCGTCCAGATCCATCGTTGTTTTGCGAACAATTGCTTTTTCCTCTTTCTTGCTCGGATACCCGATATGGACCATGAACATGAACCGGTCGAGCTGCGCTTCCGGCAACGGGTAGGTGCCTTCCTGTTCGATGGGGTTCTGGGTGGCCAGCACGAAGAATGGCGGCTCCAGCGGGAAGGTCTGCCCGCCGGCCGTCACCTGGTATTCCTGCATCGCCTGGAGCAGGGCAGCCTGGGTCTTGGGAGGCGTGCGGTTGATCTCATCGGCCAGCACGATATTGCTGAAGACCGGCCCCTTGACGAAGCGGAACGCCCGCCGGCCGGTGGTCTGGTCCTCCTCAAGCACATCCGTGCCGGTAATGTCGGCCGGCATCAGGTCCGGCGTGAACTGGATGCGGTTGAACTTCAGCTTCAGCACCCGCGCCAGCGTCGCGATCATGAGCGTCTTGGCCAGACCCGGCACGCCCACCAGCAGGCAGTGCCCCCGGGCGAACAGCGACGCCAGCAGCAGCTCGACCACCTGGTCCTGCCCGATAACCACCTTGTGCAGTTCGGTGAGCAACTGCTGCTTGACCTGATTGAACTTCTCGATGAACTGCGACTCCCGCTCCCCCGGGCGTCCACCCGCGCCTGCGCTCGCCGCTGCCGATTCCGTTGAAGTGATCTGCGTCAACGTCCATCTCCTTCTGCTAGGCCGCCCCTTGCCGATATCGTTACTACCATACCGGCAACAAAAGGTTGATGCCCGCCCGGTGAAACACAATTGCCCGCTCCCGGCCCCGCAGGTGCGGCAAAACCGGCCCGCAGGCCCCACTGCCCTGCATTGCACCGGCTCTGCCTCTGCGACCCGGTACCCCCATCTTTACCCGGTAAACTGCCCGCCTGCCCTGCAAACCAGGCCGAATCAGCTTATACCTCCCCGATCTTTTTCAGGATCCCCCTGCGCCTGCACCGGCAGGATCACATGCACCTTGCCCTCGCGCAGTTCGGCCCGGTAGATCTGGATCGGCTGCTCCGCCGGGCCAGCCTTGACGGCCCCGGTGCGGCAGTCGAATTGCGACCCGTGCCAGGGGCACTGGACGGTACCGCAGATCAACGCCCCATCGGATAGCGGGCCGCCCCGGTGGCTGCACCGGTCCTCAAACGCCACAAACCCCTCTTCCGTCCGCGCCAGGACAATGCGCTGATCGCTCCAGTGCACGAGCCACATCTGCCCCGCTTTCATCTGCTCGGCCCCCTCCACCACCACCGGCTCGCCCGCCGCCCCCTCAACCCTTTCCTCACGCCATTTGCCGGCATGTGCAAAGCGATGATCGACGCCGATCTGGTTGCGATACACCAGTGTTCCGCCCATCCACCCCCCAGTCGACACCAGCCCCACACCGATCCACTCCAGCACCACCACCGCCCAACCCGGTCGCATCGTCTCCCAATCACGCAGGGTCCAGCCGATGGCAAACAGCACCAGAGCGGAAACGTTGATGAGCATGTGCTGGGTTGCCCGCTTCCTGGCCGAGCTGTTCGGCGGCACCACCGCCACGTAATCCACGAACCCGGGTACCGCGGCCACCAGCCCCATCACCACCCCAGCAATGCTCAGGTATCCGCCCACCGTCCACATCCCCGCCCAGTCCCCTGCCTGCCCCACCAGGTCCGCCACCGCGCTGCCCACCAGGAACGCCAGAGGAAACGCGATCAGCATCGCATGCAGCGGATGGCCCTTGAAATGCGCGCGACTTTTCATGGCAAAGCCTCTGCCCGGTGAAATGGTGTGAGCATGCAGGGCGGACGATTCCCGGCCGGCCACAGGCAGCGGCCGGACCCAGCCTGCCCCGCAGGCTGCGTTTCAGATCAACCTCCCGCGCGCCGATGATAGTTGGCGTGCCGCCCCGGCGCCAGCGCCATAACCGGGCATGGCTGACATGATGAAAACGGATCGCCTGCTTCAACTCGCCCATCAGCGCCAGGCAACGCGCTGGCCGGGCTATGGCTGCATCGGCGACTACCATGGGGGCGCATATGAATGCGACTTCGTTTCGCCGTATACCCGGTCGGCGGGCAATGTTGATGCAACGGTCATGATTCTGTTGCAGGACTGGGCATCGGACCAGTTCCTGCGCGGGCTGCTGCGCGCTGATCTGCAATCGCTGGGATACGCCCCGGAGCTGGTCACCAATCGTCAGCTCATCGCCCTGCTACGCCGGCACCTGGGTCTGTCGCTGGGCCAGACCTATGCAACCAACCTCTTCCCGTTCATCAAGTACGGGCCGATGAGTGCGCCCATTGCCGCGCCCGATCTGGTGCGGGCTGCCCGCGAGTACGGCCTGCCCCAGATCGCAATCGTGCAACCGCGCCTGGCCATCTGTCTGGGCAAAAGCGCGTTTAACGCCCTGCGGCGGGCGGCCGGATTGCGCCCGCTGCCAACGCTCGATGAGGCAATCGCCAGTCCGTTTGCCTGGGGCCAGACACAGATCTGGTGCCAGGCCCACACCGGACGGCTTGGCACCAACAATCGCAATCGCGGCGGCGTTGACCGGGTACACAACGACTGGCAAGCCATGGCGCGCACCTGCCACGCTCACCTGCGGGCAGATAATCAGAGCGTGGTTGGTCCACGATAAGCCACGTGCAGCCCAAAGGATGGCCTGCCGTCCTATTGGGACGGCAGGCCATTATCTGCTGGAGGGGAAAGGCGATTCGGCGGGGAGGCTTCAACCACCACGCCGCAAACGCTTCAGCGCCTGCGCTTACGCCATCAGCACCGGCGGTGGGATGTACTGGCTGCGGACGGTGCCGCCGGGGGCGGTGCTGCTCTTGAGGTCACAGGGATGGGCGCCCTCGCCCAGGCCCCAGTCGCGGGCATACTCCTCGGCCAGGTGATCCAGCTCGGCCTGTGTCAGGTCGGGCTTGTCCACTGCTTCGCACACCTCGGCGATTTCCTGCTCGTTGACCAGGGTTGCGGTGATGCTGGTCAGGGCCGGCTCCATCAGCAGCCACTTGCAGGCAAGCTGGTGGATCGTCATGCCGTGCCGCTGGGCGATCGGCCGGATCTTCTCGACCTTTTGCGGGCCGAAGATGCGCCAGTTCTCATCGCGGAACTTGCGGTGGTCGCTGCTGTCGAGCTTCGTATCGGCCTTGATGACATCCTTGAGCACACCGCTGTTATCCTGCACGCGGGCCAGTACGCCGGCCCTGGTTGCGCGGGCGACTTCGCAGAACTCACGGCCGGGCGACTGCTCGAACAGATTGTAGACCGTCTGCACCGCCTTGGCGCCCTTGTCCATCATCGCGGTGATCCCCTCCTCGCGCCAGCCGATCGCCGGGCCGAGGCTCACACCCCAGGCCTTGATCTTCCCCTCGGCCTTCACTTTCTCCAGCTCGGCGAACAGCTCATCGTTGAACTGCGGCAGCTTGATATTATGGGCCATGTAGATGTCGATGTAATCGGTCTTCAGCCGCCGCAGTGACTGCTCCAGCGCCTTGCGCATGAACGCGGGCGAAAAATCCTGGCGGCGCTCCTTGTGGGATCCGGGGGTGCCGGGATCGGAGTAGAAGTCATAGCCGAACTTCCCGCCGATCTCGATCTTGTCGCGCGCGATGCCGGAGGAGGCCAGCCACTGGCCGAAGAGCATCTCGGCCCGGCCGTTGCCATACGCATCGCCATTGTCAAAGAAGGTGACACCGCGCTCATAGGCGAAGGAGCACATGCGGTCGCAGTCGGCCTGCTCGCGATGTCCCCACCAGTCGACGCCGAAGATCCAGCAGCCGAGCGAGATAACAGAGACTTCCAAACCGGTATCGCCAAAAGTTCGTCGTTGCATGGTGGCTCAAAATCAGGAGTAACAGGATCGCTGAACCGGATTGTAGTGCGGAGCGGCCTTCAAGTCATATAACTGGTGCGGTTGATCCAGAAATCGTTTACTGCGCCTGATCCGCCAGCGCTGGTCTACGCCGCGTCCAGAACCAGCACCCAGTCGGGGCCGCCCTGCGCCGCCGGCGGGTCCAGGGGCAGATCCGATGCACCGATCACACCGATTTCGATCCAATCGCCGGTGCGCGGATCGAACCAGCTCGCCCGCGCCCGGCCGCCAAGGCGCGACAGCTCGGGGCGGATCGGCTGGGGCGTGGGCGCGTAGATGAAGGCATGCGAGCCATCGCTTGCGCTGATTGCCCGGATATGCTGGGCGGGATCCCACTGGTTCTGCGGATACAGCAGCAGCGCCTGGTCCGGCCGGCGGCCCAGCGCCGGGCGCGATTCCCACAGTGTACGCAGGTGCTGCATCTGATTGGCTCCGGGCAGTTCGATCGCCTGCGGCCAGGGGGTGCGGGCATGGTTGATCGCCGGGTTGCGCTGCGGGTCAAACATCTGCCACACGGCGTGGCATCCATAGGTATGCCCGCAGGCGCCGGAGAAGACGCTGCGATACGCACTCTTGCGGCAGTCGTAGTCGTCAAACCACCCTTCTCCCTCGCGCCAGGTCCAACTGGGGGACATGACAGGATGGTCCTCATAGTTCGGCTCGCCATCCAGCGTGGGCCGGGTGGGCCTCAGCAGGTAATCGGTCTGCACAAGATGATAGTTGGGGATGTTTTTCCCCTGGTGGCCCGACTGGATCATGTTGAAATCGAGCCAGGGTTCGTTGTGAACGAACTCCGAAGCGCTGTGCCGCCCGGCCGGATGAAACGTCATCAGGTGGCTTCCCCCATCGCCGGTGCGCAGGCCTTCGGCCATCCTGCGCCAGGTGATCCGGTGGGTCTCATTCTGCACCGGCCGGTCGCCGCCAAGCACCCAGATCAGGTCCGCATCGCGGTAGCGCTGGCCGAGGAACGCACCATAGGCGGCGGCATTGTCGGGGTGCAGCACCTCCGGCCCCTTGCCCCACATCTGCACGATCTTGTCGCCCCAGGCAGGGAGCATGGCAACGATCAGCCCCAGTTCATTGGCGCGCGAGACGATCCAGTCCACGTGGCGGAAGTACGCCTCATTGGGCCGGGTGGGATCGTTGTCGATCAGCGGGCGATCACCGTTGGCGTTGGGCTGGTTCAGGCCATCAAACTCCGCCAGCACAACCGCCTGGATGACCGTGAACCGCTGGCGGGCGCGGGTGGTCAGATACAACTCGGCTTCGTCCCGGTTGAGGCGATGAAACAGCTCCCATGCGGTATCGGCCAGGTAAAAGAACGGCCGGCCATCGGCGTGGATCAGGTAGCGTCGTGAATCGTCGATGCGGAGGTGGATCATGGGGTTGCGAATGTAAGGCGGGCGCAGGGGAAGGACAATCGACGCCTCCGCCAGGGCCTGCCCTCGCGCGATCAGCGTAATGCCGTTCGGATGGTTGCGGGCGATTGTCCGCACGGCCAATGGGCGATAGGCTTTGCCGCCATGGATGCTTCTGCTCGTAAACCTGCCCCGTCACCCGCGCCGCCGGCCAGGCGCATCTGGATCCAGCCGCTGCCGGCACTGTTTGCGCTGGCGGTGGCGGTGGTGCTGCTGATTGTCTTTTTTGACCCGATCAGCACGGTATTGCTCGGGCTGCTGGCGGCGGCGATCGTCGCCTGCACGCTCAACCCGCTGGTGCGCTACATTCCCGCGCCGCGGGCCGTGGGGGCCGCCGTTTTGGGGCTGGGGTTCATCGCGCTGGTCGTGACCCTGGTGGTAGCGCTTTCCTGGCCGCTGGCCAAGCCGATCAAGTCGGAGCTGGAGCGCTGGCCCGAGAACCGCACGCGCATCGATCACCTGCTGAGCCAATGGAGCGACGACCTGGGCCTGCAGCAGCCGATGACGGTCGATGGCATCTTCACGAATATCGGCCAGTTCTTCGCCGGCGAATCCGGCCCGCGCCTGTTCAGCCGCGGGGCAGATGTGGCGGTGGCGATCATCATCTGGCTGGCATTTGTCTTCATCGGCTCGATCTTCATGCTCGCCGATCCCAATGACCGCCTGCTGCGCCCGGCGTTGCGCACCATTTCACCGGCCTGGCGACCGCGGGTGACAGAAATGCTCGAAGCGCTCGGCCCGCGCCTGCGGCGCTGGGTGCTGGGGACGGTCACCAGCATGTGCATCGTGTTCACGGCATCGTGGATCGGCTTTACCAGCATCGGGCTGGATTTCGCCCTGCCACTGGCGCTGCTGGCCGGGCTGTGTGAAATTGTGCCGACGGTGGGTCCGGCCTGCGCCATGTTCGTGGCGGTGCTCTTCGCGGCCACGCAAAGCGCTGGCACGGTGCTGGGAGTGCTGTGCGTCTACGCGATCATCCAGGCGATCGAGGCATATGTCATCCTGCCGATGATCATGCGCGGCGCGGTCAAGGTGCATCCGGCGGTGACGCTGTTCAGTGTGGTGCTGTGGGGTAAGATCTTCGGCGTGCCGGGGCTCATGCTGGCGATCCCGATCAACCTCACGCTTGCCTGCATGATCGAGTACCTCTACATCAAACCGCGCGATGCCCGCCTGCCTGACCCGGAGATGATCGTCCGCCGGGATGAGCCGGTCAGTGTTTGAATGGCCCGCGATGGCCCGCCAGCGGCATCGAGGAACCCCGCCAGTACCGGGCGAAAGAGGGCGTGATGGAAGCACGCGGCGGCAACGCTACCGGCTTTCATCACGCCCTCTTTGTCTTAGCCGATTCTGCTCCGCCCCGGGCGCAATCGAGGCCTACGGCACCAGCCGGGCGAACTTGCGGCCGAGCTTGAGCACGGTTGGCTGGGTGATCGACAGGGTCTGCTGGAAATCGGTCACTTTCTGCCCGTCGAGGCTCACCGCCCCTTCCTTGATCTTGCGGGTGGCCTCACCGTTGCTGGCGGCCAGGCCGGCTTTCACGATCAGCGGGGCCAGGCGCTGCGGCTCGGTTCCCACGCTCACTTCCGGCATGTCATCCGGCACGCCCCCCTTGCTGAAGACCTTGATGAACTCCGCTTCGGCCGCATCGGCATCGGCCGGCGAGTGCAGCCAACTGATGATCGTCTTGGCCAGGCGGATCTTGGCATCGCGCGGCTTCTGGGCGATCAGCGGCTGGTACTCCGCCGCCGGCAGGTCGGTCAGCAGACGGTAATAGGTCGCCATCACCTCATCCGGCAATGACATGATCTTGCCGAACATCCCGTTCTGCCCCGCCGGCGGATCGGTGATGCCGACATAGTTCCCCTTGCTCTTGCTCATCTTGATCTTGCCATCCAGCCCCACCAGCAGCGGCGTGACGATCACCGCCTGCCCCTCCTGGCCCATCTCCGACTGGAACTCCCGGCCGACCAGGTTATTGAACAGCTGATCGCTGCCGCCCATCTCGACATCAGCATTGACCATCACGCTGTCCCACCCCTGGAGCAGCGGGTACATCAGTTCGTGCAGGTAGATGTCCGTATGGCTGGCGTAACGGTTGGCAAAATCTTCCCGCGCCAGGAGTTGCGCCACCGTCTTGCGGGCCAGCAACTGGATGACATCCATCATGTTCATCTTGCCGAGCCACTCGCCGTTGTAGCGCACCTCGAGGTGCTCGGGATCGGTCAGCAGGATTTTGCCAACCTGCGCCACGTAGGTCTTGGCGTTGTTGTCGATCTCCTCGGGCGTGAGAGGCGGCCGCAGCTCGTTGCGCCCGGTTGGGTCCCCCACCCGCGCGGTGTAATCCCCGATGATGAGCACCGCCTTGTGCCCCCAGTCCTGGAACTGCCGAATGATCTTCATCGGCACCGCATGTCCCAGCGTCACATCCGGCGCGGTCGGGTCCATCCCGAACTTGATCCGAAGCGGTTTTCCCGTCTGGGCCGAGCGCTTCAGTTTCTTGCGCAAATCCGCCTCCGGCACGATCCGCTCACTGCGCCGGGCCAGCACCGCCAACTGCTCATCAATCGAAATCGACATAGTCCGGCGATTCTAAATCGAACGGCCCGCCAAGGCTAACGCCGCGCAGCCCCCCACACGATCAGGACCGTGATCGCCACCGGCAGCAGGGCCGCCACGGCACGTCCGCTGCCCCGGGGTGTGCAGCGGAGGCTGCGGGCAGGTGGATCAGATGTCGAAATACATGCAGAACTCGTACGGATGCGGGCGGATGCGGATGGCATCCACCTCGTTTTCGCGCTTGTATTTGATCCAGTAGTGGATGACATCCGCGGTGAACACATCTCCCTTCAGCAGGTAATCATGGTCGGCTTCCAGCGCATCCAGTGCTGATTCGAGGTCGGCCGGGGCGGAGCCGATCTGCTCGTACTCCTCGGTCGTCAGGTGGTAGATGTCTTTATCGAGCGGATCACCGGGATCGATCTTGTTCTCGATGCCATCGATCGCGGCCATGGTGATGGCGCTGAAGGCGAGATAGGGATTGCAGGAGGAATCGGGGCAGCGGAACTCGAGGCGCCGGGTGCGCGGGTTGTCGCTGTACATGGGGATGCGCACCGCTGCCGAGCGATTGCGGCTGGAGTAGACCAGGTTGACCGGCGCCTCATACCCCGGCACCAGGCGCTTGTAGCTGTTGGTGGTTGGATTGGTGAACGCGCACAGCGAGCGGGCATGCCTGAGAATCCCGCCGATGGCATACAGCCCCAGGTCAGACAGGCCAGCGTACTTGTTGCCGGAAAACAGGGGTTTGTTGCCCTTCCACAGGGAAAAATGCACGTGCATGCCGCTGCCGTTGTCCTGGAACAGCGGCTTGGGCATGAAGGTCGCCACCTTGCCGTGGCGGGCGGCAACGTTCTTCACGACGTACTTGTACATCATGACGCTGTCGGCCATCGTCACCAGGTCCTGGTAACGCATGTCGATCTCGCACTGCCCGCCGGTGGCGACTTCGTGGTGATGACACTCCACCGGGATTCCCAGGTCCATCAGCGCCACGACCATCTCGCTGCGCAGGGTCTGGAGCGAATCCATTGGCGGCACCGGGAAGTAGCCCTCCTTGAGCCGCACCTTGTAGCCCATGTTGGTCGGGTCTTCATCGCCGCGGCCCCAGATGCCTTCACGACTGCCGACGTGGTACTTGGCGAAATTGATACCCTGGTCGTACCAGGCGTAGTCGAAGATGAAGAACTCCAGTTCCGGGCCGAAATAGGCGGTGTCGGCGATCCTGGATTTCTTGAGGAAGCTTGCGGTCTTGCGGGCAATGGAGCGCGGATCCCGACTGTACTCCTTTTTGGTGATGGGATCGCGCACATCGCTGATCATGGACAGGGTGGGATGGGGCAGGAACGGATCAATCTTGGCGGTGTTGGCCACCGGGATCAGCAGCATGTCGCTCTCGTTGATCGCCTGCCAGCCGCGAATCGAGCTGCCGTCGAAGCCGATGCCCTGTTCAAACGTCTCGGCGTTGAGTTCTGTCACCGGCAGGGTGACGTGCTGCCACAATCCGGGGAAATCCATGAACCGCAGATCGATAAAACGGATGTCCTGATCCTTGATCAGCTTGAGCACTTGCTGCGGGGTCATGCGATCACCTTTCTGCTTGCCCGACAGGGCGCGGTGGGCAGGTGTTCATGCTAATCACACCGCAAATATGCGTCAAAGAGGGAATGGGGAGGCATAAGCCGGCGTCTTCTGGCCCGCAGTGACCCGGGACATACCCGGCGCCCGCGTATGGACCGAAAAAAAACCGAATTTTTGGCGAACCGCTGCGTTCGCCTGTCGTATGAATCAGGTATTGCTCAGCCGGCATACATCGCCCGCTGATTGTCAACAATTTGCTCCACTCCGGCGCGTTCACATCGCGTTCCGTCTGCCCGCCGGCATCCCCCATCACCATGGCTAGAAGACCACCAGCCTGCGCCCTGCCCACAGGCACCTGGAGAACCGCTCATGTTCCCCGTTTGGCGCAACCCGTGCCGCGTTGTCGTGCTCAACGTGGGATAACGAAGACGAGCCGATTCATCCTCTCGGGCGATTACGCCGTCAGCTTGAGGATGCATTCCTGCAGGGCGTGCAGGTTGACTGGTTTGGTCAGATGGGTGACGAAGCCTGCCTCGCGGCTGCGACGGAGGTCTTCATCCTGGCCGTAGCCGCTCAGCGCGATCCCCTTGACGCCATGCTGGGCGGCGACGTGCCGCATGACTTCCATGCCCGTGCCATCCGGCAGGCCGATGTCGGATACCAGCAGGTCAAAGCGCTGGCTTTCGGCAGCCTCGATGGCTTCCTTCACACTGGCCACCGAGGTCACGATGCATCCCAGCCCGCTGAGCAGGCGCACCAGCACCTGGCGGGTATCGCGGTGGTCTTCCACCAGCAGAATGCGGTGCCGGCCGCCAGTGCGGCTGGTCATCGGCGATGCCGGCGGCGGCGCGGCGGTGGCGCTGACGGTCGGCAGTTGCAGTGTGAGCGTGGAGCCGCGCCCTGACCCTGCGCTGTTTACGGTCACTTTCCCCTGGTGCAGGTCCACCAGCGACTTGACGATCGACAGCCCCAGCCCCAGGCCGCCGTAGGCCCGCGTTATGCCACGATCGCCCTGCTCGAAGGCATCAAACAGCCGCGGGATCACCTCCGGCTCGATGCCGATGCCGGTGTCGATCACCTCAATCTCGATCGCATCCGGTCGATCATTTGTACGAATCGTGATGGAGCCATTTTCCGGCGTGAACTTAACGGCGTTGGCCAGCACGTTCAGCACGATCTGCTGGAAGCGGTCGGGATCAACCCAGATGTGATGCTGCTTGGCCCAGAGCGACAGCGTCAGTGACAGTGATTTGCCGTCGATCTGTCCCTGCAGGGTTGCCGCCGCGTCGCGCAGGGCGGCGTGGGCGTCAACCACCTCAAAATGAAGGCGAATCTTGCCGTGGGCGATGCGTGTCAGGTCAAGCAGGTCATCGACCAGGCGCGCCTCGGCCTCGACATTGCGGCGGATCATATCGATCTGCTCAATGACGTGCGGCGGCACACTTGGATCGTGCTCGATCAGGGTGATGGCCCCCAGCACCGGCGTAAGCGGCGTGCGCAGCTCGTGCGACAGCACGCTCAGGAAGTGGTCCTTGGCCCGGCTGGCAGCCTCAGCGATTTCCCGCGCTTCCTCCGCCGCCGCCTTCGCTGCGGCCAGCTCTTCCTGGTATCGCTTCTGGTGAGTGATATCACGGGCGATCTTCGATACGCCGATGATGCCGCCCCGCTCATCGCAGACGGGCGAAATCGTCACCGACACATCGATCAGTCGACCGTCCTTGGTCTGCCGCACGGTTTCGAAATGATCCACCCGCTCGCCGGCCCGAATGCGGCCAAGAATGACCGGTTCTTCATCCAGTCGATCGGGTGGGATGAGGATGGTGATCGGCTGGCCGATCACCTCGTCGGCTACCCACCCGAAAATGCGCTCCGCCCCCTTGTTCCACGAGGTGATGATTCCCTCGAGACTCTTGCTCACGATGGCATCATCCGAGCACTCCACGATCGCCGCCAGCCGCGCCTGGGCCAGCACGCGCGGATCGACCGTCTGGGCCAGACGGTCGGCCTCGGATTGACAGGTCGGCTCATTTGGATCAGTCATTATGGCTCGTGTTCTCCCGGCGAGGCAGTCAAGCAGCTTAACCCTTCACCCCCATTCGGAATAGGTTTAATCGGGATAAACCAAATGCCGCAACGGCAAAAAAATGCCTCTCTGCCCGGCCCTGCAGCGAGGCAATTCTTCATATCAAAATATTGCCATGACCCTCTATTGCCTACGCACGAAGCGGCATCGCCCCCGCCATTGGAAATGGAGCCTGGGCCTGCTGAGATCGCCAAACGCCCGGTGCCGCCATGCATCATGGCGAGCTCAGCCTGACCCGCTCACGACTGACCGGCCCGCCCACGGCCAGCCCCCTGCCGGCCTCATCCCGTGCCCGGGACTACTCAGCACGCATAAACGGTTCGTTGCTGATACGGACGGCATCGACGCTGGCCAGTGTTTCGCGCGGGTGCACGTGCAGGATGTGGCGGCCCCTGGTCAGGTGATACGCCACCGCCGGCTGTTCCGACTTGATGTCCTGGACATTCAGCCAATGGAACAGCGGCGAGCCGAGGTGCTGGAGGTGCCAGGCGAGCGGCTCCCCGTCATCCATGGCAACAAACAGCGAATCGTGGTTCATGGACAGCGGCCCGGGGACGCGGATACGGCACTGCACGTAATAGGTGCCATCGGCCGGCACCTCAAAGGCAAAGCTGACCCGACCCCTGTCCGTGGCGCGGTTGAAATCCGCCGGGGTTTGCAGATAGGCCCCGCCCGAAGCACTGGCATCCTGAACCTTCACAAAGCCGCCGGCCAATTCCCCTGTCTCCGCCTCAATCTCCACGGCAAACGGCTGGGGATGATGCACCCGCAGGCCCACCAGCACAGTGCGGCAGTAACCGCGGTCGGTGCGGAAGGTGATGGCACCACGGTAATCGCGCGGCGACAGATCGCCGGCAGCAGCCGTGAGGGTGATCACCTGCGGCCCATCCCCCGCAACGCCGGTGGCCGGCTCACAACGCAGCCAGTCTGCGTTGGGATAGGCCGTCCAGCGTGTTCCGGTCTCGGCGGGAACAATCAGTTCGATCCTTGCCTGACTGCTTTCGCCGCCAGCGCGTGCTGTGAGCATGTTCATCAGCGGCAGGGCCGACAGGCCGCTCTGGCGGCGGGGGAACAGGGCTGGCGCCCCCTGCTCAAACGCCCCCATGTCCGGCTTGTCGCCGGCAAACGTGTCGTTCACGCTTGCCAGCGGAACGGCGGCATCGATCCCCCTGCTGCCCGCGGCCAGGCGATAATCCCCGGCGGCGGCCGCCTCAAACGTGGGTGTACCGATGATGGCGTTCGCCTCCTGCCCCGATGCATCCGGGGGCGAGAGGGTGCCGGGCTGGATCAGGTCATAGTCCAGGTCGTAGTTGCCGGCGATTCGGCCAACCAGGTTGATCTCCCCCGACAGGTAAACATTGTTGCGCGCGGTGATCGGCGATGCCCCCGCACCCATGTGCCCCGTGCTCAGGCCATAGTTGTTACTGATGATGGTATTGTGCAGCAGGAACGAGCGGCCGGGGTTGGGATGGCGATCACCGGGCATCTTGAAGCCGAAGTTGGTCAGCCCGCGCTGATCGCCGGTCAGCACGAACAGGTTGCGGAAGACATAGCTCGGCCCGGCCATGTTCGGCGCACAGCTCACGCCGCAAAAGGTCCACTGCACCCAGTTGTTGAAGAAGCGCACGTTGATCTGGCCACCATCAAGCTCGGTGCCATCATCATTGGCGAAGGCGATCACGTTGCCCGAGATGTCGGTGTCGCGGTGCGGGCCACCCTGCACCCGCTCATTGAACAGCGATTCGATCCCATCGTTCCACCAGTGCGCTTCGCTGCCGATCAGGTCGTTATCACGGACAACGTTATTGCCGTTGGTCATGGCGAGGATGACGCCCTGCTTGCCGGTGGGATGGCCATGGGCCCAGGAGTTGGTCGTGCCGCGGGGGGCGTGGATGAAGTTCCCTTCAACCACCACCTGCGAACTGCCGCTGCCCACATGCACACCTGCCTGCCAGTCGATCGGCTTCCCCTGGGCATTGGCCCAGCGGCCGTTGGCAACCCCCTCCTGGCGCGTCCCCACCTCGCCCCAGCCGGCGATATCGCAGCGGCGGATGCGAATGTGGTTCGAGTTTTCGATGCCGATGCCGCGGACCGAGCCGCCGCGCACGATCACATTGTCGAAGATGACGTACGCGGCCCCGTTGATCGACACCGCCGCCTCCGCGGCTGATTCGGCGTCGATGGTGCTGCCTTCTTCGGCCGATGTGTAGAGGATCCACCCATCGGCTGTGCCCTTGTCCTGGATCACCAGCGGCTGGTTCGACACACCGGCCGGCAGGCGCACGGTGCACGCAATCGGCACCGTATCAGACCAGGTGCGGACGGCCGTGTTCAGTGCGACCGGAGAGTGGTTTGCGTAACCCGAATCATGCAGGGTGCACTCAATCTCGTATTCGGTATCCGGCGTGGCGTTCAGGATGCTGCCGCGAAACAGGCTCTCGGTCGGGCGGTGGACCAGGTCCAGTCCGGGCTGCCATGTGGTCTCACCCTTGCGGCGATAGCGCACCGCCGCGCGGACGGCATCACTGGCATCCCCCTCATACCGCAAGGTCAGGCCGATCGACTCGAACGTCGCCACCGCGCCAAGTTCGGTCGGCCGTGGCGGGATGTAGACTTTCTCACCCAGCGATTCGACAGCCAGCGCGGCGAACTGCACGATCTGACCCTGGCTGGCCGCCCCGCGGTCATAGCGGCACAGCACCTCGATGGCATCCACACCACGCGGTGTGACAAACTCACTGCTGGCTTGCGCCCACTCGGGCGCACTTTTCCGGCCGATGTCGAAGCGCTTGACCTCGCGACCCTCCTGGTACAGCTTGACCTGAAGCAGGCCGATACCGGGCTTGTCGCTGCGCAGGAAGCCGCTGACACGATAGTTCCAGCTTCCCCTCGCCGGGATGCGCTGGAGGAACTCGCCGAGCCCCCCCGCCTGGGTGGTGATGCGGATGGAAACCCCGCTGGTCTTCTGCCCAGGCAACTCCGCGGCGATGACCTCCACCGGATCACCGCTGCCGCGCCAGCCGGCCGGTGAGCCATCGGCATTCTTCTCGGTGAAATCGGTGTTCTTCAGCAGGTTGCCGCTGGTGTCAGCAGCCAGGCCATGGACGCCCAGCAGCAACACAGCGCAGAGGGCAAACAACGTCTTGTGTGTAAAGTTCATGATGGCAATCGGAGTCCCCCCTGCCGCAGCGCGATCAGCGTACCCGCTTCGTCAGCGTACCTGCTTCGTCAGCTTACCAGCCGCGCCAGCGGGGATGGTTTTCCTCATAGACGTACG
>CAYNMV010000001.1:0-1775 GCA_964398315.1 uncultured Tepidisphaeraceae bacterium | reverse complement strand
GCTTCGTCAGCTTACCAGCCGCGCCAGCGGGGATGGTTTTCCTCATAGACGTACGCCCCGGTTGAGGTTCTCGGCCAGTCACCATCGGCCATCGCCTCGGCATGGCCATCCACGAACAGGGCGTTGGTCTGGCCGGAGTGGTGGGCGGTCAGCTCCGTCGCCGAGTGGCCGATCGGGTTGACCGTCTTGTATGACCAGTACCAGTATCCGGGCATCCAGGTTTCGGCCTGTTCCACCAGGAGGAAAACCTCCGCAGGCCGTTTCACACGGGACAGGTGGGCGCTGTGGCCGGCGCGCTCGTGGATTGTCTTGCCGTCCCGCGCTGAGCGCAACCAATCGTTGAAAGAGTAGATATAGCCCAGGTCGTCCTGCTGGCGGAAGCGGCTGCTGCTGCCGGAGGGACAGTTGAAGACGGTCTTGTTCCAGTTATCCCCGGGCTTGTAACTCTTGTAGACGGGAACCGGGCTTTGCGAGACGTAGGGCCAGAGCTGGAACATCCAGGTCGGATCAGCGCCGATCTGAATCTGCGGCGAGACGCCGCCGTGGTCGTTGCTGTACATCAGCATCGACTGCCCCAGCGATCGCAGGTTGCTCAGGCAGGCGGTCTGGTAGGCCGACTGCCGCGCCTTGTTCAGGGCCGGCAGCAGAATGCTGATCAGCAGGGCAATGATCCCAATGACGACCAGCAGTTCCACCAGCGTGAAGCCCGCCGGCCGCTTGTGTCGATTGCCTTGGTTCTGGGCGCGCATCGGATACCTCATTCAATCGGGGCTCTCGGATTGCACGGCCGGTGGAACGCCCCCGGCCGACTCTCGCCACACCATGCGCATCTGCACGGTGCGCACCTCCGGCGGCATCTGAGGCTGCGCCAGCCGCCGGCTCATCAGGTCATAGATCACCCGCTGCAACTCCGCGTGATTGCGGTCAATGGCGGCCAGCGGCGGATCCCACAGCGCCAGGGCGGGCGGATCATTCAACCCGACCAGCGCCACATCCTGTCCGATGCGCACGCCCTGCTCGCGCAGGAACTTGGCAACCACCATCTCTGCCACGTCATTGGCGCAGAGGATGGCATCGACATCGATCGCGCCGGAAAAGTGCGACTGAAGGGCCGCCAGGAAGCTGCCGGCCTGGTCTTCCGGGGGCGAGATGCACTCGTTGAGGTCCAGCAGCAGGCGGTCATGGATTTCCAGGCCCGTCCGGCGGCACTCATCGAGAATCACCTCGTACTTCTGGCGATCGGTCACATCCTGCATGTGCAGCATGACGCACAGCCGCCGCCGGCCACTGTGGGCAAAGTGACGCACCACCTGCCGCATGGCGCTGGTGCGGTCCAGCACCACCTGATCGATGTCCATTCCCTGGACCGGCCAGGGAACCACCGCCAGCGTCGCCTTGAACTGCTGGAGCATCTGGCGCACGCCTTCGTGATCCATCAGATCGGGCCGCCACTGGATAATCAGGGCATCTGGCCGGCGCTCCAGCAGATTCTCCAGCACCGCGATCAACCGCTCGGGCTGGGCCGGATGTTCCGCCTGGTACGTTGCGATGCCATCAGCCTGGAAGCGGGCCAGCAACTGATTCACAATACGTGCATCGTGGTACCAAAGATCGACAAATTGCCAGACGGCGGCGACCGATGAGGTCGATGCACCACGCAACCCGGCGGCCAGCACATTGGGGCGATACCCCAATTCAGCCGCAATTTTGCGGATGCGAGCGGCGGTGGCCTTGCTGACGCGGGCATTTTTGCCGCCACCGCCCGGCCGCAGGGC